>CAZWPO010000008.1:0-117905 GCA_964635975.1 uncultured Syntrophomonas sp.
CTTAACTACGGCTTTTACGGGAAAAGATTCGCTGTTGGTTTTTATAATTCCAGGAGCAAAAAAAACAACAATATCGAAAGTGCCGATTGATAAGGCATGAAAGGGTGGTGTTGAAATGGCGCCGGTCCTAGGCATTGTAATACCCTGCTATAACGAAGAAGAGGTAATTGCCCAAACCGCAGTAGTGGTTATAGAGAAGCTTAACGAACTGATCGGCGCCGATAAAGTTGCCGAAAGCAGTTTTATTTGCTTGATCGATGATGGAAGCAAAGATAAAACCTGGGGTATGATCAAAGACTTGAGCAGAATGGAAAATGTGGCAGGGATAAAACTTGCCCATAACGCTGGTCATCAGAAGGCTCTTATTGCCGGCCTGATGTACAGCAAAGATCATTCTGATGTGGTTATCAGCATGGATGCAGATCTACAGGATGACATTGATGTCATCGACCAGTTTCTAGAAGCCTATACGGATGGATACAAGCTCGTCTATGGGGCCAGGAAGAGCCGTAGTCAGGACACTTTTTTCAAACGTTTCACTGCTGAGTTTTTTTATAAAGTCATGAGATACATGGGAGTCGAACTGGTATTTAATCATGCTGATTACAGGCTGGTTGATTCAAAGGTGCTGAGGCATCTTGAAGATTTTCAGGAAACCCACTTGTTCCTTCGAGGTATCTTTCCCAGCATAGGATTTCCCTCCAAAGTCGTGTCATACGATCGAAAAGTACGATTGGCGGGACAAACCAAATATCCGTTCAAGAAGCAGATCGCTTTCGCCCTGGAAGGAATCACCAGTTTCAGCGTCAAACCACTGGAACTGGTTACCTGGGTCGGCGCAATAGTCTTTGTCCTGTGTTCGCTAATGGGTATTTATACGTTTTGGGCAAAGTTCACAGGCAACAGCGTCCCTGGTTGGGCATCTAATATGCTGTCGATTTACTTTTTAGGAAGTATTCAAATTCTTAGTCTGGGAATCATCGGCGAATACATCGGCAAAATATATCAGGAGGTTAAAAGACGGCCTCGCTATATTATTGAGGAAATAGCATCAAAAAAAGTGTAATGGCTAAATAAATCCCGGAAAAGATAGGACAAAAGGGAAAAAATCATTAAGTTATTGACAAAACGGGACCAATTCGCTATAAATATAGTAAACGTTAATTAAAGTAATTCAGAATCTGAGATAATTATATATGCCACGGGATCTGTAAAGGCAAAGCCGGTGAAAGCCGGTGGCGCAAAACTACAGGGGCTAAGGTGTTGTATTTTGACACTAGGCCAGCCAGCTGTCGATCCGTTTTCATCCCAGCTCTGGCATCCTTTAAGCATAGAATCTCGGATATGGATCCAGGGAGGGGAAACTATGAGCTGGTGGCGAGTAATACCTTACATTTTTATTGTTTTTTCAGTATTCCCACGTGCGATTGCTGCTTAATTTGATCGCCCATAGAGCAAATTCTATCAACCAGGTCTCTGGCGAGAGTATGGTGCCTGCGTGATGCTATACAGGAGACTTGACTATCTCACTGTGATCAAAACCGGAAATGATTCCCGGTTTTTTTGTTTTTATCAGAAGTACATCCCGGTGAGGCATATCGTAGCATGCAAATCCGATACCACACTAAATGCACAATTATTCATGTTAATTTGCTGAATATACTGTGTCATTTACTCACACATAGGGTGTCTTTTACGATATCCTAAATGAAGGCCAATATTTTCATTTGTTAATAAGTTGACACTACTCGGGGAGGTAAAGATTTGCAAAGCGATAGTAGGGAGGCTCTTTTTGACCAGAGTCTGGAAGAGGCAATCATCCAAGTGCGGGATTTTCCGGATGTTGATGTCGTCATAGCTATCCCTTTTTATAATGAGAAGGAAACACTGCCTGAAATTCTGGCTGCAGTTGAACTGGGTCTTCAAGATGTCAGCCCAATTCGCGCCGCTCTGGTCTTGTGTGTTGGTGATCCGGTCGGAGAAGATGTGCTGGAGGCTGTAAAGCAGTCTGAGATTGGTATACCCCACATACAGTTCCTCATGAAACCCGGGGCTAATGGCCGGGGAGCCAGTATCAGGGCTATTTTCGAGCTGTGTCGCAGGCTGGAGACCGACCTGGTCATCCTGGCTGCAGACCTCAAGCAGATTGGAACACGAGGATTTCAGCCAAGCTGGGTGAAACGCCTGCTGGAGCCGATCAGGCAGGAATATGACCTGGCGGTGGCTTCATTTGAGAGGCACGCTTATGAGAACGTGATTGGGACTCTCTTCGCAGCGCCCATTCTGGAGGTATTCTATAATTATCGTCTGCATGATCCTTTGAGCGGGGTATATGCAATTGCCCACGACCTGCTGGAGGACTACTGCCTGGATATTAAATTCTGGACGGATATTACTCAGGGATACGGCATTGATCCATGGATTATCACCAGAGCTATCTGTTGGGGAGAAAAAATATGTGAAGTCAAGCTAGGTGCCAAGATAAACGTCAATACTGCAGAAAAGACAAGTTTCGTCTTCAAGGAGGTAGCGGCAGCATTATTTGAATGCATTAAGCGGGATGACCAGCGCTGGCTGACGAAGAAGCAGGTGCTGAAACATCCTGATGCCTGCGGCGGCGAATACCATGACATACCCTGCATACTGGACGATACGTCAAGAGCTCTGGATTACATATTTAGCAGGGGATTAGATCAATATGAGCCGATTTTTAGCCAGCTATTGCCTGACTTACCTGAAGATTTGGCAGAGCTGAAAATGAACACCGATACATGGTCCCGGCTGGTTTACAATACCATTCTTTCATACTGGTTCAACAAAGATATTTCTGACCATGACATGCTGAATGTGCTGACTTATGCGTTTAACGGCAGGCTGGCCGAACATATGAGAGAGGTTGATACACTTTCTGAAGCGCTATATAAGGAAGCTAATTTGATGGTGGATGCAAATCTGATGAGTGCCATAGTTGATAGGATATCATTGGCGCAAAGGCAAAGTTTCCTGTCGTTTTTTAATCAGTTCTCCTTCGACTGGCAGATCAAATCTCATGAAGATAAGCCAGCTGTGAGTCCGGCCCAGTATCTTGAATTTATTCCTGGACTGCCGATAATCCTGCCCAAGGAGATCGAAGGACGGGATTCCCGAAAAGTATGGACAGAAGGACTTTTCAACCGACTCCAGTCTCGCTACCAGGCCTCCTTTAACACATTTATGTTTGACCAGCTAAACGATCTTGGCAGACTTATTCCAGGCAGGATTACTGAGGTGACCGAGGCCGGAAGTGGGATTGCCCCGCCCTTGATGGTGGCCAGGGTAGAAAGCTTCGTGAGCGAATTGGAGCAGACCCTGGAGAGGCTGCTGCCCGGAAACCTTCATACTGCCGAGGGTGCCAGGCGAGTGGCTTCAGCTATATTCAAACTGATGCCGCTGCCCAAGATGTTTTCTATCAAGACTTCGATTTTAGAAGAGATGCTCTACCGATTCCCACCTTTGAATGTGATAATATCACTGGGCTACCGGACTCCTCGTGAATTGATCGAAGGTGAAGATATAAGAGACGCGGTCACTATAGCCAACCTGATGGAAACTAGAAAATACGCTGACCGTGCGCTGCTGTGGATTCTGGACAATGTGGTTCCCGAGCACATGGAAGAAATCGAAATAAAACCGCTGTTTTTGAAACGCCTCCCCCAGGAAAGTGCAGTCAGCCAGGCCAGTATATCTGATTTGAATAAGATAACCACTAGAATAACGATAAATCCCTTGAGCAAAGGAGTCGGGGGTGAATTCCCGCGCTTGCGTTTCTGCCTTTATATTCTCAGGCATATAATGGTAGCCGAAGATTACTCTAGACTCTGGAAAGTCTATACGCGGGAGCGCAAAAATCTCGGTGAGAAGATTGGCAATTCTCTATTGGGCCGCTATCATACAGATGCTTTTTCGGCTCACAATATTTTCGAGAGCATGCATCACCGGTCTCTGGTGGCATATGTGAGGAGATTAGCTGCTGTATTGGAAGAGAGGGGGCAGCTCAATGATGCCCGGGTGCTTCGGATTGCCAGTGATGCTTACGGTCTAAGCCAGGTTTTAGATGACGGTACCTTCTTGCCCTGTTCTTCCTGGACCTGGGCTAGTTACAGGTTCAAAGGGGGGAAGGGGATTCCATCTCCAATGTCCTCTGTCGTCGAGGAGAAACTATTTAACCATGAACTCTTGGAAGAGATTCAGAGTGAACTCGGCTATCCTTTAAATGACATTGATGAACTAGTTGTACAGATGATAGGCGAAGGTAGAGCCAGCGAAAACCTCCTCGATATCGTGGTCGGCATTAAACCTCATGATGTTATCGTGGTGCCCCAGGATACTGAGTTCCCCCCGGCCCGTCCGCTACAACGGGCAGATAACAATCCTCTGCTATGCCCGGTTGCCACCCATGGATGGGAAAGCAGATACGTCTTGAATGCGGCTACAGTCCGCATCAAGGATAAGGTATATATCTTGTATCGCGCTTTTGGTGATGATGAGATTTCACGGATTGGTCTTGCCGTAAGCGACGGATATAGCATCCTGGAGCGCCTTCCAGAACCGGTATTTGCACCGGCTAACGAAAAAGAAAAAAGGGGATGCGAAGATCCCCGGGTGGTCATCATTAATGGCGATATTATCATGCTCTACACTGCTTACGACGGGGAAGTGGCCCAGATCGCCGCCGCATCGATTAGTGTAGATGATTTTGTCAACTTCCGCTTTGATTCCTGGAAACGGATGGGCCTGGCTTTTGAAGGGGTATGGGATAAAGATGCCATATTGTTCCCGGAAAAAATTAACGACAGATATGTTATCTACCACCGTATAGAGCCAAGTGTTTGGGTTTCCTATATGGATGAACTGGCGTTCCCCGTTCCCAAGGAGAAACATTCTATAATTTTCGGACCCCGGTCAGGGCGCATGTGGGATTCGCTCAAGATAGGCGCCGGCACCCAGCCCATTAAGACCGAATACGGCTGGCTGATGATCTATCATGGCGTGGACCGCAACCTGGTATATCGACTGGGAGTTATCCTGGTTGATTATAATGATCCGGAAAGACTGCTATACAGGTCTCCCAATCCCATACTATCGCCGGAGGGACTATTTGAGACCGGTGTTGAGGGGAAGAGCTGGGTCCCCAATGTAGTATTTACCTGTGGTGCGGTCCCGGCCGAGGACAAAGAGACCCTCGGTGCCGATGATGAACTGCTGGTTTATTATGGATCGTCTGATACTTACATATGTCTGGCTTCAGGGACGATTGGGGATTTGATACCTGAATCAATAAGAAAATCAATC
Organism: uncultured Syntrophomonas sp.; assembly: GCA_964635975.1. GTDB lineage: Bacteria > Bacillota > Syntrophomonadia > Syntrophomonadales > Syntrophomonadaceae > UBA5314. The sequence continues at coordinate 5,332 of CAZWPO010000008.1, forward strand.
AAACGCTAGTAGTCAGTAAAATCCAGAAGTATAGTCTGTCCGCCGAAAACGATTTCAGGGGGATGGCGAAGAAGTGAGTAATACTGGACTTATTTCAATCGAAGACAACGCAGCCCTGCCCTGAGGAAATCTGGCCATAGGTGTTACTGATTATCCGGGATTTGCAGGCAATCTATTTTTTTGTCTCTTGCTTTTGTACGGCCCAATAACTGACTGGTAAGGCACAAAGAGAGGACGGATTCGGCTCCCTGGTTAAGATTAACCCCCTGCGGGACCAGAGCATCATGACAACCGCCCGAGTCCAAATCATAAAGGGAAAGCCTGTTGATGTTATTGCCGTAATACCATTGGCCGGCAAGTTGAGCCTGTTCCAGGTATTCTTGCTTCCCGGTAGCTTGATAGGCTTCGGTGCAGGCCAGGGTCATTGAAGCGGCATCGACCGGCTGCTGATCATAGTCGGGACAGTTTTTTCCTTTCAACCACCATCCGCGGTTGCCCACTATATTTAGATACCCGCGGCGCAAAACCTTTTCTCCAAGGAAACCTAGAATAGTATCTGCAGTTTCAAGAATAGAACTATCCTGGCGGGCACTGTAATAGGCAAAAAGGGAATGGGGAATCGCTCCATTACAGTAGGTGAGTGAGTTCTCGAACCAGTGCCAATCATCTGTCCTGGCCATATTAAACAGATGTACCAGATATTTTGCAGAGGCAGCGGCGTTGGCCTCCAACCCGGGAAAATCCTTTCCGGTCTTTAAAATAAGGCTCATGCCTGTCAATGCATAAGCAACCGCCCTAGGACTTCTCATTCTCATCATGACAGGCATGGCATCTTGAACTAAGCTCCACGCAACAGGTTTTATATCCTCAAGATCGGAAAGCCCGGCAGCACAACATGCCCAAAAGGTTCTGCCCTGGCTGTCCTCAGAATCCAGGTCGGGGACGAAACCATCGGCCAACCTCAAGTTATGCCATCCACCTTCATGTTTCCTCGCGTTTAGCAAAAAGTTAAAATACAGTTTACAGAAATAAGCCCGTGACGGGTGTTCCAGGTTGAGAAACACTATGAGGGCCCGGGCATTATCGTCTAAAGTATGTCCGCTTGAAGGATCAGGTATTGAACCTTGTGCAAATTGAAGTATACCAATATCATCAGTCATAGTGATAATATGGCGTATATCTATAGTTGAACATTGGAGCAAATGTTCTTTTATCATAAGCGCTACCCCACCGGAACCGCTCCCCGACGCTTACTGGTGATATTCCTGGCCAGAAGCAGGTATTGCTCAGCTACGTACGGCCATTTCATTTTCTGCCCCATTTTAAAAGCCCGATCCTCCAAGACTGCTTTTAATCCCGGATCGCTTAGAACCTTATCGATAACATCCGCAAGGTGACAGGGTCGGGATGATAATGCAAGTATTCCGCATCTGCCCTCTTGAAGCAATTCCAATGCATATTCGTAGGGTGACGCTATAACTGCCCGCCCCGCGCCGACTGCGTAGGCTAACGTGCCGGAGACCGCTTGATCCATGTTGGGATAAGGGCTGAGATAAATGTCAGTCATACTCAAGTAATCGCCCAGCAGATCCAAAGGCAAAAAGCGGTTGTAGAAAGTAACGTGGTCTCTGATATTCGGGTCCGAAACCAGCTCCAACAGCATCTCACGGTAGGATTCACCCTCGCGTTTTCTCAGGATGGGGTGGGTTTCCCCGGCGATTAAATAATGGGCAGATGGATGTTTGGGTAGGATCTGGGCCAGGGCTTTTATGCCGTTTTCAAGGCCTTTACCCGGACCAATAAGACCAAAAGTAGTTATTAACTGGCGTCCTTCCATACCATAGCATGCCTTTAAAGCATCCCGGTCCTGGGCAGGGAACACAGGTACTCCATGATGGATCATGTATATTTTACTGGCTGGGACGGAAAAAAGCGATGACAACAGGCGTGCTGACCGCCTGGTCATACATACCACTCCGGCAGCCTGTTGGATTAACAAAGTAAGTATTCTGGATTGGTTCTCGGAAGGAGTGGGTAGTACGGTATGGGCTACAACGATGAAAGGCTTTTTCAGTTTTCCTATCAATGACAATACATATTCACCGTCGGGCCCGCCAAAAATACCGTATTCGTGCTGAATGATACAGACTTCGATATCCTTGGAAAGATTGATCAGTCGGGCGGTCATTTCATAGTCAGAAACTTGATGCTGGCGAATCTCAAAAATGACTTCAGAGGGGTAAGAATAATTGTATTCCTGGTCAGAGATGGCTGCAACGTGCACTTCCTGCCCCAACATAAGCAAATTATCTCTAAGATCCTGAGAAAAGGAAGCTATTCCACACTTTTTGGGTGGATAGGTACCGATGTTTAATATAGACACCTTTGTTCCCCCTTTCTAAACCGTTACCCTTCTAATAACAATTGGGCACCAAACCAGACCAAGAGAAAAGCTCCAGTGCTTCATATTGAAGATGATAAAATACAGCTAAATTGCTGATAATCCGGATTTTCGACTTCTTGACTTATCATCGGAGTTGGGATGCACGTAAAAGCTGTGCATTAGACATGAACAAGTGTGGAGTATGTTTTTGCCTTTTCCTGACTAACCCGTATATCTTACTTATACCAATTTGCTCTGGAAACAACAAACTTTATATCAGGGCACAGACTTGTCCACGGAGCAGATTAAAGTGTTATTAGACAGGATACTCGCGAATGCTCATATTCGCTCCCCCGGACGCACAAGTTGTTTTATTTAGTAGATTACACCCGTCTTCCATTTTATTAATGAAGGAAAACGATGATACATACACGAAAATGACAAGAAGAGGTGCATTCATATTACTTGATTTAGGAGGAATTTATCTTGAAACGCAGCATTCCATTCAGTAGAGAGCATGACATGTTTAGAGAGGCATTTTCTCGATTTCTGGATAATGAAGTGATCCCCTATTATGCCTATTGGGATGAACAGGGGATAGTGCCAAAAGAAATCTATAAAAAGATGGGTGAGTACGGGTATCTCTGCCCCTGGCTGGACGAGAAGTACGGCGGATCAGGAGCCGACTTTCTCTATTCAGTGATAATTGTTGAAGAATTTGGCCGCAAAGGTATGTTTGCCTTTACGTTCTTGCACAGCGACGTTATCGCTCCTTATATAGCCAGCTTCGGGAATGAAGAACAGAAGAACAAATGGCTGCCGGGCTGCGCCAGTGGTGATGTGATACTTGCTATCGGCATGACAGAGCCGGATGCTGGATCCGACCTGGGGTCGCTTCGAACCAGGGCGATCAAAGATGGTGATGATTACATACTGAATGGATCCAAAGTTTTTATCTCCAACGGTGAGCTGGCCGACCTGGCGATCATCGCGGCCAAAACCAATCCCGGTGCCGGAACCAGTGGGGTAAGCCTGTTCTTGGTGGAAAAGGGGACTCCGGGTTTTGACAGCGGACAGAAGATACAGAAAATTGGACTTCATGTGCAGGATACAACCGAACTGTTTTTTGAGGACTGCCGCATTCCAAAGGCCAATCTACTTGGTATTGAAGGTCAGGGCTTTAAATATCTCATGGAAAAGCTCCAACAGGAAAGACTGGTTGTAGCCATAGCTGCACAAGCTCTGGCGGAAAGATGCCTTGAATTGACCTTGGATTATGTAAGAGAACGCAGCGTGTTTGGGCAGCCGTTGGGCCTGTTTCAAAACACCCAGTTTGTTCTGGCCCAGATTGCGACTGAAGTGCAGTTGGGACGCTGTTTCCTAGACGAGATTACCACTCAGCATATGTTCAAACAGAATCTGGTTCAGGAGGTGAGCATGGCCAAGTTATGGATAGGCGATACACTAAACAAGATCGCCTATCGCTGTCAGCAGTTGTTTGGCGGTTATGGTGTTTGCAAAGAGTACGAAATTTCTAGAATCTGGGGCGATGCCAGAATACAGTCCATCTATGCTGGTACCTCGGAAATCATGAAGCTGATCATCAGCAGGGGACTGGGACTGTAATGGTCGGATCAGGTTAAAAATGTATAGATGATCTATAAGTCCGGGCATGGACCCGGACTGCAGACCGTCAAAAAGCCGAATATCTGTGTCACTGCACAAAGCCCGCTCAATCAACGTATTCCATATACGCCTCAATCGCGGGCTTTGTTTGTTCCTTGATCTTCGACTTTTTTGCTTTCTCTGCCAGGGTGTCAACTTTTTTGACACCCTGAAGTCCGGGCATGGCCCCGGACTGTTTTTATTGAATCCGTTTTCAAGGAAATTTTTTTCCGAAAAATTCTGACATCATTTAGTAATTTAGTGGTAATTATTCAAACCGATGTAAGGGAAATCAGCTCATAAGGTTACAGGAGGTATGATTTTGGGTGTACGAGACCTATTAATTTATGTCGAATATAAACGAATCATAGCAGGAGCCCCAATTTGCAAAAAGTAGGAATCTGTAAATTTATATCGAAATTGGGATGCATCTCTATTCAAAGATAGATAAAAATTGGGGGCTAACCAATGCGAGATATAACAAGTAACGGCTTTCTGCCTGGCGCTTCAGGTCTTTTACAGCGGATTGGAAGACTGATTCTGCCAGGGATTTGCGCTTTGGGGATGTGTTTTTTACTGCCGCTCTGTGTATCGGCCAGTCCAGCAGTCTCTTTCGAAGCCGCCAGTAACTATGCTACTCTGACCAATCCGCGTGGATTGGTGGTCAGCGATTTTAATGGAGATGGACATCCTGATGTTGCCGTTACCAATTATGGGTCTGCGAAAGTTTCCGTTTTTTTAGGTTCGGCGGCCGGGAGCCTGTCAGCCAAAGTGGACTACATCGTTGGCTCCGGCCCCTGTGCTTTGACTGCCGCTGATTTTAACCAGGACGGCAAACAGGACCTGGCTGTCCCTAATTACAGTTCCGCCACAGCTTCCATCCTGCTCGGCAACGGGGATGGAACCTTCCAGCCTAAGACCGACTACAGCGTGGGGACGAGTCCCAGCTGTACCGCGGCAGGAGATTTCAATAATGATGGTATATTAGACCTGGTGGTGGGCAACTACAGCAGCAACAATATATCCAGATTGCTTGGCAACGGTGACGGAACTTTTCAGGACAAAGTCAATTACGCGGTCACCAGGCCCATGAGCTTGGTGGCGGCAGATTTAAACAATGACGGAAAGCTAGATCTAGGGGCAGCCAGTTACAGTACCGCTAAAATTTCCAGGCTGCTTGGCAATGGGAACGGCACCTTTCAAGCCAAGGTTGACTATCCGGTGGGAGTCAATCCATATAGTATAGCTGCCGGGGACTTGAATAAAGATGGGATATTGGATCTGGTTACAGCCAATTATACTTCCCATACCGTCTCTGCCCTGCTAGGCACCGGAGACGGGAGCTTTCAGCCAAGGGATGACTACCATCCAAATAATAATCCGCGCGGGATTGCCATTAGCGATTTTAACGGCGACGGTAATCCCGATGTTGCGGTAAGCAATTACAGTTCCTATGGCGTCTCGATCCTGCTTGGCGATGGGGAGGGCACTCTGCCGATGAAATGTGATGCTGCTACTGCGGGAAATCCTTTTGGTATTGCCAGCGCTGATTTCAACGGTGATGGAAACCTCGACCTGTCGGTTGCCAACTATGGCTCGAACCGGGTCTCTATTTTACTGAACAGAACACCAGGCGAACTCTACCAATTGAATCTCAGCGGAGTAATGCCAGACCTGTTCGTTGGTGGAGGTGACCTGGATCTAAACAGCCTTACGCTGGAAGGGATCGACCAGTGGGGAGAAACCTACAGCATCAGCGGGCTTGACGCTGTCTGGAGCGTCGAGGGGGATAAAGGCGGCATAGTGGATGGACATTATTTGAGCCCTCTGGAAGAAGGAGAGGGAAAGGTATATGCCGCGGTAGAGGGTGTTGCCAGCAATGCCCTGGATTTCAAGGTGCTGAATATGACTGAGGCGGGTTTGATCAACCTCAGTGTAGATCAGGGGAATCTCGACCCAGCGTTTTCTACCGCTCATGTCGCCTACCAGGTCCAGGATGTCGTGAATACTGACAGCATATCTGTTACCGCGGTTCTAGCTGATCCGGATGCCGAATTAACGATCGCCGGGCATGATGCCGAAAACGGAATAGCTGAAATTGTAGAGCTTGACCATGGCGCCAACTTAATTCCGGTCGTAATCACCGCTCCCAACGGGGAGGATCAGAGAGCCTATGTGATATCGATCAACGGTACAGTCAGCGACAATGATTTGGAAGAACTATGGATCAATGCCAGCGATTTAGATTTTGATAGTGATATAGATAGTTATACCCTGGAGGTTGCGGCTGATGTGGATATCATCGAGCTAAACGCCATGCCTTCTGATAACAAAGCTATTATGCTCTTCGATGGGGGCATTTTGGACTCCGGACAAGATAAAAGCATATTGCTGCAAAGAGGCAGCAATGTTATCGAGATAATGGTCATTGCCCAGGATGCCAGCACCAAAACTTATACTATTACCGTTAACCGTGGTCAGGAGGATGAGATCGACAGTTACACAGTCACTCCCATAGATGATCCTGCTTATACCGGGTCGCCGCTCACTGGTAGCATGGCTGCTTTGGCAGTTGAGGAGCAGGTCAGCGGCTTAACCTACTTCTCGGTGAATATAAGCCCGGTAGCCGGGCATGTGGGAGATGAGGTGGTGGTATTTGTTCACTACCGAGACGGTCGGCAGATCAATATCAATTGCCTGGAGGCTGATTTTGACGTCATCCATGTTGCCAGAGCTGGTTTTAATGTGCGCCCGGGAGATGTGATCCAGGTCTATATAATAGACGAGCTTACCAACGACAGCGATTTTAATCCTACCCCACTGTAAAAAGGAGATTTCCATGCCAAGAACTGCGTGTCTTATCATCAGTGCATTTCTAATAGTGCTGTTCCCTCTATCCGCACAGGCGGCCGTACAGATGACTATCCCCAGCAGCGCTACCGAGGGATCGGAAATCTCGTTAAAAATTAGCGCAGATGCTGATGCGTTAGTCCCGGTCAAAGCGGTAGACAGCGGCGGAAATATCGTTTTCTATGAAGAAGTCAGGATGAATTCGCAAGGACGGTACTGGGGGAGCTTGAGCCTGCCGGATTCTGGTGCGGAAGCCCTTCTCATTATAGCCGGACAGGGGATTGATGTGGATTCAGAACAGCTGCTTATCATTGAAAAAAGAAATAGCAGCGCAGCTAAGACGAACAAATCGAACTTTGTCACAACTGCCACCGGCAAACTTATCGATAGCCGTACGGTCGAATTGAGGGCAAAAGAACCTGCATTCTGGGATTTAAAGGGACATTGGGCTCAGAACAGTCTGCAGAAAATAATCGAACGCGGTCTATTAAGCGGTTATCCCGACAACAGCTTCAGGCCTGATAATAATATGTCCAGGGCGGAGTTTGTTACCCTGATGGTCAAAGCCATGGGGCTTCACGCTGAGGGAACCAGGTCTTTCGAAGACACCAAGTCGCACTGGGCGCATGATTATATCTCCATTGCTTTGTTATGCGGTTTAGTCAATGGATATAGTGACAGGGAATTCGGCCCGGATAATCCCATAAGCCGTGAGCAAATGGCCTTGATAATTTCCAAGGCAGCCGGGCTGGGACCCGGGGTGGGGCAGTGCTCGTTTGGAGATTTATCAAAAGCGAGCCCCTGGGCCTTAGACGCTATTGCCCGTGTTGTCAGCAGCGGGATTATGAAAGGCTACCCGGATGGCAATTTTGCTCCCTGCGCCTATACTACCAGAGCGGAAGCTGCGATGGCTATAGCTAAAACCCTTGATTAAAAATGCAGGATCATAGGAAACATATTGTGGAAAGCTGAACTAGTTGGTACAGCTTTTCTATTTTATGCATAGATACTACTGGCTAAAATAATAATCAGGTAGAACAACAGTTGTGCTTATCGCTATAATTGTTCTAAGCTTATGAGATATGGCGTGCATATTTAATTAGCCGTTGGCTTAAAAGGGGGGCAGCAAATGCATCAAGAATCCATTAAAATCACCGGTATGACTTGTGCAGCATGTGCTGCCCGGATAGAGAAAAGCCTGAGTAAGATTGCTGGGGTCGAATCGGCCAATGTCAACCTGGCCACGGAAAGAGCTACAGTATCGTATGATGAAAACCTGGTGGACAGAACCCGGTTTGATGAAATAATAGGGAAACTGGGCTATGAGGTGCTAAAAGAAGAACCGAACGATCCAAATCAGCTGGATCTGAAGATTTCCGGCATGTCCTGCGCGGCTTGCGCCGCCAGAGTCGAGAAGAAACTCAAGTCCATGGAGGGGGTAAATCTGGCCAGCGTCAACCTCAACAGCGAAAAAGCCCGCCTTACTTTTGATCCGGCCCGGGTGGATGCCGGTGATTTTATAAACGCCATAAGAGCGCTCGGGTACGGAGCAGAAGCGATAGAAGCGGGTGAGCACGAACGGGAAGAGCAGATGAAAGCCAGGGAAATGAAGAGGATGCGCTTTGCTTTGATAGCTTCTATATTACTGAGTCTACCCCTGGTAACGGCAATGATTTTGGGGTTTTTTAAAATTGATGCACCGGCACTTGACATATTACACAACCAGTATTTTCAACTGGTCCTGGCCACCCCCGTTCAATTCCTGATCGGAGCCCGCTTTTACAAACAGTCCTATTATGCACTCAGATCGAGAAGTGCCAACATGGATGTTCTTGTGGCCATGGGCACCTCGGCTGCTTTCTTTTTCAGCATCTACAACGTTTTCTTTGAGGCTGTTTCGCCTGGAGTAATGAAGAATCTATATTTTGAAGCATCGGCCATAATAATAACCCTTATCCTGCTGGGCAAATACCTTGAAGCTGTCGCCAAGGGGCGAACGTCTGAAGCAATCAAGAAACTGGCCGCGCTTCAGGCCAAAACAGCCCGGGTGATAAGACAGGGGCTCGAAGCAGATATACCGATAGAGGAAGTGCAAATCGGGGATATAGTACTGGTCCGACCCGGGGAAAAGGTGCCGGTGGATGGTAGGATAATCGAGGGGAACTCGGCTCTGGATGAGTCTATGTTGACGGGGGAGAGTCTACCGGTAGACAAAAAGGATGGTGATCCTGTTTACGGAGCTACTCTAAATAAATTCGGGGTGTTTAAACTGGAAGCGACCCGGGTGGGCAAGGATACGGCACTGGCCCAGATAATAAAGATGGTGGAAGATGCGCAGGGATCCAAGGCCCCCATACAGAAAATCGCCGACCGGGTTGCCGGAGTGTTTGTCCCAGTTGTCTTAGCGATTGCTGTACTCACATTCCTGGGATGGTTCGCTAGCGGAGCAGGCATCAACAAATCGCTGGTCAGCGCCGTAGCGGTGTTGGTCATAGCCTGCCCCTGCGCCCTGGGCCTGGCTACTCCTACGGCGATAATGGTGGGAACAGGAAAAGGAGCAGAGAACGGTATTCTTATTAAAGGTGGAGAATACCTGGAAATGGCCTATAAAGTGGATGCTGTGGTACTTGACAAAACCGGAACCATTACCAGGGGCCGGCCTGAGCTTACCGATCTGGTGATGCTGGGTTCCATGGCCCAAAATTATGCCCTCCTCCTCGCAGCCCAGGCCGAGAAACATTCCGAGCATCCTCTAGGCGCGGCGATCTATGAGCGAGGCAGAGAAGAATTTGGAGATATTGAAGATCCGGAGACTTTTCAAGCCATTCCCGGTCAAGGAGTAAAAGCGCTGATAAAGCGGCAGGAAGTCTTTTTAGGCACCAGAAAATTGATGAGGGAAAACGGATTTCAGATTGAAGGTGCGGATGAAATAATCACCAGGATGGAAGACCAGGGCAAGACGTCCATGCTGATGGCGGTGGACGGGAGATTGGAGGCCATCATTGCTGTAGCTGATACTCTGAAGGATACTTCGAGGGCAGCGATTCAAGATTTGTTGTCCATGGGCATAGAGGTCTACATGATCACCGGGGACAACCGGAGAACAGCCGATGCTATTGCCGGTCTGGTAGGGATAAAACACGTTCTGGCCGAAGTACTTCCCGAAAATAAGGCCCGGGAGATAGAAAAGCTGAAGGACGAAGGGAGAGTAGTGGCCATGGTAGGTGACGGGATAAATGATGCTCCGGCCCTGGCTACCGCTGACATCGGCATGGCCATGGGTACTGGAACGGATGTGGCCATGGAAGCGGCAGATATCACCCTCATGCGGGGAGATCTTCGCATGGTTCCCGCTTCTATAAGGCTTTCTCGGCAAACCATCAGAAAGATTAAGCAAAACCTGTTCTGGGCTTTCTTTTACAATATCATCGGGATCCCTTTCGCAGCCATGGGCATGCTCAATCCAGTTATCGCGGGAGGGGCGATGGCCTTCAGCTCGGTGTCAGTCGTCAGCAATTCACTCAGCTTGAAAAGGTTTGATCCCGGGGAGCCAAAGAAGTATTAAAAGATATTAGGAGGCATGTCTTATGTCAAGGGAAACTAGAACTCTAAATGTCGAGGGAATGTCCTGCATGCACTGTGTCAACGCTGTGCAGAAATCTGTGGGAGCGCTTGCGGGCGTAAGCAAAGTAGACGTTGACCTTGAGAAGAAGAGGGTAGATGTAGAATTTGACCAGGACCAAGTAAAAATGGACAAAATCAAAGAAGCCATCGAAGATGCGGGCTTTGAGGTAGTATAGAAGCTCTTTCCGTAGATGTAAATAGCGGAGTTTGGGAAGCTTTTTTGACTGAGATGCCAACACACAGCCTGGAGAAGGACTTGTATATTGGGTCACTCCAATATACTATTAAACACATAGGAAAACTATTATAAAAGACGGTAAAGATGGCTAGTATTGTTTTCCCAGCCCGGTGTTAATAGATGAGGAGGGATCAAATGGCACGGATTTTTTCAAACATAACTGATCTCATTGGCAAAACGCCGCTGCTAGAGATATCGAATTATTCTCATTTGAACGAACTGGACGCAAGACTGTTGGCTAAATTGGAGTATTTCAATCCAGCCGGTAGCGTAAAAGACAGAGTCGGCTATTCCATGATCAAAGATGCTGAAGAAAGAGGCGTCATAAACAAGGACTCGCTTATTATTGAGCCCACCAGCGGCAACACGGGTATCGGCCTGGCGTTTGTGGCGGCGGCGAGGGGTTATAGATGCATCCTGACCATACCGGAAACAATGAGCGTAGAGCGGGTAAAGCTGCTTAAAGGGCTGGGTGCGGAAGTCATTCTTACCCCTGGAGCAGAAGGCATGGCGGGAGCGGTAAGAGTGGCGGGCGAATTAGCTGCCGGCACTCCAAACTCGTTTATACCAAATCAGTTTAGTAATCCAGCCAATCCAGCAGCCCATAGAGAAACAACTGCCCGGGAGATCTGGGACGATACAGATGGGCAGGTAGATATTTTTGTGGCCGGGGTGGGGACTGGCGGCACCATTACCGGCATAGGGGAAGTATTGAAGGCTAAGAAGCAAGATGTGAAGATAGTCGCGGTCGAACCTTTCGATTCCCCGCTGCTTTCTGGAGGTCAGCCCGGCCCCCACAAGATACAGGGAATCGGCGCCAATTTTATTCCCGATATCTTGAACCGGGACATTTTGGATGAAGTTTTTAAAATTAAAAATGAAGAGGCCATTGAGGCCGCCAGAATGCTTGCCAAAGTCGAGGGTTTGCTAGTTGGAATATCATCGGGTGCAGCGGTCCACGCGGCGGCTCAGATTGCTAAGAGACCGGGAAATGAGGGTAAGACCATCGTGGTACTGCTGCCTGACAGCGGTGAAAGATACCTGTCGACTGAGCTTTTTTAAAGGGCTCATAACTGCATAGAGACTGCAGGAAGTCCCATTGGGAATCCATGCCCATTGGGATTTATTATTTGTATGGATTGCAGATATGCGATAATTAAGACGATCAACACACTTGCAGGAGGGCTCTTTATGGACAATTTCCTGGGCATTCACCATGTCAATGTTATCGCCAAAGATATGGGAAAAAGCGTGACTTTTTATCGCGATATACTGGGATTTTCACTGGTCAGGGAGCGCCGGGTCGGTGAAATGAAGCTGGCTGAATTAAGCCTGGGAGAAACGCTTCTGGAGATCAAAGAAGCGGATAAAAACGCTTGCGGGCATGACGGTGCGGTTGATCATTTGGCAATAAGAGTGGCAGATATTTTTTCCGCCTGGCAGTATTTAAAGGACCAGGGCATTGAAATGATCACTCCTGAGCCCAGAGCAATAAGTTCGGACGAATATATCCTATTCTTCCGGGGGCCTTCCGGGGAAAAGATTGAATTGATCAGCCGCTGAACAATACTCCGGGTGTATACAAGAGAAGTAAGTTATAATTATCGTTCCTATGTTAAAATAATAAATGGTTTTTATTATACAGGCAATTTTCATGACTGTTGGAGGTGCGCTTTTTGGTACAGTTAGTTAACAATGGAGTATATTTCCTGGATAGAGAGACGCTGCTGGAAGTGGTGGACGGAACTCCTCGCTTGTTAAGGGGCAAGGGGGGCGCAAAGCCGGATGTCACTCCCGAAGAGGCGTGCAAGAATACCATGGCTTATGGCATTCTAAACCGGCATAATACAAGCGGAGATCATAATAATTTGAAGATCCGTTTCGATGCACTGGCATCTCATGACATCACTTACGTAGGCATTATACAGACCGCCCGGGCCAGCGGGCTCAAGGAATTCCCCATGCCTTACGTATTGACCAACTGCCACAACAGCCTGTGTGCAGTCGGTGGCACCATCAATGAAGATGACCATATTTTCGGACTATCTGCTGCTCAGAAATACGGCGGGATATATGTTCCAGCCCATCAGGCGGTAATACACCAGTACATGAGGGAGATGATGAGCTGTTGCGGGCATATGATTTTGGGCTCTGACAGCCATACCCGCTATGGAGCGCTCGGCACTATGGCTGTCGGGGAGGGCGGACCTGAACTGGTCAAACAGCTGCTGAACAAGACCTATGATATTAAATATCCGGAGGTAGTCGCGGTTTATCTAGAGGGCAAACCCCGTCCTGGAGTAGGCCCCCAGGATGTGGCCCTGGCATTAATCGGATCAGTATTTAAAAATAATTTTGTTAATAATAAGGTTCTGGAATTCATAGGACCCGGTATCAAAGACCTATCGATAGACTTTCGCAACGGGATCGATGTCATGACGACCGAAACTACCTGCCTTAGTTCAATATGGTCGACTGATGCCCGGGTAAAAGAATATTACGAGATACATGGCCGCCCGGAATGCTTCAGTGAGATAAATCCGGGTGCAATCGCTTACTATGATGGTGCGGTTCTTCTTGATTTGAGCATGGTCGAGCCTATGATTGCCCTTCCTTTCCATCCCAGCAACGTCTACACTATAGCGGAGCTGAACCAGAATGCCGGTGATATTTTGAGGGCAGTGGAAGTTGAAGGACAAAAATCGATCGATAATCCGTCTATAAAGTTTTCGCTGACGGACAAAGTGGTCAACGGCAGACTTCAAGTTGATCAGGGCATCGTTGCAGGATGCGCCGGCGGAACTTTTGAAAACCTCTATGATATAGCCACCATGGTCGAAAATCACTCTATAGGCAACGGTGCTTTCACTATGAGTGCTTATCCGGCCAGCCAGCCTATATATTTGGAGTTAATAAAAAATGGAGCCGCCCTAAAGATGATGTCTGCTGGCATAACCTTAAAGACGGCTTTTTGCGGTCCCTGCTTCGGAGCCGGGGATGTACCAGCCAATAATGCCTTGAGCATACGACATACTACGCGCAACTTCCCCAACCGGGAAGGGTCAAAACCAGGTGACGGGCAGATATCCTCGGTGGCGTTGATGGATGCACGCTCTATTGCTGCCACAGCACTTAACGGAGGGTTATTGACGGCGGCTACCCAGCTTGATTGCCAGATTGCCGGCAAATCGTACACCTTTGATAAACATGTCTATGTCAACCGGGTCTACGATGGGTACAAGAGACCTTTAAACGGAGAAGAGCTCAAATTTGGACCCAATATCGCTGATTGGCCGGAAATGATAGCCCTTCCCCAGAACTTGCTGCTGGTGGTTGCAAGTGTGATCAATGATCCTGTCACCACTACCGACGAATTGATTCCCTCGGGAGAGACATCGTCTTTCAGGTCAAATCCGATGAAATTAGCCGAATTTACACTGTCTAGAAAGGACCCCAAATATGTAGGCCGAGCCAAGCGGATCATGAAGCTGGAACAGGAACGCCGCCTACAGGGCGAACGTTCAGAGCTTCTTAAGGAATTAGCCGGCCCGGTGGTAAAAGCGGGCGGGTTTTCTTCGGTTGAAGAATTAATAGATACAACTGGCATCGGCAGCGTAGTATATGCGGTCAAACCCGGGGACGGTTCAGCCCGGGAGCAGGCCGCATCCTGTCAGAAAGTGCTCGGCGGTTGGGCGAATATCGCGGTCGATTACGCGACCAAGAGATACAGGAGCAATCTAATTAATTGGGGTATGCTGCCCTTCACCGTAAGTAATGCCTTTACTTTTGAGGTCGGGGATTTGATCCTGATTCCTGATATCCGTTCAAAATTAGAAAATGGGGAAGAAACTATCTCTGCCAAAGTGATTGGTAAGAAAGGAGTCCGCGACCTGGATCTGTACTTGCGCAACATTCCCAGTGATGAACGGGAAATTATTTTAAAGGGAAGCCTGATCAATTACTATTCGAATTAGTAGATGGAAAAAGAAATCCTAGAATCTTCTAAGAGATCTTTTATCACCTGGCTGGCTAGTAATAGACCCGCGCTGGCAGGAACAAAAGAGATGCTGCCCGGAACCTGCCGGCGAGAAAATAGCGCTTGGCCGCCCTCATTACTGCAGAATTCGCTCTCGTCATTGATTAGAGGAATCAGGGGTTCTTCGCGCGAATAAACCACCTTCAGAGCAGGAATATCTCTTTTTCTGAGCTCCCTGCGCATGACCCTGGCCAGTGGGCAGATCGAAGTTTCATAGATGTCAGCGATTTCAAAGCGGCTGGGATCTAGTTTATTGCCGGTACCCATGCAGCTGATGATAGGGATGGTCATCCTTTTCGCGTTGGCGATCAGAGCGATCTTTGAGGACACAGTATCGATGGCGTCAATGATATAGTCTAGATCTAGGGTTATGATATTGAGGGTATCCTCGGAGAAAAAGATCTCATATACATCAACTTTGGCCAGAGGGTTGATGTCCAGGATCCTCTCCCGCATCACTTCTACTTTAGGCCTTCCGATAGTCGTGTGAAGGGCATGGATCTGACGGTTAATATTGCTAGGGCATATCGAGTCGTGGTCAACCAGAATGAAGTTGCTTACTCCGGTCCGGGCAAGGGCTTCGACGGCAAAGCTTCCCACCCCGCCGATACCGAAGACAGCTACCCTGCTGCCGCTCAGGCGTTCCATAGCTTCCGGGCCCAGAAGCATCTCTGTACGTAAAAATTCGATTACCATGTAATCTCTCCTTTGAGAAAACTGCCTAGAGTACGAACAAGTTAATAATACCAAAACCAGGTATTGAGAGCTATCTTACTGTGACAGAATGCATTAAAAATACTCTAGTATTACTATAGATATATGATATATTGGGTTCAGGCCATGAAGAAGGGATGGTTTGATGAGATTATCTACTAAAGGGCGATACGGGCTCCGAGCCATGCTGGACATTGCCCAGAAGCAGGAACACGGGCCGGTAGCTATCCATACTATTGCTGAGCGGCAGAATATATCCGGCCGCTATCTGGAACAACTTCTGATTCCTTTGAAACAGGCAGGGCTGGTCAAGAGTGTGCGTGGGGCCCAGGGAGGATATATCCTGGGTAGACGAGCTGCTGATATAACGGTTGGGGATGTAGTGCGGATCCTCGAAGGGCCTATAGCACCGGTGGAATGTGTGAGCCAGGTCAATCCGGATGCTTGTGAGCGAGCGGAGTCCTGCTTAACCAGGCAGGTGTGGTCGCAGCTTCGCGACTCGATATCTCAAGTCTTGGATTCGTACTCTTTGGAAATGCTTATAAAAAATTCTGTCAATCCGGTTCAGGCTATCTCAAACGAATGAATTGGCGAAAAGCGAGGTGTTATATGAGTGAGATCTACATGGACCACAGTGCCACTACACCGGTAGATAGTTCGGTGCTGCAGGTCATGATACCATACTATACACAGGAATACGGCAATCCATCCAGTGCGCACGCAAAAGGCAGGGCAGCTCGGGAGGCTCTGTCGATAGCGCGGCAGCAGCTCGCGGCCTTGATCAATGCCGAGTTTGAAGAAATATTTTTTACCAGCGGAGGAACCGAGTCTGATAATCAGGCTATCATATCTTATATGCTGAGCAATACGCATAGAGGAAGGCATTTGATCACATCAACCATCGAGCATCACGCCGTTATAGAGAGCTGCGACTATCTCAGGAAGAGAGGCTTCGAACTGACTGTATTACCGGTCGATACACGGGGAGCAGTCGAACCGGAGCGCCTCAGCGAAGCTCTCAGAAGAGATACTGCACTGGTCAGCATCATGCATGCCAACAATGAGATAGGAACGGTGCAGCCCATAGCCGAGCTGGCTGCCATAGCCCATAAAGCTGGAGCGGTTTTTCATACCGATGCAGTGCAGAGCGTGGGCAAGCTGCCGATAGACGTGAAGGCCATGGGCATTGATATGCTTTCTGCGTCCAGCCACAAATTGTATGGACCCAAGGGCGTAGGTTGCCTGTACGTTAAAAAAGGTGTTGAAATAAGCAGCATAATCCATGGCGGCTCCCAGGAAAATAGCATGAGGGCCGGCACGGAAAATATCCCCGGTATTGTAGGATTTGGAAAGGCGGCGGAGTTGGCCGGCAGCCGCATGGAAGGAGGCTGCGCATATTTGAAAGACCTGGGCAAAAATCTTTGCGACGGGATCATAGAGAGAATTCCAGGCACCATTATAACCGGTGACCCGGGAAATAGGATTCCGGGTAGTGTCAGTCTCTGCTTCGAATCTGTTCCAGGCGGAGCTTTAGTGATGATTCTGGATAGCCTTGGCATCATGGCTTCCAGCGGCTCGGCATGCACGGCAGGCTCAAACGATCCTTCAGCAGTGCTGCTGGCAATTGGGCTCCCCCGAGAGATAGCCCGGGGTTCGCTTCGGCTCACTTTGGGAAAAGATAACACCCAGGATGAGGTAGAATATGTGCTTGAGGTTTTACCTGGGATAATTGAGAACTTGCGCCGGAGGCCAAATAATTCCTACGGAGCGATTTTATAAGATCTAAGTGTTGATGTGACTGATGTCGAACCGTCGATAAACTCTCTTTTGACCAGGCCGACTCCTTTACCATAGTATTCATAGACCGTGGCACTGGAGCCCTGGCTTTTGATCTCTATTTTTATGCAGTTGGAAAATGTACCCGCTGGAGCCATTACCTGAGCATTCATATCGATAATTCTTTTGGCATCATTCCCGCTAGTCCAGGAAGAACTAATGAATACAGGTGCCTGAAGGACTATCGCATTCTCATTGCTGGAAAATCCCTTGGAGAGGAGATTCTGAGGATCATAGGTCTCCCCGGAAAAATATACTCTTTTGACGGCATCTGCAGAAATGTCATATATCGATGTGGATACGGTTCCCCCGTTGGATTCTTTGAACTGGGACTGACCGCCGGAGGTGAACAGTACCTCGCGTGTAAATGC
Organism: uncultured Syntrophomonas sp.; assembly: GCA_964635975.1. Classification (GTDB taxonomy): domain Bacteria; phylum Bacillota; class Syntrophomonadia; order Syntrophomonadales; family Syntrophomonadaceae; genus UBA5314. The sequence continues at coordinate 23,049 of CAZWPO010000008.1, forward strand.
GGCGAATTCGTTTCCTTCTCCCAGGTAAACCCAACTGCTGCCAGCTGTGGCGGGAAAGTAATCGCCTATTCTTACTGGCGGCTGGGGCGGAGCTGGCACCGGGGCGGGAGTCGGTCCTGGAAGTGGTGACTGGTTCTGCGAGGGAGCTGCTTTGCAGGCCATAAAGACTGCGCATATAATCAGGAGTATAAAAAAGTTGCATGCACGATTCATCCCATACGACCTTCCTTCACTACCGTATTTAGTAATATCCTTACTTAGTATGGGATTTATGTCAAGAGAATATAATAGACTGGGTTGGCTCATTAAAAAAGGACATCATCGGGAAGATATAGTATGTTATTTATAGTTACAGTTTCGAAACCTGCAGGAGGTATTCGGCCATGCCGGAAATGCGAAAAGATCCTCTAAGAGATGGATGGGTAATAATCGCCACCGAACAGGGGCTTAAACCGCATAATTTCCCCATCAATAAGGGCAGTTATTACGCCGGGAAAAACCATCAGCCCTGCCCGTTTTGCGAAGGGAATGAAGACCAGACGACGCCGGAGATAACTGCTTTCCGCAGGCCGGGAACACGAGCCAACCAACCGGGATGGAGCATTCGCACGGTGACCAACAAGTTTTCCCCTTTTAAGCTGGAAGGTGATTTCCAACTTGAGCAGGACGGTCTATATACGAGCCATAACGGCCTGGGACAGCATGAGGTGGTTATAGAAACGACGGAGCACGGGCTTGAATTCCACAAGTTTAGCGTCCAACAGATCGAGCAGGTTTATCATATGCTGCGTAATAGGTATCAAGAACTGAGGAATGATCGAAGGGTAAAATTTATTCAGATATACAAAAATCGCGGCCTTTTTGCCGGTGCTTCTCAGGAGCACAGCCACAGCCAGGTTTTGGCCCTGCCCATGCTGCCGGTCTTGCACAGAGGGATCGGAGAATACAATTTCCGCGTGGGGCGCTGCCTGATTTGTGATCTGCTGGAACGGGAAATCCGGGGAAAAAACCGTGTGATATGGGAAAGCTCTTCTTACATATTATTCTGCCCTTATGCATCGCGCTATTCCTATGAGACCTGGATCGTTCCCAAAAAGCACCAGGAACATTTCGGCGACCTCAATGACGAGGAGATACTTGAACTAGCTGGCATTATGAAAATGTTTCTGCCCGCCATGATAGAATCGCTCGAAGATCCGTCTTACAATATAGTATTCAATTCCAGCCCGGTTAATCTTCCGGGTGTTAATGGGTATCATTGGTTTATAGAGATAAATCCGCGGCTCATGATACAGAACGGCCTGGAGGCCAGCTGTGGGTACTATATAAATCCGGTATCACCGGAGTATGCGGCCGAGGTTCTAAGGATCAGCCTGGGCAGCAAGCAGCAATTGTAAATGAACGGAGGCAGTAAAACATTCCATGACAAATCTTACCCCGGATCTTTTTGTGGATAATCTGTTTGATATTCCACTGGATAAGATAAAGGAGCTGGGCATCAAAGCCTTAATAATAGACCTGGACAATACCATTACCGAGTGGAATAGTCATTTTCTGAGCGAGGAGACCTATGCATGGTTCGAACAGCTCAAGGAGCAGGGCTTTAAAACCTGCCTTTTATCAAATAATGGAGAGCAACGAGTCCTGGCGGTGGCTAAAAATCTTGATATCCAGTATGTCTATAGGGCGCAAAAACCCAGAAGATCTGGATTTGAGCGAGCCCTTAAAATCATGGGTGTTGACGCCCGGCATACCGCGGTCGTCGGCGATCAGATATTCACAGACATATGGGGCGGCAACCGCTCTGGCCTTTACACTATCCTTGTAAAACCTCTATCCTGGCGGGAGTTTGTGGGGACTAAATTTTCAAGATTTCTGGAGTACTTCGTGCTGCGCAGGCTCCGTAAAAAGCGCCTGGTGAAAACATCGCCGGATGTATCGGGTCGCCATTAGCATGCACATCTCAGTAAAGCGCCGGGAGGAGCATATAATTAGAAAATGGCAATAAATACATAAATTAACAATAGGTCATTGAAACTAGCTGGATAAAATGCCATAATGTGAAGAATAAAAAATCACATTTGTTCGCTTGGGGGAGAAGGAAATCATGCACATTAATGGTAATACAGCTCTGATGGGATTGATTGGCAACCCCGTCGCCCACAGTTATTCTCCTTATTTGCACAACCGGATCTTGCAGGACCTCGGTATTGATGCAGTCTATGTTCCTCTTTATGTGCCCAACGACCAACTGCCCCAGGCCGTAGGAGCTATACGAGCGTTAAGTTTTCGCGGGGTCAATGTTACCATACCGTATAAGGAGAGTGTGATTCCTTATCTGGATGAAGTTAAAGGAGACGCAGAGCACTGCCAGGCGGTTAATGTTATCGTAAACCGTGAAGGGCGGTTGACAGGATACAATACTGACGGTCAGGGTTTCATAGCTGCATTGAGGGAAAACCGTGTGTCGCTAGGAGGGAAGGCCATTCTCATCGGGGCTGGAGGTGCAGCCCGCTCGGTGTCCTACTCATTGGCCAGATCGGGCTTTGAAGAAATAGTATTGCTCGATACCTATTTAGATAGAGCATCAAGCCTGGCAGAATTAATAAACCGGAAGACATCATGCTTGACCACCGGGCTGATCATGAACAGCCAGAGCTTTTCTTTAAACGCACATGACGCCGCCTTGATAGTCAACTGCTCACCGGTGGGGATGCACCCCCTTATCGAACAGAGCCCGGTTGAGAACTTTGCTGATCTGCCATCCGATGCGGTTTTATGCGACTTGATCTATAATCCGCTCCAGACCCGATTTCTGCAAATGGGTCGGCAGCGGGGGCTGAAGACCATCAATGGGCTGCCCATGTTTATCCATCAGGCGGCTTTGACCCTTGAGATGATTTTAGGAATAGAACCGCCTATCGGACTCATGAAAGAAGCCATGGCCAATGCAGTTGGATGAGCGGGGAGTAACGCTTCTTGAACTGTTGGCGGCAATGTTCATTATGGCTTTGCTGGTCGCCCTGGCATTTCCCGTGCTGGTCCCGGTTCTGGATGATATTCGCCTGAAAGGCGATGCCCAGCGGCTTGCCTGGGAGCTGAGGGCAGCTCGTCAGGAAGCGATAGCTACCGGAAATCACCGCTCGGTATATCTCTATCCTTTCGGAAATTATTACCGGGTGGAGGGCCAGAGTTCTTGCAGCTTACAGAAGGGGGTCGAGTTTGACGGGATCACTTTTGGCGCAGCATATCCATCCGGACCTCCGGCTTGTATTTTTTCTGCTAGTGGTGCGCCTCAACCGCGGGCAGGGACTGTCGTATTGACCAACCAGCAGGGCCACCGGCTTTATATTATTGTCAATCCGGTGATGGGACGGATCAGGATCTCCGATACCGCGCCTGTCGCATGGACGGATTAAGTGAGAGGCAGTGTTCATTAGCAGGGGGATTACGATATGAATATAGATAGGAGCGATTAGTGTGCTGAAGTTCACGACTGCGGGGGAATCTCATGGGCCGGGATTACTTGGGATAATCGAGGGTTTCCCAGCCGGGCTTACAATTGATATAGAGTTTATAAATCGCGAGTTAAGTCGCCGACAGCGGGGATATGGACGCGGGGGGCGGATGAAAATTGAGACAGACAGAGCTAGTATATTGTCCGGGGTAAGGAATAGGATTACTCTGGGGACTCCTATAGCTTTTTTAATAAATAACGATGATTTTATTAACTGGCAAGATATTATGGGTGCCGGTGAATGCACCCGGGTGGAGGAAAAGACGGTGCATCGGCCACGCCCGGGGCACGCTGACCTTCCAGGCGCCATGAAATATAATCACCAGGATATGCGCAATATTTTAGAAAGATCCAGTGCCAGGGAGACAGCTGCCCGAGTTGCAGCCGCAGCATTTCTAAAAATATTGCTTGAGCACTTTGGTATCAAGATTGTCAGCCAGGTCACAAGTATTGGAGACGTGTCTGTGCCATCCCGGAAAGTCGATAAGACCAATATTGAGGAAGTAATGGACCTAGTTGAAAACTCCCAGGTGCGTTGTGCAGATCCGGGAAGCGAAGCATTAATGATAGCGGCTATCGACAGGGCGCGTGAGTCTGGAGAATCCCTGGGCGGCAGCTTTGAAGTGACTGCTATGGGAGTCCCACCCGGTCTGGGGAGCCATGTCAACTGGGAAAAACGCCTGGACAGTTGTTTAGCAGCAGCTCTTATGGGAATCCCTGCCATCAAGGCGGTTGAGATCGGTGCGGGCATCGAGAACTCCGTCAAGCCCGGTTCTCAAGTCCACGACCAGATCTACTACCAGGCTCAGCAGGGGATCTATCGTGAGAGCAATCATGCCGGGGGGATCGAAGGAGGCATGAGCAATGGTGAGAGCATATGGGCAAGGGCTTATATGAAACCGATACCGACCCTGATTAAGCCTCTTTCCAGTATCGACACCGTAAACTGGCAGGAAGAAAAAGCGAGTTACGAACGTTCCGATGTTTGCGCTGTTCCTGCTGCTGGCGTGATAGGGGAAGCGATGATGGCTTATGTGTTGGCCCAGGCGTTTATGGAAAAATTCGGCGGAGATAGCATCGGCGAAGTCAGCGATCACTATGCTGCTTACCAGCAGTACTTGAGAAAGGTATGGAAATGGCAAAAAATTTAGTATTGGTAGGATTTATGGGTACGGGAAAAAGTTCAATCGGAAGCCGCTTGGCTCAGCGCCTCCGGATGCAGTTTTTGGATATGGATCGGGAAATAGAGCATTTGCTGGGTATGCCTGTGGAAAGGATTTTCCGCGTCTACGGGGAAAAACGATTCCGTTCGGAAGAAAGCATAATGGCCCGAAAACTTGGCCAGAGAGAAAACCTGGTGATTGCCACCGGCGGCGGAGTGGTTCTTAATCCCAAGAATATAGAGGCTTTGAGGCAGAACGGGATCGTAGTCCGTCTTAAGGCTACACCCCAGGATATACTCAACCGGGTCAGCCGGAAAAAAGGCACCAGACCACTGTTGAGGAAGAATGTAAAGATCGAACAGATTGAGAACATGCTTCAGGAACGTGAAGAGTTCTACAGCCTTGCTGATTACAGCATTGATACCAGTGGCAGAGAACTTGATGATATAGTAAACAATATAATCAATTTCATCATCCAGTATAATAGGCCGTCGGGAGATGATATACACCGTGCATGATATTTTGGTCAACCTTGGCAAGAGATCTTATAATATTCACATTGCATTGGATTCGCTCCAGGATATCGGCAGCCTGGTGGCAGGAGCCACCAGAGCTGTCAAACTGCTGCTGGTCAGCAATCCCACGGTTTTTCAGCTCTACGGGAGTCAGGTCTTGGATTCTCTTGGAGAAAAAGGGTACGAGGTAAAGCACTGTCTGATGCCTGATGGAGAGCGTTTTAAAACCCTGGGACAGGCATCGGCCATCATCGACCAGGCGCTGGAATGGGAATTAGACCGGAGCAGCGCGGTTTTGGCTTTAGGCGGCGGAGTAGTCGGCGATCTGGCTGGTTTTGTGGCAGCTGTTGTCCACCGGGGAATCGACTTTATACAAGTGCCGACCAGCCTTCTAGCCCAGGTGGACAGCAGCGTGGGTGGAAAGGTAGCTGTAAATCATGCCAAAGGCAAAAATCTGATAGGAGCCTTTCACCAGCCTCGACTGGTCGTTATTGATCCTTCAACCCTGCAGACCCTGGAAGATGCAGAGTTCAAAAGCGGGCTGGGGGAGGTTGTCAAGTATGGCATTGCCTATGAGAAAGGCTTTTTCGAGTTTTTAGAAGCCAGCAGTGCTTTGATTATAGATCGGGAATGGGGATGTATCGAGAAGATGATCGCCCAGTCGTGCCGTATAAAAAGCGCTGTAGTTGAAGAAGACGAGCACGAGTTGGGATTGCGAATGATTTTAAACCTGGGGCATACATTTGGGCATTCCCTGGAAATGCTGGGGGGATATGAACAGTACCGTCATGGGGAAGCGGTGGTTATGGGAACCATTGCAGCGGGATGTATGGCAGAGGAACTGGGGCTTATCACTATAGATGAACTGCAGAGGATAAAAAAATTGTATTTAAGCCTCGGCCTGGCGGTAAAGTTCCCGCCTTATCGACCGCAAGAAGTTTATGAGGGAATGAAAAACGACAAGAAAGTTTCTCGGAATCGACTCCGCTTTGTTGTCCCCGTCGGAATCGGCAATTATAAGATAATTGAAGATCCCCCTATAGAGCAAATCTACAGGGCGATTAGCCGTGCACAGGAGGATTAATCCAGTGTGATAATGGTTATGGTATAAGCTATCGTATACTAAACGGGAGGTTGGCAGATGAAAATTAAGGAAGCATTGGAGATGGCTATTGAAGCCGAAATCAAAGCCGGGGAAAGGTACCGCAGTTTAGCCCAGGAAGCACAAGATCCAGAAAGCCGCCTGCTTTTTGAGCAGTTGGCTCGTGAAGAGGACAACCATTACAAGCGCCTGTCAGAGAGGCTAAAAGCTGTCAAGCTGATGGGATAAGCACCGCTAATGAGCTGCTACCTGAGACTCGAGCACAGCGCTGACGGCTATCACGATGACCAGCAACACCAGCAAGGTAAGAGAGAACAAAAGCAGTTTGCCTTTAACATGTTTATGGCCTTGTTTATATTCGGCGAACAAGTGTGTTGTCTCAACTGTTATCGCTGAGAAGAGTACTACTGCTATAAACTGGGCCCAGGGAGAAACTAGCGCATAGGCATTATGCGCCAGGGCTTTCCATAGTGAATGGCTGTAATAGGCCAGAACGATAAACTCAATAATCCCCGCTGCCACCTGAAAAGTCAGGCTTTGCTCCTGAATGGAAGTGTTAGTCTCCATCAGGTTTCTTATCTGGGCCTGGGTTTCGATATTTTCCCTGCTGATCATTATATCGATGCGGCTTCGCACAACGGCAATGGCTGCCTGATGGTTTTCCCACGAAGAGCGCAGATCATTTTCCATGCTATTCAGGGATGAAAGATGTGAACGATAAGGATTTAGCATTGTATCTATGAGCTCTGCTCCCGGCACGAGGAAACGATTGCTCTTCAACTGCCTGACCACCTCGTCAAGCAGCTCATTCAAAGTATTTCTACTATCCGTAACCAGACTGTAATCACCCACCAGAATAGCATAAGAAGACGATAATCCGTTGACCTGTTCCTCCATGTCCTCGATCTCTTTTTCGCCAGCTGACTTTGATACAAGCTGGGAATGTAGGACCTGGGCCAGACGCTTATCGCATTTGTTCTTTTCATCCAGAATAGTCTTATTACGGTCCCTGTACATATTGCTGATCATATTAAGCCTGATCAATGATGCCTCAATAACCGGAAGGATGGCAGTAAAGAAGCGTTCCATAGCGGGATCGCTTTTTTCATAATTAAATAGGTAATGGGCACTGCCCTGGGGCCATTTCCAGTTTAACCTGGTCAGCTGACCGCGGGCGGTTTCAAATACTACCGGTTCAGCTGAAGGGAACACTTTGCGAACCTTTCCAACAGCTTCATCCCAATTATCATGTGAAGAGGCGTAGATTGAGACCTGCCCGAGCAGGTCATTTCTTTTCAGCCCGGCGTTGTTCTCCCATTCTTCGAGCTGGGCTGAAGATTCTTCCCAGGATTTGTAAGGATTGCAATAGCCAAGCACCAGGATAAGCATATTGCGGTAGTCTAAAGAACCCAGAAATTTATCTTCCGCTTCGGCCATAAAACTCCATTTGGAGTCCATATTAAATTCTACAGCACTTAGTCTGGCCTTGAATGTATCAGCCAGGTCTCTGTCATCCGCCAAAAAGTAATAATAACGCAGTATGGAATAAGCCATCGGGCGTCCTCCTAAGAGTGTGCATTAAAGGTGAGCCTGCCGTTCGCGGCAGGCTCAGGGTGTCAAAGAAGTTGACACCCTGGCAGAGCGAGCAAAAAAGATGTAGATCGAGGCGCTCGGAAAGCCCGTGATTGAGGCGTACCTGAGTACGTTGATTGAGCGGGTTTTTCGAAGCAACAAAGATATACAGCTTTTTTGACGGTCTGAGCCTGCCGTTCGCGGCAGGCGGAATACATTAAAATCACGATAACAAAACTTTGCGCTTATGTCTAGAAGTGTTAAGTTGACAGTGAGATTTTATATGCATTTTATTATCGCTTCGACAAGAACTATTACTTTAAATGCAGTAAAATAGATTATTATAGTAGAGGCTGCCAAGAAAAATAGTAGGTGAGAGGAGCGGTCGCAAATGAAGCTTGAAGAAAAAAACTCTGCTTTTTCTGCTCTAACCATGCCTCAGGTAGTGCTCCCTTATCATGCCAATGCCGCGGGGCGGATGCATGGAGGCGAAGTAATGAAGCTAATGGATTCGGCTGCAGGAGTGGTAGCCAAGCGTCATAGCCGCCACAATGTTGTTACAGCCAGCGTTACCCAGCTGGCATTTATTGAACCTGTCTTTATAGGCGACCTCATTATTTGCAAAGCCCGGCTGACCTACACGGGCAGTACATCTATGGAAGTCTATGTAACGGTCGAAGCCGAGCACCTGGAAAGTGATGAAGTTAAGAAAGTATCTGAGGGCTACTTCTTCATGGTGGCCCTGGATAGAAACGGTAGACCCAGCAGAGTTCCTCCTCTCAAATTAGAGAGCGATGAAGAAAAACGCTGCAATGAACAAGCTAAAATACGCATAGCCAAAATCAAATCGAACCAAGCATAATGAAGTTGATTTTATAGAAGAGGAATATCTGCCTGGATTGCCAAGAAAGCTTGCGCAGATGCAAGTCTGCGGGAAACGGTGGGACATGATCCATGGCAGTGCCCAGGAGATTTATCGGACAAATACTAGTCCAGATGGGGACGATAAGCCCCGAAGAGCTTGAATCTGCGCTCGCTGAACAGAAAAATTGCAGGCACAAGTTAGGGACGCTTCTAATTCAGCGGGGGCTTCTGAGCGAGCCGCAATTGCTTGAAGCAATTGCGCTGCAGACCGGTGTTCCTTTCGTACTAGTTGACCAAACAAATATTGAACCAGATGTTGTCAACATTATTCCACCCGATTTTATTCATAAACACGGGGTTTTGCCGATTGAGCGTCAGAACGGTGATTTGATCCTGGCTATGCTGCAGCCTTTTGATCATCAAGTTATCGAGGATGTCCAGATGGCAACCGGGTTAAACGTGATTCCGGTTTTAGCTGGAGAAGAAGCCCTGGAGCTTTCGATTCAAAATTACCTGCCTGCGGGCATCGATTCAGAGGTAAAAAAAATCCTTCAGCAGCTAAACCGGGATGTTAAAAACGCCCGTAATGATGGACCGCCGATTACCATCGCTTATGATGATGCCCCTCTTATTCATTTGATTGACACTGTCCTGAGGCAGGCGGTAAGGGATAAAGCCAGCGATATCCACATAGAGCCGCAAGAAATGAAAACCCGAGTTCGATTCCGTATTGATGGGATATTGAACACGGTTTTTTCTATTCCCGGCGCGCATCATCCTGCCCTGGTATCACGGCTAAAGATAATGGGAGGCATGGATATTTCCGAAAAGCGAACCCCTCAGGATGGACGCTTCTCATTCGGAGTCGACGGACGCCAGGTAGATTTCAGGGTCTCTTCTTTGCCGCTTGCGGGCGGCGAAAAAGTTGCTTTGAGAATACTTGACCGCAGCAGCACCTTATCTAGCATAGCCGAACTGGGATTGAGTGCTTATAACCAGGAAAAACTCCTGCAGCTGACCCAGCGCCCACACGGCATGGTACTACTTACGGGGCCGACCGGTTCAGGAAAAACCACCACCCTCTATGCAATGTTAAATGAAGCCAACTCTACCCAAAGGAACATCATCACCCTGGAGGACCCCATAGAATACTGGCTGGAGGGGATAAACCAGATGCAAACCAACCCTCGGGCTGGTTTGACTTTTGCCAGCGGCTTGCGCGCATGTTTCAGACAGGACCCGGATATTATTATGGTCGGGGAGATCCGGGACAAAGAGACTGCCGATTTGGCAGTTCGGGCCTCACTTACGGGACATCTCCTTTTTTCGACGCTGCACACCAGTAGCGCCGTCGGTGCCATTGCCAGGCTTATAGACATGGGTGTGGAGCTTTACCTGCTGGGTTCCTGCCTGGCTGGAGCCATAGCCCAGCGGCTGGTCCGGCGGCTCTGCAAGCACTGCCGGGAGCCGTATACGCTTCACTATTCAACGGCTGAAAGCTTGGGCATACCCCAGTTTGCGGGCAAAGACTTTTATCGTCCTGCCGGTTGCCGGGCATGCCAGCATCAGGGATATCGGGGGAGATTGGCTGTCCATGAAGTGTTGGTGATAAGCGGTGAACTGCGCGGCCTCATCAACCGTTCGGGTTGCGAAGAATCCATATTAGTGCAGCAGGCCAGAACCGAAGGATTTATCGACATCAAGGAAGACGGCATCGTAAAGGCGCATAAGGGACTTACATCATTGGAAGAAATCATGAAGGCAGTACTTATTCAAGACTAGCGAGATTGTACCGAAGGGCGAGGTAAGGCGAATATGAAGTATGCTTATCGGATCATAGACGGCAGCGGCAAACGCTCCAACGGGGAGGTCGAGTCTGGGCAAATCCAGCAGGTGATACGAAGTCTGCTGGGCCAGGGCTATACAATATTATCGTTGAAAGAGGTTAAAAGATCAAAGATTAATATCGACCTGGACTTCGGTTTCAGAAAGATCAGGAATAAAGATATCCTGGCTGTGACCAGCCAAATGGCGGTCATGATAGGTTCCGGACTTCCCATAATGCGCGCTATCGCAATACTTCATCAGCAAAACCGAAGTCCTGCGATAGGAAGGACTCTGAGGGAAATCGAAAAGGATCTTTCAACAGGACTGTCGCTGTGGGAGGCGTTAGGAAAGCACCCAGGAGTATTCTCCAAAGTCTATGTAAATATGGTTAAAGCCGGAGAACTGGGAGGCATTCTGGAAAAAGTTCTGCAGGAACTCTACACTTATCTTGAGTGGGAGCAGAAGATCAGAGCAAAAGTAAAAGCCGCATCGATGTACCCGTGCCTGGTCATGTCATTTGCCGCACTGGTAACGCTATTCATCATGGTCTTTGTCATTCCCGGATTCATCGATATGTTTCAGGCCTCATCATTGGACATGCCGCTTCCGACCAGAATTGTAATGTCTTGCAGCCAGTTCCTTGTAAATAACTGGCTGCTGTTATTGGCATCGGGAACGCTGTTTCTGCTCGTGTTAAAGAAGGGGGCGTCTTCTGCGAAAGGCAGGTGGATCCTGGATAAGCTGTACTTACACCTGCCCTTGATCGGCAAAACTATGACTGGTATGATAACTGCACGCTTTGCTCGCACCATGGGGACTCTGATCGCCTCCGGAGTCCCGATCCTTTCCGCCTTTGAAGTTGTAAAAGGGGTGACCGGAAATGTAATTTTCGGTGAGGCGATTGCGCTTGCAGGCCAGAGTATATCCCGTGGGGGGCTTATAGCTGCCCCCCTGGAGGTATCCGGCGTCTTTGATCCCATGGTAACCCGGATGATTTCGGTCGGGGAATTGACCGGAACTCTGGACGATATGCTCATCAGCCTGGCCGATTTCTATGACCAGGAAGTATTTTACATGGTTGAAGCATTAATGGCAGTTCTTGAGCCGCTGCTGATAATCGGCACCGCCATTCTGGTTGGAGTTATCGTTGCCGCGACAATACTGCCCATATTTCAACTCTCAACCACAATGACTTGATCGAAAGCTGGAAAAGAATGAAAAAGGGAAGACAAATAATGAAAGATGAGATATAGTTATAATATGTAATAAATGTATTAAAATGCTAAATATTATTTATCCCGACAAAATTTATAAGGGAGAGTGAGAAAAGCTTTCAAAAACAGGTTCTTTCATGAGGAGTGATTAAATGTTGCCAAGAAACATCAAGATGATTAGGATAGATGATCAGCAAAGAGGCTTTACCTTGATCGAACTGGTGGTGGTGATGGCAATACTGGTCATACTGGCCATGATCGCAGTCCCCAAATTTACAGCCGTAACCCAAAAAGCCAGACAGGATGCCAATGACAGCAATGTCCAGCTTATAGCTCATGCAGCTGAACTTTACTATGATTCCCACAACCAGACAATGCCGGCCAACATCGCCGCGCTGGTGGATGCTGGTTATCTGAAGCAGAATCCGGTTCAGCCAGTGAGCGGCGAGGGGGGATATTCAATAACCCCAAACCTCAAAGACAAAAACAAAATAACCGTCGCACCGGGAAGATGTGTTGCAGGAGTACCTTCGCCAGGTGAGGAATTCATCTTTTAAGGGAGGCTTGCTCCCGGTTGCGGCCTCAATTTGAAAAGTTCTGCCATTGGAAAGAAGGAATTTATGCTTTTAGCGCTGTACATAATTCTGGGTCTCATATTTGGTTCATTCTATAATGCAGTCATTAACCGGAGCCCCAGGGCCCAGTCTTTGCTGAAACCGGCAAGTTATTGCCCAATATGCCGGGCCCCTCTGGAAGCCTATGATTTGGTGCCGATTTTCAGCTATATATTTTTGCGCGGAAGATGCCGTTTCTGCAGAGTTAGAATCAGCCTGCGCTACCCGGTGGTAGAGCTTCTGACCGCTTCTGCTTTCACCTGCGCTTATCTCATTTGTGGTACATCGATATTGATGTTGAGCGGCTGTATCTTTCTTTCGCTGCTGATAATCACCGCTTTTACTGATCTTGAAACCGGGCTTATACCGGATATTGTTACCTATCCGGGGATGATAATTGGGTTTCTATTATCGTTCTGGACACTGGGATGGCAGTCGTCACTAGCAGGAGCATTGGCTTTCGGAGGGATGCTTTTTTTAGGCGGATTTTTCTCAGGAGGAGGTATGGGCGGGGGAGATGTTAAGCTGGGAGCGCTTATTGGAGCTTTCATGGGGCTAAAAATGGGATTGATCGCATTCCTTATATCAGCACTCCTGGGAGGGGCATGGGCCTTATACCTTGTGATGCTGGGGAGGGCTGACCTTCAGACCAGCATCAGGTTTGGACCTTTTTTAGCCCTGGCCGGTGCTGCGACCTGGATGTTCGGACAGCGACTGATGTATTTCTATTTTGTGCTAAGTGGTATTTAGATTATTTATCGATTATGACTACCTGCATTTGTTTCACCGATCTCATTACTCTAAAGGAGTCACGCTGCGGCAGAAAGCATTCCTGCCGATAAGAATTCACAATGAAGGCTGTTTGGTAATGTACACTCTTATCAAAAAATTGTTTTGGGTAGGCGGGCAGCACGGGCAGGTATTGTTGGAGGTTCTGACTTCAATGATCTTGCTCTTGATCATGTCAGCCACTATTATGAGCGCATACACCCAATCATCAAAATGGATGACACAGGCGCGTCTTCGTACCGAAGCCGGGTGCCTTTGCAGTTCACTGATTGAAATAATGAGGGCCGGGAATGTAAATGGTGGTAGGCTGGCGATTGCTGGCAGAGGGTGGGTGCCGGCCAGCGAGCTGGGGATGGATCACCTGCAGACGCGAAACATGACTTCCTTTGTAATGGTTGACCAGGTGTCAGTGGCTGACAATCTTTATATTCTTGGAGTTAAAGCTGAATGGGACTGGAAAAGTGAGAAAAACACTGCGGAGATGTACACTCGCATCAGGGGGCAAACTTGATAGCCGATCTGGAGAAAATGGGTGGGTGCTGTTGGAGACTGTCGTATCGATACCGATAATTGCTCTGGTGATTTCCGGCGCTCTGTTCATTTTGCTAACCTCATATTCGGTATTTGAACGACTTTCCATTTCTGCCGAACAGCAGTTCTACGCTCGAATGGCAGTAGAGAAGATTGTTGAAGATGTAAAGCAGAGCACCTGCCTGGATGTCCAGAGTGGAGGAAGAGTCTTGAGGCTCGAGGATCCGGGAGGGCAGGAGATCAGCTACTACCTGAGCCGGCAGCAGCTGATCCGGCGAGTAGGAGAAAACGGAATCCCTTTAAGTGAGAATACAAGCTCTATAGAGTTCGTCAGTATCTCTCAAGATGCTGTTCAAGTAGTCATGCATTTTCGAAAAAAGGGAATTGATTACAAGCTTTCAAACGTGTGCACCCGATTGAAATAATCTAAATGCTGTGGGAGGGCAAAGACGTGGCCTCGCTTGGCAAGGAATCGAAAAAAAACAAGCAGCAGAATGGATACATTGTCGTTTTTGCATTGCTGGTCCTGTTGATAGTTTCTACGATAGGTGCGGCCCTGCTGCAGACAGCTTTCCTGGAGATGAAGCAGAGTGAATATGCATTTCGATGGGAAGAAGCGATGCACTCCTGCCAGGCCGGAATAGAAGGGACACTGGAGTTTATTCATGAACGATTGAGCTCCCAGGCGGGTATCGAAAAGCTTCCCCAGCAGGCGTGTGATCCGGGAGGGCCTTATATGTTTTCCCCCCGCAGTACATGTTCCTATGTCATCGAGCCTGACGGAGCGGTTTTGAGATCTGCCTCCGATGGTAATTGCACATATAGCTTTGTTTGTACCGGCTGGTCATCAGATGCTCTTTGCCGGATAAAAGTTACCTGTGAATACTGTTTCGATGAGGTTTATGAAGATGATGGAAGCGGGCAGAAAAGATTTGTAAAGCGGGTATTTAAAGACCGTGGCCGGGTTATTGCGAGTGAGATTATTTTATAGGAGTCTTAAATGTTAAGAAAATTTAAAAACAGCAGGGGTATAGGACTTCACTTGAGCCAGCATCATTTGAGCTTGAGCATAATAGAGCTGAGAAAAAACGGTCTTGAGCTAGTAGATTACAGATGCCTGCACAGAACCGGTCTTTCTATAAACCACACACTGGATAAAAATATTGAACTATTAGGTGAGAAACTGGCCGAACTGGCCCGGGAGATGAATTGCGCGGGCGGCAGAGTAATCTCGGCCGTTGCCGGTTCACAAGTTTATTTGCGCAATATCGTCCTCCCCAAAATGAAGCCAAAGGAGCTGCGTGAGGCAGTTTTTTTCGAAGCCTCAGTACTTCTGCCCATACCTGTCGAAGAGGCAGCTATGGATATTTTTCCGATCCGCGAATTTACTGATACAACGGGAATGAAAGTGGAGCTGTTTTTTGCGGCGGCCCGCAGACAGGCGGTAGCAGAGCTTTGCAGGCTGTGCCAGATAGCAGGTCTCAAACTGGCCGTGGTCGAGCTCGATACTATAGCTATTTACCGTTTGATCGCTGACCGTGACTTCAAGGATCCCCGGGGATTTCTTTATATCGGGGATAGGTATTCTATTTTTTTTGTTTTTGAAAATGGGGTACCGATATTTCAACGATATTTCTCTTTTGGAGTATCCTCGTCAAAGCATGAAGGTCCGTCCGAACTGCTGGTCGCAACAAAGGACCCTGTGAGTGAGCCGAAGAATGGGAGCTCGTTTTCCAGGTTGATCAACGAAACTTCAATATCGCTTGAGTATTTCAAGATGCAGTGTGCCGGAAAAGACGTTAAAAGCGTTATCATTTGCGGGAACGGCACCCTTGTGTCAGGTCTGGATGCTGCATTGAACAGAGCATTAGAACATGAGTTTGTCGTACGAACAGCGCCCCTTGATTTATCGATTCACATTGGACAGAGAAAGGACGAGCGGTGGCGACTCGACGGGGAGTTCTTGATATCGCTCGGCCTGGCAGCCAGGGAACTTACACGATGATTGAGAGTAAACCTGTATTTATCAATCTTTTGGGAAAGGATCGCAACAAGTATAAAAGATTCAGGGCTGCCACAATTTCTTGTATTGGGGGAAGTATGCTGGCTGCATTGCTTGCTGGGCCATATCTTTGCAAGCTCTCGGAGTTTGAGCAGCAGAGTGATCGCCATCATCTCCTACAGGTTCGCATTGAGGAAGTCTCTAAAAGTAGTCCACAGGAATATGATCTGCAAGTGCTGCCCAATCAGCTGCTAAATAAAAAGGAAAGAGTAAAGCACATTGAAGAGCAGAGCATGCCTTATGTTCAGACATTTGTAGAAACAGAGAAGTGCATCTCGGAGGGTTTAAGTATAAGCAAAATAGCTGTTGAATCCGGACAGGTAACCATTAGAGGATCAACGCATAGTTTTAACGATATGGTGAAATTGACATCCCGGCTTGGGAAAGCGAATGCAATAAAAAACATTGCGCTGGTCTCTGCTTCCCTTGTAAATAATACTGGTCAAATAGAGTTCGAAATTTCAGCTGAATGGAGCGCGCCCCGGAAATGAGTTTAACAAAAAGAGAACTTACGCTGCTGATCCTGCTGCTGGCTCTCGGTATAACCTATGTCTATTATCAGTACTTGTACCGGGCAGTGGAGGAGAGGATATCGATACTGATGTCTGAGAACAAAAACCTTGAGCAAAATATCCTAATCCAAGAAGCAAGCTATTGTGAGCAGAGAGATATACTAAGCTCAAGTGCTGTGCTGCGGGAAAACTACCAGCAGCTTCTGTGGAGGGTGCCTGAAAAGCCTTGCCTCCCCGAGATCATAGATTATCTATCAACTGCTTCAGTGCAAAACTCCGTGCAAATAACAAGATTTGATTACAAGTATGCAAAAGATGATGAAATGAGAGAGAGAACTAATGGTCAGGTACAGCTGGCCCCGACAAGCCCGGAGACCGATTACGATTTGCTTCAATTAGAGCTTGAGGCAGAAGGTGAATATGATAATCTGATATGCTTTGCACTGCAGATCGAAAATGCGCCCCGCTTATTCCAGTTCAGCAGTATGAGCATTGAGCCCAAAAGCGATGATGAAACGGTAATAGTTGAAGAAAAGCAAAGTGCAAATGCGCCTCCTGGAGCTGAGGCCGAATCCCTGACAACTGGTGAGAAGAGCCAGGTATCGCAGCCGGAGCCGGATCTTCAACCCACCGCCTCTTCAGCTGCGATCGAACGCGGTGAAACATTGCGTCTTTTACTTAAATTCGCGGCTTTCTTCGACCAGGCAAGCGCAGGAGGCCTAAGCGCAGAGGATTTAGGATTGTTTCAAGAACAGAGCGAAAACGCTTCCACAGAATAAAACCTGTTCTTATCGATTTCGGAACAAGACAAGCCAAATGAAGGACTTTAATTATAAAATGGCGAAAACAGCAGTCAAAGCTCTGAAAATGGAGCAAACTGATTTGTAATGATATCGTCTTTCGGAGGAGTATGAATGCTGGATAAAAGCCTGCTGGCCAGGATTCTGGAAGAAGCCTTGAAAAATGGCGGCGATTGGGCCGAAATCTATGTTGAGTTCAAGGAAAACAGCAGCCTGGTTTGTGAAGACAGCAAGATAGATAAGATAAATATCGGGAGGGAGCAGGGAGCGGGGATCCGTGTGTTGAACGGGGATAAAACCGCCTATGTTTCCACCAACCGTTTATTTGAAAAGGACCTGATCGAGGCAGCTCGATTAGCTGGCCGTGCAGCTGGGTCAAAGATCAGCGGTGACGCTAACCTGGTTCTGGAAAGGACCTTTGCCAAACCAGCACCCTCCGCACTTGGCTTGCCTGAAAAGATATCTTTTGAAGAAAAGGCTGAGCAAATCCTTTCCGCCAACCGGATCGCCCGCCAGGAAAGCCGAGATATTAAACAGGTTACACTCAGTATGGCTGATGTATTCAAACAGGTCCAGATTGCTAATAGTGATGGCGAATATATAGATGATGACATGCGCAGAGTACGTATGGGAGTGAACGTCATAGCAGCACGCGACGGTAAGATGCAGACCGGCTTCGAGACGGCGGCAGCAACCTGTGGGTGGGAACTGCTTCGGGAAGTGGCTTTTGAAGACAAAGCCGCGCGGGCTGCCCGGTTGGCCTTGAGGATGCTCGATGCTGAGCCTTCCCCGGTGGGCAATATGCCGGTGGTCCTGGCAGCTGAAGCCGGTGGGACTATGGTGCACGAAGCCTGTGGGCATGGGTTGGAAGCCGATTTAGTCCAGAAGGGTTTATCTGTATACAGAAAGATCGGGGAGAGTGTTGCTGCCCCCGGGGTGAGCGTTATCGATGACCCGACCTTGAAAGACCGCTATGGCAGTTATAGATTTGATGATGAAGGCCGACCGGCCCGCCAAACTATATTGATAAAAAATGGAATTCTAAACGATTATTTATATGACCGGATCACTTCCCGCAACGCAGGCCGCAGCGACAGCAGCAATGGCCGAAGGGAATCTTACGAATATAAACCTATTCCTCGCATGAGCAATACATTTATCGCTTCCGGTAGCGACAAGCCTGATGAGATCATCAAGTCGACCCAATGGGGCTTACTTGTCAAAAAAATGGGCGGTGGACAGGTCAACACCACCAATGGAGACTTTGTTTTTGAAGTTTCTGAGGGCTATATAATTCGTGATGGTGAAATCGGACCGGCGGTGCGGGGGGCGACTCTTACCGGAAACGGCCCGCAGGTGCTGCAGGGCATCGATCGCATAGGAAATGATCTGGGCTTCAGTATAGGGGTGTGCGGTAAAGACGGCCAGGGCGTGCCGGTTGCCGATGCCCAACCTACTATCCGCATCAAAGAACTGGTAGTGGGTGGCACCAATACTGCAAAATCCAGAAAACGGATAAGAAGAATATAGGACAGGTCGAATAGGAGCGGGAAGTAATTGAGAATCAAAACCATGGAATCTTTCTTCCGGACCGTAGGTGAGAAGGCGCTTAAGACGGCGCACAGCCTGGGAGTCGAGGCGGAAGCCTATATGGTCAAAAGCCGTGAGCTCAGTATTCAAGTGAGAGACGGTCAGGTCGAAACTCTTAAGCAGGCAGAAGAATACGGACTGGGTTTAAGGGTCATAAAAAAAGGAAGATTAGGCTTTGCCTATAGCAGTGATTTTTCCAGGCAGGCGGTAGAATCAACCGTGGCTGATGCAGCTCGAATGGCTGCGTACACATCTGGGGAGGAGCCTCATCTGTTTCCATCCGGAGATTTTGTATACCAAACCATGGATCTGTATGATGACAGCCTGGACAAAGTAACCCTGGAGGAAAAAATCGAATTGAGCCGTGAACTGGAGCACCTGGCGCGGATTAGTGATAAGCGGGTGAAAATTACTGAACAGTCAGGGTATGACGAGATAGAATACCAGGTGCTGATAATGAATAATAAGGATTTATATGCCTTTAAACTGGCTAACCTTTGCGGTATAAGCATATTCCTGGTTGCTGAAGAAGACGGTGATGCCCAGACTGGATTTTCCTTCATGACCCGGCGTCATTTCGGAGAACTCTCTGCCAGTGAAGTCGGTATTGAAGCTGCGCAGCGGGCGGTCCGGATGATAAAAGCGAGTCCGATTGAGTCAGGGACTTTGCCCTGCATCATGGAGCCGCAAATTGCCGCCAAGTTTCTTGGCGTTTTTGCCGGTATGGCAGACGGTGATGCGGTTCAGAAGGGCCGATCGCTGTTAGCCGGAAAAATCGGAGAGCATGTGGCCAGCCAGCAGGTGAGCATTATTGATGATTCGCTCATCCCCGGTGGGATAGGCAGCACACCGTTTGATGCAGAAGGCGTTCCGGGGAAAAAAACTACTATAGCGGAAAATGGCGTTCTCCAGAACTATCTTTACGACCGCAGGTCTGCCCTGCGAATTAAGGCTGAATCCACCGGAAGTGCCCGGCGCGCTTCATTCCGCAGCCTGCCGGTGGTGGGTAACAGCAACCTTTTTATGGAAGCGGGGCCGAGCAGCCCGGCGGACATGATCAAAGATATAAGCCGCGGCTTGTACATTACGGATGTGATGGGAATGCATACCATAAATTCGATTACCGGTGACTTTTCGATAGGAGCGGCGGGGATCCTGATCCAAAATGGGGAGATGGGCGCGGCTGTGCGCGGAGTTACAGTAGCTGGCAATATTCAGAAATTATTTGCTGGAATCGATTTAATAGGTAATGATATAAAATACTTCGGCAGTAGGGGAGCGCCAAGCATTCGAATCCAGGGACTGAGTGTTGGCGGGCAGTAAAGGAGGAGTACCATGTCACAACGAGTACTGATTATAAACGGCCCCAACCTTAACCTCCTGGGGATCAGGGAGAAAGATATATATGGGAATAACAGCCTGCAGGAACTGGAAGGAGAACTTCTGGAACTGGCTGGCGAGCTAGGTGTTGATTTGGAGTTTTTTCAGTCCAACCATGAAGGCGCTCTGGTGGATAGGATTCAAGACGCATACCATGAAGAAATTGGGGTGATGATAGTCAATGCCGGGGCTCTGACCCATTACAGCATCGCCCTGCATGACGCTATCAAAGCGGTAAACCTGCCGGTTATAGAGGTCCATATGTCCAATGTGTTCAAAAGGGAGGCATTCCGGCATGAATCATTGATATCGCCGGTGGCTGTTGGTGGAATTTTCGGATTTGGAAGCATGAGCTATAGACTGGCGTTGATCGCTGCCGCAGATATAATAAAGACAAAGTCGCCCTGAATGAACGAATAGCAAGGGTTTATAAGCAATCAAAGAGCAGGTGAAGGCAATAAAGCAGCGTTTAAAGAAATTACGTAAAATAATGAGCGAAAAGAAGCTGGATGCTCTACTGGTGAGCAAGGCTGAGAATATTTTCTACCTTTCAAGATTTACCGGTGGTAGTGATGCCCGTCTTTTTATTGATTTCAAACAACAGTCGATATTGACCGATGCACGTTACCTGGCACAGGTCAAACAGGAATGCCCGGGTTGGGATCTGGTCGAGGAAAAGCCGCCGGGAATGGATCAACTGCTGGGATTTTGCCGAAAGGTAAAACGCCTGGGCTTCGAAGCCCACCATATAACATACCAGTTTTATAAAACAATTGAACAATCCACAGATTGTGAGCTGGTTTCAGTTGAAAACCTGGTAGAGGCATTAAGGGCCATCAAAGACGAGGGTGAACTGGAGAAGCTTAGAAAAACCGCAAGCATCGGCGATGAGACTTTCTCCCGGGTGTTGAAATATATCCAGCCGGGGCAGAGTGAAATAAATGTTGCCAATCAAATTTCATTTCTTTTGCGGGATATGGGGTGTTCAAAGGAATCTTTTGATACAATTGTATTGGCGGGAGAGCATGCCTCGCTTCCCCATGGTCATCCTGGGAAAAAATCCTTGCTGGGTGGAGACATGGTGACTATGGATTTTGGAGGTTTCTATCATTATTATGCGGGCGATATGACCCGGACCGTTGTTGTTCAGTACGCAGCGCCGCGACTACGGGAGATCTATGAAGTAGTGCTTGAAGCTCAGCAGGCGGCACTTAATAAAATCAAAGCCGGTGTGAGCTGCCGGGATGTGGACAGTGCCGTCCGGAAAGTTTTTAAAAAAGCGGATTTGGAACAGTATTTCCAGCATTCCACCGGACACGGCCTGGGTCTGGAGGTCCACGAGTATCCTTCTCTATCCCAGAGGAGCAATACCATTCTATCGGAAAATATGGTAGTAACCGTTGAACCCGGGATTTATATACCCGGATGGGGCGGTATCAGAATAGAGGATACGGTAATAGTTGAGGCTAAAGCGTGTGAAATCTTGACCCGTTCTGATAAGGGTTTATTAATAGTCTAATGGAGGGATAGGATGATTTCGGTTAATGATTTCAAAACAGGGGTGACTATCGACATCGATGGGCAGGCTTACCAGGTAGTTGACTTCCAGCATGTCAAGCCCGGCAAAGGTGCGGCTTTTGTTCGTGCCAAGTTGAAAAACGTAAAAACCGGTGGTGTGGTGGAAAAGACTTTCAGAGGGGGAGAAAAAGTCCCTCGTGCTCACCTGGACCGCCGTGAGATGCAGTATCTATATAAAGACGGAGACGCATTCATGTGCATGGATAATGAAAACTATGAACAGATGAGCATCAGCCCGGAAGCTATAGGCGATGGGAGAAAATGGCTCCTGGAAAACATGAATATCGGCGTTCTTTTCTATCAGGGAAATATTATCGGGATCGATCTTCCCAACTTTGTGGAGCTGGAGGTAACTGATACGGAACCGGGGATCAAAGGCGACACCGCTACCGGAGCCACCAAAAACGCCACCCTGGAGACCGGAGCAGTTGTCCAGGTGCCCCTTTTCGTAAACACCGGCGACCGCCTGAGAATCGACACCCGCTCCGGTCAATACATGGAGCGCGCATAGTTACTGGGATAGTAGATATTATTATTGCATGTAGAGAAATGGCCCGGGGGGCATTTCAAACCGTTGACAAAAGCGAATAGCTGTGTTATTTCAAAAAGCCCGGTCAAGCGACGTACTTCTTCAGGTACGCCTCGATAACGGGCTTTTTTCATGCCTTGCTTGTTTGTTGAGCGAAGCGAACTGAGATTCCAGTGCCCGAAGAATCTTCACTTTCGTCACTAGCTCGGGAGATATAGTTTTTTACTTTATTAGTAATATGAGGAGCCTCGCAATGCTTATCCGGCTGCGTACATTTAAGGAATTGGGGGAGCATAAAAGACCATTAATTTTAAGAAATGGTTTTTTTATTTGGAAGCGTAATTATCGAGCAATCAAGAAATAATAATCATATTAAGCATATTAAGCGTCAAAGCTTTAGCAAAGGAGGAAGCAGTTTTGAGGGAGATAGGTGAAAAAATCAGCTACCTACAGGGATTATGCGAAGGAATGAATATCAGTGAGAGCAGCGCCCAGGGTCGAATAATTCACGGCATTCTGGCCATCCTAGAAGACCTGTCTTCGGAGGTAAATGATGTCAAGAATACGTTGATTGATTTTCAGGATTATGTCCAAAGCATTGATGATGATCTTTTTGATCTCCAGGAGAACCTGGCTGATGATGAGGAATATGGCGATTATATCGATTTGACTTGTTCTAAATGTGGAGAAGATCTCTACTTTGATGCAGACATTCTCGACGAAGAGGACAAGATCGAGATAATCTGTCCCAGTTGCAATGAGGTGGTATTCGTTCATGACGGCGGTTTTGATTTTGAAACCTATATCGACGAGGGAGGAGAAAGCGAAACCAGCAGCCAGCACAATTAGACGGTCCACATTTATCATGATACTGAGCCCGGCATATGCCGGGCTTAATTATTTCATTGTCTATTATCAGGTAGATTAAGAATGGTATATTTTCGGGCTGATTCCAATATTTATTGTATTGCAGGGTGGTGTTAGCAATGAAGGAAGCTCATGGCAATAAAGTGCGCAGGGAAATTTTCCCCTATTTCCCTTCAAAAATCAGAGAACTATTTGGCAGGCTTGGTGATGAGTATTGCAGTAATTTAGAGGAGATCCGCCTCCGTTGCGGCCGTCCGGTAGTTATCAAGAGTGCTGAATGGGAAATGACCCTGGACCCGGAAGGGAAAGTGAGAGCGAATCTTGGACAGGGTTACAAAGCGAGTGAAGATGAGATTTACAGGACCATCGCTGCCATAAGCGACAATTCCATTTATGCTTTTGAGGAGGATATCAAACGCGGTTTCATTACAATTCCGGGGGGACATCGAGTCGGATTGGCCGGTCAGGTCGTTTATCAGGGCGATTCAGTACGGTTGATAAAGGACTTTTCAAGCATATGCTTTCGAATTGCCCGAGAAGTCAAGGGCAGTGCCAGGACTTTATTCGATCTTATCTGGCCGCATGGGGGACATCCTCAGAATTCTCTTCTGATTTCTCCACCACGCTGCGGCAAGACCACGGTTCTCCGCGACATAGCCAGGCTGATTTCCGATGGTGATGACAGGAGAAACGGGTGCAACATAGTTGTAGTAGACGAGCGTTCTGAACTAGCCGGCAGCTACCGGGGAATACCCCAGCTGGATGTGGGAAGTAGAACCGATGTTTTGGACAGTTGCCCCAAGCATATTGGAATGAATATGGCTTTGCGAGCATTGTCCCCGCAGGTGATCATAACCGACGAACTGGGAAGCAAAGCAGATGTTGAAGCGGTGCGGGAATGCATAAATGCAGGGGTGAAGGTCGTAAGCAGTATTCATGCTTCTAATCTGGAAGAACTTCAGAAAAGACCTTTTGTTAGAGAGTTGCTGTCCTCTAATAGTTTTGATACGGCTTTTGTGCTATCCAGGCGAAAAGGTCCAGGTACTCTAGAAAAGATTATCAGGATGGATGCTTTATGATTATCAAGATCGCAGGTATTATCCTGGTCATTTCCGGTTTCGGGGGATGGGGGATTTCAGGAGCCTGGCGTTTAAAAAAGAGAGTGAAACAACTCCAGGATCTCAGGCAGGCGTTCGCTTTCCTGGAAAAAGAGATCACCGGCTTCTACAGCCCTCTGAGCATTGCCCTGGAAAAAACGGCCCGGTTTGCCCGCAGTCCTATTTCGCTTTTGTTTTCTGCCAGTGCTGAGCTGCTGGGGAGCAAATGCGGATTTACGGCCCAGGAAGCCTGGCTTGAGGGTGTGCAGCGTGTGCGACAGAACAGCTGCCTGCATGAGGATGAACTTGACTTGATTTCTTCAGCGGGAGGGCAAATCGGCATCTCGGATGCCCTGCAGCAGCGAAAATTCTTGGCCTTTATACAGGAACAGCTAAAAATTGCCGAGGAAAAAGCCCGACTAAGTATGGAATCAGAACAGAAACTGCATCTGTACGGGGGATTTATTATAGGTTGTGTCGTGGTACTCTTGTTTCTCTAAAAGAGCGAAAACTTTGGAGGGGAAGGTGAACGGGAGTGAATATTGATATCATTTTTCGTATTGCTGGTATCGGCATACTCATTTCTGTCTTATCCATCGTGCTGAAACAGGCCAAGAAGGAAGAACAAGCGGAGATGTTGACCCTGGCGGGTGTGGTAGTGGTGCTTATCATCGTGGTCCAGCTTATGAGCCAGCTCTTCACAGTGGTGCGATCAGTATTCAGCCTGTAGCAGGCAAAATGAGCTAAAAGGGGAGAATGCTGTGGAGATTGCCCAAATAGTTGGACTGGCTCTGGTTACTACCATAATGCTGCTGATTCTCCGCCAGGAACGGCCGGTTATGGCTGTATTGCTCAGCATAGTTTTTTCCATCATTATCTTTACCCTTATGATGGGGAAAATGGCTGTCATTCTCAACCTGATGAAAGAATTGACCAGCCGTGCTCAGGTAAATTATTTCTTCCTGGCCACGATTCTAAAAATTCTAGGTGTGGCATATCTTGGAGAATTTGCAGCGGCTATTTGCCAAGACGCCGGGGAAAGTGCTGTGGCCAAAAAAGTTGAGTTTGCGGCCAAGATAATTATCGCGATCTTAGCGTTGCCCGTAATGGTTGCGATCCTGGAATCATTGATACAGCTGCTGCCCGCTTAGCGCTTACCAGGGGGGATGACATGAAAAGAATACTTGCTCCCATAATATTGATGCTATTGTTTTCCATGGGTTCCATTGCTGCCTTAGCCGAGGTTAGCGAAGATGAAGCTCCTCCGGCATTTTCTTTCCAGGAGGCCGTAAATAAACTTAATCTTCAGGAGATGGAGGAATACAAACAGAAGGTGGACGACGAACTGAGTCAGTATCTAACTAACCGGCCGATAAGCCAGTGGTTTTTCGATTTTATTAAAGGTGATTGGGATATCAACGGCCGGGAACTGGGCCAATATATTATAAAACGCTTTCTGGGGGAAGTTATGGCTAATTCCAGCCTGCTCGGAAAGCTTCTGCTTCTCTGCGTTCTGGCTGCACTGCTGGTCAACCTGCAGACCTCCTTTGCCAGTGGAGTCGGAAAAATATCATACTGGGTGTGCTTCCTGGCTCTGGCAGCGCTGGCACTGGGTTCTTTTAAAGTGGTGATCGACATAGGCCAGCTGACGATAGACAACATGTCGGGATTCATGGTGGCTATGCTCCCGCAGATGCTGGTCCTGACAGCGGGACTCGGCAACGTGAATGCTTCGGTGATGATGTTTCCGATCTTGATGACGGCCGCC
This sequence comes from uncultured Syntrophomonas sp., assembly GCA_964635975.1. Taxonomy (GTDB): domain Bacteria; phylum Bacillota; class Syntrophomonadia; order Syntrophomonadales; family Syntrophomonadaceae; genus UBA5314. Next base: position 48,940 of record CAZWPO010000008.1, read on the forward strand.
ACGGCATTTGCGGGTGTCATCAAGAGTGTTGTATTTCCATTGATAATAATGTCGGCTGTATTGAGCATTGTCAATAACCTATCCGACAGCCTCAAGGTAGAAAGAATAGCCAGGTTCTTCACCCAGGCCGCCCAGCTGACCCTGGCTTTTTTTCTAACCCTTTTTGTCGGTGTTTTGACCCTGCGCAGCGTCTATGCTTCAGTTCTGGACAAAGTCACCTTGCGGGGTGCCAAGTTTGTCACCGACAATGCCATTCCGGTGGTGGGAAAGATTTTTTCAGATACAGTGGAGGTGGCAGCCGGGTACGTAGTCATGCTGAAGCAGGCTATGGGGATCTTCGGTGTGCTTATAATCCTCAGCTTGATCCTCATACCTCTACTAAAAATAGCAGCAATAGCGTTGATCTACCGGGTTTCTTCCATGCTGGCCGAACCTCTGGGCGATGGCAAAACAGCAGCGATTTTGGAAAGCATGAGCACTCATCTTTTCCTGATGCTGGCGGCCGTGGCCGCTGTGGCATTGATGTTCCTGATAATGATAGCCATAATCGCTGGGATGGCTAATGGTTTTGCCATGCTGCGAGGATAGGAGGGCATTGATGGAATCAATAGCTGAAATAGTAAAAAATCTCCTGATTATAATCATCGTCACCAGTTTTCTGGAACTGCTACTCCCGGAAGGAGGGCTCAAGCCTTTTGTCCGCTTCGCTATAGGACTTTTCGTGATCATAACGGTGTTGAATCCGGTTTTGTCATTCGTCTTTGACAAAGACGAGTTTGAAATAAAGTGGTGGGATACTGGGCCGATGCAATATCAGGAACAGCTTATAAGCAGGACCGGGGAAGGTATTAATAAAAGCATCAGCGATTACGGCAGCTATAGTCTAAAAGAGAAAATAGAAGGCCAGATAAATGCTTTAGTCCTATTGGTGCCCGGTGTAAAGGACAGCCTCAGTAAAGTTGAGATAGACGGTAAAGGGGGGATTTTGAGTCTCGAAATAGAGCTTATCCCGGAGGTCAAAGAGTCCGGCGAGGATAGCACGGAGACGCTTTCGCTTCTGGAGCGGCAGAAAATGCAGCAGGTTCAAACAGAAGCTGTTAGGCAAAAAGTCAATGAGCTGATAAAAAACCTCTATGGCTTTGAACAGGTCAAAGTCGATATCGTTGACGAAGGAGGGGAAAAAGATGTTGGAAGAATGGATTAGGAACTGGAAAGCTGAAAGCGGCGGAAAAAACTGGTTCAGCAGCAAACAAAGCAAATACCTGCTGGTCATCATTATCTGTTTTGGAATACTGGCGCTGCTTTGGCCGGTGGCTCAAACCGATAATTCAAAATCCGTAGTCCCGGCATCCAGCAGCCAGGATACAATCAGTTCAGATACCAATCAGCGGATGAGCAGCGAGTTGGAAGGTATATTATCCAAGATCTCCGGCGCGGGACAGGTGGATGTCAGTCTTACCTTGGTGTCTGATGGAGTTAAGAGCTACGCGACCAATGATCGCAACGAGAGTAGGATAATCGAAGAGAAAGATGCCAAGGGCAGCAACAAGCTTACCAGGGAGGAGAACATCACTCATGACCTGGCTACATCAGGCAGCAGCCCGCTCCTTTTGGAAGCAAGAACTCCAGAGGTCATCGGAGTTCTGCTGGTAGCCGAAGGAGCCTCTGATGCCGGTGTTCGTGAGAACCTGAGAAATGCGACTGCCACTCTGTTGAATATACCGGTTTACAAAGTTCGGGTTTTACCGAGGGAGGGAAGAAAATGATGGTATTGAACATGCGAAATAAACAAGTCTGGCTGGGAGCGGCAGTTTCTCTAGCCGTAATCGCCCTGGTTTGGATCGCCTGGGTATTCGTATTCTCGACCGATAGCAAAAGTAGCCAACCGGCCAGCAGCCAGAGCAACCTGCAGCAGGATGATCAGAAACCAACAGCGGAAAGGGCAGGACAACAAGGCTTTTTTGCTGAGTATCGCATGGAAAGGGAGAGTCTGCGGGGCATGCAGATGGAGATGCTGGGGCAGATCATAAATGACTCAAGTGCGGAAAAAAATAGCAAACAGGCAGCTTCTATCCGCTTGACCCAGATCGGCGAAGATATGGAAAAGGAAATGAAAATGGAAAGCCTGATCAAGTCAAAAGGCTTTTCGGATTGTGTGGTGATTCCGCAAAGCGATGTAGTTACGGTAGTAGTATCAGCCAGCAAGCTCAACACCCAGCAAGAAAATGATATCCGTCAAGTAGTCGGAAAAGCCAAAAACCAGAGCAGCAAGATACTGATCACCCTTATAGAACCCTAGGTATCAGCCAGCAAAAGCGCGGGTATAATCTATTCAGAAGCCCGGAGATGCGCCAGTATGTTGGGAACTGTCTTGACGGATTTGTATACAACAGCAGATGGCATTGAAATAGTAATCCATAATTTTTATAATAAGATAGAAGTATTATAACCATATTATTGCGATAGCTTCACCGGGGTCAAGCGCAGGAAGTGATCATAAAAAGCATGAAGAAGCCCGTGATTGAGGCGGACTTGAGCAAGGGGACACGCCTTTCCTTGAGACAGGTACTGTCCCCTGATGTACGTACGTCGATTGAACGGGCTTATTAAGATAAACAGCTGTCGTGTGATGTCTGTTGTACAAGATTTTTCTCACCAGGTGAAGAGGGATGTCTTGTAGAGCAGACATTATGCTGACTATAGTTGTTCACTTTTGGCTCCGGCAGCAATCAGGTTGGCCGGAATGACTTTATGGCCAGAATTTCTTACCCGGCGGGAGGGAGTATATGAGTAAAATCAAGATAACCGATACCAGCTTACGCGATGGCCACCAGAGCTTATGGGCTACCCGGATGGGTACTGAAGACATGCTGCCCGTCCTGGAAGATCTGGATGAGATAGGATACTATTCGCTCGAGATGTGGGGTGGAGCTACTTTCGATGTCTGCATCCGTTATTTACAGGAAGATCCATGGGAGAGATTGCGGATCATTCGCAAATACATAAAGAAAACCAAACTGCAGATGCTGCTGCGCGGCCAGTCTCTGGTGGGCTACACCCATTATCCGGATGATATTGTTGAAAGGTTTGTAGATAAGGCAGCCGAAAACGGTATAGATATTTTCCGCATCTTTGATGCCTTAAACGACATCCGCAATCTAGAGATGGCCATGAAAGCGGCCAAGAAAACTGGAAAACACATACAGGCCTGCGTCGTTTATACCATCAGTCCTGTGCATACCACCCAGCATTTCCTGGATACTGCGCTGCACCTCAGGGATATGGGAGCTGATTCGATATGCATAAAGGATATGGCCGGGCTGCTGGCACCTTATGCATCATACGAATTGGTCAGCATACTGAAGGAAAAGGTCGGTTTGCCTATTCAACTGCATACCCACTATATAGGTGGATTGGCCATAGCATCATTGATCAAGGCTGCCGAGGCCGGTGTCGATATTATCGACACTGCTAGCGTCCCCATGGCCTTTGGTCTCTCGCAGCCTCCGGTAGAGACCATAGTAAGGGCTCTGCAGGATTCAAACTGGGATACCGGTCTGGACCTGCACAAATTATTTCACATAGCTAATCATTTCGAGCAGCTCAGGAAGCACAAGGGATTCGAACGGGGTGTTACCCGCATCACCGATATGCAGGTTTTTGAGCACCAGGTGCCCGGGGGGATGATGAGCAACCTGTATTCCCAGCTTGAGGAGCAGAAAGCCATAGACCGGATCGACGAAGTCTTGAAAGAGATCCCCAGGGTTAGAGCTGACCTGGGTTATCCGCCGCTGGTTACCCCGACCAGCCAGTTGGTGGGAGTCCAGGCGGTAGTCAATGTTCTTTTGGGAGAGCGCTACAAAATGTGTTCCAGCGAGGTCAAAAAGTATGCGCGGGGTTTCTACGGCAAACCGCCGGGGCCGTTTAATGAAGAGATCAGGCACAAGATCGTAGGTGATGAAGAAGTTATTACGGTGCGGCCGGCTGACCTTTTGGAACCATTCTGGGAGAGAGCCAAACAAGAATCTCAGAAATGGGCTGGGAGTGATGAGGATATCTTAACATATGCGCTGTTTCCCCAGCCTGCTTTGAAATTCTTCGAATACCGGCAGGAAAGGGCCGGGGAGGAGAGCCTACAGTCGCTGGATCCGAATCAAGTCATTGAGGAGGCCAGGAGCAAGGAAAGAACGGAGCCAAGCCCCCGCTTAGCTCCTAGAGTAGTAAAGAAGAGACCAGTGTTAGAGGGAGATGAGGAAATGAATATTGATGAGATAAGAGAACTGATCCTTTTGATTGACAAGAGCAGTATCTCCGAACTGGAGGTGGAAAAAGAAGGCTATCGAGTGAGCCTTAAAAAGACCAGTGCCAGCCGCGAGGCTATAGCTTCGCTCAATCATCCGCTCGCTGCCAGCCCGGTTTACGAAGAGAGCGTCGCGATTGAAGAAGCGCGTGATGATCTTATCGAAGTTATCGCTCCTATGGTAGGCACTTTTTACGCGGCTCCTTCACCCGATGCTGCTCCATATGTAAAAATTGGCGATAAGGTTAAAATCGGCCAGACCCTGTGCATCGTGGAAGCGATGAAACTGATGAATGAGATAAAATCTGAGGTATCCGGAGTGGTGGTGGAAATCCTGGTTGCCAATGCACAGCCAGTGGAATACGGCCAGGTCTTGTTTGCAATAGAACAGGATGAGAGGTGATAGATTGTTTTCAAAGGTCTTGATAGCCAACCGCGGCGAAATAGCACTTCGGATTATCAGAGCCTGCAGAGAATTAGGGATAAAAACGGTGGCGGTTTATTCGTTAGCCGACCGGGACAGCCTGCATGTCAAGCAGGCTGATGAAGCGGTTTGCATAGGCGCGGCTCCGGCCCGGGAAAGCTATTTAAACATATCCAATGTAATCCAGGCTGCTATTAGCAGAGGTGCCGACGCCATTCATCCTGGATACGGTTTTTTAGCGGAGAACGCTTATTTTGCAAGTTTGTGCGAGACCCATCATATAAAATTTATAGGTCCCAGTGCCGAAGTCATCGAGCTCATGGGTGACAAGGTGAGAGCCAGGGAACTGGTTACCCGGGCAGGTGTTCCCCTGGTGCCGGGCAGCCCAGGTGCAATAAAGGATTACCATGAAGCACTGCAGATAGCCAGCCAGATTGGCTACCCGGTTATAATCAAGGCATCGGCGGGCGGTGGTGGACGGGGCATGAGGCTGGCTCACAGTGATGCCTCTTTGGAGGAAGCTTTAAATATGGCCCGCATGGAAGCTGGCGCTGCTTTCGGCAATAATGAGATCTATGTGGAGAAGTACATAGAAGAGCCGCGGCACATTGAGATACAGGTTCTGGGGGATGAATACGGCAACATAGTCCATCTGGGTGAACGTGATTGTTCCCTGCAGCGCCGTCATCAGAAACTTCTAGAGGAATCACCTTCTCCTTTTGTTGATGAGAACCTGCGTCAGGAGATGGGACGGGTAGCCGTGGAAGCGGCCCGGTCGGCCGGATACTACAGCGCCGGAACAGTTGAATTCCTGGTGGACAAACACCGCAATTATTACTTTATCGAGATGAACACCCGTATTCAGGTGGAGCATCCAGTAACTGAGATGGTTACCGGCATCGACATCGTCAAGGAACAGATATTGATTGCAACCGGCCAAGAGCTGAGATATAGCCAGGAGGATATAAAAATTAACGGCTGTGCCATGGAATGTCGCATCAACGCAGAAGATCCCGATAATGATTTCCGCCCTCAGCCAGGCCTGGTGGGGAATTACCTGGTGCCGGGAGGGCCTGGTGTGCGGGTCGATTCGGGAGTATATACAAATTATAATATTCCGCCTTACTATGACTCCATGGTGGCCAAGCTTATTGTCTGGGGTCGCGACCGCAGTGAAGTTATAAGCCGTATGAAGCGCGCACTGGGGGAGTTCCAGGTTGGCAATATAGCCACGACCGTTCCATTCCACCTGCGAGTTCTGGATAATGCGTTTTTTGTTAAAGGAGAGGTGTACACCAACTTTATCCAGCGACGTATGCAGGATTTGTCCTAATCTTTAGAATAGCTGCATTATGAGATTTGATAAACCTGGTATATGTTTGGTACAATACGAGGTAGGCACCAGAATATTATATGGAGGTGGACTGATCATGGAAATGCAGAAACAAGAGCTGAGCACTGAACTGGGTGTAGTTCGAATTGCCGATGAGGTCGTTTCCACGGTTGCTGGGCTTGCTGCGGTTGAAGTAGAGGGTGTAGCTTCTATGAGCGGCAGCTGGGGTACAGAACTGGTAGAAAAATTAGGCCGCAAGAACTTTGGCAAAGGAATAAAAGTTGAAGTAGCTGATCAGCAGACCCGAATTGATATTTTTGTGGTAATTGAATATGGTTATCAGATTCCTAAAGTTGCCGAAGCGGTCCAAAGGGATGTAAAAGTTGCAGTTGAAAATATGACCGGACTTACGGTATCGGCGGTAAATATTCATGTTGTAGGAGTATCTATCAAGAAGGAGGAAGCCGCTGAGATCGAATTAGAGTAAGCTTGCCGTATCATTGATACTGCAGAGCGAGCGATGGAAGTGAAGACCCGGGATTAGACAAAACCCGCTCAAAATTGTTTTGAGCGGGTTTTGAGAAATGATTGAGGTGGAGTCACCCATCACCGGCTTATACGCAAAAGCTCTCTTGCTGGTACAAAGGTGATTATTCCTTTATTATTACACGATTGCTTTGCTTTTATTGGCGTTCTGCAACCCCCTGTTTTACAGGGGGTTGCTCTATTATCTACTTAAAGAGGTGATAAACATGTCTGGTTGGTGGCGCCTGGTAATAATTCTGTATAATCTAATCCTACTGGTACTGGCGGGTGCAGCCGTGGTGGCTGCGATGGGCCGGCCCGAACCTCTCGAATACATAAATCTGGCCCTATCAACTCCGGAGAATCGTATCATATTCGGGACGCTGGCGGTAGTATTGATGGTAATTGCCATTACCGCTCTGGTATCAGCATTAAAAATCGAAGAACCCGGGAAGGCAATAAACGTTGACAGTACATTAGCGGGTGATGTCTCCATAACCGTTCCGGCTGTTAATGTTATTATCATGAAGGCCGTAAAAAAGGTCCAGGGTGTACGCGACATAAGGCCTACCGTTATGGATGGAGTGGATGGCCTGGTGGTTAAGCTGCACATGATGATCAACCCCGATCATCCTGTTCCAGAGATGTCCAAGCAGGTGCAGGAAGTGGTCAGGCAGTACCTGGAGGAAACCGGAGGCCTCAAAGTTTCCCGGGTTGAAATCCTGGTTGATGACTTCAATGTTGCCAATAGGAACGCCCGGGATTAAGGGGGTTTGAATATGGAGGATAAATTTCTTGAAATAATTACGCAGAACCAGGGAAAGATTATTGGAGTTGTTGTGGGGCTATTCCTGGCAATTCTAATTATCGGGTTTGGCTTTTGGAAAACGCTTTTAATAATCTTATGCATATTGGCAGGCTATTTTATCGGTAAACGCATCGACGATCATAAAAGCTTTTCGAGCCTTATCAATAAATTCCTGGGAGAAAAACAGCACTGATGAAAGGGGATATCCTTGAGTAGAAGAAAGGCGCGCGAGCTTGCTTTCAAAGTTCTTTTTCAGGTTGATCAGGTAGGGGCCGATCCCCAAAAAGCCTTCCGGTATCTGCTGGCTGATTCCAGCCTGGCTGATAGAGACCGTGAATTTTCCTGGGGACTGATAAGCGGATGTATTGATGATCTTCCCCAGATCGATTCGGGTTTGGCACGTTATTCGAGGGATTGGTCGCTTGACAGGATGTCTTCCGTAGATAGGAATATTATGAGAGTGGCGGCGTATGAAATAAAGAATATCGACAAGACACAGGCAGTTGTGGCTATTGATGAAGCCATTGAGATTGCAAAGAAGTATGGAGATGAAGGATCAGCCAGCTTTGTTAATGCAATTCTAGATAAGATCCTGGGTGAAAAGACATGAACTATTACCTGGGCATAGATACCAGTGCCTATACAAGCTCTCTGGCCGTAGTTGATGAATCAGGCCAGATTTTTTGTGATAACCGGATGGTTCTGGAGGTGCCGCCGGGGAAAAGGGGATTGAAACAGTCTGAAGCTCTGTTTTTACATACGAAAAACCTGCCTCAATTAATAGAAAAAACCCAACCCGATGTCTTTGAGGATCTGCGGGGCATTGCCGTAAGCGCTTTTCCCCGTCCAGTCCAGGGCAGCTACATGCCAGTCTTCCTGTGTGGGGACGCTCATGCCCGGGCCCTGGCGGCGGCTATGAGGCTGCCATTATACCGGGTCAGTCACCAGGAAGGGCATATTATGGCTGGAATGGCTGACAATCAGGAATTACTGGGAAGAAAAGAGCTGCTGGCAGTGCACTTTTCCGGGGGTACATCAGAGATCCTCCATGTTAGACGAGGGGAAAAAAACTATTTTGACATAGACTGCACTATGGCCGGCCGGGATCTTCACGCCGGTCAACTGGTAGATCGGGTGGGTGTTGCTCTGGGTCTGAAATTTCCTGCTGGAAAGGCACTGGAAAAACTTGCTGATGGTCTGACCGTTGATCATGAAATTCCTGTATTGCCGGCAGCAGTGAGCAGGCGGGGTTTCTCATTTTCTGGCGTAGAAACCAGGGCACAGGCGCTGATCGCCGGGGGTGCCGCCCCGGAAGCGGTAGCTTTTGCGGTTTTTCGTGTAATAGCTAATACCCTGGAAAAGTGCCTCCTGCAGGAGTCTGAAAAAGCCGGGATCAAAGACGTACTGCTGGTAGGAGGGGTTATGGCCAACCAGCGGATAAAAGAACGCCTTAGAACTCGCCTTGAGCATCCCGCCGTGGGACTCAAACTTTATTTTGCTCAGCCCGTTCTCAGCACTGATAACGCTGTGGGCACAGCCATGTTGGCGGCTATTATTCATAAAGATGAAGTTAGTGAGGGGTAGGAAAGATGAAAAAGTCAAACATCCTGTATGGCAAGACGATTGCCGATCGCGTAATGAGCCAGGTGGCTAAAGAGGTCAAGGACTTGAAAACTAAAGGGATTGTGCCATTGCTTATGACTGTCGAGGTGGGTGAGGATGCGGCTTCTCGCGTTTACCTGACTTCTCAGAGACGCAGTGCGGAGAGTGCTGGCATAAGCTTCGAGTCCATGGAACTCTCGGCGGGGACCTCGCAGCAGCGGTTATCAGGATTTATAAAAAATATCGATGATGACGCTTACATTAACGGTGTCATCCTGCAGATGCCTCTACCGGCTCACCTGGATAGCAAGCTGGCCCAGTGGCGGATCCCCACCCGCAAGGACGTGGAGGGGGTTACCCCCTACAACCTGGGGAGAATGTTTCTGGGAGTTCCGGGTCTTTTACCGTGCACAGCCCAGGCCATAGTGGCCATGATCAAATCGACCGGTGTGGACCTAAAAGGCAAAGAAGTTACTATAGTGGGGCATAGCGATATTGTCGGTAAACCGACCGGGATACTGCTCCTGCATGATCAGGCCACGGTAACTTTCTGTCATGCCGCTACCGCGGAACGTGGAACCCTGGAAGAGCACGTGAAAAGAGCTGAAATACTAGTGGTAGCAGTAGGAAAACCCAATGTTATTAAGGGTGAATGGATCAAGGAAGGCGCTATAGTCATCGATGCCGGCATTAACACGGTGGAAGATAAAATTGTTGGTGATGTTGAGTTTGAAGAGGCCCGTGAGCGGGCTTCGTTTATAACCCCGGTGCCGGGGGGAGTAGGAGCGGTTACGGTTGCCTATCTCATGAAAAATACGGTCGAAGCCGTACGCTGGCAGTCCAGAAAAGAGCTGGAGGAGGCCTAGAATGACGCCGATTATGGGGGCGCAGATCGCCAATGATATCAAAAACCGGCTCCGTGAGGAAAATGCGAGAGAAGGCCTGAAACCTTCCCTGGCGGTTATTCTGGTGGGAGATCAACCTGACAGTTCCCTGTATGTCACTCTGAAAGAAAAAGCTGTGGATCATATCGGGGGGCACTTCAGGCTGGAAAGGCTGAGCGGGCAGTGCGACCGAATCGACATTCTTGGGCTTATTAATAGTATGAACGAAGATCCTGAAGTGGATGGAATAATACTTCAGCTTCCCCTCCCTGGCGAGCTGGGCAAATTCCAGGATGAATTCCTGGAGGCAATATCCCCCGGCAAAGACGTGGATGGCTTCAATCCACATAACCGGGGACTATTATTAGGAGGCCAGGCCGGTTTTGTGAGCTGTGCCGCCCTGGCCTGTATGGAAGTTATACAGGGAGTTATACCGGTCTTAAAAGGTATTAAGGTAAATCTGGTGGGTGATTCTTTTGATCTGATAATGCCATTGGCTTTGCTGCTGCTGCGAGAGCAGTGCCGGATTGGTTTGTTTCCGGAATTTACTGGCGAAATCCTGAATAATTGCGATATCCTGGTCATTGAGAACGGAGGACCGGCTGTTGTCAGAGAGATCCCGGATGGCGGCCCCGGACTGCTTATCGATGCCGGATTCTATATGCTTGACGGCAGGATAACCGGCAACGCCAGTCAAAAGGATCTGGCGGGATTTACCGGGCAGTTGCTGCCGGTTCCCGGTGGACTAGGCCCTATACTGATCGCCAAGCTAATGGAAAATCTGAACCTGGCCGCGAGGAGGGCATAGATGCAGGACTTCCTGACTGTATCTCAGGTAAATCAATATATCAATAGCCTGCTCCAGGGTGATGACTTGCTGTCGGACTGCTGGCTGAAGGGAGAGATATCGGGCTTCAAACTCTATCAGCAGTCCGGGCATATGTATTTCACTCTTAAGGACCAGGAAAGCTCGATAAGCTGCGTGATGTTCAAAAGCCGGGCTAGAAGCCTGGCTTTTCAGCCTGAGAATGGCCAGGAAGTGCTGCTTAGAGGATATCTGGCGGTCTTCGGGAGGCAGGGCAAATACCAGGTTTATGTACAGGAAATGCAGCCATCGGGCATTGGTAGTCTGCTGCTAATCCTGGAGCAGATGAAGAACCGCTTGGAGAAACAGGGTTACTTCGCACCGGAAAGCAAAAAACCTCTGCCGGCCATGGCTAACCGCATTGGTATTGTTACATCACAGGACGGCGCCGCTTTAAGGGACATAGTAAGAGTACTCAAGCAGAGGCACCACCGGGTCAATATAGTGCTGGTGCACAGTGCTGTTCAGGGCCAGGAGGCCCCTTCCGAGCTGGCTGCGGGCATCGCCCTTCTGAACCGGCAGGCATTGGTGGACACGATTATCGTGGGTAGGGGTGGGGGTTCGCTGGAGGACCTGATGGCTTTTAATAGTGAAGAGGTGGTGAGGGCCATATTCGAGTCCAAGATTCCGGTGATTTCAGCTGTCGGACATGAAATCGACTTTACATTAGCCGATCTGGCAGCAGACGTGAGAGCTGCTACACCGACCCAGGCAGCACAATTAGCGGTTCCGGATTTAAACGCCCTGGAGCAAAGTCTGGAACGCCTCCGTCAAAGAATGATCCGCTCTGTTGACCGTCATATGGCCTACCTGGACGAGAGCCTGGACCGCTTGTTGGGGAAAAAGATTTGGAAAGAGCCACAGATGCTTTTGAAAGACAAACGCAAATTGTTGAGCGAGATGACCGACGGCCTGTTGCAGGTCGTGAAAACCGGCAATAATGAACGCGGCAACCGCTTGCTTATGGCTGCCCGTTCTCTCGATAACCTTAGCCCTTTGAAAGTTCTTGAACGCGGGTACTCCGTGGTTGCCAGGGGCAAAAAGATTATTCGCCGAGGATCCGATGTAAATCCCGGTGATATGATCGTAGTAAGCATTATTGATGCCGACCTTGAGGTTGAGGTAAGAGTTAAGGAGCAGGTGGAGAGATGGAAGGCTTAAAGTTTGAAGCTGCGCTGGCCAGGCTGGAGGAAATCGTTGAAAAGCTGGAATCAGGAGAATTGGACCTGGAAAGCTCGATCACGGTTTTTCAGGAAGGGATAACGCTTTCTCTGTTCTGTCAAAAAGAGCTCCAGAAAGCCGAGGGCAAGATTCAGCAGTTGGTAGAGAGCATGAACGGCGAGCTGATCATGCAGGACATGGACGATGTATTATAGGCAGTTACCAGCCGATGTTTCTCAACAGGAGGATTTCACATGGAAATTGACATGCAGTCCTTTAAGCGTGAGCTCGCGCTCCGCAAAGAATACATAGATGAGTGTCTGGAGAATTACCTGCGCAATATAAACGCTTTCCCGCCGCTAATTCATCAGGCTATGCATTATGCGGTATTTAACGGGGGCAAAAGGCTGCGTCCCATGTTTGTCATGGAAGGCGCTCGCCTGGCCGGAAGAGAACGGGAAATAGTGGTGCCAACTGCCTGCGCATTGGAGATGATCCACTCTTATTCCCTGGTCCATGATGATCTGCCTGCCATGGACGATGATGACTACCGGCGCGGCAAACTGACCTGCCACAGGGTTTATGGGGAAGCCAATGCTATCCTCACCGGAGATGCGCTGTTGACCATGGCCTTTCAGCTTTTGGCCCAAAATGCAGCTGTCCCAGGAATCGATCCTGCGCGGGTGCTCAGGGTAATAGAAGAAGTGGCCCTGGCTGCTGGCAGCCAGGGTATGATCGGCGGGCAGGTGCTTGATCTTCAGTACGAGGGAAAATCAGTTGAGTTCAAAAGTCTAGAGATTATGCATAAACTAAAAACCGGTCAGCTCTTTCGTGCTTCTCTGCGTTCGGGCGCGCTTCTGGCCGGTATGGACGAGACAGGTCTGGCGGCGTTAGACATCTTTGCAGAGCAATTCGGTTTGGCTTTTCAGATAACCGACGATATTCTTGATATTAGAGGTGATGAGAAAACCCTGGGCAAGCCGGTGGGAAGTGATGAAAAGAACATGAAGACCACCTACCCGAGCTTGTTCGGACTTGAAGGGGCGGAAAAAATGGCCGTTGAAAGCATAGAGATATGTATGGAAAGTATGAAAGAATTTGGTGAACAAGGACTGTTTTTGCAGGAACTGGCTTTATATTTACTGAAAAGAGACAGTTAAAAACAAATATTATGTATGATAAATATATGAAACATAATAATAGAGGACAGCGAGTATGACTATTGATGCCGACTGGTAGGAATATTTACCCTATGCTATAATATTTTATCGGAAAATCAGTCAGGTTGTTTCGACAATCTTTCATACAGGTCATGGCCTGGCTTTGAGATTCAAGGAGATATTTGAATGTTTTCAATACTGGATACCCTGGAATTGCCGCATGAGATAAAAAAACTAAAACTGGCCGAAAAGCAGGAACTCGCTCGGGATATCCGAAAACTGCTGGTTAATAGCGTAGCCAGTTGTGGGGGACACCTGGCGTCCAACCTCGGGGTGGTCGAGCTGACTATCGCTCTGCACTCGGTATTTGATACTTCCCGGGACATGATCATCTGGGATGTGGGTCATCAGAGCTATGTGCACAAGATACTCACCAACCGGTGGCAGGACATGGAGACCCTCAGGCAATTCGGGGGGTTGAGCGGATTCACCAAATGTCAGGAATCTGTCCATGATGCATTCGATACCGGCCACAGCAGCACTTCAATATCAGCTGCCCTGGGCATGGCTGTAGCCAGAGACAGGCAGGGACAGGACCATTCGGTCATTGCTGTGATCGGAGACGGAGCGCTTACCGGGGGAATGGCTTTTGAAGGATTAAACCATGCCGGACACCTGGGCACCGACCTCCTTGTTATACTTAATGACAATGAGATGTCTATCTCGAAAAACGTTGGCGCATTATCAGCCTATTTGAACCGCCTGCGCACGGACCCTTCCTATTCCAGAACCAAGGAAGAGATCGAGATAGTACTGAATAAGATTCCGCGCATCGGTAGTACTCTGGCACGGGCAGCCAGCCGCTTCAAGGACAAGGTCAAATACATCATGGTTCCGGGCGTGTTTTTTGAAGAATTGGGATTCACTTACATTGGGCCGGTCAACGGACACGATCTTCAGGAATTAAACATGGTCCTGGCCAATGCCCGATGTATGAAAGGACCGGTGCTGGTTCATACCATCACCCAGAAAGGGCGCGGCTATGGACCTGCCCTGGAAAACCCGGATATCTTTCACGGAGTCGGGCCTTTTGATGCCGACACGGGCAGCTTTATCAAAAAACCGCTCAAGACATATACAGAGCTGTTTGGAGAGTACATGGTCGAAAAGGCAGCTCAAGATGAAAGGATAGTAGCCATAACTGCTGCCATGGCGAGTGGGACCGGTTTGGATAAATTTTCGACCATTTATCCGGAACGCTTTTTTGATGTGGGTATTTGTGAACAGCACGCGGTCACCCTCGCGGCCGGTATGGCTAAAGCGGGCTTAAAACCTGTAGTGGCTGTTTACTCGACATTTCTGCAACGTGCCTTTGACCAGGTTATCCACGATGTTGCAATGCAGAACCTGCCGGTGATCTTTGCCGTGGACCGCGCGGGGTTGGTGGGAGAAGACGGGGCGACCCATCAGGGAGCGTTTGATTTATCGTACCTGAGGATGATACCTAACCTTGTGCTCATGGCCCCGGCTGATGAAAATGAGCTATTAGACATGCTGAATACAGCATTCCATATAGAAGGGCCGGTCGCCATAAGGTACCCGCGCGGTGCCGGATGGGGGGGTCAAATCAGCCCTGATCGTCAGGTCATTGAAACTGGTCGGGGAAGAATAGTTCAAGAGGGAAGCGATATAGCTATAGTGGCGCTGGGAAGAGGGATCAACCTGGGGCGGGAAGCCGTACAGCTCTTGCATAAAAACGGGATATCAGCCTTATTATTTGACGCCCGTTTTGCCAAACCCCTGGATAAGCAAGGGATTATGGAAATAAGCAAAAGATTTCCATATATGGTATGCATCGAGGACAACTGCCTGGCTGGCGGGTTTGGCAGTTCACTTTTGGAGATGCTGGCTGATGAACAATCTCCAGTCCAAATTATGAGGATGGGACTTCCAGATGAGTTTGTGCAGCATGGCCGGGTGGATCTGCTGTTTGATTACCTGGACATGGATCCCGATTCGATAGTGCGCAGGATTTTTGAACGCTGGCCCAAACTGGCGCATAACCGACAACTGGAGTTGGTTAAATTTGGAGAAAAGTAGAATTGATATCTTGCTAGTTGAAAAAGGAATGGCTCCGAGCCGTGAGAAAGCTCGGGGTTTGATATTAGCCGGGCAGGTTTTGGTGAAAGGAAAGATCGTCGACAAGCCCGGCACTATTATATCCAGCAGCGAAGAGATCCAAATTAAGGGCAGAGCCATGGCCTATGTGAGCCGCGGCGGACTCAAAATGGAAAAAGCAGCCAGGGCTTTTAAGATCGATTTTAAAGATAAGATAGTCATGGATATAGGCGCATCGACCGGCGGTTATACCGATTATGCTCTGCAGAACCAGGCGGCCAGAGTTTATGCGATCGATGTTGGCTACGGCCAGCTGGACTGGAAGCTTCGCAATGATCCACGGGTGGTTAACCTGGAAAGAACCAATATACGCTACCTGGATATTTCATTGATACTCGAACCGGTTGATATAGTTATGATCGATGTATCGTTTATTTCTACGGCCAGGGTCTTCCCGGTCGTCAGCCAGGTTCTGAGTGATTGTGGACAGGTGATATGCCTGGTTAAGCCTCAGTTTGAAGCGGGCCGCGATCTGGTCGGAAAAAAGGGCGTAGTGCGCGATCCCGGTGTCCACATTCAGGTGCTCTCAAAATGCATCGAGGAAGCCAAAAGACAGAATCTGCGATGTATGGATTTGACATATTCGCCTATCACCGGGCCCCAGGGCAACATCGAGTTTTTTATCCTCCTTGAGCCAAAGGCTATAGAAGATTTGGACCTGGAGTGCAGAATAAAGGAAACCGTAGCTGAAGCACATACCAAATTAGGAAGGAAGCATCCCCATGAAAATCCTGCTATTGAATAACGCCAAAAAGAAGCATACGGTCCAGATGGCGGAGAAAATCGAAAAGATACTCGAGGATATGGCAGTTTCAGTAGAAATCGATAATGATCAAAACCAGCCCCGGGACAGTCACTTTGACCTGGTCATCGTTTTGGGGGGCGATGGCACTATGATCCGGGCCGCCAGGTCATACGGTTATCGGGGCGTCCCGCTACTGGGTGTCAATATGGGTACAGTGGGTTTTTTGAGCAACATTCAGGCCGTTGAGCTGGAATCCTTTCTCGACCGGATTGTTAAGGGCGATTATTACCTGGACGAACGTATGATGATGGAGGTCAACGTCTGGCATAAAGGTGAACTAGTGCGTAAAATGCACGGCCTTAACGAAGTAGTTTTTCGCTGCAATGCTCCCCGCCAGGTCGAGTTCCGTCTGAATGTCGATAACAGGCTTCTGGGGATATACAGAGGAGACGGGGTAATCATTGCCACTCCCACCGGCTCCACAGCATATTCATTGTCGGCTGGGGGACCGATTGTTGATTCTAATCTTCAGGCCTTGATAGTCACACCGATCGCGTCAAATATTATCCACCGCCGACCCATGGTAGTATCGGCTGAACGTTCAATCTCAGTGAATCCAGTAAATATAAAAGATGCGGTAATCTGTGTAGATGGTCAGAGTTATCTGGATTTTGACAGGGACTATGAGGTGAGAGTTAAGAAGCTAGAAAATTCTATGCAGACGGTCAATCTTACCGGAATGAGCTTCTTCGACAACCTCGAAAAGCGCCTGCGGCGGAAAGAAGACTGATGATGGAACCTCTTAATCTTTTTAAAAGCGCCCTGGCCTTCTCTCATCATTTTGCCCGTAACAAAGTTGCTGAAGGGGATACGGTTATTGACGCTACCTGTGGACGGGGTCATGACACGCTGATGCTAGCGCGTTTAGTAGGTGAACCGGGTAGAGTGTTTGCCTTTGATATACAGGAGGAGGCTATAAATTCAAGCCGCCGGCTGCTGAGTGAACAAGGCCTTATTGATCGGGTAGTCTTTATCCATGCAGATCACGCTGAAGCTGATATATATGTTGCGGGCATCCCCAGTTTCTGTATGTTTAACCTGGGATATCTGCCAGGCGGAGACCATTCAAAAACCACCTCAACCGCCAGCACTATCAGTGCGATGGAAAAGATGATAGATATGATGCCTAAAGGGGGAAGCATCACACTGGTCGCCTATAGCGGCCATACCGGAGGAAAAGAAGAAGTCCAGGGAGTTCGTTCCTACCTGGCAGGAGTTTCCCAGGACAATCTGGAAGTAGTAGAGATGAGTTTTATTAACCAGAGGAACAACCCGGCACATCTGTTTGTGGCGACAAAAGTCAATGGAGGGACAATATGAAATCAGCCCGCCAGTTTTTAATAAGAGAAATCATCAATTCTGAGCATATTGCCACCCAGGAAGACCTATGCCATGCTCTGGCCGCCCGCGGCCTTGATGTTACTCAAGCTACAGTTTCCCGAGATATAAAAGAACTTCAGCTCGTCAAAGTACCCGATGAACATGGCTACAGGTACGAAATGCCGGAAACCGTTAAAGTAGGCAACCTCCAGGAAAAGATGAAGAGACTGTTCAGAGACTCGGTCATCAACATCGACCACAGCGAGAGTCTGATCGTTATCAAGACCATTCCCGGTGCAGCCCAGGCGGTGGCTTCTCTGATCGACGTTGCGGGCTGGGGAAACATCCTGGGGACGGTTGCAGGTGATGACACCATATTCGTCGCGGTCAAACCCAAACAGATGGTGAAGACTGTAATAGAGAAGTTTGTAAAACTGCTGAAATAATCTCCTGCATCTCCTTTAGTACAGGATTGACTATGGAGGGGAAAATGCTCCAGGAAATTTATATAAAGAACTTTGTTTTGATCGATGAGTTGCGCCTGGAATTCGCACCCGGCCTGAACGTCCTGACCGGTGAGACCGGAGCCGGCAAATCAATAATTATCGATGCCCTGGGCCTGGTTATGGGTGACCGTATAACCAGCGATTTTTTGCGCAGTCAAGACCAGCGGGCATTTATCCAGGCGGTCTTTTTTGTGAGCGAGGATGCGGCCCGCAGACATCTCTGGCAGGCCGGGCTCCTCGAGGAAGACGAAGACTCCCTTATAATAACCCGTGAGATAATACCCCCGGGGCGCAGTACCGCCAGGGTCAATGGCAAAAATGTAAATGCTACCGTACTGCGTGAACTGGCTGCCTACCTTCTGGACCTGCACCTGCAGCACGATCATCTTAATATGCTAAAGCCTGATATGTACCTGAGCTTTGTGGACAGTTTTGCCGCCGGCTGTGTTGATCTTGCCGGGCAGGTGGCGTCGTTATTTCAACAGTTAAAGGAACTCCACGATAGACTGGAACATCTCCGTGGTCAGGAACAGGAGCGGCTTCAGCGCGTTGATTTTCTGGCTTTTCAGATACAGGAGATCCAACAGGCCCGTCTGGTTCCAGGAGAAGAAGAGGAACAAACAGCACTTAGGGACCGGATAAAAAATGCCGGTAAGCTGGCCGAGGGGGCGGCGCGAGTATTGGATCTTCTTTACGAGGGTGACAAGCACAGCGCTTTCGACCAGGTCGCCAGGGCTCTGGATACCGTCCAGAGCCTCAGAGAGGACAGCTTTTTTGCTTCTATTCAGGAACCGTTGCAAGAGGCTTATTATGCTATCCAGGATGTTGCGGGCAAAACCAGTCGTTTTCAGGACAGCCTTGATTTCCAACCCGGCTTGTTGGATTCCATTGAGGATCGGCTCCATATGATCAGCCGGCTTAAATCCCGTTATGGGAAAAATATCGATGAGATCCTGGCGTTTCTGGAGAACGCCCGCCTTGAGCAGGATAGGCTAAGCCACAGTCAGGATATGATACAGGAACTTGAGGGCAGCATCAAGCATCTGGAGATTGAATACGCGCGGGCTGCACAGGAGCTCAGCGCAATCAGGAAGACGGGATCCGAGGTCCTCCAAAAACAAGTCTACAAAGAGTTAAAGGAGCTCAATCTCCCGCAGATTAAATTTGAGATCCAGCTTAATCGCCGCGTTGATCCGGGACCAAAAGGTATAGATCAAGTCGAACTACTGTTTTCAGCTAATCCTGGTGAGGAACTTAAGCCGCTGGCCCGCATCGCCTCCGGCGGGGAGATATCCAGGGTCATTCTGGCGTTGAAAAAGGCCCTGGCTTCAGCCTATCGCATACCCACCCTGATATTTGATGAAATCGATGTAGGTGTGGGTGGTACGGCCCTAACCGCTATGGCGGCAAAACTATCCGAGCTTTCAAAGGACCACCAGGTGATTCTTGTGACTCATTCACCGCAGGTAGCCTCCTATGCCCGGCGTCATTTTCGCATCGAAAAAGAGCAGACCCAGGACCATACCAGCATCCGGGTGGGCAGTTTGGATCTGGACGGTCGGGCCGGGGAGCTGGCTCGTATGTTGGGTGGGGAAGAGTATTCGGAGATCACCCTGCAGCATGCCCGAGAAATGCTGAGCAGAACAAGCGGTTAAAGCCGAGAAGCGAGCATATAAAACTTGATCGACGTACCGAATGGCACATTGCCAGCTGTCAGGAAGGTGCCACTCGCATCTGTCCGGCTCAATCATTATCTCTGAGCAGCATATCTTATTAGCAAAATGATGTTATCACGACGTATTTAGGAGCTAATTCCACAGCTTTATCTAAAGGCCAGGGGGGTTTTATGGATCCTATTGTGATCATAATCATAATTCTGGCTCTAGTAGCCGATTTCACCGCCTATAGATTCTGGGTGCGCCTAAAAGCCTCCCGGAAAAAAGATGAGCAGAAAGAAGGCGACGGCGATAAATCATAATCCCACCACCAAAGGTGGGATATTATTTTTTATAAAAACCTCGATTTATCGGTATTTGAATACTTCATCAAAAAGGAGGGGAAAATAGATGTAATTTATCTTTCTTGGGAGTGACTTATTTGAGAAAAATCCGTCCTATAATCGGCATAATTCTGACCCTGGCATTCGTATCACTCTGTTTGACTCCCCAGGCCCGCACTATCCTCTCACTACCTGACTACCAGAAGGTGGTGGTGGGGCAGAGCAGCACCATCGATATAAACCTTCCGGATCTATTGGAAAACAAGTTAGAAATCAAGGTGGAAAATCCGGCCCGGAGTGTCTTTTCAGCACCTCAGGAACCAAGCATCTCCATAAACCATATTACTTCCGGATATGAAATCACGGCGATAAAACCCGGCATTACAAACGTAGAACTCAAGCTTTTAGGGATCGTGCCCATTAAGACCATAGCCATTGAGTCGCTGCCGACGCGTAGAGTGGTGCCGGGCGGGCATTCTATCGGGGTCATCCTTCAGTCGCGAGGAATAATGGTGGTCGGCTACGCGCCAGTGAGCGACGGGAATGGCGTTAAAAATTATCCTGCCAGGGAGCAGGGCATAGAGCTCGGCGATCTCATACTGGAAGCAGACGGCCAAACAGTCAGTAGTGAAGAAGAACTGGCCCGGTCGATAGACTCAAGAAAGGGCGATGAGAACGTTTTGACCGTGCAGAGAAAGGATAAAGTTATCTCTGTTCCGGTAAAAGGCGTCTTTTGTCCCGAAACCAACCGATTTAGAATCGGATTGTATGTTAGGGACGGAGTAGTGGGGGTCGGTACCCTGAGTTTTTGGGACCCGCAGACCAGGGATTATGGAGCCCTGGGACACATCATCCTGGATGCCGACACCAAGCAGGGAATCAATGTTCTGCAGGGAAAAATAATCGCTGCTTCCATTCAGGGAATAAAACCTGGGATCCCCGGAAGGCCGGGAGAAAAGATAGGCATCTTTGATGACCAGGGCGGAGTGGAAGGTAATATCAGTAAAAATACATACTACGGGATATTTGGGCGCACCAGCGGTGTGGTGCAGAACCCTCTAGCCGGCGGCAGTGTTGAAGTCGGATACGCCCACCAGGTCCAGGAGGGGCCGGCGCAGATATATACGGTCATTAACGGTGATGATATCGAAAAGTTTGATATTGAAATCGAAAAGCTGTATCCGGTTGGGGACAATGGGAAGGGAATGGTGGTGAGGATCAGCGATCCGCGCCTGATAAGCATTACCGGCGGAATTATTCAGGGAATGAGCGGAAGCCCTATAATTCAGGATTCTAGAATAGTCGGCGCCATAACTCATGTGTTTTTAAATGACCCATCTCGCGGATATGCGATATATATGGACCAAATGTTGTCGGAATTAGGTGCCACAAGCTATACCTAAAAAGGTTTCGACAAATTATTTTCAACTTCCAAATATGAAATCCCCAAATAATCACTTCTCTAGAATTTCCAGTAATATTCAAACGTCTAGAAACTGTATTTCTTTGTATCATAATGGTTCGGAATGTGGGAAAATATCCTATTTTCGTAGAAAATAAAAGGAGGAAATGACTTGCGTATCGTCGAAAAGCGTTTATAAATCATCATAATAACGCGTTAACACGCGTGAGGGGGAATAACAGCAAATGTTCGGCGATAATAACAAGATTAAAGTACTAGTTGCTGATGACAATCGTGAATTCTGCGGAATATTGAGAGACTATTTTTCCAACGATTCAGACTTCGAAATGGTTGGGATTTGTTCCAATGGCATCGAAGTCCTGGATGTGCTTGAAAAGAAAGATGCCGAGGTACTGATCCTGGACCTCATTATGCCCTACATGGATGGGATCGGTGTACTGGAAAAAATGAACGAATTAAAACCGGAAGACAGGCCGAAAGTAATAATCCTGACAGCCTTCGGCCAGGAGAATATCACTCAGAAGGCAGTCGAATTAGGCGCCGATTACTACATCCTCAAACCTTTCAACCTCCAGGTCCTGGGAGACCGGGTGCGTCAGGTAGCCCGGGATATAAAGCCGCGCAGCGAGAGCCGCGCCGCCATGGGAGCGATATCAATTCCGAGCCATTCGCCCAAAAATCTTGAAGTGGAGGTTACCAAAGTCATTCACGAGATCGGGGTGCCGGCTCACGTAAAAGGTTATCAGTATCTCAGGGACGCTATCATGCTGGTAGTTGAAGAGATTAACTTCCTGGGAGCGGTTACCAAGGAACTGTATCCAACCATCGCCCAGAAGTACGACACCACCCCCAGCCGAGTGGAGCGCGCTATCCGGCACGCCATTGAACTGGCCTGGGATCGTGGCGATATTGACAAGATTAACAAGTTCTTCGGCTATACCATCAGCGGTGAAAAAGGCAAACCCACCAATTCCGAGTTCATCGCCATCATTGCCGATCGCCTGCGGCTGGAGAATAAGGTGAGCTAAGATAGTTTAGTACGCTATGTTTATGTTTACGACAGATAAATAATATTAGGCAAAAAGTGCACATACCCCCTGTATAATGGGGGTATTTTTTTATGTATATTACAAAATTAATAAAAAATAGAAATAAAGGAGGAAAAGCTATAAGAATGACGGGCATATTGAGATCTGGCGAAATCGGCCTTTAAAAGTAGCTTATCCGTATGTGTATTTGGATGGAATTTATCTCAAACGCAATTGGGGCGGCGAATACGAAAATGTAGCTATACTAATCGCCATGGCGGTAAACGCAGAAGGCAACCGTGAGGTTATTGGAGCTGCTGAGGGAATGAAAGAAGACAAGGAAAGCTGGCTGGATTTCCTAAGAACCCTTAAGGATCGTGGACTGAGAGGAACCAAGCATCATACATAGAGGCAGACCGACAAGGCTATTCATGTTCTATCTAATTTTGGGTATCCGGATTATCGTGTTTTCCTTAATATATCTACCCATAAATGGAATTATAGGCCAATGTTTTTTGATTTAAAATCATATGGAAATGGATAATTAATTTGGTATAATGTAATTACTAAGTAATTACATGTTTCGGAGGAATCAGTATGAAAACTGATGTAATTAGAATCGGAAACTCTAAAGGAGTGCGCCTTCCCGCTACGATCTTGAAGCAGTGCGGAATTGGCTCAAAAGTTGAAATTGAAGTTCGACATAACGAAATAATTCTTAAACCGATCAAAAGCCCCCGCGAAGGGTGGGCGGACGCCTTTCAAAAGATGCATGAATGTGGGGATGACAAATTAATCATCCCGGATGAAATCGATGCAGAACTGCTGGAGGAATGGAATGGCAATTGAGCAATACGAAGTATATTGGGTGGATTTAAACCCTACGAAGGGCGCGGAGATTAATAAAGTACGTCCCTGCGTGGTTATATCTCCCCAAGAAATGAACGTGCATCTTCAGACTATAATCATTGCACCAGTAACCAGTCGGGGTCGTGACGGCTATCCTACTCGCGTAAAACTAACAGAGAATAAAATATCCGGGTGGATTGTATTGGATCAGATAAGGGCTATCGATAAGAATAGACTAAGCAAGAAAATCGCATCTTTAAACGAGAATGATATTATGGCTGTAAAAGCCATCCTACAAGAAATGCTCGTTGATTAATCCTTTGGAATGTATTGACCCTGCCCATGACCCAGTGGAAACGGGTAGATTGATCTCCTAGTATATTGACCTTACCGCCCCTATCCGGCGATTTAAATCGCCGGAAATCGCGGCAAGGTCAATATACTAGAAAGAATTTACTTCCTGTTTCTACTGTCCCTGGATAAGCGGCTATCCCCAAAAGTCATTTCAAAAAAATAAACCTCCATGACTGGGGTCAACATATCATTAATCGCTCTTGTAGCAATGTCATCACAACATATAGAGAGGCTTCCCGCCAATTCCGGCAATTTGAGAATTTAAATCACCGACCGGCGGCGGTGGGTCTCTCTCTATATGTTACTCCTTTAAGACGTGGAACAAGGGGACGGTTCTTTTGTCTGCCCCCTTGTCATGACTCCGAAAGATTTGGGATGATTTACAGGCTTCTCACCGGTCTTGCCTCGATGTATCCTCGTTCTCCCATCGGTGCGAGTTGAAATCTGGGGCCATCCTCATCGGCCCACTTAAAACCGTAGATCTCAGGATTATAGTTATTCATAACCTCCCACAAGTCATTGATAGCATCCTCGAATTCTTCATCCTTAAAAGGCGGCCCCTGGAAAACCATTACCTTACAGGCAGGCAATTCGATTATCTCGTAACCCTCTGGCAGTTCATTATTGTAGTCGACAGGTACTTCGACGCCTTGAGCATACTCGGATGTTCCGGGATCGCGCAGGTTTTTCGGCAGCCACATCCCGATAGGCTCGTAAAGTGCTTGTTTAATGCTGCATAATTCTCCCCAAATGTCACAGCCAACCTCGCCGCAGTAATCGAAATAGTTGTCTGCTTTGACTCCCCGTTTTATAATGAGCTTTCTCGGTGGTCTTTCCACAACCTGTACAAAGATCACTTTGGCATCAGTCTTCTCTCGCATATTAATAGCTCCCTTCTTTTTCATAAGGTGATAATCGCGGATGTTTGTGGGAATAAAAAGCGGTATGATAGGGGTGTTCTTGCGATAAGACTGCGGGGTCATCCCAAACCGGTCAGAAAAAGCCCGGGTGAAACCTTCGTGTGAGTTAAACGCAAAATCGAGAGCTACGTCCACTATCCGTTTGTTATCATCCCAAAGGTCTAATGCTGCTCGGGATAGGCGCAGCCAGCGAATGTATTCAAGTGGTGTCTTTCCCGTGTATTCCTTAAATATTCTTGAAGTATACCACGGTGAATAGCCTGCTGCTTTACTGAGCGTATAGAGAGTCATTGGCTCAGTGATATGCTCCGAGATATAATCCTGAACCCTCTGTACCGCATTTATATTCTCCCAGTTCTCCACTCCGTCACCTCCTTTAAAAAGGGTAGCAGAAGATACAAAGACTCTCTTGACTTATCTTGTTCAATTATTATAGTACAGGCTTGACGTTGTATTTCAGTCTATGGTTCTTTTTAGGGAAATTTGAAGACCAGGATACTGTTAAAAGCCTGATTTTGAAAGCCTGGCCCAAAGGCGGGAGCGAATTGTGCTTCATACGAAGAGAGAGGCCGACACGACCCCTCTCATGGTTGTAATTGATTAATTAAGCTTTTAGCCGTTAGCCAGAACAAGCCTGGTCAATTCTTGAGTCATATGAGCGACTATATCAGTAAATAAAACCTCCTGGCTGCTGGGATAGGAGATGCAGAAGAAAACTACTTTGTCAGCGCTCACGAATCCGCATTCGTAGAAAGTGATCTCCGGACCCTGGCCGCTTCCACCGCCCAAGTAGGAAATCCGGTAGAATTTTTCATCGGCATATTCCGAAGTGATATGTGCTACCCGGTTCTTAGCCTCGGTCAAGAGATCCTGTCCGCTGCTCATTTTAATGTTGTTCATCTCTGCCCAAATCTTCAGATTATATAAATGATCAGCAGTCTCCATGGATACCCCATTGCCATCCTCGAAATCAAAAGAAGCGTCAAAGATGTTGGGGTAGCCCAGTTCATAACCTATGCCGTTGTTTATATAGGTTGCATATTCAATAGTCTTGGGTAGAGACGGGGAAGTGATGGTAACCGTATAGGTGCTGGAATCCCAGGAAACGATGTATCCAAAGGCCATGCCGACAAAACCCAGAGGCACCAGGGTACGCCCGTCGACAATTTGAGCAGGAACATCCAGAGTTTTTACAACTCCATTGATAGTTGGAGATTTTGAATTTATGGGGATTATAACGGTAATTCCGTCTTTAATTGCTTGGGCCTGGTTGGCAGCGGCATCCCAGCTCACCTGGGCGCCCATAGCTTGAAAAATAGCGCTCATCGGCACCAGGATCCGCCCGTCTTGAATTATAGGAGGCACGTCGAAAGTCAGCGCTTCTCCATCTAAAACGACCCTGGGTGCATCACTGGCCATGGCTGGCATTGCAAGGGTTGTTAACAAAACAAGTACCAGGAACAAACAAGTAAATCGCTTTTTCATTCAATCATTCCCTTTCCTTTGTGCTGCTGGATTTGATAAGAAGCTGCCAGCTGGTGCTACATCGAAATAGCCTACCCTATTTTACCAGGATGCGATATAATTTACCATTATTTTACGCAGGGTATTTTTGACTGAGTCGCATCGAGCCCCCGAGGTTTGCATTCGAAGTATTGTCAAACCAGGCAATATATTGAACAATGTAAATACCAGACATATTAGGAAAGCAAAAGTTCGCGCCAGGGACATAAAACGTTCGCATCTTGGCCGGGCTGTAGATTCAAGAAAGAATGGTGAATAGAATGGAAGGAATGAAAACAATACTGAAGATTATGGGTGTTATTATAGGCATTGGCATCATAGGCGTCCTGATTGGCGAAGGCAAAAGGTTTTTGGGAAGCAAAAACAAGCACGATTGAACACGGATAAATAGGGGAAATATAGGGCGGTCCTGCCGCTCTTATTCTCTTCTATTGGAGGCAGCACAGCTATGCGGCGGTAGTTCTCGGCCGGCTGAATGTTCGGTAGGGGAATCATCAAATCTACTGAAAGAGTGGATCAGATATCATTCAGGCCAGTCCCGGAGCTTGCGCACCTTCCCATAGAATCCGCCGCCGCCGGGGATGACGGGGAGGCGTCCTTCCCGCATGGACCGGATTATAATGGCCAGGTTCCCCCCTCCCATTTTTTCGACCCTCGAAATCTCTGCTTTCTCCATCAGTTCTATCTCGCTGCCGAAGAGGGCGGCCAGTTTTTCGGCGCGCTGTTTACTGACACCGGGGAGGTTATGCAGGGGAACCCGGCAGTAATACGGGGGGCGGCCGAAGGGGTGGTGGGGAGTATCAAAATCCCTGATCTCCATGATCCGGTCATAAACACCCGTCACCAGTTTAGCACCTGAACAGTATGGACAGGAGCTGACAATGGCTTCTGCTTCGTGAATTATGGTGTTGCATTCGGGACAATAACTGCGGTGATATTTACCCATCAGCGGGTCCATACCGAAATTGGCCAGGACTTTGCGCCCGCCCTGGTTTTCCAGACAGAGCTTCAATTCTCTAAAGCTTTTTTCACCCATGCGCAGCAGGTTGTATTCCCGGCCGACATTGGCTGGCGAGTGGGCATCCGAGTTGGAGAGAAAAGTGAAGTCAGAACATTCTTTTATCAAGTCGCCCATATCTGTATTTGCGCTCAAGCCCAGTTCAAGACAGGAGATGCTTTTGTAGTCACGGCCCAGGATAGACTCCAGTCGGTCTGTACAGCATCCGTAGACCCCCTTGTGAGGAGTAAAGACATGGGCAGGGCAGAGGAAACCGCCTACTATATACTGCAGGTTGATCAGGTCTTTGATGCTGACGCTGCATCTCTGGGTGGATAGGGACAGGTTTTTAACCCGGCTGCCCAGGAATCTCTGATAGGTGCTTATACTGCTCCAGGTGGGCAGGAAGGTGATCATATGCGTGCCTTCGCGGGTTTCGATCTCCGAAGCGGCCGCTAAGAGAATGCCGTTTTTGGCTATGAATCCTCCCTGGGAATGCTCTCTCAGTTCATCGCGTTCAAGCATCTCTTCGAGCTCGCGGCTTACCGGCAAACATGCGGCATCCACCACACCCACGATGTCCAGTCCTTTTGAGGGAGCGTACTGGTAGAGCAGGGATCTGAGCTGAAGCGCCCGCGAGGCAGTAATTTTGACTGGCCTCCCCTGGGCAGACCCTATATGTATATGAAGGTCGGCGTAATATTTGTTCAACTGCTTGACTCCCGGCGGTTAAAATAGGCGTGCTGAATGCCGATTATGCTTTTACCGTCGATGATTTTTCCCGACAATATGTACTGGTATGCCTGGCTTAAGGGGACTCTTACCACTTCCACGAATTCATCGTCGTCGGTAGGGGCGAATCCATCGCTGATATCTTCAGCCAGGTACAGGTGCAGAAGCTCGTTGCAGAATCCGGCCGCGCTGTAGTAGCTCAAGATCCTGCCCCATTTGCCCGCTTTGACTTTGGCTTCTTCTTCCAGCTCGCGCTGGGCGCAGAGCAGCGGATTCTCATCTTCTTCCAGGGTTCCGGCGGGGATCTCAAGGGTGACAGTTTCCAGCGGCTTGCGATACTGGCGGACCATGATCACGTTTTCTTCTTCATCTATAGCCACGACAGCAACCGCCCCGCGGTGCTCGACGATTTCTCGGGTGCTTTCCTGGCCATTCGGAAGCGATACCCTGTCCACACGTACGTTGATTATTTTCCCTTTGAATATTTCCTTGGATGACAATGTTTTTTCCGTAAAATCCATAAACGATACCTCCCGAATGGATTCTGTTGTTTTGGCATACACTGCATAAAGAGGTGAGGTAATGAAATTTTATGTTTATGCAGGCGGAATATGCATATCGGGCAGAATGGATGAAATCATGCTTCATCTGCGCCAATATCCACCCGGAATCACCCTGGCCGAAATAATCAGGTTAGGTCTGCATTAAAGTGCCGCTATTTCGTTTGACATGCATTATCAATTATGGCCAGGAGCCAATTGACCACCGAAACCAGGTCGTCTAAAAGGATCTGCTCGTGGCAGGTATGCACTTCTTCCATTCCCAGACCCAGGTTTACGCAAGGGATTCCGCTCCCGTTTATAATGCTGGTGTCGCTGCCGCCTCCGGTGCTCACCATCTGAGTATTCAGGCCTATCTTATTCGCAGCTCTCATCGGTAGAGCTACTACTTCCTGATCTGCTGTCAGAGACACGGCAGGGTAGAGAAATTTGATGTTCACTTCCGCTTTGGCTCCATAGGATTCGACTTCCTCAGTAAAACTCTGCTCCAATTGCCTGGTCAAGGATTCGAGCTTATCCGAGTTCAGGCTGCGGGCTTCGCCTTTGATGCGGCATAGATCGGGTACGATATTGCGGGCTAAGCCCCCTTCGATTATCCCAAAGTTGCAGGTTGTCTCTTCATCAAGACGCCCGCAGGGCATTTTGGATAGGGCTGATGCCGCCGCGAAGATGGCATTGACACCATTCTCGGGACACATCCCAGCGTGGGCCGCCTGCCCGCGTGCGATGTATTCAATTTCATTTTGACAGGGAGATCGGACGACGATGGCGCCGGGCTTGTGGCCGTCATCAAGGACGAAGGCCAGGTCGGCTTTCAGCTGGGAAAAATCGAATTCCTTAACCCCCAAAAGACCCTGTTCTTCACTCACGGTGAACAGGAATTCCAGCGGTGGATGCTGAATATTATTTTCCCTTAAACAATCATAGGCCTCTATCATACAGGCAATAGCAGCTTTGTCATCGGAACCCAGTATGGTATCGCTGGTGCTGCGTACATAACCGTCCTCCTGAAGGACTGCTTTTATCTGGCGTCCAGGTTCTACTGTATCCATGTGAGCGCAGAATAACAGGGTTGGACCGGCAAGCTGGCCAGGGACAGCAAGCCAGAGATTGCCGGAGTCGCCTCCCAGCTTTTGTCCGGCCTGGTCCTCATAAACATTCAGACCCCTCTCCCGCCAGAGCTTATTTAAAAAATCCCGGATGGCGCCTTCGTGGCCCGAAGGGGAATCGATTTCTACCAGATCAATAAACAGCTTGAGCAGTCGCTCCCGGTTGACCATGGGAAAAGTCTCCTCTCATCGTTGTTTTATTAAAATTGTTAGGCTAAAATTGCTTCACCAAAAAACTGTTGCCAATCCTATTATATCCAAAAATCTTCTCTTCGAGTGAAGGAATCCTGTCCGGTGCGCCATATATCGATAGACGCAGAACCTATCCGCCAGGTATATTCCGGGCAATTCAAGATCCTGGTTATGAAGCCGGCTTGTCTTTTGTAATAAAGTCCATGGACAAGAAATATTATTTCCTAGAGGTCAGTGGCAGAAGAAAACCTTTTGCGATTTTGACTTGTCTGCCGGTGGGGCGCTTTAGTCTGGGAATCACCAGCTATCAAGAGATAAGGAGCTTTCCTATGAAAAGCAGGCATTTGATCATGCGGCACATAAGCGAGAACCGCTGGCAGTACATTCTGCTCACGACAATCTTTCTGGCCGGGGTGCTTTTTGGCAATTCTCAAGTCTCCAGTCTGGATGACAGTATAAAAAGCCATTTATTATCCCTGGTGGACAGATACGTTGAAGGTGGTTTAACCGGCAGTTTTCAGGCTGGAAATGTGCTGCTGGCGGCCTTCTTAAATCAAGCCTATTTGGTGCTGGCAGTTTGGTTCCTGGGGCTGACCGTGATCGGGCTGCCACTTATCTTGGGCTTGATCTTCCTGCGCGGCTTTTCTCTGGGATTTACAATGGGGTTTCTGGTCCGCGCAAAAGCGGGTGGCGGCATAATTATCGGGCTGCTGGCCATTGTTCCTCAGAACCTGGTTTATATACCCTTTATGATTATCTGGGCGGTGGTGGCAATAAATTTCTCTATCCAGGTATTGAAAGGGAGGGGTGCGGGATTTTCTGAGGTGATTCGTGGGATTACCAGCTATACTATGCTGATGCTGGCATTCCTGGTGTTGTTATTAATAGGAGCATTCATAGAAGCCTATCTGGCTCCCTGGCTGCTAAACCTGGCTATGTAAAAATTAGGAGGGGATTAGTATGTTGATTGTCATTCGCAACTGGAAGAAGAAATTGTTTAATTTTGTAACCGTGATTTTGCTGATAGTTGCTTTCGCAGCAGCATTCCCAAGTCTTACAGGTCTGTTCGCCAAACATCTTCCGGTGTTCAACAGCTGGTTTCAAGATGAACAGCCTACCGGCAATCCGATGAGAGTGGAGCAGGAGGAGAACAGCAGCAAATTCGACCAGATGCTGGACCGTTTTGTGATTAAAGTACAGGATTTCTACTATGAGGAATAAAGAGGCAGGAGAATAAGACGCGCTTGTCAAAAGAATAATAAAAAGACCTGGAGGAAGGGAATTGAAGGTATATCTATCCGCCTTCATGGATTTCTTATATTTTGAGAAGGGCTTATCTAGCAATACCCTGACTGCCTACCGCAGGGACCTGGAAAAGTTTAATGCTTTTCTTGAAGAGCGCGGGCGGAGCACAGTGCCCGACATGATAAAAAAACAGGATATTATGGATTATCTGTCCGCGCAGCTGGACAGCGGGCTTAATCATGCTACAATCGCCAGGTGCCTTTCCAGCCTGAAGACCTTTTACAAATTTCTCAACCTGGAGGGCATTACCCAGCTCAATCCCACCGTCGATCTGGAGACGCCCAAAATAAAGAGACGGCTTCCGCATGTGCTTTCTATCGAAGAGGTGGACAGGCTGTTATCGCAGCCCCGGGTTACACGCCCGCTGGGTCTACGAGACCGGGCTATGCTGGAGTTGATGTACGGTACCGGGGTCAGGGTCTCAGAGTTGTTAGCCGTGCAGATAGAGGACCTGAACACAACCGCCGGCTTCCTGCGCTGCATGGGCAAAGGCCGAAAAGAACGCATAATACCAGTAAATCAGACTTCGATCGATTGGATCCATCGCTATCTATCCCAGGCCAGGAATCATCTGACCAGCAACTACATGGAAAGGACTCTCTTCGTAAATTCGCGCGGTAAAGCGCTATCCCGGCAGGGTTTTTTCAAGATCCTGGCATCCTATACCGAGCAAGCCGGGATTCAAAAACAGGTGACGCCCCACACCCTGCGCCATTCCTTTGCTACCCACCTTCTGGAGAATGGAGCTGACCTGAGAGCTGTGCAGGAAATGCTCGGACATTCGGATATATCGACGACCCAAATATATACCCACCTTACCAAAAGTAGACTACGGGAGGTATTCCAAATGTATCACCCCCGCGCCTGATTGGAGGGAAAAACCATGAAAAAGCGAGTCATCTTGATCATCCTTGACAGCCTTGGCATAGGCTCATGCCCGGACAGCTGTAATTTTGGAGACCATGACTGCAATACGATCGGCAATACGGCTCTGGCCGTAGGCGGGCTGGATCTGCCTGCCATGCAGAAACTGGGCATCGGCAATATTTCTTCTATTGAAGGTGTGCCTCCGGCAACTCAGGCGCAGGCTTCATTCGGAAAGATGCAGGAGAGATCGGCAGGCAAGGATACAACGACCGGTCATTGGGAGATGATGGGGCTGGTGCTGGAGCAAGCGTTTCCAACTTACCCCAATGGATTTCCTCAGCAGATAATAAGTGAATTCGAGGAGATGATTGGCCGTAAAACAATCGGCAACAAGGTGGCATCAGGCACGGTAATTATCGAAGAAATGGGCGAGGAGCATATGCTGACCGGATTCCCCATCGTGTATACCTCGGCTGACAGCGTATTTCAGATCGCCGCCCACGAAGAGGTAATCCCGTTGGAGGAACTCTATGAGATGTGCCGCAAAGCCCGTCGGCTCTTGACCGGAGAGCATGCCGTGGGAAGGGTCATAGCCCGCCCTTTCATAGGTTCGCCCGGCAAATTCATACGCACTGCTCACCGGCATGATTTCTCGCTCAAACCGGCTGGCAATGTAATGACCAGGATAGTTGAAGCCGGCCAAAAAGTGGTTGGCATCGGCAAGATATCTGATATCTTTGCCGGCGTCGGGGTGAGCGAGTCTCATCCCGTTGAGAGCAACCATGAGGCCGTGGAAGTGATCATTCGGGAAATTGGCAAAGATTATGACGGACTGATATTTGCCAACCTGGTCGACTTTGACCAGAGTTTCGGTCATCGCCGGGACCCGCATGGCTACGCCGGGGCCTTAAAAGAATTCGATCTTTCTTTGCCGAATATATTGGACAGTCTTAAGGATAACGACCTGATGATCATTAGTGCCGACCACGGCTGCGACCCTACCGTAGGGTACAGCACCGACCATACCCGGGA
The DNA here is from genome assembly GCA_964635975.1 of uncultured Syntrophomonas sp. Lineage (GTDB taxonomy): Bacteria > Bacillota > Syntrophomonadia > Syntrophomonadales > Syntrophomonadaceae > UBA5314. The sequence continues at coordinate 81,702 of CAZWPO010000008.1, forward strand.
ATATGTCCCGCTTCTGGTCTACGGTCGTCCGCTTAAAGCTGGCATCGACCTGGGGACCAGGAGCAGTTTTGCTGACATCGGAAAGACCATTGCCGAATACCTGGGCATCGATGCAGAAGGATTGGCCGGGATCAGTTTTTATGGACAAGTGAGGTGCTAGCTCGTGAATTTTCAGGAATTGATCATCAAAAAGCGGGATGGCGGGGAATATACAAGAGAAGAAATCGAATGGCTGGTACGGGGCATCAGCGATCATTCGCTGCCCGACTACCAGATCTCTGCCTGGGCTATGGCAGTGTTTTTTCAGGGTATGAGCCGCCGGGAGCTTGGTGATCTCACTATAGCCATGGCCTATTCCGGAGAAACGGTTGACCTGTCTGAGATTCCCGGCATAAAAGTCGATAAACACAGCACCGGGGGCGTTGGAGACAAGACTACTCTGGTGGTTATCCCGCTGGTGGCAGCGGCAGGAGTGCCGGTCGCTAAGATGTCGGGCCGGGGTCTTGGGCATACCGGTGGAACTATCGACAAGCTCGAGTCCATACCAGGATTTAAGGTAGAGATCGATCGGAGTACATTTATTGATCAGGTACAGAAGCTGGGCGCTGCAGTTATTGCCCAGAGCGGCAACCTGGTTCCGGCTGACAAGAGGCTATATGGCATTCGTGACGTTACCGGTTCAGTGGAGAGTATACCGCTTATAGCCTCCAGCGTAATGAGTAAGAAAATCGCTGCTGGTGCCCAGGGCATTCTTCTGGATGTGAAAGTGGGCAGGGGCGCGTTTATGAAAGACTACCAGCAGGCCAGCGAGCTGGCCAGGATAATGGTGGATATCGGCAGGGATGCCGGCCGGCGGGTGGTGGCTGTAATAAGTGATATGTCGCAGCCCCTGGGCAGGGCGGTGGGCAATGCCCTGGAGGTTCGGGAAGCTGTAAATACACTCAAGGGCAAAGGCCCCTCTGACCTGGAGGAGATCTGCGGTTATCTGGCTGCATGGATGCTGGTCCTGGGTGGGAAATACGAGCGCTTGGATGAGGCGCACGCATGGGTCCAGGAAGCTATTCATTGCGGACTGGGCCTGGGCAAGCTTAAAGAGATGGTGAATGCCCAGGGCGGCAAGATGGATGTCGATGCAGATGACTGCGGGCTGCCCACTGCCCGGGTATTATACGAGCTGCGCTCGCTTCAACATGGATTTATTGGAGAAATGGATGCTCTGCGTATCGGAATAGCAGCCATGCATCTCGGGGCGGGGCGCGAGCGACTGGAGGACAAAATCGACCACGCTGTCGGAATAGAGCTGTGCCGCCAGGTAGGAGACCAGGTTCGAGAAAACGACGTCCTGGCGCTAATCCATGCCCGCAGTTTGAGTGAAGCAGAAATCGCTGGACAAAAACTGCTGGAAGCTATTACTATAGTTGCACAGAAGCCAGTGCTGCAAAAGCTTATCCTGGAGACTATTAAGTAAGGCAGGGATTTTCAATGAATGAATGGCAATGGCATTGTCCTACCCGGGTTATCTTCGCGCGTAATGCTGTTAACAAGTATTCCTCTGAACTGATACTGGGACGTAAAGCCTTTATCGTCACCGGGCAGGGGGGATCTTCACTACGTAATGGGTCATTTGAGGATGTCTGCTCTGTTTTGGATGAGGCGGGGGTAGCCTGGAGTACCTATGCCAAAGTGGAAAACAATCCGGAGCTTTCAAGCATGAGAGAAGCTGCCCGGCTGGCAGCAGAAGATCAAGCAGATTTCATAATCGGGATAGGCGGGGGTTCTCCGCTCGATGCGGCAAAAGCTATAGCCATATTGTCAATAAATGAGCTGAGCGACGAGGATTTGTTTAATGGGCGATTCAACAGGGCTCTGCCGCTCGCGGCTGTGCCAACCACTGCCGGGACCGGCTCGGAAGTAACACCATATAGTATACTAACTTATCCTGAAATCAAGAGCAAAAAAAGTATATTTTCTCCATTGATTTTCCCGGCGGCGGCGTTTCTTGATTCCTCATATATCAGGACACTGCCCTCCCGGGTGACCATCGATACAGTCCTTGATGCTTTTTCTCACGCTTTTGAATCATACCTTACGCTAAGGCCCGGCCCTATCAGCGATGCCATGGCGCGCAGGGTCCTGAATATTACCGGCCGCTATCTGCACAAAATGGGGCAGGAACGCTGGCGCCTTGATGAGAACGACCGGGACCAGATATTATATGCTTCGATGCTGGCGGGGATGGTTATAAGCCAGACTGGTACGTCCGTACCCCATGCGCTTGGATACTCTTATACCTATTTTAAAGGCATTCCTCATGGAAGGGCCAATGGCTACGTTCTGCCGCCGTTTGCCCGGTTTCTGGCTCGCCAGAAACAGCCCCGTCTCTGGCAGGCCCTGGAGGCGGGAGGATTTAGCAGCCTTGACAAGTTCGCACTGCTGGCACAAGCTTTGACCGGACCGGCTCCAAGTCTTGACGAAGCCGAAAAGAAGCAATTCATTGAAATTTGCTCCCGGGCCAAGAACCTGGGCAACACTCTGGTACGTCCTTCGCTTATGGATCTACAGCAGATTTTATCCGAAATCGAATAAGCCAAAGCCGTTGATTTACAGGTATTGATCAAGGCTGGCATAATAGCCTGTTTCCCCAAATATAATCTATTAATGGATTTTTGGGGAGGTGCTTGTTGATGTGTTTTAGAAGGCTGATCCTGGGCATAGTAATGTCGGCTCTGGTAATTACCGCATCCTATCCCCCGGTTAATGCTGCTCAGGATAAGGTTGAGGTCAAAGACACGGTTGATGCGAAGGCCAGATCGTATATCTTGATCGACGCCGATTCTGGTATGGAATTGCTGGCTAAAAATGCACATGAAAAGCTGGCTCCGGCCAGTATGACCAAACTTATGACCATGATACTGATTGCCGAAGACCTGGAAGAAGGAAAAGTCAGCCTGAAGGACAGGATAAGCACCAGTGAAAATGCATGGAAAATGGGGGGGTCGCAGGTCTACCTGGCGCCTGGAGAGGAAATGAGCCTGGAAGATATGCTGATTTCTATCGCGGTGGGTTCAGCCAACGACTCCTGCGTGGCGGTAGCCGAGCATTTGGAAGGTAGCCATCAGGCATTCGTACAGCGAATGAATCAAAAAGCGGCCCAGATTGGATTGAAGGACACCAACTTTGTCAACGCCTACGGGCTTCCCGCCGAGGGGCATTATACTTCTGCTTACGATATGGCGGTAATGGCCCGTTATGCGCTGAAATTCCCCAAAATCCTGGAATATACCTCGATAAAAGAACACAGCCTGAGGGACGGGAAATTCAAGCTATATAACACCAACAAGCTATTGTGGTGGTACCAGGGGGCGGATGGCTTCAAAACCGGTTGGACGGCAGAGGCGGAGCATTGCCTGACGGCAACAGCCAAACGAGGAACTCTGCGCCTTATATCAGTAGTCATGAAGACTCCCGAAACCAACGGGCATTTCCGTGATTCTATGCAGATCCTGAACTACGGCTTTGCCCGCTACACATTCCAATCCTTTTTCAGCCAGGGAAATGCGGCCGGGATTGTCGCAGTAGGTAAGGGTTTAGAAGATAGCGTCGAAGTTGTGGCCGAAGAGAACGCCGGGAGCATCATTGCCAAAGGAGAGGAAAAGAAAGTCACATATGAGAAAGAAGTCCAGGAGTATGTCAACGCCCCTATTCAGGAAGGCCAAAAACTTGGAGAAGTGAGGATAATTAAAGACGGTCAGGTTTTAAAGACCGTCAATCTAGTAGCCGCACAGGAGGTTCCCCGGGCCAGTCTCTGGAGTGAGATCGTGAAACTTCTTGGCGAAACCTATCTATTATAAAGATAATTTTTGGGAAGGTATTCTCCCCTGCCGGGTAGAAGCATTAACTTGTTCCTATATAAAGGAGGGGAGTTAATGAATATTGATAAAAAGCTGGTTAGGGACACCCTGGTGGTTAGATTGAGCGGGGAGCTTGACCTGCTTGTTTCTGATAAGCTGAGGCAGGATGTTGACCAGATCCTTGAGACAGGAAAGATCACTAATTTAATCATTAACATGGAAAAGGTAACCTTTATTGACAGTTCCGGCCTGGGACTGCTCCTGGGGCGCTACAAGAAGATGAATGCTTTAAACGGAAATATGTACATCGTGGGCGCTAAAGCTTCGGTTGCCAAAATATTAAATTTTTCCGGGATCAATAAACTGATCCCGCTTTATGAGCATGAGCAGGATATCAACATTAAGTGATGGGAGGTGAAGGCCAGCCCTGGGCTGGAAAAAGTATGAGTGTAAGAAACTATGTCCAGTTTGAGTTACCCAGTCGACCGGAAAACGTGTCCTTCAGCCGAGCCTGCGTGGGTGCATTTGCCTCCCAGTTGGACTGCACCCTGGAAGACATCGAAGAAGTTAAGCTGGTGGTCTCCGAAGCGGTCTCCAACAGCATTATACACGGGTATGACAACCGCCCCAATGAAAAGATCCGCATAGTGGTCACTATCCATGACGACCGGACTTTGGAGATCATGGTTCAGGACTTCGGAAAGGGGATTCAAAATGTCAACCAGGCCATGGAACCGGCGTTTTCGAGTGATCCTGCACGTATGGGCTTGGGATTCACTTTTATGAAGTCTTTCACTGATGAACTGAGTATAGTCACCGCGCCTGATGAAGGGACAAGCATTACACTGAGGCGCACCTTCCCCTCCCGGGAAGACGGTTTCCCTGAAGGAGGTTAGAAGATGACCTCAGGATACTCCTATCAGGAGAACGAGATCCTTCTCCAGAAGGCGCAGGAAGGAGATCCGGAGGCCCGGGAAAAACTTTACGAAGCCAATTTAGGCCTGATCTATATGGTTCTGGAACGTTTCAAAAATACATCTTATGATTATGAAGATCTTTTTCAGGTCGCTTCTATCGGGTTAGTCAAGGCGATAGACAAATTTGACCTCAGTTATCAGGTGCGTTTTTCTACCTATGCAGTGCCAATGATAATTGGTGAAGTAAAAAAGTTTCTCCGCGATGACGGTATTGTCAAGGTGCAGCGCGGGATCAAGGAAGTATACCACCGTATTCGCTGGGCACAGGACAAACTGCGCGGGGATCTGGGACGGGAACCGAGCCTCAATGAGATAGCCAGTGTGCTGGAAATAGATAAGGAAGAGATTGTCGTGGCCATGGAAGCCTGCCAGGCACCGGCCTACATACATGATGTTTTTCCCGGCGACGACCGCGAGCCGCTGTCCCTGATGGATGTGCTGGCCCATGAAGACAGCAGCAAAGCCATGCTGGAAAAAGTGGCCCTGCGCGAAGCCCTGGAAAAATTGACACCCCGCGAGCAGGAGGTCATCCTGCGTCGCTTCTTCAATGACGAGACCCAGGCGGTAATCGCTGAAGACTTGGGCGTATCCCAGGTCCAGGTTTCCCGCATAGAGAAGGCTGCACTTATCAAGCTGCGCGGCACCATGGAGTGAGCAAGGCGACAAACAGTTAAAAACGAGCTCATACGAAATGAGCTGCTCAGACCGGCAAAAAAGGCGACTAGCTGTGTCACTACACAAAGCCTGCTCAATCACCGTATCCCATATACGGCTCAATCGAGGGCTTTATTTGTTCCTTGCTATTCAACTTTTTTGCTCGCTCTGCCAACTTCTTTGACAAGCTGACCAGCTCATAAGAAATGAGCTGGTTTTTTGTTTTTGGTAAATACTCAATTTGTTAAAAAGATTCCGACAAATGGTCCTGATCTATGCCGGGGTTGATCCAAATACAATGCAATTCAAGCGTGCCGCCTGTTTTGATGTGGGTGTTGAATGCGGCGGTCTTGGACGAGTAATCATGGAAGTACGAGTGGAGGATTGCTGATGCAGAGGTCCTCGTACCCCATGTCTCACACAAGAGCGAGATTTGGATACCGGTTATCAAGAAGTAATTTTGAATGGTACAATTGGATTATCCTGTATCAATAGAAAGCAAATAAAACATTTCATAGAATCACTCATCGGGAGGTACCTATGCGAAAAAGAATTATTGTTTTAACTCTGCTGTTCTGCCTCTGCTGTGCGTTGCCCGTGTATGGCGACCCAAACGTAATGCTAAACGGAAAGCAGGCAGCTGTGGACGCTCCCCCCATCATCCAGGACGGCATGGTTCTGGTGCCTCTGCGAGCTATTATCGAACCGCTGGGAGGAGAAATCGTCTGGGAGGAACAGACGAAGACGGTTTTTGCCCGAAGGGGATCCATAGAAATAGCCTTATGGCCGGGCAGTTCCGATGCCGCTGTTAATGGCCGTATCATCCAACTGCCAACACCCGTTCAAACCGTTAACAGTCGGATCATGGTGCCTCTGCAGTTTATAGCCGACATCCTGGGCGCAGACGTCAGCTGGGATGCAGGCACCCAGACTGCTGTCATTAACGCCGACGTGTACACTTCTCCCGGTATCAAAAGCGCAGCCCGGGTGCATTTCATAGATGTCGGTCAGGCGGATGCCATCTACATTCAACTGCGCGGAAACATCGACATCTTGATAGATGGAGGAAATCTCGATGCCGAAGGCGTCGTATTGAGCTACCTTGACGAACAGAACCTGGATGACCTGGAACTGCTTATCGCCAGCAATGCCGAGGCACATCATATCGCGGCCCTGCCCGCCGTTTTATCGGAATATGAGGTGGAAAAACTGATATACCATGACAGTCTCGATCAAAGCAGTACCGAATATCTGTTGTCTGCTGCGCACAGCAGGAATATTCCGATGGAGATAGCCGATCGGCAGACCTACACATGGGACGACATAAGCTTCCAGATCTTGACCGGCCCTGCTGATGGTCAAGATAACAGCTCGATAGTAAGCCGCCTCAAAGTTGGAGAGACAGCTTTCTTGTTTATGTCAGATGCAGGCTCGGAAACCGAAAAAGCGCTTTCAGGAGATATCAGTGCCCAGGTTTTAAAGGTGGGGGATCATGGAAGTGCTGCCGCCACCAGCCAGGAGTTCCTTGACCGGATTAAGCCCCAGGCAGCCGTTATTACCCTGGCCGGCGACAGTGCCGAATGGTTTGGTCACGATTATAGCATTCCTCCTGCTGATGAAGTTTTAGATAGGCTGCAAAGTCAGGGAACAACAATATTCAGAACCGATCTGGATGGCACGATTATAGTTCAGACTGATGGGATAGATTACGATATTACAACCTTCGCGGAAGACGAGCCAGATAATTAAAGAAATCACTTATGCCATACCTTGCGGTTGAAATATGGTAGAGAGGCTGAATAAACAGCTCCTTCTAAATACACAATAAAAGAGAAATATATTTAGAAGGAGGTTTGTGCTTTGCAGGTTAGAGTTGCTGAATTTGTGGGTGAATCCTCGAGCAGCTGGCAGGATGCGATTGAAAGCGCCGTGCGCCAGGCATCCCGCGAATACAAGAATATTACTGGTGTGGAAGTGTATAATTGGACAGCTGGCTGCCAGGACAATCGCATAGTCGAATACAAAGCCAACATCAAAATAGCCTACCTTGGATAAAGAAGGATAAAGGCCAAAGCCCGGTAATCCCGGGCTTAATCTTTTTTGCTTAGGCCAGCAATATCTCCGGGTCTTGACCGCAGACGGGACTCTTCCTGCGGGTGCAGGAGCCCCCATTCCCGGCCCTGGTTGCGTAGCAGCTTTCCCTGCCGTTCTTTATATAGACGCGAATTGTATCGATATTCGTCTGTATCAACATTAGCATTCGCGCAGCCCTGATGATTGAGGTGCATGGTCTGGGCCTGGGTGAGATAAAGGGTGCAGCCGCCTGTTAAAAGACGGTCTATCAAGTCGTTGTTGTCATATGCAAAACCTACCATATCTTCGTCGTAGCCACCGATGTTATAGAATCTCTGGCGATTGATCGCCATAAGAAAAGGCAGCCTTGTATTCAGCAGCGGATATGAATTCCGAAATTCCCGCCAATCATACCATCCATCATTTCTTTCCAGGGAAGCCAGGAAAGTTCCATCATCGTCCATTCCAATGCAAGTACTTACTAAGTTGGAATCGTAGAGAACCGGCTCTGTCAGATAGCGCACAGTATCGTTTACGTGATACATTTCTCCGCAGCAGATGATTATGACCTGGCCCTCTGCTAGCTTTGCCCCGATGTTGAACGCGAAGCCGGGAACCCTGTAAACTATGTTGCCGCTGCTGTTTCTCTGGCCGGTGAATACGTAGCGGAGCTTGAGGGCATCTTGATAGAGGCTGGCCAATTGTTCGCTTTCATCAGGCAAGCCGTCATTGAGCAGTATGGTTTCAAAATCAAAAGGTATTTTTTGTCTGGCGAGAGTCTGCAAATTCCATTTTAACAGCTGGGGTCGCATAAACGAGCTTATGAGGATTGAAAGCTGTTTCAATTATTTCTTCCTCCCTAACAGAGTGACGTTATCTTAAACATATTCCAGGTATGGGCTGTAAGTGTACATTTAGATAAATTACTATAAACCGGCAATATAAACCGGCAATAGCATCGGCATGTTTATGAAAAGTCCAACCATCCCCTTGTCGCATAAATTGTCACCGCCTTGCCTATAATAAGCCTATCGAGGGGGAATGACTTATTAATGCTCTGGATAAACTGCACAAAATCGAAGTTGAAGAGTATGATCAATTGGTCAAAAAAATCAAACCGAAACCGGCTATCCTAAAAAACTGCATATGGGCTTTTTCCGTGGGCGGCGCTATATGCGTAATCGGCCAAATCATCATGAATTATGCCATCAGCAGAGGTATGGCCAGAGTCGATGCAGCTACTGCCACATCGGTGGTGATGATTTTCCTGGGGGCGTTTTTTACCGGCCTGGGCGTATACGATGTTCTGGGACAAAGGGCTGGGGCTGGATCGATTGTGCCAATAACCGGTTTTGCTAACTCCATAGTAGCGCCGGCCATGGAATTCAAACGGGAAGGCTACATTTTTGGCGTGGGGGCCCGGATATTCAGTATAGCCGGCCCTACGCTTCTATTTGGCTTTGTTGCATCGGTTCTGATCGGCCTTATAAAAGTGTTTATCAGCGGTTAAGGGGGATGCCATGAGCGCAGCGAAAAAGAAAGGCAGGCAAAGTGTTCAGTTTCAAGATCCGCCCCGGCTAGCCTCCTGGGCGGCTGTGGTAGGCCCCAAAGAAGGAGAAGGGCCCTGGGCCAAGGATTTTGACTGGATAGCGGATGATTACAATATGGGGGAGCAAACCTGGGAAAAAGCGGAGAGCAAGCTTTTGCGGGAGACAGTAAAACTGGCCATCAGTAAAGGCGGTTATCAGAATGAAGATATTGAGCTTATGCTGGCTGGTGACCTGCTCAACCAGATCATATCCACCAGCTTCGCAGCACGGGAGATACAAATACCTCTTTTAGGTTTGTACGGGGCCTGTTCTACGATGGCTGAAGCCCTTGCCATATCGGCAATGATGATAGACGGAGGATATTTCTCCAGGGTGGTAGCGGCGGCATCCAGTCATCACTATACAGCTGAACGGCAGTTTAGATTTGCCAGCGAGCAGGGCGTGCAAAAACCCGCCAGTTCCCAGTGGACAGCTACCGCTTCCGGAGCGGTAGTTTTGGACCGGCTGGGATTAGGACCCAAAGTCACTTCTGTAACCCTGGGAAAAGTGATCGATCTGGGACAGAATGATGCAGCCGATATGGGCAGTGCTATGGCACCCGCAGCAGTCGATACCATAAAGAGGCACTTTGAGGATTTAGGCAGGCCCACGGACTATTATGATCTGATCGTTAGCGGGGATCTCGGGAAGATTGGGATGGCCCTTGCTGAACAGTTGTTTATCAAGGAAGGATTGGTGCCCAAGCCGAACTATAGCGACTGTGGAGTGCTGCTCTTCGATCAGAATCAGGGTGTGGGATCCGGAGCCAGCGGATGTGGTTGTTCAGCCAGCATGCTGTGTGGGCCGCTCCTAAAAAAAATGAGCGAGGGTAAATTGAACAGGTTGCTGCTCGTAGCGACCGGGGCTTTGATGAGTCCCACCACTCAGTTCCAGGGTGAAACAATTCCTTCCATAGCGCATGCTGTGGCGATAGAGATTTAATAAGTGAGGCGATAAGATGGTCCCGCTGTATATGGCTTTTTTAGTCGGTGGTACATTGTGCCTGATCGGCCAACTGATCATGGATCTGACCAAGCCGGGGATAACCCCGGGACACATATTGGTAGGGTATATAACCGGAGGTGCAATACTCAGCGGACTGGGTTTATATCAGCCCCTGGTAAATATCGGGGGAGCCGGGGCGACCATACCTTTATCCGGTTTCGGCCATCTCCTTACCCAGGGGACTCTGAAAGCGGTATCTCAAAAGGGCATTCTGGGAGCCTTCAGCGGCGGAATCGAAGCGGCAGCAGCCGGCATAACGGCCGCAATAATCTTCGGTTATGTTATGGCTGTGATATTCGACCCCAAAGGCTAATGATAATAGGTGAACAGTGAACAGGGGGATGAGTAGTTCACTCTTGGCCTGTTCGCCTGTTCGCATATTCTATTTTCTTCCTGAAAATGGTTTTATTCAGGTTTAAAATATCTTCAAATGGCAAACATCTGTTTAGAAGCTTTTCAAAATGGGGGGCTGTTTTTTTATGGTGAGAGTCGGGATAGCCCAGGGACTATTTTACTTTTACTACTATCCGTTGTGGAAGACGTTTTTTGTGGACCTGGGAGCTGAAGTGATTGTGTCTTCACCTACCAACCCGCAGACTATTGACATGGGAATTGCGACAGCGGTTGATGAATCATGTTTCCCGGTCAAGGTTTATCTGGGACATATCAGGGAATTGTGTAGATGCCGTATTGATTATATTTTTGTGCCGCGCCTCGTAAGTGTTGAAGAGAGAAGCTATATATGCCCAAAGTTTATGGGCATTCCTGATATCGTGCGGGCGCTCATACCAGACACTCCTGAGATAATAGATATCACTATTGATCTGAGCCGCAATGAACGCCTTTTAAAAAGGGAAATGATCAGGCTGGGAAAGATCTTTTCAAAAAAACGGGGGGAGGTCATCCATGCCTACAAGCATGGTATTCAGGAACTCCGCTTTTGTCGTGAGCTCACCCGGGAAGGGTATACCATGGCTGAAGCCATACAGATCTGGGAAGGTAAGCAGCCCGGGCGCCCGGGTCAGGGCGACCTCAAAATCGGGCTCTTAGGTCATGGTTACGCGATATACGACGAAGGCATCAGCATGAACCTTATAGGACGTTTGCGTCAGCTGGGCTGTGAGCTTATTTTTCCCGAAACACTTGACCGTGTAATGGTCGAAGAGGCTGCTGCCACTGTGCCAAAACGTGTATTTTGGACTCTAGGCCGTAAAATGCTGGGGAGTGCGCTCTATATGAACAATCGCCGCGAGATCGACGGAATTATTTACGTAGCCTGCTTCGCCTGCGGACCTGATTCTATCATCGGCGAAATCATCGAAAGAAAAATCAAGGATAAGCCCTTTATGTTTCTGACACTGGATGAACATACCGGCGAAGCAGGACTCGTAACCAGGTTGGAAGCTTTTTGCGATATGCTGCACAGAAGGAGGGCATCAGGCCATGAAGATAACTTTCCCGCATATGGGTAATATGCACATACCGATCAAAGCATTGTTTCAGGGGCTGAAAGTAGATTCTATCGCGCCCCCTCCCATCAGCAAGAGGACCATAGAGCTGGGAGTAAAACACTCACCGGAATTCGCCTGCCTGCCATTAAAGATAAATGTTGGCAATTTCATAGAAGCTATGGAGAATGGGGCTGACACGATCGTAATGGCAGGTGGTTGGGGTCCCTGCCGGTTCGGATATTTCGCACAGGTGGAACGGGAGATCTTAAATGACCTGGGATACCAGTTCTCAATGGTGGTTTTAGAAGCGCCCGATTCCCGGCTGACCGATCTACTGAAACAGATCAAGGCGCTAGGAGAAAACGTCTCTATTCCTGAGGCTTACAGGGCTTTGAAATTTGCCTGGTTCAAGCTGAACGCAGTTGAGAAGCTCGAAAAATCACTGGAATATTGTCTGCCCCGGTCTCAGCAAAAAGACGCTTTAGAGAAACTGTATGAAAAGGCCTTGCAGGCTGTTGATGAATCTTCAGACCGATATGAGATAAACGAGATGGTTGGCGATGCGGCATCAGCTATGAGTGAGCTTGCCATGGAAAACGAAGGGATACTGAAGATCGGCCTGGTTGGGGAAATATATACGATACTCGAGCCGAGCACAAATTGCCATATTGTGCGCCATCTAGGAAGGATAAACGCCCACGTGACCAGATCCGTCTATCTCAGTGACTGGCTTAATGATCATGTACTTGGCGGGTACATAAAAAAGTCCAACCATCGTTACATTCTGGATTCTTCACGTCCGTATCTGAATCATGCGGTAGGTGGGCATGGTCGCGAGACAGTCGGGTCAGCAGTCGATTTTGCCAGGAGGCATTATGACGGCATTATTCAGATCGGTCCGCTTACCTGCATGCCGGAGATTGTCGCTCAGTCAGTATTAGGCGGAGTGAGCGGCGACTTCTCAGTACCTTGTATGACGCTGTATTTTGACGAACACTCTGGTACAGCCGGGGTTCATACCAGGCTAGAAGCCTTTGTCGACATGCTGGCATCGCAGAAACACGGTCGGGCCTATGCTAAAAAGCCTGCCCCCGTAGTGGCAGGATGTTAGGAGTGAGATGATGACATATTTTCTAGGTGTCGATATCGGTTCGGTGAGCAGCAATTTTGTGCTTATGGATGAAAAGGCTGTGATGCTGAAAAAGGTATACCTGCGTACCCAGGGAAATCCGGTAAAAGCTGTTCAGGATGGATACAGCCAGTTGATCAGCGCTTTGCCTGCGGGATCTGCCATCCGGGGTGTGGGTGCTACCGGCAGCGGCCGTTATCTTGCCGATGTGATACTGGGAGCTGATGTGGTCAAGAATGAAATCACCGCCCACGGTGTGGCTGCATCGCATTTCCTACCCGGTCTCAGCACCATTATTGAAATAGGCGGACAGGATTCCAAGCTTATCATTTTAAAAGGTGGGATCGTCATAGATTTTGCCATGAATACGGTTTGTGCCGCTGGAACCGGATCGTTTCTGGATCAGCAGGCAGCCCGTTTAAATATTCCCATCGAAGAATTTGGCGATCAGGCTATTCGCGCCCGGCAGCCGGTAAGGATCGCGGGAAGATGCGGCGTTTTTGCCGAGTCCGATATGATCCATAAACAGCAGATGGGCTATCCTGTGGAAGACATATTAATGGGTCTGTGCGAAGCACTGGTAAGAAACTATCTGAATAATGTAGGCAAAGGGAAAAAAATCGAACCGCCGGTAGTATTTCAAGGAGGGGTGGCCGCCAATGCAGGACTTAAGAAAGCATTTGAAAAAGTCCTGGGTCTGCCGGTTCAGGTGCCGCCGGACCATGAAGTGATGGGGGCAATAGGTGCTGCTTTGCTTGCTCGCGATGAAAAGGAATTCAGCAAATCCCCCAGCCTTTTCAGGGGTCATGAGTTTGTTAACGACGGCGATTTTTCTACCCGCAGTTACGAGTGTGGCGGATGTCCGAACCAGTGTGAAGTAGTCTGCGTCAGGCGGGGCAAAACACCCCTGGCTTACTGGGGGGACCGATGCAAGAAGTGGGAGAGTTCTTTAAGCGCCCATTTAGCTTAAAAGATGAAAAGCATTGTATTGTCTGGCTCACTTGAGCTATAATCCTATATATACGAAACTGCATACACCACTGGGGGGGCCCCTGAAGCCGGGGCTGAGATAGAAGAGGATCTTCTGACCCTTATAACCTGATCTGGATCATACCAGCGTAGGGAAGTGCACAGCCTTTATGAAGGTGGACCTCGCTTTAGCTGGTTCACTTTTTTATTTGTCTGGGAGGAAGCACATGCGCCATATTTTATCTGTCGCGGCTTCGGATTCCTGCGCCGGCGCCGGGATTCAAGCCGACATTAAAACCATAAGCGCCCTGGGGGAGTACGCAGTGACTGCCATAACGGCGGTTACTGCTCAGAATACAGCCGGCATAAAAGGGATCGAATACCTGGACCCGAATATCCTGCGCCTGCAGTTGGAGGCATTGTTTGAGGATATCCGGATAGACGCAATAAAAATCGGCATGCTGGGCAGCAGGGAGTTAATCGAAGTCCTGGCTGATTGTATCGGGGCCAGGATCAATTCCATCCCCGTTGTCCTGGACCCGGTTTTGGAGTCTTCTACTGGTTTCATGCTGAGCGGGGAAGATCTGCGGCCAGATATCTCCAACCTCCTTTTTCCGCTGACTACGGTATTGACCCCCAATCTTCCAGAGGCGGAGTCTTTTCTTAATTACACGATCAAGGATCTGGCCTCAATTAAACAGGCCTGCCGTGACCTTCTGAACATGGGCCCGGAGTGGGTGGTGCTGAAAGGTGGACACCTTGATGGGGAGCCTCTTGATGTAATAGCCAATAAGCTGCAGACCTGGATCATCCCTGGAAAGCGAGTAAGCGGAGGCAATAACCATGGAACCGGTTGTACCTTTTCGGCAGCCCTGGCGGTATTCCTTGCCCGTGGTTGCACACCTGTACAGGCGGTCAGCAGGAGTAAGGCTTACATAGAAGGCAGTCTTGATGCCGGCTTCAGAATAGGTCACGGTCCAGGTGTTCTCGATCACTTTTATGCAGTACGCAATAAATCCAAGGAGGAGTTATAGCTTGATTGAAAAAGCAGCCACCATTTGGGATGGGATTAGAGAAAACCGTCCCCTTGTACAGTGCATCACTAATTATGTAACCGTAAACGACGTGGCCAATATCCTGCTGGCCGCGGGCGCATCACCGGCCATGTGCGATCATCCCGACGACGCCGGCAGCTTTGCAAAAATGGCGGGAGCGGTCTACTTGAATGTGGGGACCTTGAGCGAGAGCCAGGAAAGAGCAATGCTGGCCGCAGCGGCAGGGGCCGGGGAGAATTGTCGCCCACTGCTCCTGGATCCGGTAGGCTGCGGCGTGATCAGCACCAATAACAGAGTCAGCCGCGCCGTTCTGGCCACCGGAGCGGTGAGAGTCATAAAAGGCAACCAGGCTGAGATAAAGAGCCTGGCAGGTTTTGAAGCCCGAGCGGTGGGTGTGGATTCCGTTGACAGCGGCGAAAACCTGCTGGAAGCCTGCCAGGTCTTGCATAATCGTCACGGCGCTGTAATAGCCGCTACCGGAGCGGTTGATTTCTTGTTGGGCGGGGGTTGCCTCAAGATTAAAAATGGGACCCCACTTTTTCAGGATATAACCGGAGCCGGCTGTATGCTGGGAGGCATCATATCCGCCTGTTTAGCCGTCGCGCCGGAAGATGTGTGGACGGCAAGTTTAGCCGGGATCCTGGCCTTTAATATCGCCGGAGAGAGAGCGGCCAGGTCAGCCGGCAGCAATCCTGGAAGCTTTAAAATGCATTTGATGGACAAGTTGTATAACTTAAGAGGTAAAGATATGATAGTAGATCATAAAATGAACTCATGAAGATTGATTATACACTTTATCTGGTGACCGACAGCCAGTTTTTGAAGGGGCGCAGCCTGGTGGATGAAGTTGTCAGAGCGGTAGAGGGCGGCGTGAGCATAGTGCAACTGCGGGAGAAGAATCTCTCCAGCCGGGCGTTCTATGAGCTGGCCCTGGCATTGAAAACCAAATTAAGCCTTCTAAACACACCGCTGATAATAAACGACCGTCTGGACATTGCTCTGGCGGTAGATGCCGACGGACTGCACCTGGGTCAGGAAGATTTGCCGATTAGCGCGGCTCGCAGCCTTTTAGGCTCTGGAAAAATCATTGGCATCTCGGCCAGCACCCTGGCCGAGGCAATTCAGGGGAAGAATGAAGGCGCCGATTACCTGGGCCTGGGACCGATATTTGCAACTACCACCAAGAATGATGCCGCTATTCCTACCGGAACCGGTCTGATTCGCCATGTCAAGAGAATCCTGGATCTGCCAGTCGTGGCTATCGGGGGCATCAACACAGGGAACATCGCATTGGTCAAGGCGGCAGGAGCGTGCGGGGCTGCAGTAATATCAGCCCTGATGGGATCGAACGATGTTGAGAAAGCGGCTCGAAAGATGGTGCAGATATGGCAAAACGCGTAACAGTATTTATGGATTTTGACGGTACGGTGGCCAGCACGGATGTAGGCTACAATATGGTAAAAAAGTTCGCCGGCCCGGGCTGGGAAGAAATCAATACGCTGTGGGAAAAAGGCGTTTTAACGACCGGTGAGTGTGCCCAGCGGACCCTGGACCTGTTTGTGGTCCAACCGGCTGAGCTGCTGGATTATTTCCTTATCCAGGAGATCGATCCCGGTCTTATAGACTTCATCCGGTGGATGGAAGACAGGGACTACGAATACTGGATAGTCAGCGACGGATACGACAACTATATCGAGCCTATACTGCAGAAGTACAACTTGAGCGTGCGATACTATTCCAATCACCTGGAATATGACGGGGGATGGGCTATAATATCACCCCATATCAATACCGAGTGCGCGAAATGTGGGACCTGTAAAAGTCTGGTCATTGAGAGCCATTCCGATCATCACAGCCTCCGGGTGTATATAGGAGATGGGCATTCGGACAAATGCGCGGCCGTTAAATGCGACATTATATTCGCAAAGTCGGCGCTGGCCGACTACTGCCAGCGCGAAGGCATAGCATTCTATCATTTTCGGGACTTCTTCGATGTTCAGAAGATTCTCGAACAACTAATAGAAGAGAGGAAGCATGAATATGAGCGATAGTTACAGAACCCAGCGGGAGGCTGCCCGCAGGGGCATATTGACACAGGAAATGCAAAAAGCCGCGGATAAGGAAGGGGTAAGCGCCCAGAGCATTCTGCAGGGAATCGCCCAGGGGACTACAGCGCTTCCCGCCAACCGGCGCCATACCTCACTTGACCCCTGGGCGATCGGTCCGGGACTATCTACTAAGATAAACGTAAACCTGGGAGTATCCAGTTCCTGCTCCGACTGGGAGGAGGAGTGGCGCAAAGTTGAGACTGCCCTGTCTATGAAGGCTGAGGCTATCATGGACCTCAGCAGCGGAGACTCGGCGGGGGAATTCAGAAGAAAACTGATCGCCCATTCCCAGGCTATGATAGGTACGGTACCCGTTTACGAGTTGGCTACCACCTGCCGGCAGGAATGGGAAAGGGTTAAAGCAGGTGATTTCCTGGCCGCGGTAGAAAGTCAGGCCAGTCAGGGCGTAGATTTCTTTACAATTCATGCCGGCTTAAACCGGGACAGCGTTGAGCGGCTGAATAAGAATAAACGCTTAACCAGTATTGTCTCTAGAGGCGGTTCTCTGACCTACGCTTGGATGGCAGCAAACAGAGCGGAAAATCCATTCTACGAGTATTTTGACGAGCTTCTCAATATCTGCAGGGAATATGATGTTACCTTGAGTCTGGGTGATGCCTGCCGTCCCGGGAGTATCAACGACGCCAGCGACGCCTGTCAGCTGCAGGAGCTGATTACCCTGGGAGAACTGACTTTGCGGGCATGGGAAAAAGACGTCCAGGTGATTATTGAAGGTCCCGGGCATATGGCAATAAATGAAATTGAAGCAAATGTTGTAATGCAGAAAAGACTCTGCCACCAGGCTCCATTTTATGTGCTGGGCCCACTTGTTACCGATATTGCGCCCGGATATGATCATATTACCGCTGCCATCGGAGGAGCTGTGGCAGCGGCAGCCGGAGCGGACTTTCTCTGCTATGTAACTCCTGCTGAACACTTGCGCCTTCCCACCAGGGACGACATGGTGGAGGGAATTGTAGCGACCCGCATCGCGGCCCATGCTGGGGATATCGCCAAGGGGATAAAAGGAGCCCGGCACTGGGACAATCAGATGAGCGAAGCCAGATTTGATCTGGACTGGGAGGGAATGTTCGCTCTGGCCCTGCACCCGGAAAAGGCCCGCCGCTATCGCCAGGAATCCCAGGCGGCAGCGGTTGACCAGTGCACGATGTGCGGTAATCTATGCGCTGTAAGTACTATGAGACAGTCTCAAAAAACTGAGAGTGCATCCTAACTTTTTTGCCACATGGCTATGATAAAGCCCGGATTCCCGCTAGCCCGGTAGGCTTCTTCACTGTCCCAATTAAATTCGGAATCACCAGCCTGCGGAGGAATAAACAGGCAGCCGCGCTGGGCGACAAGCTTATCCGGGGCCAGGGCGGCCAGGTCAGCGGAATTTTTAAATTGAGCCGAGGCAAAAACTGATAGTGGGTCGCTGCTTGAGGTTTCCATGTACAGTTGGCCCCAGGAGCTATCCTTGTTGATGGTGCCGATGAGCAGCTTGCCGCCCGGTTTTAACACCCTGTAGAGTTCGGCAAAGGCTTTATCCGGCTCGCAAATGAATTCCCAGGCAGCCATTGAAAATACGCCGTCAAAACAATTGTCCGGCAGATTTAGTCTATCCATATCCATAGCAATGAAATCGATCGGCAAAAACAGACAGTTGGCTTTTAGGCGGGCGATGGCAAGCATGTCCGGCGATATGTCGATGCCCGTAACATGACAGCCCATTTTGCTGAGCTTGATACTGAAATTCCCGGTACCGCAGCCGGCATCAAGTATTAAGTAGCCGGGCTCAGGGGAAAAAAGCTCAAAAGCTGCCTGGCTCTCCACTTTATCAATAAATGCCCCGCGTGCAGTCTCATACCAGCTGTCATAACCAAGGGCAATGTCTTTTTCAAAAATCATGCTTTACGCCTCCTTTTCCAGAATCGCCAGTATTTGTTCCTTTAAGCGGGATTCCTCTTCCAGACCTGCAGGCCGGCTTGCCTGCAGGAGAATGCTTGCCGGGCGGGCGGAAAACAAGTAAATTCGGTCAGCTAACAGCATTGCCTCTTCCAGGTCATGGGTTACGAAGAGAATAGTGGAACGGTAGTGATTGTGAAGAGCTTTTAACCATACCTGCATTTTACGGCGATTGATGGCATCCAACGAGGCAAAGGGCTCATCCAAAAGCAATATCTCCCGGGAAAAAAGATAAGTTCGCAGTAAGGCAGCTCTTTGTCTCATACCGCCTGACAGTTGGCGCGGATAATAGCCTTCAAAACCGGCTAATCCGAAGTCGGATAAATATTTTTTTACTTCGCTGCGAGCAGAAGCCTTATCCATCCCTTTTAAAATCAATGGAATGCAGATATTATCCAGAATGTTTTTGGACGGGAGCAGCAGGTCCTTCTGCTGCATGTAGCCAGCCCGTCCGGTCCGCCCAGTCCAGTTTTCACCGTCTATGCAGACCGCCCCGCTATCCGGCATGAGCAGTCCTGAAATGATATTCAGAAGGGTGCTTTTTCCGCAGCCACTGGGTCCTAACACCACGATCAGCTCTTGATCCTGGATCTCCATTGATATCCTATCCAGGGTGAATACTGCGTCAAGGTTTTTGCTTAAATTATCGATGATGATCTGCGCCATAAAAGCCTCCTGAAATGCGAAACTAATTACCTGATGGCCGGTCTACGACCTCTTTAGGAGCTGGATGCTGGTGCCCGCGGGCTAATGAAGCAAGAACACCTAAAGAGCATAATGCCGTGAAAACGGCAAACGAGGTGTGCATGCTGGAAAGCAGGGAAGGGGCGCTGGCTGGAGACAGGGCAGCACGCCCCAGGTAAACAGCAATGATCATGGTTACTACTGCCATGCTCATAGCCTGACCGATCAGGCGCATGGTTCCCAGTGTGGAAGAAGCTATCCCATAGAACCTGGGATGTACGGAACTCATAACCGCGTTGGTGTTTGGCGATGAAAAAAGGGCGAAACCCAGGCCGATCGTAACCTGCAGGCAAATCAGCGCCCACAAGGGGAATTCCTGGTGAAGGAAAACTAAACCGAAAAGCCCGACTGCACTCAAGCCCATTCCCAAAGAAGCAACTATCCTGGGGGCAATGCGGTCGGAAATAGAGCCGGAAAGGGGAGAGAATACAGCCATCGTCACCGGCTGGACCAGAAGGATTATGCCAGCGTGCTGGGAAGTATAGCCCTTGACTACCTGCAGATAGAGAGAAAGAAGAAATGTCACCGCAAAGGTGGCGCTGTAGTTTATCAAAGCAGCCACATTGGAGAAAGTAAAAGTCCGATTTTGGAGAAAAAGACTGGCCTGCAAAATAGGTTGGGCAGTCCTGAGCTCAATCAATATGAAGACCACCAGCAGGACCAACCCGCCAGCCGCAATGAATTTCGATACTTCGACGTTACTTAGAGAGGAAAGACCGTATAAAAAGGCGCTGATGCCAAGCATGTAGAAGAAACTGCCTCTGGCGTCAAAACCGCCGTCCGGGCTGCCGGACCATTCTGAATGCAGGCGACGAAATATAAGCATCGAGGCAGTTAATCCGATTATAGCCGTCAGGTAAAAGATGCTTCGCCAGCCCAGGTTCTGGTTCATAATTCCGCCTAAAACCGGCCCTATCGACAGTCCGGTATAAGTCACCGCCGTGCTCAATCCCAGTGCCTGACCTCTTTTTTGGGGAGGATAGACCGCTGTGAGTATTGCCATACCGGTGCCGAAAATCATCGCTGATGATATTCCCTGCAAGACTCTGCATAATATGAGCATGGAAGCTGTTTGGGCCAGGGTCGACAAAAACGTCACCAGGGAGAAAGCAATAGTCCCCAGCAGATAGATCTTTCGGCGGCCTAAGATGTCAGCCAGATGCCCGAAAGGCAGCAGCAGAGCCGCGGAGGACAAAAGATAGCTGGTGATGATCCAACTGGTCATTATGGCGCTGGAATTGAATTCGGCGCCAATGGTGGGAAGGGCCAGGTTTATGGAACTGCCCATGAAGGTAACCATGAAACTGGTGCTCATAACTGCTAAAAGCGCGTATTTCGCCATCGGGCTATCCTGTTCTGACAATTCCATAACTCCTTAATACCAGATAATATTAATAATTATACTATAACGCCTTTATCCAGCCCAAGAGACGCCTGCCCAGCCTACTATTGCGTCAAAAATCTATTGGTAAAGGCTTTGTCGGAGTCGACCGGGGCATCCATCAGCTTGTTGTCCAGGAGAAAAGCCGTATAGGCATCCCAGGTTTCCTTTTTCATTTCTCCCCAGCGCGGCGCATCGGCCTGATACTGCTTGGCCAGGTATTGCATACTGGCTGAGACTAGATTGGCATCCAGCTCCGGGACTGCTTTGACCATCAATGCTGAGACTGCATCCGGATCGCTGATAGCCAGCTGGTAGCCGCGGGTAGTGGCCCGCATGAATTTCTCGACCAGATGGGGACTGGTATTAATGGTTGCTTCGCTGGCGATGATCACCGGTGTATAAAAATCAAAGGCAGGACCCTCACTGCGCAGGGGAATAAAGTTCAGATGCATTCCCTTTTGCTCCGCTTCGATCCCGGTCCAACCGTAGTATATCCATGAGAAATCAATGTCTTTTTGTACGCTCGTAAAAAAGTCGGCCGCGCCGATGTTGATAATTTTGATCTTGCTAAAATCACCGCCGTATTTGATCATAAGAGCTTTCAGCATAGCGTTTTCAGAAGGAGAACCCCACCCGCCGTAGGTTTTGCCTTGAAAGTCCAGGGGGGTTTTGATCTGGCGGTTAAGCGGAGAGGCAAAACCGGAGGTATTGTGCTGCACCACCGCTGCAATGGCCGTGATCGGCAGATTAGCCGCTCTGGCCAGGGTCACTTCTTCCTGGTAACTGATTCCAAACTCTCCCTGGTTGGCGGCGATCAATTGGGCGGTACCTCCTTCGGCAGGCTGAATTATCTCCACATCCAGACCTTCCTCGGCATAATAGCCCTTCTCCCTGGCTGCATAGAGCCCGGCGTGATTGGTGTTGGGGAACCAGTCCAGCAGCACTTTGACTTTTTGAAGCTGTGGGGCTTGCTCCTGGGGACGGTTGGGCTGGCAGCTTGTAATACCGCTCATCAAGATGACAGCCATGAATAATGATAATAATCTCTTCATATTTACCTCCTTATGCTAATTCCACAAAGTCAGACGGTTCTGAGCGCGGTTCCAGGGTATAAACAGGTATTCGGCCAGGTCCACCAGTTTGACCATAAGCAGGCTTATGACACATATTACTATGACTGCTGCCAGGACCCGGTCGATGGCAAAACTCTTTTGCTGAATAGTCATGAAATATCCAAGGCCCCGCTGGGCACCCATCCACTCTGCGATCACGGCTGCCATAACGCTGTAAGTTGCAGATATACGCAGGCCGGCAAATAGACTGGGTAAGGCCAGGGGAAATTCAACCATGCGAAAAATGGTAAAAGGCCGGGCGCCCATTGAGGAAAACAGCTTTACCTGGTCTATATCGACGCTGTTGATGCCGTTTATCAGGCTGATGCTGATGGGGAAGAAGCAGACCAGGATCACCACCAGGACTTTGGGCAGCATACCCCACCCGAACCAGATAGTGAAAAGAACCGCCAGGGTGATAAGCGGGATGGTCTGGGACAAAATCAGCAGCGGGTAGAGAACTCTTTTCAGGAAAGGAGACAGAGCAAAGAGCAGGGCAAAGAGCACCGCCAGGACTATGCTGGAGAGGTATCCCAGCCCGGCTTCTAGAAGCGTGTGGCCGGCATGATGGCTGATCAGGGAAAAAGAAGAGAGCAGACTGCCAAATACCTGAACAGGTGAAGGAAGAATCCAGGCAGGGGCGTGAAAGAATCTGGTTCCTGCTTCCCAAACCGCAATCGAGCCAGCTATCCCCAACCAGGGGAGTATCTTATCTATATTGATAGAGCTTTTCATCAAAACTAACTCCTGACGGTTTATAATCGATCTTCACCACGGAAACCACCCTACTGGCACCGGCGTCTGCACAAATGTGCTGAGATTTTTTCACCAGCTCAAGCAGTTCATCGAGACTGCCCTCAATGCTGGTTTCCAGCGGCCCGACAATGTAACTAAGTCCGGAATCCTTTATCATATCGATCACCAGGTCAACTACGGAATAGACCTGTTCCTCGGGTACCATTGGCAGTACCTGCAAACTTAGATGAGCTTCGGCCAATCTTAATCCCTCCTTAAAAAAGCTAAAGCTGCCTTAGGGCAAGGCAGCATGGATGGAGTCTACATGTACCCAGGATGAGTTGCGAGTGAAGCAGCCATCGATTTCTCGACAGCATTCGCTTGTGTAACACGGCCTGAGCTGTCCCTACGCTGGCATTACCCAGATCAGGTCTTAAGGGTCAGGACGCCAATACATCCACTCTCAGCCGGATAGGTCCAGCTCCCCTTTATTAAATAATTATTGAGTTCTTTCTCTTAGATTGTCAAGGATAAGGCGCGTTTAGCCGAATTTTTCAGAATGCTTGTGGCTAAAATTATAGTATGATAAAATCATTCTGTATCAATTTCTATAGTAGAGAGGAGATCTTACCAGATGAGTAGAGAAGAGTTCACAAAAATTATCCTGCCCGAAGACAAGATTCCCAAGTTCTGGTATAACGTTCAAGCTGACATGCCAAATCCGCTGCAGCCCCCCCTGCACCCGGCTACATTGAAGCCTATGGGTCCTGAAGACCTGGCTCCTTTATTTGCCCAGGAATTAATCATGCAGGAGGTTTCGCAGGAGAGGTATATCGAAATTCCCAAAGAAGTTCGCGATATATTCAAACAATACCGACCCAGTCCATTAATCAGAGCCCGTAATTTAGAAAAAGCTCTGGATACTCCCTGCAAAATCTTCTTCAAATATGAAGGAGCAAGCCCGGTCGGAAGTCATAAATTGAATTCAGCCCTGCCCCAGGCCTTTTTTAACAAGGTTGAGGGGATAAAAAGGCTTACTACCGAAACCGGAGCCGGGCAGTGGGGAACCGCGCTCTCTCTGGCAGGGAAGTTGTTTAGCCTTGAGGTTATGGTTTACATGGTTAAGGTCAGCTTTTACCAAAAGCCCTATCGCCGTTCGGCTATGGAACTGTACGGCGCCAATTGCATCCCCAGTCCTAGCAATCTTACCGAAGCGGGGCGAACTGCCCTGGCTAAAGACCCGGATACCCCGGGCAGCCTGGCTATGGCGATAAGTGAAGCGGTCGAGGACGCTATGTCCAGGGAAGATTCACACTATTGTCTGGGCAGTGTCTTAAACCATGTTTGCCTGCATCAGAGCATAATTGGCCAGGAAGTGAAAACCGCTCTGGAAATGGTAGATGAATACCCGGATATTATTATTGGCTGCTGTGGCGGCGGCAGCAACTTTGCCGGAATCGCATTTCCGTTTATTCCAGACAAGCTGGCCGGGAAAAATATCCGCCTAATTGCGGTGGAGCCGGCGGCCTGCCCAACCTTGACCAAGGGAGTGTTTGCTTATGATTATGGCGATAATGTGGGATTTGCACCGGTAGCCATGATGTACACGCTGGGGCACGATTTCGTTCCTTCTGGAATTCATGCCGGTGGGCTTCGCTATCACGGAGAAGCTCCTCTAGTGAGCCAGCTTTATCATGATGGCCTGTTAGAAGCGGTAGCCGTTAAACAAAATGCAACCTTCGAGGCCGCTATGCTCTTTGCTCAAAGTGAGTCAATCATTCCAGCTCCTGAGTCAGCCCATGCGATACGTACGGCTATTGATGAGGCTCTCAAGGCCAAGGAAGAGGGTGTAGCCAGGACCATCGTGTTTAACCTCAGCGGTCATGGCCTGTTAGACCTCGCTTCTTATGATAAATTCTTATCCGGCGAGACGGAAGATGTTGAGTTCTCCGAGGAAGATCTGAAGGAAAGCCTTAAGACCTTACCGGTAATCAAATAATATTGAGCTTAATCAAAAAATCCTGGCCTGTTAAAGGTCAGGATTTTTTTCTGTGGAGTAATTTAGTTTAGAGATTCAAGTACTGTCCTGGCAGGGAGTAAAAAACTTCACTTTCTTTAGGGTTATTTAAATATTTGTATGGATATTGATGCCAGCTCTGACAGGGGACCGGGATAGATCCCTATAAACAGCGTTCCGACCAGGCAGATAAGCAGAGCCAGGCGGGTAGCTGCTGGAATGAGCATCGGCTCACTATTCTTGTTCTTCCCGATATACATTATCCGGGCTACATTTAGATAGTAGTAGACGGAAACCATGCTCATTATCAAGCCGATAAGAGCAAGCCACAGGTATCCAGCCTGAACTGCGCCTGAGAAGAGATAGAATTTACCTGCAAACCCAGCCATAGGAGGTATTCCCGCCAGGGATAGAAGGCAAACCGTCATAACTGCCGCTAGCATGGGCGAGCGGGTGGCCAAACCGCTGAAAGCATCGAAATCAGTACTGCCGTGGCTAAGTTCTACCAGAGTGGTAACCGCGAAAGCTCCGACATTTGAAAAAACATACAGCATGGCGTAAAACAAGACCCCTTTAATACCATAGATGTTAACAGATGCAGCGCCGACCAATATATAACCGGCCTGGGCTATACTTGAATAGGCCAGCAGTCTTTTCACATTGGTCTGGGGCAGAGCGATAAGGTTGCCTATGACAATGGTTACACCAGCTAGGACTGATAAGGCTAACGCCCAGTTAAAATGCTGCAGGGGCAAGGCAATCATCATTACCCTTAACAGGGCAGCAAAACCTGCTGCTTTGGAAGCTACTGACAGGTAAGCCGTAACCGGGGTGGGTGAGCCCTGGTAAATATCCGGCGCCCACATATGAAAGGGAACGGCGGCGATTTTGAAACCGAAGCCGGCGATCAGCAGTACGATTCCAGCTATAAGAAGGGGCTGAGCATAGGGCGCCTTGGTAAGGACTTCAAAAATACTTAGAAATACAGTTGAACCGGCGGAGGCATAAATCAAACTCATGCCAAACAGAAGTATAGCCGAGGAAAGTGCACCCAGTATTAAATATTTGAGACCGGCCTCGGCTGATCTTCCGTCGTTTAAAAGGTAAGCGGAAAGGATATAAAAGCTTATGGTCATGAGTTCCAAACCAACATACAGGGTAATCAAATCACCGGAACAGGCCATGACCATCATTCCAGCAGTTGTAAAAAGCATGAAGCTGTACCACTCGCTCTGCCGCACACCAAATAATTCGGTGTATTTAAAGCTCATGAAAAAGACCAGGAGAGCAGCGCTCAAAAACAGCAGTTTAAAAAAGTTCCCGTAATTATCAATATAATAAATCCCGTCAAATAATACAGCCTGATGGCTGAATCGTAACGCGACGAGCAAAAGCACTCCGGCTACCCCGGTTACTGCCAGCAGGCCAGCGTATTTCTTTCCGCGTTCAGGAAGCGTCAATCCAGACACCAGGACCAGGAGCCCCAATGCGGCTATTAAAATTTCCGGGGCTAATAATCCGTACTGCATTAGAAAACACCCCCTATTTGGATTAGATCGATCTGGGCCAGTAGCTGGCCCATGCCGCTGTTAATTAAGTCCATAACCGTAAAGGGGAGAATGCCTGCCAATATTATGGTTCCTCCCAGGACGAGCAGGGGCACCATTTCTGTTCCCTTGAGGTCCTCCAGGTGGTCCCATTCAGCTTTACGGGGACCGAACAGTACATCTCCCAGGGTGCGGAGGATATAAACGGCGGTGATGATAATCCCTAAAACAGCGATGATGGTCAAAGCCTTGAATTCTCGGAAAGCTCCTACGAATATAGTAAACTCGCCGATAAAGTTTACCAGGCCGGGGAGTCCCAGCGAAGCCAGCCCGGCCAGCATGAAACCGGTGGCCAGACGGGGCATTTGGTGGGCTAAACCCCCGAAATCAGCAACATTACGGGTATGACTTTTGTGATACAGGCTTCCTATCATGGCAAAAAAGAGGGCTGCCATGACTCCATGAGCGAACATCATCATTACCGCGCCGTTCAAACTGATAAGGTTCAGGGCGGCAATTCCGATCAATACATAACCCATATGGCTGACTGAAGAATAACCTACGATGTATTTCAGATCTTTCTGGCTGAGGCAGATAAATGCAGCATAAACGACATTGCCTATCGCCAGCACCGCGAGCAGTGGCGCGACAAATTTAGCTCCGGCGGGAAGTATAAACAGGCCGATACGGATTAACCCGTAGCCGCCAATCTTCTTTAAAACGCCGGCGTGGATCATGCTCACCGCAGTCGGAGCCCCGGCATATCCATCAGGAGACCAGGCATGAAAAGGAAACATGGAAAGCAGCGTACCAAAGCCAAAAGCCATAAGCGTATAGGCGAAAATTTGGAAGCTGACCGGGAGATCAAGCCCGGCCAGGGTGCTGATGTCCATGCTGGGATATCCCAGAACTGCCTGGGCTTTAACGAATAAAGCGATGAGGCCCACGAGCAGGAACGCGCTTCCTATCAGCAGGTAGATAGTCAGTTTCATGCCGGCATATTCTTTGCTTACCCGCTTGGAGGAGCCGAACATGATAACCAGAAGGTAGATGGGGATTACTACCACCTCGTAGAAGAGGAAAAATATGAACAGGTCAGTGGCCAGAAAGGTACCCATGACCCCGGTGATCAAGAGCAGCAGCAGGGAGAAAAACTCTTTGACGTTTTCTTCTATCTGCCAGCTGGCAAAGACGGCGCTAAAGCCGATTAAGGTGGTTAATAGCAGCAGGGGAATGCTGATTCCGTCAACTCCCAGGGCATAGGCAACGCCCAGATCTTTCACCCAGGGTGTTGATTCGATAAACTGCATGCCCTGAAGGGAACGATCATAGCCGAAGAAGACCATAAATGAAAGCAGCAAACTGACCAGAGTGCTTAAGGCGGCAGTATATTTGATAGCTTTTTCATTTTTCCGGGGCAGCAGCATGATAAGAATTGCTCCCAGCACCGGGATTAGCAGTGTCGCTGATAATATCGGAAACGAATGCATGAATGCCACCTCCTTTAAGCCAGGGCCGTATATACGGCGCACAAAGCTGTGATTAAGAAAACAATAACTCCTCCAAACAGATAGAGCGCGTAAGTCTGGACCTGACCGTCTTCGGTATAGCGGAGAACTCTGCCCGACCATCCCGTCAGATGGGCCAGCCCGTTAACGGCTCCGTTTACAATCTTTAAATCCACCCATTCAAGTATTCTAGCGCTGCCGTCCACAAATACAGCGATCAGCCAGGTGTGGATTTCATCGATGTAATACTTGTTATACAGCAAGCCATAAATGCCGGCAAAGCGCTGCCGAAGTTTTTCGTGGGAAAGCGATTCCTTCTGGTAGATAAACCAGGCAAGGGCAATTCCGGCCAGACCCAGCAGAGAAGAAACCACCATAATAGCCATACTGGGCTCATGGTGTATCGCTCCGGCGGCACTGATATAGTGACCAAAGAGGTTGCCCGTCAATGGGGAACCCACGAATCCTGCCACTACCGAGAGGACCGCCAGGATTAACAGCGGAACCGTCATAACCGCAGGCGATTCGTGTGCGTGATGGCCGTGTTGGTTTGAACCAAAGAAGGCTACAAATATCAAGCGGAACATATAGAATGCGGTCATGAAAGCCACCAGCGATCCCAGGATATAGAGGCCGTTGTAACCTCCCGCATATGCGCCCAGGAGGATTTCATCCTTGCTCCAGAAGCCCGACAGGGGCGGAATACCGGCCAGGGCCAGAGCTCCAATAATAAAAGTCCAGGTGGTAACCGGCATTTTTTTGGACAGCTGTCCCATCTTCCAGATATCCTGTTCATCGTGGAGGGCGTGGATAACACTGCCCGCGCCCAGGAAGAGCAGGCTCTTGAAAAAGGCATGGGTCATTAAATGGAACATCCCGGCAGTCATAGCCCCTATCCCCATAGCCATGACCATATAGCCCAGCTGACTCAAAGTCGAGTAGGCCAGGATGCGCTTGATATCGCTCTGGACCAGGGCGATGGAGGCTGCAAATAAAGCCGTGAAGCCGCCTACAACAGCTATAAAAAACATGGCCTGCGGCACGGCGCTGAATATAAAGAATGCACGGGCGATCAGGTAAACGCCGGCGGCGACCATGGTTGCCGCATGTATCAGGGCGCTGACCGGAGTAGGACCCTCCATGGCGTCAGGCAGCCATACATGTAAAGGGAATTGGGCTGATTTACCAACTGGTCCAGAGAAGAGCAAAAATGCTATTGGAAGCAGTACTGCTAGATTTTGATATCCCTGTAGACGCTCTGCCAGACCAAGGTAATCCAGGTTGCCAAATAGAACGGCGAGAAGGAGAATGCCGAGCAGGAATCCAAAATCCCCTACCCGGTTGGTAATAAAAGCTTTCTTGGCAGCTTCTTTGGCAGACACGCGGCCAAACCAGAAGCCGATTAAGAGATAGGAGCAAAGCCCGACCAGTTCCCAGAAGACAAAGACCTGCCCGAAATTGCTCGATAGTACCAGGCCCAGCATCGAAGCGGCAAAAACGCTCTGGTAGGCAAAATAGCTGGCCAGGCCAGGATCGCCCTTCATGTAGCCCAGAGAATATACCTGCACCAGGAGTGCGACGATGGTCACCACCAGCAGCATAACACTGCTCAAAGGGTCTATAAGGATTCCCATATCCACCTGTAGACCTGGCATGGAAAGCCAGCGTACAGACTCGACATATAGATAAGTGGGGGGTTCAGTAAAAACCCGGGCAGCTATTAATAAGG
This sequence comes from uncultured Syntrophomonas sp., assembly GCA_964635975.1. Lineage (GTDB taxonomy): Bacteria > Bacillota > Syntrophomonadia > Syntrophomonadales > Syntrophomonadaceae > UBA5314. The sequence continues at coordinate 111,304 of CAZWPO010000008.1, forward strand.
ACCAGATGAGCGAAACCGCGATCGCCAGGATTGAGCTGGCAGCGGCCGCTTTGGGCCAGCGGTGCAGGAATAGTCCGATCACAGCGAAAGCTAGAAACGGCAGGGCAGGGATGATCCAGGCATAGTGCATTGCATTTGTCATTTAATTAACTCCCTCCTTACCACTTCATCAGATCGAAATCGTTTAGATTGACTGACTTCTTATGACGGTATATGGATATGATCAGAGCCAACCCTACTGAAACTTCGGCAGCCGCCACCACGATAACAAAGATGGCAAAGAGTTGGCCGACAACCTGACCCGGATTCACGAAACGGTTTATGGCCACAAAATTTATATTTACCGCGTTGAGCATCAGCTCAATCGACATCAGGATAGCTACCGCGCTGCGTTTGGCCAAAACGCCATATATACCAATGCCAAAAAGACAAGCAGCCAGGATCATATAATGAGTGAGACCGATCACCGCTCCTCAGCTCCTCTCGCCAAAATGATAGCTCCCACTACGGCCAGGAGCAAAAGTACGGCGGCAACTTCAAAGGCCACCACGTATTTACCCAGCATAAGCCCAGCTAAGAGCCCGACGCTATCTTGAACTGCCGGGGGGCTAGAGTGGGGTAGATCGCTGAACCATATAGATGCTGAAAGAGTGACGATGATGAATCCGGCCAGGGTAATACCCCAGATATGTGTACCCAGGCTGGGATTGAAACAGTTGGTTTTAGCGGCATCGCCTTTCATCACCAGCATGATGGCAAAAATAATCAAGACGGAAAGCGCCCCGGCATAAACCAGAATCTGTACCAGGGCCAGAAATCCTGCCCCCAGGTCAAAAAACAGGCCGGCCACACCTAGAAAGGTTAAGACCAAAAACAGGGCGCTGTGCACTATGTTGCGGCTCAAGACCACGCCCAGAGCTGCGAGCAGTGTAATGGTGGCTATCAAGAAAAAGGCCAGGTCACTGATGATAGTCATTATTCCTCGCCTCCTTCCTTCTGGCGGTCGCGTTTTTCCTTGGTTACATATGCCCCTGCTACTTTGCGGGCTTTATCCCTGTCATCAACCAGAAGTTCTGACATTTTTTCTCGTTTCTTCTCATCGGCTGCCAGCACTTCCACCAGGATGTCCAGATCTTCTTCCATCTCCAGCAGTTTGCCCAATATTTTTTGCGGGCTTTTGAGCAGAGCGGTTTTCATGGCCCCCACCAGTTTGTCCCGTTTAGCCGCTGCGGGGTCAGCCTCTTCCCCGGATGAAGCGACATGATCCAGGATGGCCTGGGGAACAGGTGCCTCAGACAATTCAGCACTTTCTGGCAAGATATAAACCCGTTTGATTTGCTCGCGTTTATCCGTGGCCATTTCGAAATCATGGGTGAAAAATAAAGTGCTCTTCGGGCAGGCCTCTACACAAAGGTTGCAGAACAAACAATACTGCAAATCGATGGTGTAGCTAACAAGTCTTTTCTTTTTACTCCCTTCTATGGAAGCCGTTTCATAACTCAATACGTTGTTGGGGCAAGTCTTGATACACAGACCGCAGACAATGCAGCTGGTGTAATCAAAAGCCAGGCAGCCCCGGAAGCGCTCCTGCAGAAAAGGACGCTCTTCTGGATATTGAATGGTTATATCTTTTTCGAAGGTGTGTTTAAAGGTAATACCCAGACCTTTTAGTAAACCCTTACCTATCAATTTCATCACCATCCCATCGACTGGATAAGCTTAATCCCCAGTCCAGTAATCAAAACATTGGCCAGGCTGACGGGGATGAGCACTTTCCAGCTAAAAGACATGAGCTGGTCCATGCGGATGCGTGGAAAAGTCCACTTAAGCCACATAAACACCAGCATTATGAGGTAGGTCTTAAAAACAATCCACATCCAGGAGGGCAGCCAGGGGCCGTGCCCACCGCCGAAGAACAGCGTGGCGGCCAGGGCTGACACCGCCACCAGGTTGGTGTACTCGGCTAGGAAAAACAAGGCCCAGCGCATGCCGGTATATTCCGTATAGGCCCCGGCGGTTAATTCCTGCTCAGCCTCCGGCATATCAAAAGGACCCCGGTTTAGCTCGGCGGTGGCGGCGATAAAATAGGTTAGAAAAGCCACCGGTTGTAAAAGGATAAACCAGAATCGATTCTGTGCCGCAGCTATTTCCGAAAGATTCAATGATCCTGTGATCATGACTACTCCCAACAGCGAAAAGGCCAGGGGAATTTCATAACTGATCATTTGGGCCACCGAACGCATGGCGCCCAGCAGGGACCATTTATTGTTGGAGCCCCAGCCAGCCATTAGAAGACAGATGGTAGACAGCGAACCCAGGGATAAGAAATAAAATAATCCGACATTTAGATCAACTACTGCCATGTCCTTACCAAAAGGCAGGACTATATAGAGCATAACCGCGACCATGATAAAGAGCATGGGGGCCGTCTTAAAAATCCAGCGGTCGGTTCGCGAAGGGATGATGTCCTCTTTGGTCAGAAGCTTCATAGCGTCAGCGATAGTCTGAAAAGCCCCAAAGGGACCAAGACGGTTGGGGCCCAGGCGCTGCTGTATAAATCCTGATATTTTGCGCTCCAGCCAGACCAGAACGATGACATTCAAGGTCGCGATAATAATGATGGAGGTCCATTGCCCAATCAGGAGGATTAAATCAGCCCAGACCGGCGGCATCCCCAGGCCAAGCAGTAAGGATGTTAGATACGCAGCAATATTTACAAACCAATTTTCCATTACGCTCAATCCTCCTTTCTCTAGCGGTCCGACTCACCCAGGACCGGGTCCAGGGTGGCGATATTGGCAATGACATCCTGCAAGGTGCCGCCCCGGGAAATGAGGGGCAGAACCATTAAATTGACAAAGGAAGGCGCGCGCACGTGCAGGCGGTAGGGCTTTTCACTACCGTCGCTGACCAGGAAGTAGCCCAGCTCGCCTTTGGCCGATTCGATCCGGTGATAGACCTGACGTCCTTTTTCGGGCTTAAATATCCGGGGGACTTTAGCCAGGACTTCACCTTCCGGCAGGTCGCGCAGGGCCTGCTCGATTATGCGGCCCGACTGTTCCATTTCCTTGATTCTTATTATAAAGCGATCCCAGCAGTCGCCATTTTGACCGATGGGGATATCAAAGTCAAAGCGGGAATAAATGCCGTAAGGGTCAGCCCGCCGCAGGTCATATTCCACTCCGCTGGCGCGCAGATTGGGACCGGTAACTCCGTAGTCAATCGCCGTCTGAGGATCCAAAATTCCAACTCCCCGGCAGCGAGCCTGCAATATTTCATTGCCGCTGATGAGGCCATGGTATTCTTCGATCATTCCCGGCAGATCGGCCAAAAAAGAATTAACGGCTGGTACAAAGGCATCCGGCAGGTCGGCGCTGATGCCGCCAATGCGCATATAGGAAGCTATCAAGCGCTGGCCGCTACTCATTTCAAACAGATCCATAATCCGTTCTCTATCCCGCAGACAGTAAACCAGACCTGTAGTAGCCCCCAGATCGATAGCTAGGCTTCCGACAAATATCATATGAGAAGCGATGCGTGAAAGCTCAGCCATGATGACCCTGATATACTCGGCCCGCTCAGGTGCATTTATTTGCAGCAGCTTCTCTACAGCCTGAACATAGCCCAGGGTGGGCAGGTGAGAAGCCAGATAGTCCAGGCGGGAGGTGTAGGGAACAAACTGTGCATAAGTACGGCTCTCAGCGATTTTTTCGACTGAACGATGCACATAACCGAGATGCACCGTTAATTCTTGAACCATCTCACCTTCCATAAGCGCCTCTACGTGAAGCCCGCCGTGAGTGCTGGGGTGCTGGGGGCCTATGTTAATGGTATAGGGATCTGTAGTTATCACAGTGTTCCTGCCTCCTTTCTGAAGTCCTTGCGCAGCGGATGCCCGGCAAAACTGTCCGGGAGCAGGACGCGGACTAAATTGGGGTGGGAACGGAAATTTATCCCCATCAAATCAAAAACTTCTCTTTCCTGCCAATCAGAGGTGGGGTAGATAGAATAAATCGAATCTACTTCTGCTCGAGTTCGGCTTACCCTGGTTTTGACCGACAGTCTTTTCCCGTTATCCGGAATGCTGTAGAGGTGGTAAACCATCTCAAATTCTTCGCCATGATCGACGGCGGTCAGGTTGGCCAAATAATTCATTCCGATATCATCATGCAGACTTTTAAATAAAGGAATCAGATTTTCCGAAGGAACATTAATATAGACAAAGAACTCATCCTGGCTGCATTCCGGGGATATGCCAAGCTTTGCTTCCAGGGTGGTTTTTATATCTTCGGCAAGGTTCATTTCCATAATGCAATCCTCCCGCCCATCTAGTAGTCCCCCCGCTCAACTTTCTTTTTTAATTCCAGGAGACCGTTAAACAGAGCTTCAGGTCGTGGTGGGCACCCGGGGACATAAATATCCACTTTGAATATTGAGTCAGCGCCGGGGAGAATGCTGTATCCATCTCTAAACGGACCGCCGCTGGTTGCGCAGTTGCCCATGGCCACAACCCACTTGGGAGACGGCATCTGTTCATACACTCTTTTTACAACCGGGGCCATCTTCACTGTGATCGGCCCGGCCACCAGGAGCAGGTCAGCCTGGCGCGGCGAAGCCCGGAAAACTTCGTAGCCGTAGCGGGCAATATCAAAGCGGGCGCCCCCGGAAGCCATCATTTCTATGGGACAGCAGTTGCAGCCATAGGACAGCGGCCAGAAAGAGCGGGCCCGGCTCCAATTCCATAATTTCTCCAGGGTTGTGACTATGATATTATGTTTTTCCAACTGGCCGGCTTCGTCAGCGCTGCCTGTTGAAACTCCTGCGTTTAATACCACTTCAATGCACCTTCTTTCCAGGCATACCAGAGACCCACCACCAGGATAGCTATAAAGACGATCATTTCTGCAAAGGCAAACAGCCCCAGGCTTTTAAACTTGACAGCCCAGGGGAATAGAAAAATCGTCTCAACATCAAAAGCTAAAAAAATCAGGGCATAAAGAAAGAAATTGACCCGGAAGCGGACCCAGGTCGGGCCCTTGGTGTCTACACCACACTCATAAGGCAGCAGTTTTTCCTCGCTGGATTTGGGTTTGGCACGAAACAGCCAGGCAGTAAGCATCGCTGCGGCAGGAAACACTATAGTTAATAAAAGAAAGACACCAATGCTGGCATTGTCTGACACGCAGCACACCTCCTTGTAAAAATGTAGTTTATTTACTTGCGGCTGGATTTATACTGCTTATGCAAAAGACTTTCCGCCAATAGTATGGGCAGGCAATAATGCCGACTGAAAGTATTAACCGCAAGATCCTGAGCAAATCTGAGAATACTCTGATTTACTAAAAAATAGATCAAGATGAAGAAAATAGGATAAGCGACAGCCTCTTTAGCTAAACGCCTATTGGAAAGAAATGGATCAGGCCGATCGGCTAAACGAGAGGTTATATATCGCTTTATACGAAAAATCTTCATTGCGCCACGTACAATCTAATGCAAAACGAACCAACGGTTCACATTGAGCTTTTCAGATCAAAAAGCCGTCCGGGTGAACTCTTAATCTTGACAGCATATATACCACCCCCCACTAAGATAACACGGTACCAATTAACTAGCATATTGGCTTCTGACAGCACATTTATGATGCATAATTAACAGATATGATAACAATATATCGCGCAAAATTCTATATAAAACACAAAAATACTTTTCGTTCTGCTGCAAAGATAGACATGCTTAATCTGATCTCGCACTCATTAGCGTAATAAAAACCCCAACAAGCACGTTCATCAGTTTTTTCACCTAATGATTTTATGAGTTATATAATTTTCTTACTTGGCCTTATGCAAAATAAAATGTGTAGAGCATTATACTAACAAAAAACCAAGCGTGCTGCTAAAATAGGGGATAATATTGTTTCCTGATTTAATTCTCCAATAAACATTAGTTTGACTATATATTACAAGAAGGAATATTAAGTTAAATGTAGAAATAGAGTATGGATATTGCTTATGTGATTGATATAGCCGAGTAGGCTACATCGCAAAATGAGCGTGAAATGGAGGTGAAGAAGTGCTTTCTATTGCAGGGTTTTTACTAACGACGAAAAGGTTCATGTGAGAAGTATCACATGAACCGGTGGTTCGCAGAGCTCTAAAAGACAGTGGCCTAATTGGAGAATTATACTTGTGGAAGCCTTTCTTCATTCCGATTCCAAGTTCCGGAGTGAATCAAGCCTGCTGCTGATGCCTGTAAATCAGGCCCTGGTTAAAATCAGTCAATTCAAAGAGCCTTTCACGTATTTTTTCCCCTTCAAATAATCCACTGTGAGATTAACATTGTATAACCCTGCCCGATTGCTTAAGATGAATTCATTTTTTGACTCTTTAGCTGCTTTTCCGAAATCCTTCTAACTATAGAAATTTCGCGCGGCAAATCCGAAAACGCTATTATCTTCCTTGTTTGGGAGATATTCTTCAGGCCTTAAAAATACAATTTATACCTCACAACAATAAGGAGACGGGGTATAATGCCGATTTGCCATAATAGCGCGATTTTTCAGGAAAGAAGGAAGCGGCGTTTGACTGTGAGCCTATGGTTTCAGC
>CAZWPO010000009.1:0-111027 GCA_964635975.1 uncultured Syntrophomonas sp.
GCTTTCCCACTTTCTTTTGTGGTGATAAAGCCTTTGTTTGCAATCAATGTTTTATACCCGCTTATGGCTCTGTTTAACAATACAGACATGCATTCATCTGTTGAAAGGTCATTTATTAGGTTAGGGTTAAAATCCTTGTCATTTTGCTTGAAAATGTGTTTAAAAGGGAATATCACTAATCGCCGTTCAATCCCGGCAAAATCATCTGAAAAATCGGGATACTGATTCATACCAAAAAGCAGTTTACCGGTGAAACTATAAGTAAATTCGGGCTTATGTTTTTGATTGATTTTTATAGGACTTCCATCAGCAAGCATTTTGAATTTGTCAGAAGCAAATACCTTTGATTTCTTTAGGTCTGTAAAAATATTGACAGTCTTGTTCACAATGGTTGCAAGTCCAAACGGTGCGCCCATATCATCAAGCTGAATGGCTGATATATTTTCTTTACGGCAAAAATGGATAATGATATTCAGCAAAGTATTTTTACCGGTTGACGATGCCCCTATAAAGAAAAATATCTTTTGATATTTAACATGGTTCATCATTAAATATCCCAATAACTGATTAAATAATTCAATTTGTTCAAAATCTCCACTAAACCATATATGTAGGCAATCATCAAATAACTTGCATTGGGCTTCAGGGTTGTAAACTGCGTTAAACTGCCTGAAGCTGATATATTCTTTGTTATGTGGTGTTAATGTAACAATCCCATCATCAGAAATGGATAAAATCCCGTTCTTAACATTTACTGTGCCATTATCTTCCGGATAATCAGTGCGGGTTAACCCTTTGATGTGGCGCACAACTTCTCTTTCAAAATTGCCATTCAGTTTAGGACGGTATGTTGTCAAGTATTCGGTAATTTTGGCTTCATCAAACGGTTTATATACACCCTTTTCATGTGCGTAAAAATTACCATTCACCGTAATAATGCTGAATTTTTCAATGATTTCCTGTGCTATTTCTGAAGGAGTGATGTTTTTATCTGATTTTTCCTTTTGACTATCAAGCAGCTTTTTCTTAGTGCTATCATTCAGTATTTCCGCTTCAAGTGTGCGTTTTTTAATCGGGGTTTTAAAAATGTATTCATTCATCAGATAAACAATTTCAAAAGCTTGATCAGCAGTGAAGTTTTGTTTAACCAAATAGAAAAGGTATGCCCCTAACTTCTGTGTTCTATCCCCATCAGGAAAATCTAAGTTGAAGGGTTTTTCTATGGATTTTTGAAGTGGATATAACCACACTGGAAGTGGGTCAATATCCGTATTATTCGGGCTTCCAACAATCCACTGCCGAATTAAACCGTTTACTATAAGTGGTATATGCGTTTTGGCTGCGCCTTCCCCTGGGTGATATTCCACTTTAACGGCAATCGGCGTATACCAATTAATTTTCTTACTTTCAATCGATGTTTCGGGTTGTTTAAAAAAGAAGTGCTTGCCCCGTTCAGTAAGTTGAAGATTATACTTCACACCTTGACTGTCCAAAATGCGCTTTATTACTTCACTACACGGTTCACCTTTAATCTGATTGATTAATGTACCAGTTTTTTTATCAAGATCATCAGCATCAAGTTCAATAAATCCACCTTCTAATTTAGCGGAAACATCACCGTTCCAATTGGGAATAGGTTCATTAGGCGAATAATAAGTGCGGCGTTCTTCTGGTTCTAATTGGTGTTTACCTTGCCCTTTGCAAATCTCGCTTATCAATCCCTATCACCACCCAGTTCATTCATGTTCATCCTACAATGCCACCTTTGATTCAAAGTATGTTTTACTTATTCTTCCAGATACTGTAATAAAGCCTTTTTGCTTCAATTCATCGTTTAACCTGCGTATTATCCGGTATGCCGATGTTATTGAAATCCCAAGAATTTCAGCAACTTGTTCAGCATTTAGGAACTTTGATTCTTGTTTGATTATCTGTTGAGTTTTTGCCATGATAGATACCACCTTTCTTTAATCTTCTTTAAAGTAATTAAGACTAAGACCAAGAGCATCACAAATTCTAAAGTATTCTTCAGCCGAAATTCCCCTTTTCCCGTTTAGCAACGCATTACACGAACTCACGGAAATTCCTAATTTTTTCTGTAAAAATGATTGCTTAATACCGTGCTGTTCAAGATACAATTTAATTTTTGTTTGCATTGATTAAACTCCCTTCTCGAAATCTAACGAAATTATCGTATATTATAATATTATAACGAAATTTTCGTATGGTCAATAAATTATTACGATATTTTCGTTAAGTTTTATTGCTATTACGAAATTCTTGTGCTAGTATGAGTTTGTGATTTATACACGAAAACCAAGTTCATTCTGTTCAAAAGAGAATTTGGCATTTCAGCCAGAACTTCATCTGATAGTAAAGGTGGTGAATTTGTGGGCCGGATAAAAGAGAATATAAACCAAAACATTTCAAAGAACAGAAGGAAAGTTGGACTGTCCCAAAAAGAATTAGCTGAGATATTAAATACTAAACCATCTACCGTTTCCAGTTGGGAACAGGGTGCAAGTACCCCAAATGCTGAAACGTTATATGAATTGTGCAAGATATTTAAAATATCTATAACTGAAATGTACGGAATTAATGAGGATGTAACAGAATATCAGTTTGCGAAGGTATGGGATTGGCTGGAAAATGCCGGTTATTCTTTAGATCAAGATGAAGATAATAAAAAACGAGATGATTTTCAGATTTGTGATGAAGAACGTGGAACAATTGCAGTTATGCAAAAGCAAGACTTAATTACTTTAATTGAAAAGCTTATTCAAGAAGCAGAAGGTTATAAAGAAAAACTAATTGTTGATAAGATCAAGTTGTTGTTTTCGAGTAGATAAAACCGAAAAAAAAAATAAAACAGCCCCCTGACTGCAATCAGGAAGCCGTTTTACATAGATACTTTCAAATCCCCCAAGGGACTCGATATAGTACCCTTCGCACCTGTATTATATCACAATCCTTTGGGGGTATAAATTCATTGGTAATTTATACCCAATTAAGAAAGGAGCGATATAATGCCGGTTTACAAAGATGAAACACGAAACAGCTGGTTCAGCAAATTTTACTATCGAGATTGGAGGGGCAATAATCGCCAGAAGAAGAAAGAAGGGTTTAAAACCCAAAGAGAAGCCAAGGCTTGGGAAAGGGAATTTCTGAATAAAGCTCATGCTTCCTGTGATATGGTTTTTAAAAGCCTTGTTGAACTATACATGGAAGATTGCGAAAGCAGACTGAAGCCCACCACATTGGAAAATAAGAAATATATGATTGATTTGAAGGTATTACCGTTCTTCAAAGATATGCCCATCAATACGATTGATGCAACAACCGTTAGAAAATGGCAAAATGAACTAATTTCTCACGAAAATAATTATAGCCAGACCTATCTCAAAACCCTAAATAATCAACTTTCAGCCATATTTAATTACGCAACAAAATATTATAATTTACCTTCCAACCCTGTTAGAATATGCGGAAGCATGGGACGCAAGAATGCCGAATCAATGAAGTTCTGGACTGTTGATGAATTCAACACATTTATTGCTGCTGTAGATGATAAACCAACCTCAAAAGTAGTATTTGAAATCCTGTTTTGGACCGGTATGCGATTAGGTGAAATGCTGGCCTTAACCTTGAGTGATTTCAATATTGAAGCCCAAACAGTTAGCATTAATAAAAATTATGCAAGGATGAGCAACCAGGATTTAATTTTACCTCCCAAAACACCCAAAAGCAAAAGGATTGTGACTATACCGCTTTTCTTAGTTGAATTGGTTAAAGAATATGCAACCAAATTATATGATTATAAACCTGATGAAAGGATGTTTCATATCACCAAATCATATCTTCACCATGAAATGCTGCGGGGTACTAAAAACGGCAAAGTTAAGAAGATCAGGATTCATGATCTTAGGCATTCCCATGCTTCATTGTTAATTGAGATGGGTTTTTCCCCGTTGCTCATTGCTGAAAGACTTGGGCATGAAAAAGTTGAAACGACCTTACAAACCTATTCCCATCTATACCCAAATAAGCATGGTGAAGTTGCCGAAAAGTTACAGAAGCTTAATGAAACAGAAATCAAGAAGGAAAAACGGAAATTTTTGAAAGTAGTACGTTCTTAGTACGATATACAAAAAATTTAGCCCTGTAACATCCCTTTATTCGATGTTACAGGGCTTCTTTGTTTCTATTCCCACTCAATAGTGCCGGGAGGCTTGGATGTTATGTCATATAATACCCGGTTGACACCTTTTACCTCATTAACTATACGCCGGGACATTATATCAAGCAGTTCATAGGGAAGCCTGGCCCATTCAGCAGTCATGGCATCCTCGCTTACAACCGCCCTGATTATGATGGGATGGGCATAGGTACGAGCATCCCCCATTACTCCCACGCTGCGAATGGGTGGGATGGCAGCAAAAGCCTGCCATATTTCTCTTTCCAAACCAGCCCTGGCTATTTCTTCGCGTACAATCGCGTCAGCCTCTCGCAAAATCTCCAGTTTTTCTTCAGTTACCTCTTCCAAAACCCGGACCGCAAGTCCTGGGCCGGGGAAAGGCTGGCGCCAAACTAGTTCATGGGGTATATCCAGCTTCTCACCTATGATCCGCACCTCATCTTTAAACAACAGACGTAGCGGCTCAATGAGTTTAAAATCCATGTCCTCAGGGAGGCCCCCGACGTTATGATGGCTTTTGATAGTATGGGCAGTCCGGGTGCCGCTCTCGATGATATCCGGGTATATGGTTCCCTGAACCAGGTAATCAATTTCTCCAAGCTTATTTTTTTCTTCCTCAAAAACCCTGATGAATTCTTCACCTATTATTTTTCTCTTCTGTTCCGGGTCTTTGACTCCTAGTAGGCGGTCCAGAAATCTCTTCCGGGCATCCGCAAAAATAATATTCATATGCATGGTTTCTTTAAAAGTTGCCATAACCTGGCGTGCTTCATCTTTACGAAGCAGGCCATTATCAACGAATACGCAGACCAGCCGGTCACCGACAGCCCGATGGACCAGGGTAGCGGCAATAGAGGAATCGACGCCTCCACTCAAGGCGCACAGCACTTTTTTGCCGCCCACCTTCAACTTGATCTCTTCGATCGTATCCTTGATGAAGTCAGCCAGGTCCCAATCAGCTTTCAGCCCCGCTACCTTGAACAAGAAGTTGCTCAAAATCTCCATGCCCTTGATAGTATGCCTAACTTCCGGATGAAACTGCACTGCATACAGGGCGCGGGCTGGATCACTCATTGCGGCCACTTCACAGTCCCGGGTCGAAGCAGTAGCGTAGAAGCCTTCTGGAAGCTCCGCAACCGCATCACCATGACTCATCCAAACTTGTAGTTCTCTATCCATGCCGTCAAACAGCAGGTCTTCTTTATTCAGGTACAAATGGGCGCGACCGTATTCCCTGACTGGACTGGCCTGAACCTTTCCGCCCAATTCCTGGGCCATAAGGTGCATTCCATAACAAATACCCAGTATGGGGATGCCCATGGTTAATATCCGCTCATCGCATCGCGGGGACCCTTCCTCGTGGACGCTGTCCGGCCCACCCGTAAAAATAATAGCCCTGGGATTCAGTGCAACAATCTCTTCATAGCTAATATCAAAAGGGACCATCTCGCAATACACTGACAGTTCCCTGACCCGGCGAGCTATAAGCTGATTGTACTGCCCACCGAAATCCAATACCAAAACCAGTTCTTTATCCATTGGCCACCTCTTATTTATCTCCCATCGCGGGCTTCAGTACACACACAGCCGGGTAATTCCTGTATTGCTCAGCATAATCCAAACCATAACCGACTACGAAGCGATCGGGAATGGTGTATCCAACATAGTCAGCCTGGATATCAGTCTTGCGCCGGGACGGTTTATCCAACAGACAACAGATCTTTATAGTGCTGGGGTTTCTAGTCTTTAAGAGTTCAGTAATATATTTTAACGTCAGACCGGTATCAACTATATCTTCGACTATCAGCACATTTTTATCCTGGATGGAATTGTCGAGATCTTTAATAATCCGGACCTCACCGGACGAAGATGTTGATATTCCGTAGCTGGACACATCCATGAAGTCTATTTCCAAAGGTATTTGAATTTCCCTGATAAGATCCGCCATAAAAATGAAAGCGCCTTTTAATATTCCGACAACAAGCAGTTCCCGGCCCCGGTATTCTTCAGTAATTTTCTGTCCCAATTCAGCCACCTTGGCTTTAAGTTCCTCCCGATCAAACAATACTTCCATCTGCACAAGATTCAACGTTATCCCTCCCTAGAAAGGATTATAACACAAGTACAGATGGGCGCAATGAGCGCCGCGTTTAACATTGACTTAATTATAGGCAAGTTTAGAAAAATAAAAGAGCGGCACCACGAAAAAGGTCCCGCCCGCAATTAATAATCCATCACTTTTTTATCTCACTAACATCCGGTGGTTTTATTTCTATCTCTCGTTCATAATCCTGAAATTTTACCTCCAGGCTTAACTGCGTGCCCGGATTCTTCTTGTTGGTAGCAGTTAAAAGCGCCTGCTTTATCAAGTCTTTCTCAAAATCAATCCAGATGCGATATTGAAAGTCCTTCCACATAGTCTCCAACAATTGTGCTTCCACAGCTGGACTGCAGGTTATCACCAGACAGTCGGCACCATCAATAGTCTCAAAACCTTGTTTCTCGACCTGGTTTATCTCCTTGAAGCGAAAGTTGGATAGGGGATTTAGTTCTGATATAAGCAATTCCGCGGAATTGCTGGTCCCGCTTTCAATAACCAGCCATTTTTTGGCAAAAGAATCATAATTATAGATGGTGCGGTCAATATAATAGATATCTACGTTTGTGTTAACCATCTCCCCCTTTATGTGCGTGTTTTCCTGGTTTTTTTCGCCCTGTACCTTACTTATCACCTCCCTCCGACCATCAACAGTAAATTCGGATTTCATCTCGTATCTATACTCCTGGACCGCGGTCGTCTTGGTAATGGAGTTCTGCAGTTCAGCCAGGGGATCTAATTTTGATTTCTCGTATTTTTCCCTTATCTTGTCGCCAGATAGGATAAGCCCTGTGCCTGCTAACAAGATCAATAAAGCAGAAGCTATCCATCGTTTTTTGATGCCCCTCACCCCTCGCCTGCTTGGTATGCCTATTCCCTGTACAGTCTATTATTCGCAAGCTGCATATATGCCCGCTCTCCCATAGCATTTTATACCAACAAAAAGCACCTGCTGGCTCATCAGTTGACTTAATTGACTAAAGCATACAGTATACTGAGTACCCGCATACTTTACTCAATATACTGTATCTGCTACAATTTATCCGATATATACTAATTTTTATATAAGGCAAAGGAGGCTTATATAAGTGTTCAAAACGTATGATGAGGTAGTGGAGTTTTGCAAGAAGCAAGAGATCGACATGATCGATTTCAAAATGATTGATCTGATGGGCAGATGGCGCCACCTGGGCATTCCAGTAGGCAGGTTTAAGGCAGACACCCTGGTGACAGGAATCGGTTTTGATGGATCGAACTATGGATTTGCCCCGGTAGAAAAAAGCGATATGGTATTTATACCTGATATTACGACCGCTGTCTACGATCCCTTCACAGAAGTTCCCACCTTAAGCATGATCGGAGACGTTTTTGTTATAGCCCAACCGGAAAACTATCGTTTTGACCAGGACCCGCGCAGCATCGCCTTTAAGGCTGAAGACTACATGAAGAGCACCGGTATTGCTGACGAAATGCGTATTGGTCCGGAATATGAATTCCATGTCTTTGATCAGATTACTTATGAGTGTCAGCCCCACCGCGTCGGATTTTCCATTGATGCAGAGCAGGCTATTTGGAACAGCGGCAATGACGAGTACCAGAATCTGGGCTATAAAATTCCCCTTAAAGGCGGCTATCATATAGCATCTCCCCAGGATATCCTTTATGATCTTCGTTCCCGTATGTGCATGTTGCTGGAAAAGAACAACATTCCTGTCAAGTACCACCACCACGAAGTGGGCGGCCCTGGTCAGGTGGAAATAGAGGTCGAATTCGGTCCCATGCGTGAAATGGCCGATAAGACGATGCTATCCAAGTACCTTATCAAGAACCTGGCTTTCCAGGAAGGCAAGACTGTAACCTTCATGCCCAAGCCCATGTTCGGCGAAGCTGGCAACGGTCTGCACGTGCACATGCACCTTTTCAAAAACGGCGAGCCCCTCTTCTATGATGAAAATGGATACTCGGGATTGAGCCAGGATGCTCTTTTCTTTATCGGCGGACTGCTCAAGCATGCACCGGCTGTGCTGGCTTTCACCAATCCCAGCACCAACTCCTACAAGCGCCTGGTCCCCGGCTATGAAGCACCGGTGAGCCTCTGCTTCGCTACTGCCAACCGCAGCGCTGTTATCCGGGTTCCAGCCTATGCAAAGAGCCCCTATCAAAAACGCTTCGAATTCCGCTCCTCTGATGCTACGTGCAATCCTTATCTGGCTTTTTCAGCAATTCTAATGGCTGGTTTGGATGGGATAGCCAAAAAGATCGACCCAACAGCTGAAGGATTCGGCCCTTACGATATCAACCTGTACAATCTTCCCAAAGAAGAGCAGGCAAAGATCAAAGGTCTGCCTAAAACACTGGATGAAGCCATGGATGCTCTGGAAAAAGATCATGAGTTCCTGCTGGCAGGCGGAGTTTTTCCCAAACGTTTGATAGATATCTGGATTGAGACCAAGCGCAAAGAAGCTCGCCGGGTAGCTGACATCCCACATCCCCTTGAATTTGAATTGTACTATGACCTGTAGGAATTATTTATAATTATAAAACGCTGTGGTATTATCCACAGCGTTTTATATTTTCCCATGATATGCTGGTATTATATTTCTTAGTGCAGTACATTTTAGGTGAGACCCAGGGAGGGATATGCCCCTACCTGGGATGCTATTTAATTGACAGTCGGTTTTTTTAGGCATATATTCAATTCTAAAGGTGGGAGATTTTAGTGAAACAGTTTTTCAAGCAGTCCATTTTAATTTTTCCCTTTATCATATTAGGATTGATATTTCTATATCTGGGATACCATGCTCAACCCGGAGAACTTACAGATGACGGTTACCCCTTAAATATCTTCTATTATAGTATGGGCGCCTGGTTTATATTGCTACCCCTGGCGTTGCTTCTAGTTCTTAAGATACTTTCTGCACGTGTTAATCGCAATCGGGCAACCTTGTACGAGTCCGGTGTGAAGGGCACTGCCCAGATCATCTCCATTGAAGAGACCGGTACCTTCGTAAATAATGATCCCCAGATCCGTTTTATGCTGCGCGTTGCACTTCCAGGCCAGGCATCTTATGAAGTTGGTCATATTGAAGTTGTTCCCCTGGTAAAACTTTACAGCATCAGTCCTGGTAAAACTCTGACTGTTTACGTGGACCAAAACAACAGCCGCAACCTCTGGCTGGAAATCTAATTTTTTCTCGTTCATAGCATTAAGGACTTTGAACGCAAAAAAGCTGTGAATCTTTTTTCACAGCTTCCACACTCTTGATACAATAAATTAGAAGGATTCTCGAATTACGCACCCGATCCTGCGCAGCTTCTGATAACGTTCTTCTACCATCTGTGAGGGATCTTTTTCTCTTAAATCTCGCAGGTACCTGAAAAGATATTCGTCAACCTTTTGCACTGTCGCATCGAAATCCTGATTTGCCCCTCCTACCGGTTCTTCTATAACCTCATCGATTATACCCAGTTCCAGGAGATCAGGTGCGGTAAGCTTTGATGCTTCAGCCATTTCCTCCACCCGTGCCGGATCCTTAAATAGAATCGAAGAAACGGTCTCCGGGGAGGCTACAGAAAACACTGCATTGGAGAGCATTAGTATCCGATCGCCAACTGCCAGCGCCAGTGCGCCCCCACTGCCACCTTCACCAGTTACAACAGATATCACCGGAATCCTAAGACCCGCCAGGGTCATCAGGGTTTCAGCGATGGCAGATGCCTGCCCTCTTTCTTCAGCTCCTATCCCGGGAAAAGCTCCGGATGTATCCACAAATGAAATTACCGGACGCCTAAATTTCTCTGCCTGGGCCAGCATCCGCATTACTTTTCTGAAGCCTTCCGGGTGGGGCATCCCAAAATTATATTGCAAATTCTGGCTGGTGTTTTTGCCCTTGCGGTGTCCGATAATGGTTACCGGCATGCTGTGGAACAAACCCAGACCTGCAATAATAGCCTGATCGTCACCAAATAGGCGGTCGCCATGGAGTTCAATCCACTCACTGCATAGGCGGGCAATATAATCAATCGCCCCTGGTCTATCAGCACTGCGGCTTAATAGCACTCTCTCCCAGGGGCTCAAATTCTGATACTTTGCTTCTCGTACCTGCTGCATTTTTTTTTCGAGCAGAGCGATTTCATCGCTCAAATCAATATTGTGAACCCTGGACTCTTCCATGAGATCTTCAACTTTTTGCCTCAGCATTTGGTACTGACTTTCAAAGTCAAACTGGCGTTTAGTCATGACTCCCTCCATGTATCCTCAATAACTGAGCCAGCGTTTCCTTCAATTTCGACCTTTCACAAACAAGGTCGAGCATACCATGCTGGAGAAGAAATTCAGCTTTCTGGAAATTCTCAGGCAGTCGATGCTTTATAGTCTGTTCGATTACCCGGGGGCCAGTAAATCCGATTAAAGCTCTCGGTTCAGCAATGATAATATCGGCCAGAGATGCAAAGCTGGCTAGTACGCCTCCAGTAGTGGGATTGGTTAAGACGCTCATGTATAGTATCCCTGCTTTGTGTAATCGTTGGATAGTCGCGCTTGTCTTGGCCATCTGCATCAGAGAAATCATGCCCTCCTGCATACGCGCCCCACCTGATGCGACCACCATTATTAGCGGCCATTTCAATTCCATAGCCCGTTCTGCTGCCTGGCATACTTTATCTCCAACTACCGCTCCCATGCTGGCCATCATAAAGCGTGAATCCATAATCCCCAGCACGACTTGATATCCTTCAATATAGGCGGTGCCTGTTACGATGGCTTCTGACAGATTAGATTCCCGCTGAGCGCGCTCCAATTTATCGTCATATTCCGGAAACTGCAAACGGTTTTCTGAAGTATACCCTTCATTAAACTCACGAAACGTTTCTTCATCAACCAGCAGGCTTATTCTTTCCCATGCTCCCAGGGGCATATGGTGACCGCACCTGGGGCATACTCTGTAGCTTTGAACAAGATCCTGTTCCGACAGGGGGACTGAACAGGAAGGGCAAGCTTTAGGACCGGCCAGTTCGCGTCCAGTCCTGGCTTCCTCGCGAGTAACATTGCTTACCGCATGATATTTGGTTTTACCCAGAGTATTCTTAAACATCTTAACTCCTACGCCTTCGATATCCCAAAAAGGAATTCACCAGAACATACCAGGTCATTGTCGATAGTTATTTTCCCGCGGGCCTTGCCTATACTTCCCATTAGCCTTATCAGTTCAGCACTAATAGTCAGCACATCACCCGGGAAGGCCTGTTTTTTGAAACGCACCTGGTCTAATCCGGCCAGGTAAGCCAGATGTCCATGATATTTATCCATAGACAATAGTGCGCAGGCACCTACCTGGGCCATAGCTTCCAGCATAAGTACGCCTGGCATTACTGGCTGATCGGGAAAATGTCCCTGGAAGAACGGCTCATTAATAGAAATATTTTTCACACCAACCGCCCTTTCCCCTGGCACCAGTTCAATAATCCGGTCTACCATTAGAAACGGATAGCGATGTGGCAAGATCTTCATAATTTCTTCAATATTCATTTTTGGTCTCCTCAAGAGAATTTGCGTACCGCCAAAACTGCATTATGGCCTCCAAATCCCAGGGAGTCTGACAGAGCTGCACGTATCTCCCTGGTCCGCGCCTGGCCGGGTACGTAATCAAGATCACATTCCGGGTCGGGGGTATCCAGGTTAGTGGTCGGGGGAACCAGACTGTTTCTGATGCTTAGAACTGTAGCTATCAGTTCTACAGCTCCTCCGGCGCCCAGCATATGTCCGGTCAGGGGTTTTATCGAGTTTATCAATAAAGAACGGCTGTGTTCGCCGAACACATGCTTAAAAACAGTTGTCTCAGTGGCGTCATTCAACTGCGTGCCCGTACCGTGCGCGTTGATATAATCAACATCACCTGGTAGCATTCCTGCATCAGCTAATGCCATTTCAAAAGCAATAATGGCTCCTCTGCCTTCGGAATCAGGTTGTACCATGTGGAACGCATCGCCGCTGGCGCCATAGCCGATCAATTCGGCATAAATTCTGGCTCCTCGCTTCTGGGCATGCTCCAGTGATTCGATGACCAATATTCCGGACCCTTCACCCATAACGAATCCTCCCCGGTTTAAATCCCAGGGCTTGCATGCCTTTTTTGGATTATCGTTCAAAGTCGACATGGCTTTCATCGCGCAGAATCCGCTGATGCCGACCGGTGTTATAGAGGCTTCTGTTCCCCCGCATATCATAGCATCGGCTTTGCCATTACGCACGAGATGAAATGCTTCTCCAATAGAGTTGGTTCCAGATGCACAAGCTGTGACCGTGCAGCCGTTAGGTCCCTTACAGCCCACCATAATAGCTACCTGCCCGGCAGCCATATTGGGGATCATCATAGGGATCAAAAACGGGCTGACACCACCAGGTCCTCTTTTAAGGAGATTGGAATGCTGTTTCTCAAGAGTATCCAGCCCTCCAATGCCTGACCCAATCCATACTCCGATACGGTGAGTGTTTTCAGCCGTGACAGTGAGCCCTGCATTCTCTACTGCCATCCTGGTAGCGGCGCACGCATACTGAACAAACGTATCCATACGCCGTGCCTCCGTGCGCGGTATATAATCTTCAATCTTAAGGTCTTTTACTTGTGCAGCGATCTTCGTCGGGTACTGGGCAGTATCGAAGCGGTCAATAAGACCTACACCACTGCGCCCGGCCAGGAGATTTCCCCAAAAGGTATCAAGGTCATTTCCTATTGGCGTCACCAGCCCCAACCCGGTAATTACTACCCTATGATTAGGCACATTATCACCTCTGATTATGCATTTTCCTGTAATTTGGCTTCGATGTATTCTACTGCATCCTTAACCGTCTTCATTTCTTCAGCAGCTTCTTCAGGAATTGTCATGTCAAACTTTTCTTCTAGAAGCATCAGCATTTCGACGATATCAAGAGAATCCGCTTCTAAATCATCAGCAAAGCTGGATTCCATCTTGATATTCTCTTCGGGAATATCCTTTATCTCCATTATCACCTGTTTGACTACCTCAAAAACGTTCATTTCCCAATTCCTCCTTATATCTTTTATAATTCATTTCTTCACTACATACTTTAAACCATGCCAGCATTACCTGCAAATAAGTATATAGTTTGCTTACATTGAAGACATGAAGCCATCAACTGGAATAATCTGACCGGAAATATAGGCAGCCCTTGCTGAAGCCAGGAAAGCAACCACTCCGGCAATATCATCCGGGCTTCCCAATCTTTTTAGAGCAATGCCTTCCAGTAAACGCGAAGTTCTCTCTGCATTCAAATGCGCGGTCATATCGCTCTGGATGTATCCAGGAGCAACAACATTGCAAGTTATGCCACGGCTGCCGTATTCCTTGGCAATAGTCTTACTTAAACCCAAAAGCCCAGATTTGGATGCGGCATAATGAGCCTGCCCGGTATTACCACTCAAGCCTACTATCGAGGAAATATTGATGATACGCCCGTAGCGCTTCTTAACCATATGCTTTAATGCAGCCCGGCTGCAGTAGAATGCTGAATTCAAATTGGTACGAATAACATTATCCCATTCATCATCACTAATACGAACCAGTAGCTGGTCTTTTATAATACCGGCATTATTGACCAGTACATCGATTCTGCCCAGAGCTTTAACAGATTCATCAATAAGCTGTGCAGCTGACGCCGGATCGGACACATCTGCACCTATAACTATGCCTGTGCCACCGGCAAACTCGATTTCCTTAAGGACTTCGGCTGCCTGCTCCTCGTTGGTTTTGATCAAATCCGGGGCCTGGTCAGGGCTATTGTAATAATTCACTATCACCTGGAAGCCGTCCCGAGCTAAAAACAACGCAATCGCCTTACCGATGCCCCTTGAACTGCCTGTTACCAGGGCCACCTGGCCATGATCTTCACTCATACTCATCCACCTTTTGAGACAAATCATTTATTTCCTGAACATACTCGACATTCATGAGCATCTTTTTCTTATTAATGCGCTTAATCAAGCCAGCCAAAGTCTTGCCCGGGCCAATTTCCACGAAATAATCTACCTGATCCATCATAAAGCGGACGCTTTGTTCCCATAGAACTGGTGAATATAGTTGTTTTACCAGCAGATCTACCGGATTGCTGTCACCATAGTACTCACCGGTTACATTGCTAACTATCGGTATCTCTGGCTTCTTCCAATTGACCTTCTCCAATTCGGGCCGCAGTTTCTCAGCCGCCGGAATCATAAGCGGACTGTGAGAAGGAACACTCATCGCCAGCTTTGTGGTCTTGGCACCGGCTTTCTTTAAGGTCTGAGCAACCCGTTTCAAATCTTCACTGCCCCCGGCAATAACTACCTGTCCCGGAGCATTATAGTTGGCAACCGCCACCTGACCACCGTCCTCACGGCAGATCTGCTCAACCATTGCACCTTCCATACCAATGACTGCATACATGCCGCCCTGGCCTAAAGGAACCGCCTCCTGCATTAATTGTCCGCGCCGCTGCACCAGTGGTAGAGCCTCCTTAAGGGTCATAGCTCCAGAGGCTACCAGGGCTGTATATTCACCCAGACTTAAACCCGCCATAACTACCGGCTCAATACTATATTTTTTTACCAGCTCGTAGAGTGCCACACTAATAAGCAGTATTGCCGGTTGAGCAAATTCGGTCTTATCAAGCTGTTCCTGAGGGCCAAAAAAGCAAATATCGCCGATATCATACCCCAGGCAGCTTTCTGCATCTCCGATGATCTCAGCAGCCTCGTAGAAGACACGGTTTATATCCTGTCCCATACCTACATACTGTGAACCCTGTCCTGGAAAAACAAATCCTAATCGCATAGAATACCCCCAACCATTTTTTTGATCCTGCAGGCGTCTTCAATGATATCCTCCACGATTTGCGCGGCAGGTTGTATCTGATCAACCAGACCGCATATCTGCCCGCATAAAATAGTACCCTGTTGGATGTCACCACCCATAGCAGCCGCCTTGTATTTACCACGGCCCAGTTCTTCCAACTCTTCTTTACTCATTCCCTGCCGCTCACACTGTAGGTAATAACGGGTAAACTGGTTGTGCAATGCTCTGACCGGATGTCCGGTAGCAATCCCACATACCTCAGTATCCCGGTCTTTGCCCTTTATTACCCTCTGCTGATAATCTGGATGAACATCACACTCCGGCGAACATATAAAGCGCGTTCCTACCTGCACACCCTGTGCTCCCAGAGCGAGGGCCGCAATAAATCCCCGCCCATCAGCTATGCCTCCTGCCGCAATAACTGGCACCTCAACCGCATCCACCATCATGGGGACCAAACACATAGTCGTCATTTCCCCCACATGTCCTCCTGATTCCATGCCTTCAGCAATCAAAGCATCAGCTCCAAGTCGCACCAGGCGTCTTCCCAGGGCTACAGACGCTACAACAGGGATAACCTTAATATCTGCACTTTTCAACTTTTCCATATACTTTCCCGGATTACCTCCTCCGGTAGTAACTACCGGAACATGTTCTTCCACAATTAGATCAATAACCCGGTCAATATTGGCCGCGGCCAGCATAAGATTAACGCCAAACGGCCGGTCTGTAAAACTTCTTACTATATTTATCTGCTGCCTGATCCATTCTAAATCAGCGCTGGCTGCTCCGATAATCCCCAGGCCACCAGCTCCAGACACAGCTGCTGCCAGTCGTCCTCCTGCAATACCAGCCATAGCTCCCTGCAGGATAGGATATTCGATGTTGAGAAAATCGCAAAGCGCTGTATTAAAGAGCATTCTCATCGCACCCCCAGCGCATTAGTATCCCCCCAAAAGTCAAACCCGCTCCGAAGGCAATCATCAAAACCAGGCTGCCCGGCTTGAGCTTCCCTTCCTGGTACGCTTCGGCAAGAGCGATAGGAACAGTGCCAGCTGAAGTATTTCCATACTTCTGAATATTTATCATGGTTTTCTCTGCTGGTATGTTCATGCGGCGCATTGCAGCCTGGATAATACGTATATTAGCCTGGTGGGGTATAAAAAGATCCACATCATTGAAAGTGAGTCCGGCTTTATCCAGCAACTGCCTGGCTACCCTCTCTATGGTGACAGTGGCAAATTTAAATACCTCCTGGCCGTTCATTCTCAGATAATGATATCCTTTTTCAATGGTATCCGGGCTTGCAGGATGCAAAGTCCCTCCACCCAGCATATGTACCTGCATAGCGCCCCTGCCATCAGCCCCGAGGTATGATTCAATAAGTCCATATCGCTCATCTGAACCCTTACCCATAACCACAGCACCGGCTCCATCTCCAAAGATGATGCATGTACCCCTGTCTTTATAATCTATAATAGGGCTGAGCACTTCTGCTCCTATAACCAGTATGTTATTATAAGCCGGCGAAGCCAAAAACTTCTCAGCAACCGTAGCAGCGTAAATAAAGCCGGTACATCCGGCTTCCATGTCAAATGCTGCAGCATTCCAGGCTCCAAGCCTCTCCTGCACCAGGCATGCCGTTGAGGGAAAAAGCATATCAGGTGTGCTGGTTCCTACAATTATCAGATCCAACTGCTCGGGGCTTATTCCGGCCTGTTTTAGAGCTATTAGAGATGATTGATAGCAATATTCAGATGTGGCAATCCCTGGCTCGGTAACTCTTCTCTCTCTAATACCGGTTCTTTCCACGATCCATTTATCCGAGGTATCCACCATTAACTCCAGATCCTGGTTGGTTAAAATCCTGGAAGGCAGCGAATATCCCACTCCCTTTATCTGCACCTTCAAGCTGAGCACCACCGTTGTTTAATTTTTTTGCAAGATATAGTATATTAAAACAGCGGGTTTTGCAAAAGTCAAGTAATATTAAGAATATTGTGGCAAATATTACCTGTAAAAGCCCCGCAAATAGTTATATCTGGCATTTAATCCCATGCGCTGTGTGTCTAATAAAACACCTGTATTTCGAATTTTGTTTGCAAAACACTTTTGAAAATGATAAATATTGGGTATTATTGATATCATAACTTAGGAGGGTATTTTCTTGCAATTACCTACGTTAAAAATTGGTAATTTAATTCCACGATTCCCGATTATCCAAGGAGGGATGGCAGTTAGGGTATCGACTTCCTCACTGGTGGGAGCAGTAGCCAGCGCAGGTGGTATCGGAGTAATCGGCGGTACAGGCATGTCACCTGCCGAATTGGCCCAGGAGATAATAAAGTCGCGTTCGCTGGCCAACGGTGGAATTATCGGCGTCAACATCATGTATGCCGCCCGTCAGTTCAAAGAATTGGTCCAAACTTCGATCAAGGAAAAAATTGATGTCATCTTCACCGGTGCTGGTTTTTCCCGGGATATCTTTCGCTGGGCGAAAGATTCAGGTACTCCAGTAGTACCCATCGTGTCCAGTGCCAAAGGCGCCCGCCTGGCAGAGAAACTCGGAGCCCCGGCGGTTGTTGCAGAAGGTTTTGAAGCCGGGGGCCATTTAGGCACCGACCGTTCCATCAAAGAGATTTTACCTGAAATTGTTGAGACTGTAAGCATTCCTGTTGTGGCGGCTGGCGGCATTGTCAGCGGTCAGGATATGGCAGAGATGGTCAAGTTAGGCGCCAGCGGAATTCAGATGGCTACTCGTTTCGTTTTGAGCGAAGAATGTTCGGTGGCCCCTGAATTTAAACAGATGTACCTTAATGCCCGCGAAGAAGATGTGGTTATTATAAGCAGCCCGGTGGGACTACCAGGCAGGGCTTTGCAAAATGAATTCGTTAAAGCTTTGAAGCGCGGAGACGCTCCTGAGCCTGACGCCTGTACAGCTTGCTTGAAAGACTGTTCTGAAGAGTATTGTATTATGGAAGCACTCATCAATGCACGCGAGGGACGCGTGCAGGACGGGGTGGTATTTACAGGTAAGAATGTATTTAAAATAAAAGAGATCCTTTCAGTAAAGGCAATTTTTGATAAGATCCTAGCCGAGTATGCCGCAGTATAAATTCCCCCGAACAGTTTACATGAGATTCTGAAGGGCTGTTAATTCTACTTAACAGCCCTTCAGCTTGTCAAAGAAGCTGGCAAGCTAGAAGTGCGCTCAAAAGAGGTGCAGTACCCTTCGCGAACTAAAATCTCATTTTTCAGCGCTCAACAGATAAGCCTTAATCAAGGAACAAGCAAAGCCCGCAGCGAAGCGGGCTTTGCTAATTAACGTAGAACTCATGGCCACCAGTTGCCTGGATTATAGATTTCTCTTGCTGGCAGAGGTAATTCCAATAAAACGTAAGTAATGAGCATTAGCTTTATTACCGGTCTGCCGGGGAGGCTTACATCATGCCGCCCATACCGCCCATTCCGCCCATACCACCCATGTCGGGCATCTTGGAATCCTTATCCACGACTTCACTAACTACAGCTTCGGTAGTCAGAACCATAGCAGCGATGCTGGCCGCGTTCTGAACAGCGGAGCGGGTGACCTTGGCAGGGTCAATAATACCGGCTGCAAACATATTCTCATATACATTGGTAAGCGCATTGTAACCAACACCTGCATCCAATCCCTTGACCTTTTCTACTACCACAGACCCTTCGGTTCCAGCATTGTTGGCAATCTGACGAAGAGGCTCTTCAAGTGATTTTCTAACCAGATTGATTCCGGTCTTTTCATCAGCTTCAGCAGCTATATTCTCTACAGCAGCGATCACGTTAATCAGAGCAGTTCCGCCGCCGGCCACGATGCCCTCTTCTACAGCCGCTTTAGTCGCAGCCAGAGCATCTTCAATACGGTGCTTCTTTTCCTTGAGTTCAGTCTCAGTAGCAGCTCCGACCTGGATAACTGCTACGCCGCCGGACAACTTGGCCATTCTTTCCTGCAGCTTCTCGCGGTCGTATTCAGATTCGCTTTCTTCCAACTGCTTCTTGATGTTGCCTATGCGGGCTTTGATATCTTCCTCGCTGCCAGCACCTTCGATGATAATAGTCTCGTCTTTTTTAACTACGATCTTGCCAGCTTTACCCAGCATGTCTATGGTTACGTTCTCGAACTTGACACCGATGTCCTCAGATACTACCTGCCCCTTGGTTAGTATAGCAATATCTTCCAGCATGGCTTTTCTTCTCTCGCCGAAAGCCGGGCACTTAACTGCTACGCACATAAAGGTGCCTTTTAGTTTATTTACGACAAGAGTAGCAAGGGCTTCTCCCTCAACATCTTCGGCAATAATCACCAAGGGTTTGCCAGTCTGAACGACTTTTTCCAATACAGGCAGGATTTCACTGATGGAAGCCAGCTTCTTGTCGCTGATGAGAAGAAAAGGTTCGTTTAATTCTGCTTCCATCTTCTCAGGATTGGTAATCATATATGGAGAAATGTATCCCCGGTCGAAGTTCATGCCTTCAACAACATCAAGGGAGGTGCCTACAGACTGGGACTCTTCCACAGTAATAACCCCGTCTCGGCCTACTTTTTCCATGGCATCGGCGATCAGGGTTCCGATGTCGGGATCATCAGCAGAAATAGCGGCAACCTGAGCGATAGCTTCCTTGGACTCAACCGGTTTGCTTATAGCTTTGATTTCGTCAACAATAACATTGACCGCCTTCTCAATCCCCCTTCTCATAATCATGGGATTGGCTCCTGCTGCAACGTTTTTTAATCCTTCTTTTATCATCGCCTGAGCTAGTACAGTAGCGGTAGTGGTTCCGTCTCCAGCTACATCATTAGTCTTTATAGCCACTTCTTTAACCAGTTGGCAGCCCAGGTTTTCCCAGGGATCAGCCAGATCGATATCGCGGGCGATGGTTACGCCGTCATTAGTAATAGTTGGAGAACCGAATTTTCTATCCAGTACTACATTTCTTCCCTTGGGTCCCAGGGTAACTTTTACAGTATTGGCCAGGGTGTCAATACCTCTCTCCAAGCCTCTTCTAGCCTCTTCGCTAAACTTTATCTCCTTAGATACCATCTAAGAACCTCCTTTATGTTTTTCATTCCGTGCGTTCTACTGGAATTTAGCCAGTATGTCGCGTTCAGACAAGATTAACAGCTCTTCTCCGTCAATCTTAACTTCCATTCCGGCATACTTGGAAAAGATAACCTTGTCTCCAACAGCCAGGTTCATGGGGATTCTTTCTCCCTTGTCATTCAGCGCACCCGGCCCTACAGCCATTACTTCACCTTCCTGAGGTTTTTCTTTGGCGGTATCAGGGACATACAGCCCGCTCTTGGTCTTCTGTTCGACTACCTCTTGAACCTTGATAACCACCTTGTCAGCCATTGGTTGAATCTTCAAAGGTATACCTCCTTCTTTTTGGTTTGCTTTTTATTGTTAGCACTCGATAAGTGCGAGTGCTAATATTCTTTTATAATATTAGGCAAGACACAACAGGTATTTCAAACCACATAACCTGCTAAATCTGCCCGTTATCATTAATTATTATTATGTTGCTGGCTATTACTTTTTATTCCTTTAAATAACACAGTTTTTTGTTTTAAGCACCAAAATGAAACTGCTCCAGCGTTTTCAATACACCGCGCCATCGATGAAGGTTCTGGAACCAGTAACTCGCTTTGCAAATTGGGCATCCACCTTACTAAAGAAGCGGAGGAAATCCTTATTAATTAGCGAATCCAATGATCTTGGTGCCCAGGGGTGCTTCTTTTCGCCTCGTTATATAGATCCGCATTCACCAGCACTGCCGATAAGTATGTCCAGCCCGTGGCCCAATGCCGGCATTATTGCTTCCAAAGATTCTCTGACTCCTTTAACACTGCCGGGAAGATTAATGATAAGCGTTTTTCCCCTTATTCCAGCTACAGCGCGAGAGAGCATGGCCTGAGGGGTTTTCTGCATACCATAAGCGCGCATCGCCTCAGGAATGCCCGGGACCAGCTTCTCGAGTACTTTCCTGGTCGCCTCAGGAGTTACGTCCCGAAGGCTGAACCCGGTACCGCCAGAAGTAAGGAGCAAGTCCAGCTTCAGATTATCACAAGCATCACATAACCTTGTAACAATAAGGTCCATCTCGTCAGGTATTATTTCATAGTACTCGCACTCGTATTCCCTGCCAATCAGCCGCAAAATTTCCTGACTGCTCTGGTCCTCACGTTCCCCTGCCGATCCCTTATCACTCATAATGAGAATTCCCAAACGATACACAATATCACCTCAAAATATATTATAAGGGAAGCAATATTTGCTTCCCGATAAGGTACCTAACTAAAATGTCTCTTACTGTAATCGGGAGTTAATGTCGCACCCGTCCTCCCCCGTTCACTCCTACTAATCTTTCTTGAGATGACCGCTTTTACCCCCCGACTTCTCAACCAGTCCTAACTGGTCTATATCCATCCAGCGGTCCACTGATTTACACATATCATATATCGTGAGAGCGCTGACAGCAGCAGCGGTCAAAGCCTCCATCTCCACTCCAGTTTTGCCACTGGTTTTTACATGGCTTTCGATCAGTATATTGGAGTTCTCCTCATCCAGAGCAAAATGCACGTTTACCGAAGACAGGAGCAATGGATGGCACATGGGGATTACCTGGTGGGTCTGCTTGGCTCCCATAATACCAGCCACCTGAGCAACCGCCAAAACATCCCCTTTTTTTATTCCGCCAGTTTTTATCATCTCAAGAGTCGCAGGCTGCATTTTTATTATACATCGAGCACGGGCTTCTCTTAAGCTGTCCGCTTTGCCACTGACGTCTACCATGCGCGCCCGGCCCTGGTCGTTAATGTGCGTAAAGTCCAAGCCTCTAGCCTCCAATTTGGAACATTTTCCGTTTATTTTCTTCGCCCCAGCCTTCATCCATATGATGCCGTGCAGGTTTCATGTTTATTCCTTTTTGAAATAATGCAGTAATTTCCTCATCACTGGCACCATTGCGCATGGGCTCTCTCAAGTCTAATTCTGTCTTATGATATAGACACGCTCTTAGCTTGCCATCTGCAGTCAGGCGAATTCGGTTGCACTGACGGCAGAAATGATTACTCAAGGGTCCAATAAAACCTACTGATCCGAGTCCTCCTTTTATCTGATACTGTCGAGCCGGTCCATTTCCTCCCCGCTGTGAACCAGGAACCAACTCGTACTCCAGGTTGATGCGCCTTCTAATGTCCTCGATTGTGCAGACCCGTTCCTTTTCCCAAAACTGCAGGTCGCCAATAGGCATAAATTCGATAAAACGGACATGCAAGGGGTAATAGTAGGCGAGATTTGCAAAATCTAACACTTCATCATCATTGAAGCCTTTGATCACTACAACATTTATCTTGACAGGATCAAGATCCATCTCCAGGGCTTGAAATACTGCCTTCCATACCTTGTCAAGTTCTCCATAACGGGTTATGAAACGAAACCTTTCTTCCTGCAGGGAGTCCAAGCTGAAATTTATCCGGTTTAATCCGGCCTGCTTTAAATCCCATGCCTGTTCAGAAAAGAGAATGCCGTTGGTGGTTATCGCTATGTCGTCTATCTCCGGTATATTAGATACATATCGCAAAAGCTGAACAAAATTTTTGCGCACCAAAGGCTCTCCCCCGGTGAAACGTACTTTGCGTATTCCCAATGAGGCGCCGAGTTTAGCTATTCGTGCGAACTCTTCATGGCTCAATATTTGATCATGATCCATATTGCGCGCACCTTCCAAAGGCATGCAATATCTGCATCGCAGGTTGCATCGATCAGTAACAGATATGCGCAAATAGTTTATCTCCCGTCCAAAACTATCTAACAATTTATCCCTTCTCCCTGGAACAGACCAGCCGACTGTTCCATCCTAACTAAAAACACCCCAGCTCACATGCTACAATCTTGATGCCAGCCTGGTCACAGATCTTTCCCAGTTCCCGAGCATCAATTTCCCATTCTCCGGCCAGGCGTCTGGCATCGGAACAGGTAATCTTTTTTTCCGGGCATGTCTCTTCCAATTTCTTCAAGACATCTTGTCCATTCATTTTTACATCTCCTCTCCAGAGCGAATAATCCATGTTTCAAGAAAGTATAATCTAGATCCGGAACCTTTATATTACATGCCCATTTCTTGCGGCTGTGGAAACAGCCCAAAAAGAGACAAAAAACCCACCACTCTTATACATTCTGTAAAGCACTGTGATTATTATAAATTATACGATACTAATCTGCAATTATCGGCACTTATATACCATTATTAGGTATCTTAAGACATAGCAAGGTGATTATGCTCTTTTGTCTTTAGCAGTGAGACCACCACCTGGTTTACGGGAGTGGAAATCCCATAACGCGAACCCAGTTCAACTACCGCACCGTTTAATGCATCGATCTCTGTCCGTCTCTTTCTCTGGATATCCTGCAGCATAGAAGCATGATGTAGAGCTGTACTGGGAATCATCTGCTCATAAAATGCCGCTTTGTAAGCCTGAGCGTTTGGCCACAGGGTATCCTGTCCAATTGCCCCAAGTACGGCAAAAATTTCTTCTATGATTTTATCCATTATACTGCGGCTGAACTCTACCTCCGCCAGTTTCCCATAGTTTACTTCTAATATGGCACCCAGTGGGTTTAGAGATGAATTGTATATAATTTTTGCCCAAACGTATTTCATGATATCATTCGAAACCCGGGTAGGAATGCCTGCCTGCTGGCACATCTCAGCGATCTTAAGCAGATCTTCCTTATTGACCAGGTTTGGAGGAGATCCAATCACCACATCATCAGCAATGACAGTAACTTTAGAACTTCCAGCTCCTATTGTTTCTGCGCCAAAAATAACCCGTGCTAATATGAGTTGATCATCAGATATAAAATCCGCGGCTACTTCATAGTTGCCATATCCATTTTGGGCCAGCATCACATATGTAGAATTAGAAAGCATCTCCCGCACTTGACTAGCAGCTTGCCTGGTGTCGTATGCTTTTACGGTGATTATGATTAAATCGAATGTCTCCCCTTTCAATCCATCAAAATCGCTGCTCGCAGCATCAAGAAACGCCTGGTGCTCCCCCCATATACCGGTCACCTTGACTCCCTGCGTTTTGATTTCTTTTACCACTGCTTCCCGGTCAAAACCAAAGACTTGGTGTCCGGCCTTTTTGAGCAGGCAGCCATATACGCTTCCCAGTGCTCCTACTCCGTAGATCAGTACTCTCATCCCTTTACCTCCCATATCTTTGTACCGCTTCTATAATATAACCTGATCCGACAGGCAAATAATTCGCTTCGCGAAAGACTCTTTCTATAATATCATTATATATTAGAATACCAAGCAGCCCTTCGAAAGGAGCTTTTGAATGTCCGCACTGTTTTGGATCATAATTGCCTTAACCTGCGCAGTATTGGATTTAGCCCTGTCCAGCTTCCGATTTATCTGGCTGGCTGTAGCCGGCCTACTTACTGCATTGGTAGTAAAAGCGGGCTTGCTTCCCGCGATTTCATCACAAATTCTGTTTTTTGTTATTGCATCAGGGCTTATGCTTCTTCTAGTTCGCCCAGTTGCCATTCGCTACATCAAGAAACAGCAAGACAGGCCTTAATTGATCCTCGTGGCAGTTCGGCAGGTTAAGTTTTATCGAGGATTTTTCAACGAAGCGTTCTAAAAGAACTTCATGTCGACTGCAACTTCCGAGCAATCCGTAACGATCCAATGCAGGGGTATATCATTTTCACCAGGAAAGATGGTGTCCACTACCTGAAACTCATAGGCTACTCCACATAGAAAGGCCTCCCGGGAGCAATAGGGAAGGAAACGATCATAGTACCCTTTGCCATAGCCAAGACGGAAACCTTTTGCATCAAAAGCCAGGCCAGGTGTAAATACAGCCTCTATGTCTTCAGCTGGGAAGGCTGGGCCCACTGGTTCAAGAATACCAAAAGAACCTGATCCACAAGATTCCCAGCCTTCAAAAATCACCGCCTCCAACATGTTTCCCCTTACCCTGGGAAGTAAAACGGTTTTCCCCTGACTCCTTAGTTCTTCAAAGAGCGGACTTAAATCTACTTCATTACGTATACTGCTGTAAAACATGACTGCCTGGGCTCTTCTAAACGGTTCCAGCTCACGCAGGCGAGAAATCACCTGTTTACTTTTTTCCCCCACCGCCAGCTTGGATAGATTTAATCGCATGCTTGACATCTCATTGCGCAGTTGGATTTTGGCTTTTCGTTGATCCATCTTTTAATAATTCCTCCCGAGCTACCTGCCTGCTTCTCCAGAAATAAAGTCCGAAAGCCACGACCAGGATTGCTATACTAATAAATTGCGCCTGGGTTACAAATCCTACCATTGCTTCCTTTTCCCTGAATATCTCAATAAAAAACCTGTATATCGGGTAAAGTCCCAGGTAAAAGATGGCCACTTGGCCTGAGAACCGCCGGCGCGGATAGAACCATATAAGCAAGCTAAAGATAACAAAATTGGCCGCTGAACTGAACAGCTGGGTTGGGTAGCGGCTAAGGGCGTCAACTGCTGGGAAAACTACTCCCAGGGCTGAATCAGTCGGAATACCGTAACAGCAGCCGGCCATAAAACAACCGATTCTAACCAGGGCGTACCCCAATGCGGTAAATGGTGCAAATATATCAGCCAGCTTCCAGAACGAAAGGTTTTTCCGACGAATATAGAAATATAGTGGTATAAAAGAAGCAATAAAGCCTCCATACCAAACCAATCCCCTTATCCCCCCCTGGTGCAGTTCCAGGTATGACTGCGGGGAGCTCAAGAATATTTTCCAGTCATAAGTAAAAAAGTAGAGGAGATAGGATCCCGCCAATCCGCACAAAACCATGAGGACAATTAGGTCCATAGCCCACTCCTTCTCATACCCTTCTTTTTCAAAAAGACGCCCGCAGCCCCACACAGCTACAACAACTGCAGTGGCAAGCATAAATCCCCAGGCATAGACATGAAAGATGCCTATAGAAAATAATACTGGCCTCATTTTCACACTCCCATTTATTTATCCACAATACACACGTTCGACAAGAAAATATTTTACCTAAATCTTTCCTAGGACGTTATATAATCGTCCAAATATGCGAAGCCGCGAAATTCTAATTATCAACAGACTTATCCACATTATCCACAAACCATTTTCACAAGGACGATAGCCCCGGGTAAGCGTTTAAAGACAGGGGAGCGAGGTGTCCTTGGCTATAGGTAATATAGGCCTTTCCGGCTATCATAGCAGCATTATCGGTACACAATTCCAGGGAAGGATAATATACAGAAAAAGACCGCTTTTCGCCTTCATTTTTCATCAGATTCCGCAGTGTTTGATTGGCTGCTACACCCCCTGCCATCAAAATGCTTTTAGCGGCATATTGTTCTGCAGCTTTCAGGGTTTTTTCAACCAGAACTTCGACTAAAGCCATTTCGAACTCGGCAGCCAGATCGTAGATGCTGGCTTCGCCGTCTGGTCCGATCTTCTTCCATAGGTTTATAGCGGCAGTTTTTAAGCCGCTAAAACTGAACTCATAGTCATTACGGTCTAAAAATACTCTAGGCAATTTCAATCTTCCTGCCGTGCCCAGGAGGGCAGCTTTTTGCACAGCCGGTCCGCCAGGGTATCCCAGGCCTAGATAGCGGGCTACTTTGTCGAAGGCTTCCCCGGCCGCGTCGTCACGAGTTTCCCCCAGGATCCTACTTTGAGAATCCTCGGGCATATAGAGGAGACTGGTATGTCCCCCCGATACAATTAAGCATACAGCCGGGAATTGAATAGTCGGATTTTCCAATATATTTGCATAAATATGCCCTTCAAGATGGTTAACAGCAATCAGCGGCTTAGCGGCAGCATATGCGAGCCCCTTGGCAAATGATAGTCCCACTAAAAGGGCGCCAACCAGCCCCGGACGGTTAGTGACTGCAACAGCAGACAGGTCCTGAATATTTAGTCCCGCTTCCTTAAGTGCCAGGTCAGCCACACCGGCGATGTTTTCTATGTGATGACGCGAGGCTATTTCTGGTACTACTCCCCCATATTCCCGGTGTATGGAAATCTGGGAGCTGACCACGTTGGATAAGATTTCGCGTCCGTTTGCAACTACCGCCGCGGCGGTCTCATCACAGGAGGTCTCTATTCCCAGTATTTTAATATCATTCATTAATACACACCAACTCTTTATCTTCATTAAATCATATCAAGTATTTAGTCATGACAATCGCGTCTTCGCCATTATCAGAATAGTATGCCTTGCGCATACCGGTTACTATAAAACCCAGACCGCTATACATATTCAGGGCGGCCAGGTTGGATAGGCGCACCTCCAAAAGTATGCGCACCGCTCCCTTTTTAAGTGCGTTCTTCTCCAGCTCCCCCATAATAGTCTTTCCGCAGCCGCATCGCCGGTATCGGCTGGCAACTGCCACGTTGGTGATATGTGCTTCGTCGAAGACCACCCAGATGCCCCCATAAGCTCCGATGCTGCCTTCCATATCTAAAACAAAATAGGTGGCATACTGGTTCTTGAGTTCATTCTCGTATGAGTTGCGGGACCAGGGTAGAGAAAAAGCTTCATTTTCAATGACCATGATATCATCAAGGTCCTGCATCGTCATCTTTCTGATCATAAAAAATGGGCTTAACAATTTACTTCTCCTTTGCGCGCCGCTTTATTTCCGCTTCGGAAAGACGCAGATAGACAGGGCGCATGCTGAAGAGTTCCTCAACCTCACCCCGTGCAAACTTTCTAGCACCCAGATCAGCCAGGGCAGAAGCCCTGGGCAGGATTAAATGTGCGGGAGGCTGATCGATTACGGACCTCAAATTACTTCTAAATAATTCTCCATATCGCTGCACTGCGTCTCCTAAAATAGTACACTGGTAATTCTCAAATTCAGCTGTCTTCTCTCTTATAACATCGATAAAAGTGTCTGGCGCGTAGGCTCCATCAGGGTAGATACTCTGTGGTTCACCACCGATTACCTTGTAAAGCCCGGCATATATCTCTCCCTTTCTAGCATCCAGCATGGGGCATATCAAGGATCTGCTGCCAGCGAGGTTCCAGGCCAGAGTTTCAAGGGTCGATACCCCCACCAGGGATACACCACCTGCCATGCAGATCCCTTTAGCGGTGGCCATGCCTATGCGCAAACCCGTAAAGGAACCCGGCCCTACAGTCACTGCCACTGCGTCCAGATCGGCGGATTTGAACCCACATTCCTGCAATACTCTATCGACCATGGGCATGAGTATTTCCGCATGATTCCTCTTAAAGTTTGAAAACTCCTCTTTCAGGAGCTTTGAATCGTCCAATAAAGCAACACCGGCTACTTGGGTCGCACTGTCAATTGCCAGGATCAGCATCACGTTTCAATCCTTCCATAAGGTTTTGGCTGGCCGAGATTTTTCCACCGATTATCACCTGGCGCGGTAGATCATAATCGTTTTGGGTAAGCTCAATATCTATCCATATAGCCTCCCGGGGCAGCACATTTTGCCCGGCTTCAGGCCATTCTATAATACAGATTCCGTCCCTGCCCAGGTAGTCTTCAAGTCCTAAATCATCGAGTTCACTTTCAGCGAGCCGATAAAAATCGAAATGATAGATAGGGCATTTCGCGTTGTAAACATTCATTAAGGTAAATGTAGGGCTGTTTACCCTTCCGTTAAATCCCAGACCACGAGCTATGCCCCGGGCCAGGGTTGTCTTACCTGCCCCCAGTTCTCCGCAGAGGTAGATCAGATCACCGGGCAGCAATAAATGCCCCAGCTTCTCCCCTAGCATCTCCATCTTATATTCATTCTCAATGTTGAAGCGCATATTCATGTAACCAGCTTGGTCTCACTTTCCATCCTTTATTCACTGTTCCTGCAAATTCCTATACTCATTGCGTATCAATTTGAAATCCTCCCAGGTGGGGCGTTTATATGATTGGTTGCGCAAAAGCGCTGCCGGGTGATAGGTAGCCATAATTTTTACCCCCTGCCTGGTAAACCACTTGCCTCTTATCCCGCTGATTCTGGCCCGCGGATCAATAACAACCTGGCTTGCCAGGGCACCCAGGCATACAATTATCCTGGGCTTGATCAAACGTATCTGGGCCTCCAGGAATTTTCCGCACTCTTTGACCTCATCCGGATTGGGAAGCCGGTTATCCGGCGGCCTGCACTTTACTACATTGCATATATATACTTTAGACCGTTCAAAATCGGCGGCATTCAAAATTTTATCCAATAATTGACCTGCTCTCCCCACAAAGGGCTCTCCTTGCATGTCCTCATCCCGACCCGGTCCTTCACCTATGAACATGATCTTGCTCTCAATACTTCCGCTTCCGAACACCACCTGCTGACAGGTGGCACGCAGCCTGCACCTCGTGCAAGACCTGGCTAGTTCATACAACTGCCCATATGTAGATATTTCCAGATATGACTCTTCTCTTTTAACTCCTCCCAGGAAAGCAGCGGTTGATCTCTGTACTTCCGCCTGGAGTTCCGGTCCATTGGGAACCGGCTTCTTATCAGGTTCAACCCCAAATAAATCTGGCTGCTCGATATCCATATTCTTCCCTCCCGCTTAACCGGAGCCGATGCAATAAATTATACCGCCATCATAGGCGGTATCCAACGATAATTGTCTCAATATATTATACTGTACAATTCCCTGATAGATAAACTGCTGCTCATCCTATTAAACGCCGGTGTTCCTGCATCAGGCATCTATCCTGAATAAAAAGTATTCCTTGTGCTCCAGCCAGAGCTGCGCCCTCCAGTGAAACCAATCCCAGTTGCAGCCAGATGCAGGGAACTCGCTTGTCGATGGCCTCTTTTATGACCCCATCCAGGTGCTCTTCAGAACGAAAAACATCAACTATATCGACCGCGAATGGAATTGAGAGCAAATCGGGATACGCTTTTTCTCCAAGCACTTCTTCCACATTCGGATTTACCGGCACTATTTTGTAGCCCTTATCTTGCAGATAACTGGCAATTCTATAACTGGCCCTGTCAGGGTCGTCAGATAAACCCACGATCGCAATAGTCTTACATGACTCTAAATACTCAGCTATGGGTTCCTTCTTTTTCCGGAAAAAGAACATTAGCCATCCCTCCAAACTCATTTTACTTGAAGAAGGGATTAATGCCAACTTACTCATAACAAGCACGCGGTGGCTTAACTGTTTGACTGCCGCAAAACATCATACAAATCCATAAATCCGGTACCTATCCGCCAGAAAGCAATTCCGCCCAGCTTTTCCTCCAGACATATCGTCCATTTACTAGTCAAGCTGATTGCATTCTCCATCCACAATTCATGGTAGCAGCCCTGCTCATCATAGTAGGTATAATAAGGACTAAAGCTTTTTTGATCAAAGTGATCTTCAAGCTGATAGCTGGACTGCAGCTGCTTCAATTTGCTGATATTTATAGTTTTAGACAAACCGTCACTCGACCAATCGTAGCCGTAGGTTGGCATCCCCAGCAAAATTTTTTCCCGCGGCATCTGGCTTTCCATATACGCAATAACATCCTTGACCCACCATATCGGTGCTACGGGACCCGGATCACTTTCAAGATAGCTGTAATCATACGCCATAACCACAACCAGGTCGGCGGTGGCTCCTATGGCCCGGTAGTCATAAGCGGTGGGCCATTGCTCCTTACCAGTTCTAGCAAAGACCGCAACTGAAAGCATTTTCTCTTCTCCCAGGGCTGTTTTTAATTCCTGCAAAAACTCTGTGAAATATGATCCATCTTCCGGAGCTATAAATTCAAAGTCGATATTGATGCCATCATATGAATCGCTTGCCGCAATGTCTGCCAGGTGCCGGGTAAGTTGTTTGCGATGCTGGGGATTGCTCAGTAATTGATGAAGCTTATCTCGGTTCATGAGTGCCACGCTGGCATGGGCTTTTACCCCCTGTCCCCTCACCCATTCGATTTTCTGCCGGTACTGATCCTGGTAATCATAACTTAGATTGCCCTCACCATCGGTCACGAGCCAGCGAAATGCAATGTCGGTAAACAGTCCAATATTTGCCTTTACTTCTTCCATGGGGCTGTAGTAGTAGTAAGCAAATACACCCGGTTTATTTAGAAGGTTAATACAAATCTCCCGCTTTAAGCCGTTCCAGGACACTACAGCACCCAGGTTTTCGGCCAGAAAGCGCAGAGGTACATAGCTGCGATTTTGCCATATGAAAGGGGCAGTATCCAGGCTCATGCTAACACCGTCGATCCGCGCAGTCTTTTGTCCTATATGGAACTCAAAATAGTGCCCCTGGCAGTCCAGAGCCACTTTTTGTTTATCCCCGTCCCAAAAAACCTCTCCGCGTATTGCTGAATTCTCAATAATAAACCGCAATGGGACCATGGTGCGGTCACCAGCAATAAGGGCAGGAGGATCAACTGATACTGAGGTTCCATCAATTTTTAAATTATATATATATGATTCTGCGCTCTCAACACTTTGCAGAAACACGAAATTACCTGAAAAAATCAGTGTTATCAATACAGCAGCCATTATCGCTCTGAATCCGGGCAGCAATAGCATCTCCTCGTTTTCCCATAGATTAGAGACTCCATATTATTAATCTTGCGTCTCTATATTAAGACGTTGGCGAGGAGATTAAGGTGTCAGTCTGATGATATCTTCTGAGCTGGCAGTTGCATAGAGGTCCACTGAGAAGCGGGATTTATGGGGAAGCAGATCCACTCGCTTGGGGGGGAGATCAATTGTAGCGTTTTTGTTTGGGGAAAATTGCTTCAATCTCATGCAAGGGCATATAGACCATGTTCTCCTGGTTAACCACTGCCAGTATAACCATTTCTTCACCACTATACTCTTCCTTATAAAACCCGATGACGCAAACGGTCATGGTTGTGCCTTCCATATATACGGTGAAGAGGTCGCCCTTATTCAAGAATATCCCTCCATATTCGGCCTTCAACCATTGTCCAGCGTACCCTGGACTGAAAATCTAATGGATGACCATCAAAGGCCGTTAAATCTGCTGATTTGCCAGCCGTTATGGTGCCTAACTCGCTGTCGATCCCGAGGATCCGCGCCGCGCGTACAGTAATTGATTCCAGAGCAGCCTGCATACTCAAACCAGCTCTTGCCGCCAATGAAGCGCAAACTCGCAGCTGTTCCACCGGCACTACAGGATGGTCGGTAACTAGACAAAACTCAACGCCCAGCCGTTCCAACCTTGCGGCTGCAGAAAAAGAGACTTCTTTCATCTCGACCTTGGCCCGATTTACCATCAGTGGTCCCAGGCAAACCGGCACCTTTCTTCTAATTAGCTCGTGGGCTACCAAATGTGCCTCGGTGCCATGCTCAATTATCATATCGATAGCAAATTCATCCTTTATCCGTAGAGCTGTAAAGATATCGTCTGCCCGGTGTGCATGCACACGCAGAGGCATTTCTTTGTTCAGGACCGCTATCAATGCCTGGTATTTAAACTGCTCCCGAGGTTCAATCTCTTTCTTATCGCGAAACTTTTCGGCTGTGAAAAGCGCTTCGCGCAGGAGACTGGCATTGGCCATTCTGGTAATCGGAGACTTTTTCTGACCGGAATAAACTCGCTTGGGATTCTCTCCCAAGGCGGCTTTTAATCCCCATGGCTCCTTATAAATCATTCCTGCAGCCGAGTCGGCCCAACTCTTCAAGCATATTCCCTGTCCGCCGATTATGTTGGCACTTCCTGGTACACAGAAGGTTCTGGTTACTCCACCTCTTAGAGCATCAGTGAATGCCAGGTCCATGAAATTGATGCCATCCAGCGCGCGCAAGTGCGGGGTTATGGGATCGCTGGTCTCGTTGACGTCATCACCCTCGACCCGGTAGATTTCCTCCTCCAGGCCTATATGTGTATGGGCGTCAATAAAACCTGGCGCAATAAACAGATTCCGCGCTTCTATTAACGTGCAATCCGCAGGAACCTTTAGCCCTCTTCCGACAGCTTCAATTCTTGCGCCGTCAACCAAAATGGTCGCATCTTCTATAATGCCTTCAATGTCCATGGTCAAAACACGTGCGCCCTTGATAGCGATCATAGCTGTTGATCCTCCCTAGTATTTTATGATGAGAAAAGCCTGCCGGTTCAAACATCCACCTGCCATTTCTTCCTAACGGAAGCAGCTTTTCACCAGGCTTTCAAATAATCGTAGTGATGCTCCATCCAGCATACATTCCGGATGCCATTGCACGCCCAACCAGAAGGGATGTTCACCGCTGCAAATTGCCTCCACGTTGCCATCCTGTGCCCAAGCGCAAATAATCAGTCCCCGCCCAACTGCTTTTACAGCCTGATGATGAAAGCTGTTTACCTTGATGGCTGGGGCTCCAAGCACATGATACAGGAGGCTTCCTTCCTTCACTACTATATCATGAAAGGGATAGTGCCGGGGTGCATTCTGCTGATGACACAAAAAACTTGCCAGGTCCTGGATAAGAGTCCCCCCGGCGGCCACATTCATGACTTGACAGCCCCTGCAGATTCCCAACGCCGGCACTCTAAGCTCAAAGGCACGGCGAGCCAACGATAATTCAAATCGATCTCTTTGCGGATCGATCTGACCCAGTCCTGGCGCGGGGGCTTCATCCCAATGGGCCGGATCAATATCACCGCCTCCCGAGAACACAAGTCCGGCGCATATTCCTAGAACATGATCGATATTTTCTTCCCCCCAGCTAGGTATTATGACTGGTATCCCGCCTGCTTCTTCAATAGACTTTACGTAATCGGCGGAAAGCATGAAAACACCTTCATCTTCTTCCAAACTGCAGCTTAAACCAATTACAGGTTGCATATTAATCCCTCCTCAATGCATATTATGGTGCAAAAAGGCAGGTTCAGAACCGGAACGTTTTTTAAAAATTAAAAATCCCCCTGGATTTCAGGGAGATTTTTTATTAAATATTGTGATCTTTAAGTTGAACAGTGAGAACTCATACAATTCTCAGCTGATCAATTCTTCCGGCAACTTTTGCATGGCGACCCCGGAGTATCCAGCCTATGTATTACTACTCGCCAAGTCCAATGCTAATGGTTAACGCTTTATCAACCCTGTTCATCATATCTTCGTTCAGAATAGCGATGCGCTGTTTAAAACGGGATTTATCAATGGTTCTTATCTGCTCTGCAAGTATGACTGAATCTCTCTCCAGAGAATACTCTTCAGCTTTTATTTCCACATGGGTTGGCAGCTTAGCCTTATTGATTTGAGAAGTAATAGCCAGGACAATTGTGGTCGGGCTGTACTGGTTGCCGACATCATTTTGTACCACCAGAACCGGGCGTATCCCCCCCTGCTCCGAACCAATCACCGGGTTTAGTTGGGCAAAATAAATCTCACCCCGTTTGATCATAATGGCAATCACTCCAGCCGTTTTTATATACAATTACTTAAAGCTTTCGTCATCCGCTCCCAGGTTCTCATTGGCAATGCACAAATTAATTTCAGCCATTTCCAGATAGCCTTTTTTCATCTGTTCCATTAGCAACTGCTTCTTGTACTCCCCAAGATAAAACTTTAGGGCAACTCTCACCAGTTCGCTACGATTTATAGATTCTAATGCTGTAATATCATCAACTTCACATAGCAGATTCTCTGGGACGGTAACAATGATTCTTCTCGAGGCTGGCAAGGCGAGCACCTCCAAGGTAAATAGAAATATACCGCATAAACCTATTATAGGTGTTAGTTTGTCAAGCTCGCAAATCCAATAATTACATTCAAGCGGTTTACACGTAGATTCTGGGCACCCTGGAGCTTACTGCACATACCACTTCATAGTTGATGGTGCCAATAATACTGGCTATATCATCAGCCGTAATGCCATTTTCAGGCCTTCCAAAAAGAAGCACTTCATCTCCTTCCTGCACCCCATTGACTTCGCTCACATCAAACATACACTGGTCCATGCATACTGTGCCAAGCAAAGGCACCCTCTGATTTCTGATAACAGCCCAACTTTTATTTGAGAGTAAACGGCTATATCCATCAGCGTAGCCAATAGGAACAGTGGCCACCCGTGTTTCTCTCGAGCAGCTATAGGTCCGGCCATAACTTATCGTATGGCCCGGGGGCAGGCTTTTGACAAAACTTACCCTGCTCTTAAGCTGCATGGCGGGAATGAGTTCAAAGCCTGGCGGATGCAGCCCTGGGTCAGGATACAATCCATACATGGCTATACCGGCTCGGACCATGTTGAACCTGGCTTCAGGTATTTGCATCAAAGCTGCGCTGTTGGAACAATGCTGCAAACCAAAACTCAATCCCTGGTCGGCCAGGTCGGCCAGCAGCTGCTCGAACAGTTTAAGTTGCTCCATTGTAAAGGCTTTATCAGGCCAATCCGCAACCGCAAAATGTGTAAAAATACCTTCCAGTTTAAGCCCCGGCAGCTTCGCGAGCGTGTTTAGATGTTTTATGGTTTCCTTATTAACCGGAAATCCCAGCCGTCCCATCCCGGTATCGATCTTTATGTGCACCAGGGCAGGCTTCCCAATTTCCTCTGCTGCTCGGTCAAGCTCATAAGCCAGGCTGTTTTCAAAAACTGTTACTCGGATCCCTTCTTTTACAACTGTCGAAGCAAATTCTTTGGGAGTATAACCCAGCACCAGAATAGGCAGATCGACTCCCGCTTCTCTAATAGTCATGGCTTCGTCAAGGCTGGCTACTCCTAAAAAGTCGATATTCTGCTGCCGGCAGACCTCACACACTTCGAGAATACCATGACCATACGCGTTGGCCTTTACTACCGCCATGACTTTAGCCGGACGAGCAGCCTTTTGAATGCAGGCTAGATTATGTTTAATGGCTGCTAAATTTATTTCTGCCCAGGTTGGTCTTCTATTATCCATTTCTTCTTACCAGTGCTTTCAGAATATCGCTACGGGTAATGATGCCTACCAGTTTGCCGTCCTTAACTACCGGCACCCGGTTCACCTCATTGCCCTGCATAATCCCCACAATTTCGTTTAAAGGAGTATCTTCTTCGACCACCACGATTTTCGGGGTCATTATCTCCCCAACCCGGGTGGCAGTATATTTTTTTAGTTCTTTACTGAGACGTATGGGATTCTCCAGAAAAATAATACTGTCAAATAGAGTAATATAGAATGGAACTTTCAGCTCTGTTGCTCTGATCATCAGGTCTTTTTCGGTGATGATCCCCAAGATATG
The DNA here is from genome assembly GCA_964635975.1 of uncultured Syntrophomonas sp. Classification (GTDB taxonomy): domain Bacteria; phylum Bacillota; class Syntrophomonadia; order Syntrophomonadales; family Syntrophomonadaceae; genus UBA5314. Next base: position 36,373 of record CAZWPO010000009.1, read on the forward strand.
CCCGGAAGAATCGACTACAGGCAATCCGCTAATTCCGTTCTCAACTAGAATTCGTGCTATATCCTCGAGATTATCATCAGGTCCTGCCACAATAACATCCTGAACCATGATATCTTTAGCCAGCATTATAACTCCTCCTTTCTTTATGCTTTTAAATATACGTCAATGATTGCTGCTATTAATTTTAGCCTTCTCTACTATTAAAATGCTAAATCTCATTAACTTGTTTCCAAGATTTTTAAAACTTCGGGAATACCCTGGATGAGATCGGCTGCCACCATTCCCCTCTCACCAAGCCGGCTGGCTGCTAAATCTCCACTCCAGCCATGAATAAAAACCCCGGCAATGGCGGCATCCTGTGGTTTCAATCCCTGCGCGATAAGCCCGGTTATTATTCCACATAAAACGTCGCCGCTGCCAGCGGTCGCCATCCCAGGATTACCGTTGATGTTGATATAAACCTCACCGCCAGGAGTAGCAACCACGGTCCGGTTTCCTTTGAGGACTAATATTATGCCATGTTCAATTGCGAAGGCACGGGCAATGTCAATACGCCGGGACTGAAGTTCATCAATACTTTTACCAGTCAATCGAGCCATCTCCCCCGGATGAGGAGTCAATACCAGAGGCACCTGACGGTTTTTAAGAATAGCCGTGTTCCCTTGAAGGGCGTTTAGTCCATCAGCGTCAATGACTAATGGTATTCCTGCATTCTCAAGAATAAAAGTTATGATCCTATTTGCTTCTGTATAGCGCGATAATCCCGGCCCGACTGCGCATACCGATGAAGTCCCCAAAAGGTTTTCTATAGCCGGTATAGCTTCAGCAGATATAGAAGCCTCCATGGTTTCTGCTAAAGGTGCGCTCATGACCTCCATTAACGCGCTTGAAAATACCGGCACCAACGATTCCGGCAGGGCGGCAGTTACCAGTCCTGCGCCGGTGCGCAGAGCAGAATACGCAGACATCATAACTGCTCCGGTCATGCCCAGGGAACCCCCTATAATAATAGCATGCCCGTAAGTCCCTTTATGGCTCTCCGGATCGCGCTTCCTTATCAGCGGCCTCACCCAGTTTTCATCGATTAGATTATTCTTGATACCGGCATCCTGCATCAAGGCGAGCGGAATTGATATGTCTGCTACCGTTAGTGTGCCCACATAATCCAGTCCAGGTTTTACCAGAAGCCCCAGCTTGGGAAGGGCAAAGGTAACCGTGTGGCTGGCTCTAATAGCCTCCCCATGTATTTTACCTGTATCCGCTTCTAATCCGGAAGGAATATCAACTGATATCACCGGTATCTTGCTAAAGTTCATAATGGATACCACCCGGGAATCAAATTCCTTCAGCGCCCCCTGGAAGCCGATGCCGTAGAGGGCATCTACCGCCAGATCGGATGAAAGCAAGCTCAGCATTAACAAATCTAGGCCGTTGTCATCACTCAGGGCATAAAACTTTGCGCCCATTCTGACCAGAATCTGATAGTTTATCATGGCGTCCGGACTGAGCTGGCCTTCGTCTCCCAGAATAAAGATGTCAACCATCACACCCGAGTTTATCAAATGGCGGGCAGCCACCAAGCCATCGCCGCCATTGTTACCTTTGCCGGCTACTATCGTTACTTTTTTGCCCTGCGTCTGCCCTAGATATTCTTCAATGACCTCCACTGTTCTCAAACCGGCGTTCTCCATAAGAATGAGGCTGGGAATGCCATACTCACTGCTGGCGCGGTTGTCGATGTCTCTCATTTGCGCGGCATTAACAATTTTCAAAAGGTCATCCTCCTTTTCTTGCCGTGGCCATTGCAATCGCCTGGGTCTCTGAATGACTGAGACTAATTGCTATGGGGCCTATACCAGAATTACGGTGCTGCTGGTTAGCATTCCCGTGCAAAACCAGGTAGGGTTTTCCGCTGAAATCATTTAAGATTTCGATGTCCCGAAACCCCACCCCTTTTAGCAGGCGGTAATCTAGTTTTTTTACTGCCTCTTTAGCTGCAAAGCGAACGGCCAACCCGGGGTAAGGGTTGGCTCTTATCCGGCAATACTCCAGTTCTGCCTCTGTGAATAACCTATTCAATATTTTGGGTGTTCTTTCGATGGTTTTTTTAAACCGTTCAATATCAACGATATCTATTCCTGCCAGCATGCTGCTCACTCCACTAACAGTCAATATACCAGAGCCTGCCAATACAGGCATCAGCATTCTTCTTATAACTTAGTATTAATGAAATCACCTAGTTCTTCCTTTTCCTGATCAGTAAAAATTCTATTGACATCCAGGATTAGAAGCAGCCTTTCATTGATCTTGCCTATTCCGACCAGGAATTCAGCCGAGATATCCCGAATAACAGCGGGTGGTCTCTCAATGTCAGCAGTTGACATCTGCAACACTTCGCTAACCTCGTCAACCATGATTCCAACCGTGTTCCCTGCAAGGTCTACTACCACACTACAAGAATCGTTCTCGTCTACGGATAGTAAATTAAAGCGTTTTTTCAAATTGATAATTGGGATAACCCTCCCACGCAAGCTGATAATTCCTTCCAAAAAATCAGGTGACCCTGGCAAACGGGTTGGCTTATTATTCTTGATTATTTCCTGAACTCTATTGATTGGAACTGCATACTCGCAAACTGAATCAGACTGTTTCAGTTTGAATATTACCAACTGGATCTCTTGACTCACCAATATTCCTCCCTGAAATTCATATCTAGGCAGCAGTTTGAATCCCATATGAAAATATATACATATAGATTAGCTGTTTTCCTTCATAAAAGTCCACTTTTCTTGAGTCGGGGCGGCAATAAAATGCCTTCAGGCATGATGATATTTTACTGGGCGATCATAGAAGGGGAAAATAAGCTTACGCTGCAGGCCACTCCCTAGGAAATATCGCAACAGTCAAAGCTGGATTCCAAGCAGCGCTCTAATAAAATGTAAAGCTGCTCACTAGTGAATGGTTTGCTCAAATAATAGTTGCACCCAACTTCCAAACATTTTTCCACGTCACCGTTCATTGCATACGCGGTTAACGCAATAATCGGTATATGCCTCCACTGTTTTGTCCGGCGGATGATCCTGGTCGTTTCATAACCATTGAGAACCGGCATTTGCATGTCCATCAAAATTAGATCCGGTACACTCTTCTCCAATAGGTTCAGACACCTTTGGCCGTTGTCTACTGCCATTACTTTACAGCCCAGGTCCTCCAGCATGTATTGGATGAGCTTCCGGTTTACCTTTATATCTTCAACAAGTATAATGGTCGGCCGGGAATCGAAGCGAGAACGGAAATCCGGGAACGAATAATCGCCACTTTTCTCTGATATTCCATCAGCCAAAGTGCCTGCCTTTAATGGCAGTTTAAAGCAAAAACGTGATCCCCGGGGATGATTGGACTCACACCATATACACCCGCCCATTGCTTCTACCAGCTGCTTGCATATGGCCAGACCCAGACCGTTGCCGGGGTGCTCTCGGAGTCTATCTATCTGAACAAACGGCTCAAATATTCTCTCCATTTCACTATTTTCCACACCCACGCCCGTATCCGACACAGAAATGCAGATCGTTAAATCACCGGTATTTAGAGATTCTTCTTCACGATATATGGAAACCTTAATACTGCCGGTATCAGTGTACTTGGCAGCATTAACCAGCAGATTGCTGAGCACCTGGCGTATTTTCATCTCATCACCGACAAAATGGTCTGGCAAGGCAAAATCAATATCCAATTCCAGAGTTATATCTCGCCCTTTAAGCCCAGGCTGGATGAGAAGCATCACTTGCCTCACCAAATCCCGTATTTTAAAGGGATGTTTATATATCTCAACAATCTGTGATTCTATTTTGGATATGTCAAGCAAATTATTAACCAGGGCTAGCAATTGATGGGCGCATGATTCAATGGTTTCCACGCTTTCCTTCTGACTCTCCTCCAAGGCGGCAAGTCCTAAACGCTCACAAAATCCTAGAATACCGAGCAGCGGAGTGCGTATCTCATGGCTTATATGGGCGACAAATTGACTTTTTGCGATATTGGCATCTTGGGCGGCCTGCCGGGCTTGAACGAAATCACTAACATCATTCAAAACCACAATGTAAAACATTCCGTATCCGTCTAGCTGAACAGGGTTGAAGGAGATTTTTAAAGATGATATTTTGCCCTCGGGCAGCATATATCTTTCAATAAAAAACTCACCCCCACGCGCATCCCATGCCGCAGAAGAAAATACATCAGTAAGGATCCTGCTTTTTTCGCCTACCTGCTTATTCTTTCCTAGAAAAACTTCGGCTTCAGAATTGTAAGAAATGATCCTGCAATCTTGATCACACAGGATAATTGCTTGACCAATTAATGCCATGCTGTTTATCAATTCGATGATCTTAACTGGCAACTGATCCTGTCCCTTGATTACCGTTCCCTCTAATACCGTCGGCAGGTGATGATAATAAAGAACCTTTTGGGTTGTAGTTTTATTATCGATTTCCAAAGACGCCACACCGTTCCTCACTATTTCCCATACCTGGAAATATGGTAGAATATTAAAAAAATGCATTATTGGTTATTATACCCACTATTATATTTTTATACTTAGAAATCCAAATTCCTTCCCCGGAACACGAACTACCTGAATAGCGACATGAACTGTTACAATTTGGACATGAACGGTTGAAATTTGAACATTTGCAGATTTTACGAAAACACCTACCCCGCTCCCTTATATTGTATTATTTGTCATTTATATTTATTCTGCTTTGTTTTAAGCACCTGGTTATTACTACCTACTCCAAGGAGGCATTTGTTATGTTAGAAGCATACATACTTGAGGATGAAAGCTATACCCTGCGTTTTTTAGAAAAGATCATTGGAGATCATCCCCGCGTGGATATGGCACGAGGTTTCTCTTCCAGCCAGCTATTGATGGAAGCCATAAACGATTCTTTGCCTGATGCAATTTTTCTTGACATTGAACTATCACCGGCTGAAGCAAAGAACGGCATCGATATAGCCCAGGATATTTACGCCCGGAATCCTGAAATTAACCTGGTCTTTATAACCGGCTACTCAAGATACGCTATTGATTCATTTAGTGTGCATCCTTATGATTATCTGCTCAAGCCCCTCAACAAAGACAAACTTGCCCGAATCCTTCATGAACTGGCAGACAAAAAAGAAAGTCAACTGACACAAACACCCGTATTTGTGACTTCGGGAAAAACGGTCATTAAAACCGGTGACGGGCTGGCTTTCATTGATTGGGATGACGTTTTTTTCGTTGAAAAACAGGGGCGCAGAGCCCTGATCCATACAGATCGCGGGATATGCAAGGTTCGCTGCGTGCTCGGCGAACTGGAACCAATTTTGCCGCCTCAGTTTATTCAGGCTCACAAGTCCTATTTGATTAACCGGGATAAAATATATCGCATCAAAGATCAGGGCAACCAGTCATTTGAAGTTCTTTTTTACGGCTATGAGCGCATGGCGCTAATGAGCCGGGCCAAATTCAGAGAATATCACGCTGATTTTACGCCTTCGCTTTAGATGCTTCTTATTCATTGTAGAAATAGCTAAGATATTGTAAAATGAAGGTTAACTCAGGTTTGACAGAAAAATAGCAGGTTAAGTATAATAAATGCAAAATACAAAATGACGATGACTAGGAATATTAAGCTGGACCTTGGGCTACAGAGAACCGCTGATTGGTGTGAAGCGGTCGAAAAGGCAAGCTGAACTCATCCTGGAGTTGCCGACCGAAATCGTTTTGGAAAGTAGGCTCGGACGGACATTCCACCGTTAAAAGGAAGGGGCTTTCAGATCTTTAGATCCTGCCTCATGATGGAGTGAACGGCATAGCCGTTAATTTGAGTGGTACCGCGGAGTTAAACCCTTCGTCTCAGAGTTCTGAGCGAAGGGTTTATTTATTGAGGTCAGGATGAAATACGCTTTAGGCAAGCTGCAATTATTGTTCATAGGGACACTTATGCTGTGTAATGAGAGCGGTTCTTAAATAAGTTATGTCCTCATGTATATTAATTAGAGTTTTTTTGGTGTCTTAAGCACAGGGGCTAATCTGCTTCCATCTAAATCATCAGATTACATATGCCTCTGGCAGCACCAATGAAGAAGGAGGAACTATATGTTAGAATTACGAATCAACGGGTTTGGCGGGCAGGGCTCCGTTACCCTGGCTCACCTGTTGGCACAGGCGGCCCTGGAAAACGGTGAGCAGGGACAGGCCTTGCCTTTCTTCGGGGTGGAACGCCGCGGAGCGCCGGTAAGGGCAGCAGTGCGCATGTCCCCCACAACTATCCACGCCCACAGTCAATGCGAGCTGCCAGATTATGTAATCGTAATGAGCGAAAAGCTCACGGAGGCAGCGGTCAATGAAGGCATCTCTGAAAACGGCATCGTGATAATCAATGCTCCCCACGCCGCGACTGTGGAGAAGCACCCCACCTGGCAGGTGGATGCCGACTTCATCGCCCGTGAAGCCGGATTATTTTCCGCTGATGGCCCCATGATCAATATTCCCCTGTTCGGAGCGGTGTGCCGGGTTCTAAACATCCCCCAGAATATCATGGAACAAACCATCCTTAATAAATGGCCAGGCACTGCCGGCGAGCGCAATCTAGGCCCTGCTGCCAAGGCTTTTAACGAGGTGAAGATATGTCCTCCGCTTCTTTAAGCGATCGGGTCCCTATTAACCAACAGCAGTCGGCGGGCTCAAATCTCGCGCCTCGTTGCAGCAGTACCAAAGAGACTGCTCAGCAGTCTCCAGGCGCTTAAACTGGCATAGCCCGCTCTAATACTAGGATTAGTGAAAGGAATGGAAATAAATGAAATCAGTTACTAAAGCATACCGGCCCGTTTCCTGGCCGATGAAAGGATCCGGCGGTGACACGGGTTCCTGGCGAACCCACCGCCCGGTCGTTGATCCTCAGATATGTACCAAATGCCAGTTTTGCTGGATATTTTGCCCGGAAGCGGTCATTGACCGCAAAGAAATTTCGATTGATTACCGCTACTGCAAGGGCTGCGGCGTATGCGCCATAGAATGCCCCACCGGCGCAATCAGCATGGAGAAGGAGGAGTAGCAGTATGAAAACAGCGCAAGTTAGAATGGAAACCGGTGCCTATGCCGCTGCGTTGGCAGTTAAAAGCGCACGGGTGGACGTAGTGCCCGGCTACCCCATCACCCCCCAGACCAGCATTATGGAAGCTGTAGCTGCCATGGTCGAAAACGGCGAGCTAAACGCCCGCTTTATTCCTGTTGAAGGCGAACACAGCGTTCTTGCCGCGGCAGTGGCCGCTGCCGCTGCCGGTGCCCGCGTTTTCACTGCCACCTCAGCTAACGGCCTGCTGTATATGCACGAAGTTTTACATGCCGCTTCCGGCGGACGTTTGCCGGTCGTAATGTGCAATGTTAACCGCGGTATTTTTGCCCCCTGGACCCTATGGGCCGATCATCAGGACTCATTTTCTCAGCGCGATACTGGCTGGATACAATATCACTGCTCCTCCAACCAGGAGGTATTCAACACCATTTTGCAGGCTTTCCGCGTGGCCGAACAGATAAATATCCCTGTGATGGTCAATTTCGACGGATTTGCCATTTCACATTGTCTGCTGCCGCTCACCCTGCCGCTACAGGAGGATATCGACCGTTTTCTACCCCCGCATGAACCGGAATGGAGACTTGATGCAAATAATCCCTCTTCCTTGAGCAATGTGACTATGGCAGCCGAATACGCACCCTTCCGCCAGATGCTGTCTGATGATATCATGGCTTCCATACCGCTGGTAAAGCAGGCAGCTCAGGAATATAAGGATATCACCGGTATGTGGGATGGTGACACCATCGACACCTATCGACTAGATGACGCCGAAGTTGTGGCCTTTGCGGTAAACAGTATGGCGGCAGAATTAAGACTTTCCATAGATATCCTTCGTGAGCAGGGCATCAAGGCGGGCCTCTTGAGGCCGCGTCTGGTTCTACCCTTCCCTAGCGAAGATATTATCAACGCACTACCGCAAAATGCTCAGGTGATGGTACTGGATCGCAACTATAACTTCGGCCACCCCGGCGGCATTTTGGCTTCAGAACTGAAAAGCGTGCTCTTCGGTCGGCGCAATGACATCACGGTTAAAAATAGGGTAATGGGTATTGGCGGCATCGATCTGAGCCGTCGCTTCATGGCCGCCGAGATACGCGCCATGATGGATGAATAGAAGGCATTGAACCTGAAAGGAATGTATGAGATATGACTACGAGTATTAAAAAATTACCGGATATCGAGCTGGTTTTAAGCGGCAATGGGGCATGCGGTGGCTGTCCAGCCACAATGGCGCTGCGCATCGTAGGTAAGGCTTTGGGTTCAAACGCCATCATGCTGCTGACCCCTTCCTGCTCAGTAGCCAGCATGGGGATGACCCCCAAGCTGGGCTATAACTGGCCCTGCATCAATATTTGCTTTGCGACTGCTGGTTCTTCGGCCTCCGCTATTTCACAAGCGGTTGAAATAATGCAGGAAAAGGGACGTCTGCAAGGCGAACTGCCCACCGTATTCGCCTGGGTAGGCGATGGCGGCACTTATGACATCGGCTTTCAGGCACTCTCAGCCGCGGCCGAGCGCAATGAGAATATTATTTTCTTTTGCTATAACAACGAAGCCTACAGCAATACGGGCGTTCAGCGCAGCGGCGCCACCCCACGCGGGGCTTTCACCACTACCACCCCTTCCGGCAAGCGCCAGCCCAAGAAAAACATGGCCCAATTGATGCTGGAACACAATATTCCCTATGTCGCTACCGCCACCGTGGCTTACCCAGGGGATATGTACGACAAAATAGTAAAAGCAAAAAACACCCCTGGCATGAAATACATCGAAATTCTGGCCCCCTGTTATTTAGGCTGGCAGTTCGATATGGCTGAAACCGTACGGATGAGCCGTATGGCTGTGCGCAGCGGTGCATGGCTGTTATGGGAAGCGGAGAATGGCAAGATCAACTTCAATAATCCCAGCAAGCTCATCATTGACGGTAAAAAAGACGCTGTCCCGGTGGATGAATATGTCGCAAAACAGGGCCGCTTCAACCGACTGCTCAAAGGCCCGGATGCCGGGCAGCGCATCGCTGAAATACAAGGAGATATAAATCGTGAGATCGCTTTTATGCGCGAACGGGCCAAGATTACATTTTAATTTTTATTAATTTGCCCGCCACTAGCAATTGTTTAAGAGACAGGGGGACGTTTTGTTTAAACGTCCCCCTCAGACCGTCAAAAAAGGTGACTAGCTGTGTCACTACACAGAGCCTGCTCAATCACCGTATCCCATATACGGCTCAATCGCAGGCTTTATTTGTTCCTTGCTATTCAACTTTTTTGCTCGCTCTGCCAGCTTGCCAACTTCTTTGACAAGCTGAGGGGGACGTTTTGTTTAAACGTCCCCCTGGTTTATTTACTTACGTGGTCGGCCCAAGCTACTTTATCATCCCCATAGCCCGATAGGTTTCTTCATCCATTTCTCCGCTTGGTTTAAGATTATGCCATATTTGAAAATATTTGACGGCTAGCTCCGTCATATTGCCGTATCGTCCATCTGCGCGGTCAAATTCGATACCCAATTCCTTCAACCTACTCTGAACATAGACTACATTTTGACCTGAAGAGTTCTTTTTCAATTTAGCCGGTTTCAGATTCTTGGGAAAGATCTTACCGTCCTCTACAATTCTTACCGTGATGCCCAAAGGCACCTGCGGATACAGCTTTTCCACGTCCCGGTTGAACATGCGAATGCAGCCATGAGAAGCGTAGGAGCCAATAGAATTTGGCTTATTAGTTCCATGAATGCCAAAGATACCCCAGGGGACATTCAGTCCCATCCAGCGGGTGCCAAATCCATTCCCCCAGTGAAGTGACTTTTGTACGACCCTCCACTCCCCAAGCGGTGAGGGCGTTTCGCTTTTGCCGACAGCGACAGGATATTTTGCTATTATATTGCCATCTTCAAAAAGTTTTAGAGTGCGGGTCTTCACATCAATCTCTATCATCCTTCTTTTATTATCCGGAGTTTTGCTATCAGCAGGCAATGACGGCTCACCGCCCGGCCCATAAAATAACACATTCCATACCTCTTCATCAACCCGGCCGCTGGCATTTAATCCGTTGGCCAGTTGAAACAGGCCCACCATGCTGCTGGTAAGATCGTTGAATTTCCCATTCGCTTGAATTTCATAGCCCAGTTCTTTCAAGCGTGCCTGCACCATCCAAACCGCATCACCCTGCAAAGGGGGGTCATTTACGTACAGAACTGGATAATCAGTACGATCAATGATCTGAACTTCCTTTGTCATTTGTTTTTCATCTTCAGCAGCCCCCGTTAGTCCAGCATTTATTAAACAAAAGTAAATGGCCAGAATAAAGCAGCCAAACTTTCGCAAGCCTTCACCTCCTCTGCTTACTGTTTTTGACCTTCTGTCCCGCAAAGAATTTACCACTTATTATGTATTTCTCCAGGAGCAAAAATATGACCCCGGGAGGCTGTAACTGCGATAAAAGCAGTGCGGACTATCAACGTTTAAACCAGGCAGGCTGCAGTCCAATTAGCTGGGCGGAGAGTTCTTCTAGGGAAACAATGGGAGCAAGACAAGAGCGATCAGAGCAAAGATAGGCAGTAACCTGGCCCTTTATGCTATGCATATCTTCTAGCGAAGCCAAACACCTATATACTTCGCAGTCCTCGCTCTCATCCTTGAAGACGTTTGTCGAAAAGGGGCGGTATTGTTTATTGAGTTCGCGGATCATGGCCCGGGTATCGGCAGCATCCCTATCGCCGATTACGGTAGTTTCCATCGGCGGGGCCAGATAGAACTGGCAGGCACAGAGAAAGAAAGTGTAGGCTCCGGGCATATGCTTGACCTGCCCGGCAAAATGCTGGATTTGTTCGCGGGCTTTTTCTTCGAGATCATTCCTGCCGCTCAGGCGCGCCAGTTTAATCAGGTTCAGGGTGGCGACTGAGTTTCCGGAAGGCATAGCTCCATCATATATTTCTTTGGGCCTGCTTATCAATGCCTCACCATCCCAACCATAAAAGAAGAAGCCCGCTTCTTCCACATCGCTAAATAAATTAATCAAGTCGTCATTCAGATTCAGCGCTTTCTGCAACCATTGGGGCTGGCATGAGGCCTCGTATAATTCTAGCAGTGCCCAGACTAAAAATGCGTAATCATCAAGGTAGGCGAGATGAGCCGCTTCTCCCTCCCGGTAACGCGCCAGTAAGCGGCCGTCGGATCTAGACAGTTTGTCAAGCAAAAAATCAGCCGCGGCAGATGCCACCTGTAGATATGCCGGCTGTTGCATGACTCTGGACCCCACAGCCAGGGCTGCAATCATGAGAGCATTCCAGGAACAGAGCACCTTGTCGTCTTTGCGCGGCCGCGGGCGGAGTTCTCGCGCCAAACGCAGCTTCTCGCGGTATTCATCTAATCTGCTCCACTCATTCTCTTCAGGCAGTCCTTTTATTAGATTGGGGATACTCTTGCCCTCAAAATTGCCCTTTTTATTGATATCATAAAGCCGGCAAAAATATTCACCGCCTTCTCCCAGGCATTCTTTTATTTCTCCCGGACTCCACACGTAGAAACTGCCTTCGCCGCAAGGCGAGTCTGCATCCTCAGAAGAAAAGAATCCGCCTTCTTCGGATCGCATATCCCTCAAGACATAGTTGAAGATCTCCTCAACCGCCCTCATAAAAAGATTCTTCCCGGTGATTTGATAGGCCTCCAGGTAGGCCATCGCCAAAAGAGCGTTGTCATAAAGCATTTTTTCAAAATGAGGAACCAGCCAGTAGCGGTCGGTTGAGTAGCGGGCAAATCCCCCAGCAATATGGTCATATATACCACCCCGGTACATACTTTCCAGGGTTTTTTCAACCATATTCAAAGCCTTTGTTTCGCCATTAATATAGTAGTAGCGGAGCAGAAAATACAGCTGGTGAGGGGAGGGGAATTTAGGTGCCGAACCGAATCCACCGTACTGCTCGTCAAAGCGCTCTGCCAGGTAATTATAGGCCTTCTTCATAATACTCTCATCAAGCTCTTCCTGGCTCCAAGTCTCCTGAACATTTAACCACTCGCTAATTTTCTGTCCGGTTTCCAGCAATTCGCTTTTATTACCAGCCCACAAATCCTTAACTGAGGCTAGGATCTCTATCAGCCCGGCCATCCCCCGCTGACTGTGCAAAGGCACATAGGTAGCTGCAAAAAACGGCTTCTTGTCGGGAGCCATAATTATAGTTAAAGGCCATCCTCCTTGTCCATTTATCGCCTGGCACACCGACATATAGATGGTATCGATATCAGGCCGCTCCTCCCGATCCACCTTAATAGAAACAAAACTAGCATTAAGAAGTTCTGCTAGCTCTTGATTTTTGAAAGACTCGTCATGCATTACATGGCACCAGTGACAACTTGAATATCCAATGCTCAGAAAAATTGGCAGTTGTTTACTGTTGGCTTCTTGGAATGCTTCTTCCCCCCAGGGATACCAATTGACCGGATCGTGGGCATGCTGCAGTAAGTAGGGGCTTTTTTCATTAATAAGATTATTTGCAAACTCATTTTCAGGCATGAATTTAACTCCTATTTTCGCTATTTTACATGCTTAGTTTGGGAGTTTTTTTAGAGTATTATGAGCTAGATTCAATGCAAATTCTCACAGCGCATTCTTAACCATTCAGCCAGTTCGGATTTGTTTAACTGGCCATTGGCAATCTGCAATATTATCATATACATTGATTTCTCATCCGCCATGATGCTCCACCCGTTTACCTGTAGAAAGGAATCCATAACGATTAGAGCAATACGCTTATTTCCATCGAGAAACGGATGATTGTTGCAAAGGTGGTACCCATATGCTGCCGCCATCTCGAAAATATCTTTATGCGCATACTCTCCCAGTAACGTTGTACTAGGTTGCGCCTGCGCCAGAGCAGAATCTAAAAGTCCTTCATCTCTTATACCGTGAAGTCCTCCATAGTCCTTGATCAGTTGCTGATGAAAGAACAGCACAATCTCTCTTTTGATGAACTTGATTTGACTCATTTGGCCAGCTCTCTTAAAGTATTTCTGAATTTACGTTCAGTATTTCTATATGCTTGAGCCCATTCAGAGAACTCGGGGTCAAACGGAGTTAAATGCAGTCCATCTTGTTCAAGCATTAGTTGGAGCACATCATTTTCCTTGAGGTTGAGCCGTTCAATTAATTCTGCCGGCAGGATTAAACCCAGGCTGTTTCCGACCTTCCTAATTTTCACTGTCGTCATAAGACTAACCTCCTCGCGTTATAACATATGTTATAATTATTCTATCATCCTCCTAGATATTGTCAATATTATACTTCTTCTGCATTCTCTTGATTTAATAATATAGCCGGGTTTGTTCCAAGAATCCCAAAATCGGAGGAGAAAGCCACTTATCCTTATGATAGGCAATCTGGGTGGCAACCGGCATAAGACGTTCATTCCAGGGTAGTTCAATTAGTAGCTTTTGTTCCAATTCGTACTCAACCGTAATTCGCGGTAGTATAGTAATCCCCAGACCGCTCATTACCAGTTGTTTGATAGCCTGGAGGTTATTTATCTCGACAAGCGAACGGGGGCGGACCCTGGCTTGACTAAGAACATCATTGATCATAGCACGGTAAGTGCAATTTTCCTGGGTTATGATTAAGTCTTGATTCTCCAACATCGTTATACTAGCCGAATTATTGTGGGCAAAAGGATGGTCCGGCGCCGCTAGTACCACGACCTGTTCGTTGATCAAGGTTTCCACCACCAGGTCCGGGTAATTGACTTCCCGGGTTAAAAAGAAAGCTACATCTATAGTGTTGTTTTGCAGCTGTTCGTGGATGGCCTTTATCGATCCAAATTTTAAACTTATATCGACCCGAGGATAGTTTTGCATAAAATGTTTTAGCACCGCGGGAATACGAACCACACTGAAGGATTCATTGGCCCCTATTGTAATTTTACCTACAACCGTTTCGTTGGAAGAGAGTTCAGACATTACTGTACTTGCTTCGTCAGAAAGCTTCAGAATGTTTTCCGCATAAAAAAGAAAACGTTCACCTTCTTTGGTTAAATTTATTCTGTGTCCCAATCTTTCAAACAAGCGTATCTTAAATTCTTTTTCCAGCACTTGAATATGGGTTGTAACCGTAGGTTGGGCATAGCCCAATTCTTTAGAAGCCTTGCTAAAACTACCCAGAGCAGCAACGGAAGAAAAAGTCCTTAAGTGCTTTATATCCACTCTGCGATCCCCCCTTTAATATCATGATTTGTAATAATATTAATTATAACTATCAATTTTACAAATAGAATACCCTCATTGTATCTTTTAAATAAGAATGGAGGGATAAAATGAACCGGGATGATTTGATTAAAGCCGCCACCGACTTTGTAGAGAATTCGCCGGACAATTACATACGTGCGGAAGCTGCTATATCGGAAGATATGGTGGGATTGGAATTATTTGAAGCTCCTATCCTGGGATTTGCAGCTGCGGATGATGATTATTTTTATAAATTTAAGGACCCATCAGTGATCGGCCAGCATTTCAGTCTACCACGGGAGTGGCTCCCCGAGGCCAGAACGGTAATCTCATTTTTCCTTCCCTTCAGCTTGGCGGTAAAAAAGGCCACTCGCAAGACTAAGCTGTGGCCGTCAGGAGAGTGGTTGCACGGACGTATTGAAGGTCAGGCCTTTATCAATAAATTATGTGTTTACTTGAATTCCAGATTAAACGATGCCGGGCATAAGAGCCTGGTTCCTTCATTAGATGAAAGCTTCTGGGCTCAAATGGAAGTCGGCCCGAATTCCAAGCATCCCGGATTATCCTTTACAAGCAACTGGTCAGAGCGGCATGTTGCTTTTGTCTGTGGGCTTGGTACCTTCGGGCTCTCTAAGGGTCTTATCACTACAGGGGAATAGCAGGAAGGTTTGGCAGCATTGTCAGCGAGTTATACCTTCCGCCTGATAAGCGAAAATATGAAGAAACAACTGAATACTGCACCATGTGTGGGCACTGTGTAAGGAGATGCCCGGTAGGTGCCATATCTGTTGAGAATGGCAAGATCCACAGCATATGCTCCACTTTTTTAGACAGAACCGCCGCCCGTCACAATCCCCGGTATGGGTGTGGAAAATGCCAGACCGCTGTGCCCTGCGAAAGCCGTATCCCCAATAAATAATTTGTTTAACATGTTGTTTAATCCCATTTTGTTTTATATTTAGAAAATTTTCTAAACCTAAATTATTGATGTTGCCTGTTGCGCTTCCGGCCGTAAATGTTGGGCCAGGCCCCGTCGATTCCGGACACCACAATCATGCTGTCATTTCTGCTTTGACGGAGTCATAATTATTTTGCAACCCATTACCAGCTTGAGGCAAAATTTCAACCAATTCATTCCTGGTCACCTTAAATACAAAGAGCCTATATTTAAGGCTCTCATCGGCATTATCTGTATTCAGTAATAATCCTCATTATCATTTAGCTTTTTGAAAATCAAAGACCACTTTTCCCTCTTCAATTTTCAGAGCTGAATCAAATACTTTTCCGGTTTTAGATTTAAAACCCTTTAGAACTGCTGTTTTACCGTCCCGAAGTAGTTTTTTGGCCTGGCTTTCGCTGATCTTCATCCCGGAGATTACCTTCCAGATGGCAAATTTGCAGCCATCCCTCCAGCCAGAACAGCCATAAGCCTTCTGGCTTTCAATGACTGGTCTGCCGCATATAGGGCAAGTCCCAATGAAGCTTTCATCTTTTGGGCCGATAGTTGGAACTGTTCGTTTCGATAAGTGGGAGATAATCTGACCCGTAAAGTCTTTTATCTCCTGCATAAATACATCTTTCTCATACTGCCCCTTTTCTATATCGGACAGTTTCTTCTCCCACTCGGCGGTAAGCTCAGGGTCTTTCAGCTCTGACGTGACAATATCGATAAGATGCCTTCCCTTTTCTGTAGGGATCAACAGCTTTTTTTGCCGCTTAATGTATCCAACCGTTATTAGTTTCTCAATAATAGCTGCCCTGGTGGCCGGCGTTCCCAATCCCTTTCCGGCCATGGCTTCCCGCAGCTGTTCGTCGTCGATCCTGCGGCCGGCATTTTCCATGGCGCTTAGTAAATCAGCTTCAGTATACCTCTTCGGTGGTTTAGTCTCTTTATCAAGTATCTCTGCTTTTTGCAGGATTAAATGTTGGTTTAATGATAATGCGGGCAGAGTTGGTTCTTTGTTATCCTCGTCATCAACCTGAGCGCTTCCATATAATACCTTCCATCCTAAATTCGCGATCACTCGTCCCTTGCTGACAAATGTCTCACCCTGGCAGGCAGTAATTACTGTAGTTCGTTGAATTATTGCCGGCGGTAGAAAAATAGCAACCATGCGCCTTGCAATCAGCATGTAGACCTGCTGCTCCCGCTGGCTCATTTTGGCAGGGGCCGAATCAGTTACCACTATCGCAGTATGATCGGACACTTTTTTATCATCCACATATCTCTTATCTTTTGTGGTTCTGTTTTTAATCTCCGCAATAATGGGTCCTAATTCTGTGCCCGTCAAGGCGTTCAATCTGCCTGGCAATGTAGCCGCCATAGCGGTGGTCAAATGCCTGCTGTCGGTCCTGGGATAGGTTATCAAATGATTCTCGTATAGCTTTTGAGCAATATTTAAGGTCTGTTCAGCGGTAAGGCCGTATTTCTTATTTGCCTCTTTCTGCAGGTCATTCAGGTTAAACAACTGCGGCGGTTTCTCCTTCTCTTCCTTTTGCTTTACATCGCTTACCATGGCCGGCAATCCACTTTCTAATTTTTGAAGTATTGCTTCGGCCTCCTCTTTAGAGGGAAAGCGGTCTTTCTTGCCTTTAAACCATTTCCCCTTGAAATTTGACTCCTCATTAACCGCAAACAGGCCTTCAATTTCGTAATACCGTGAAGGAATGAAGTTTTCGATCTCTCTTTCCCGGTTGACAATCAATGCCAGGGTAGGTGTTTGCACGCGCCCCACCGTCAGCTTGTCACCAAACTGTACCGTAAAACCTCTGGTGGCGTTTATTCCCACTATCCAATCCGCCTGGCTGCGTGATATCGCTGCCAGGGCCAGGTTTTGCATCTCTGAATCCATTCTAAGGTTCTGAAGAGCTGCCCGGATAGCCCCTGGCGTAGTCTCTGACAACCAGAGCCGCGAGTGAGGTTTTCTGCATTTAAGAAATTGAACTATATACCTGAATATGAGTTCTCCTTCTCGCGCAGCATCGCAGCCGTTGATGAGCCTGTCAACATCCTGCCTTTTGATGAGGTCACGTAGTATCTTTAACTGCTTTACAGTAGATGTTTTGGGGCGTAGTTGAAACGGCTCCGGAATAATCGGTAGCATGTCGATGCTCCATCGCTGTAGCTTTTCATCGTAGTCCTGCGGTGCAGCAAGCTCCAGGAGATGCCCTACCGCCCAGGAAATGATCATGCTTTCGCCCTCTAGAAAGCCATCCTGCTTGTCAAATCTTTCTTGAAGGGACCTGGCTATATCCTGGGCAACCGAGGGCTTTTCAGTTATAAGCAAAGTCTTCATGATTTTCTCCGATATATATGTACGCAACCCTTCCTAAAGTTTAGTGGAGAGTCACTATTGTCTCATTTCAAAATAGTACCTTTTTTTATAGCCTTTTTAAAGCTTTCATTAATAACGGCAAATCAAATAGAATGAAGCACTTTCGTATACTCACTTGCTTAGTAGTAAACCTGGTCATCACCCCGTCGTCATCAGGTATCAGGCGAAATACCAAACACCGATTACTGCAAATGATATTAGGAGCAGATAAAAATAATCTCTTCCTGAAAAAGCGAGCTCCCTAAGATATGTACGTTCTCCCGGATGGTACCCCCTCGCTTCCATGGCTTCCACCAGTTCATCGGAACGCTTCAGAATGCCTATGGTCAGTGGAGCAGCAATGCATATCATGGAACGGATCTTTCCACTCAGGCTGCCCGGCTGGAAATTGGCACTCCTTGCCAATTGGGCTTCTCGTATATTATTCATCTCCAGCTGAAGCGTGGGAATAAATCTCAATCCCAGGCTTACCATCAAAGCTACATTATGAGAAGAAATGCCGATTCTTTTCAGCGGCCTTAGTAAATGTTCAACAGCTATAGTGATTTCTGACAATGGCGTAGTTATCGTAAGAAATGATGCTGTCAGGATTAAAAGAAGAAATCTCCCGATCTGTAATACCCCAATATAGAGGCCTTCATAACCAAGTTTAAAAGGTCCCCAGGAGAACAGTGGTATTGAATTCAACGGCGAAAAGAGAGCGTAGATAAAAAAAAGCACGAGAAAAAAAGGCCAAACCGGGCGAGTTGCCTTGAGGAGCGTAATCAAGCCGATTTTCCCTATAAATGAGAGAGCTAAAACAATCCCTGCTGTCGCCATTAATCCAATCACGCCAAGACGTAGTATGACGATGCTGAATATCAGTACCGCCAGCAATTTGACCCTGGGATCACAACTATGCAAAGGAGATTCTCTTTCTAAATATTGTCCAAAATCAGTCATAAGTCCCCGCATTCCGGAATATATGATCCCCGTTGTTTTCAGTTTTGCTTTGCAGCAGTGAGCAGATTTCGTCTGCGGCTTCGTCAACGGTCAGGATGCCTTTTGGGAAATCAAAAAACGCTTCCAAACGGTTCATTAGTTCAACTATAAGCGGCGGTGACAGCCCCGCCAATTTTAGTTGCTCTCCGTTCGTCAATATTTCCCTGGCACCTCCACATGCTAAAATTTTACCCTTACCCATTAGCAGCACTCGATCCGCCCGCAGTGCTTCTTCCATGTTATGAGTAACATGAATTATAGAAATCCCTTGATTCTTCATCCTGTCCAAAATGGCCAGCACCTGCTCTTTGCTGGCTGGATCAAGGGAAGAAGTGGCTTCGTCTAGAATAACGTATCCGGGCTTCATCGCCAGTATGCCAGCCAGCGCCAGGAGTTGTTTTTCCCCACCTGACAGGGTATGTGGAACTCTTTTTTCGAATCCGCTAAGGCCGACCATTTCCAGAGCATGTGTTACCCTTAGGCGCACCTCCGTGCTGTGGAGTTTAAGGTTGCCCGGACCAAAGGCAACATCTTCCTCCACACTCATACCCACAATCTGATTATCGGGATTCTGAAACACCATACCCACCTTGCGCCTGATTTCCAGATGATTCTTTACATCTCTGCTGTTCAGACCATCAATCTCAACATCTCCGCTGCTGGGAAGCAGCAAAGCGTTAAGGTGACGAATGAGCGTAGTTTTCCCGCAGCCATTCGCTCCGATTACCGCTATATATTCACCTTCTCCTACGTCCAGATCGATGTTACTAAGGGAGGGGGCTAAATTAGGGTGATAAACACAGCTTAGATTTCTGACTTTTATCATGACTGTCTCCTCAGTAAGAAGGGTGCTTTTTCCCTGATTTTTGATGCCAGGATAGCGGCGGCCAGCAGCTTCAACAACTCAGGCAGAATGAATGGTACAACACCGATAAATATGGCTTTCAAAGGCGAAAGGTCGGCAATAATCGAAAGCTGAAAGGCACCAATACTATAGATGAGCAGATCGCCAGCTAGTATAGCCATTGCGGTCCAAATCATACCTGCTTGCCCGCGAGCTTCAACTATTTTTCCGATAACATAAGCGCCAACAATAAAACCGATCAGATAGCCTCCGGTGGGGCCAAAAAACACTCCCAGACCAGCTTTACCGCCGGCAAAAACCGGCAGCCCGATGCACCCCAAAATCACATACACCACCTGGCTTAATGCAGCAGTATACCCACCCAGTAAGGCTCCAGCCAGACCGGTGAAGAATGTCTGCATGGTGAAGGGAACTGGTTGCAACGGAACTACGATGAATGCGCCGATGGCTGTTAATGCTCCGAACAAGGATGCATATACCATGGATCTCAATGAGGTGGAAGTTGATGGATTCAGTGCAATTACCTCCTGGCACAAAAATAATATGTCCAAACTTAGAAACTATATTATATATGCCCGGAACCATTGTCAACTATATTGCAGATTTTGGGTTTACATTTCATGGTCGTTTTCCAACTGTGCCTTTAGTAGAATTTCCCCCGACATTACATGGTGAATATTACCACGGGAGTCTCGCACCATTAGAAAACCGTTGTTGTCAATATCTATTGCCCGGCCAGCGGTTATTCCATTGACGTTGTCGATTTGTATGTCATGCCCGATTACCAGTGATAGATTTCTTACCTTTTCTAGAATTTCGCTAAATCCACCTGCGGTCAGCTGTTCGTAACTATTCTCGAGATTCAGCAGAAGCCCCCGTAGAAGCTCAACCCGAGGAATTAAGCGCCCGGTTTCTACCCGTACCGATGTGGCAACAGCGCGAAATTCTTCCGGGAAGTCTTGGCTAAGCATATTTACGTTTAATCCAATACCAATCACGACATACTCGATACTATCCATATCTGTAACCGCCTCGGTCAATATGCCAGCTATTTTCCTCCCGTTTATTAGCACATCATTGGGCCATTTAATCCCTGATTTTATTCCTATCTCGTTCAAGGTTTCAACAATTGCCAATGCAATAAACATAGTAATCCTGGAAAGCTCCCTGACCGGCAAAGCGGGTCTCAAAATCAGCGACATAAAGATGCCCTGCCCCGGCTCCGAGTGCCATTGCCGTCCCCGGCGACCCCGCCCGGCAGTTTGCCGTTCGGCTATTACCAGGGTACCCTCCGGGTAACCTTGAGCAGCCAGGTGTTTTGCATAATTATTAGTGGAGTCTATTTCCTGAAAGTATAAATAGTGTTCTAGCCCAAAAACTTTGGTTTGCAATCCCACCTGCACCTCATAAGATGACAATATATCGGGGAGAGCAGACAAACGGTACCCCTTTTTAGGGGATGTCTCAATTGCATATCCTTCTGTCTGAAGCGTTTTTATCTGCTTCCAGATAGTAGTCCTGGTCACGTTTAGACTCTGGCTCAATGCCTCGCCTGACACCCATTGACCTTGTCCTTCTCTGATTGCCATCAGGACTGCTTCACGAACAGTCATTGTACCCCCCCTATTGTTAATGCATTAACTTATTATAGCTAACATTTATAATTTAATCATCAAGCAGATTAATATGCAGTGTTATGGCTGTCTACCCAACCATCCTCTGATAAGCTTTTCGGCTTCACTTGTCCTGATAAATATGCAGTATGCATTATCTCAGATAGTATTTTTGCCAATATTACGGTCTAGCAACAAATACATAAATGTCTTCATTGCTAAAGTGGTCAATAATCTTCATCAAGCTTACCGAATGCTCTACACAAATAAATAGCCCCAAAAAGGGCTATTTAACAGGAGAATTCAATTTATTTGCATATTCATTCCAGATATACCTGGGGCAACAGGCAATGAGAGGCGAGCTACGAAAGAAATCCCAACACCTTCTTTTAATCCCCTAAGCCTGTTTCCGCACTTCGACTTTCACCAGGCTTATTTTTCCTTTTGATGATTTATTAATTTCTATCTTGTAGTTATAACCGGATTTTATTCCCTCTATTTTGGTTGCACTTGATGAATCGCTAACTTTAAAGTTTTGCGAATCCTTCAAGGAATCCTGGAACATTTTGCTGATATCTTCGGCAGTATATTTGTCTTTAACATAATAGTGAACAGAAATAAAACCTTTTCCAGGTTCGAATTTATCTCCAATAACTGCATGAATTTTTTCAATTCCATAGAGATCAATTACATCAACTGGATAATCTGCAGGTAATTGCGTTCTCCATGGTTTCAAGGCCTGGAGGTCGACAGTTTTGTCTGACAATGCAAAGCTGTTTACTAGAACATCAAATTCTCCCCTCACATTATTAACATTTTCTTCCTTCATAGTCACAATCAGATTGTAAAATAAACCGTCTTTGTAGGCTGTCAGATCAATAGTCCGGATAGGTTTTCCGCCTACCTTCCAGCTGTATTCTACTAATCTGGCGTTGTAGTTGCCGAGTTTAAGCAGCTTCCTGTTATGCACATTGTACTCTGAGGTTTCAAATGATTTCATTAGCCATTCTTCCGGGTTGTTTCCATAAATCTTGTCGGGTTCATGAATTTTGACAATAGCCTTATCCCCACTTAAATGAGTCAACTCGGCAAATTGATCTCCGTCTATCTTGCTGTCCAATTTGAGGTTATTGTATTTAAAAGAAAACCCGTAATCACTGCTTATGTATTCATTGGCCCCAGTAGCCTTTTCGCCTCCGCCGCTGCTATTGTCCATCTTGGAACATGAAGATAATACTACACATAGACTCAACAGGCAGATCAATAGAAATAATTTTTTTAACAATTTCATGTTACTACCACCTTTCAATAAATGCTGCAGATATCACTTCTCAATCAAGTCGGCAAGTTTGTGCTTAAGACGCGGGAAACTTTGTGTAGAGGTTGTGAACTTAAGTCTTTTTCTTTTAAATATATAATAATGTATCTAAACATTCATTTAAAATTTGGCCTTACCGAAAAAAAGGTGCATAGCCTGAGCCGTTTCCCTAAAAAGTCTGCCTGGAAAAGCTTTGTATTCCCCGTTCTAAAAATTTCCGCCTGGATAAGGACTAAGGACAAAGACAAAAGAAACCCCTCTGAATAACAGAAGGGTTCGCTTAGGGATAGATTAGATTGTTTCTCGCCGTATCCAAGGGTGCCAGGGGTTTTACTATCTTGCCCATGGCACTGTCGACATCCCGTACTACGGCATTTACTCCCCCGTAGCCGGCCAAAACTTCTTGAAGCTCGCAAAGATCCTTGCGTTTAATGATTATGTTTAGAATCATGCGCTCCTTCCCCTCGATTCCATAGCCTTTTCCAGTGGTTACGGGGAAGCCCAGGGCTCGGAGGCGGTCAGCTGTTTTAATTCCCTCGTCGAAATCTTCTTTATAGACGCTTACTTCTACAGTCCCGAGGGCCAGCTTTCGATCTATCCAACCGCCCAGGTAAACTCCGAAGATTCTTCCCAATCCAAAAGCTAACAAGAAAGCTAATCCAGATGAAGACGCAATCATCTTGAAAGCATATCCGCATATCAGTGCATCTAGGAAAGTAGTGAGATAAGCGGGATGCATGAATCTCTTATTCAAGAACAAGGTTTTTAACGTTCCCAAACAGACACTGCTGGCGTTCAGTATAAATATAAGCGCCAGGTTCAATGCTAATCCCAGTGGAAATACAGTTTCAATTTGTAAAAAAATTTCATTCATTTTATTCACCTGCCTCATTATCAGAAAAACGAAGACCCCCTGGAATCAAAGGAGGTCTGGTTTTGAACATTTTTAATTGTTTACGGCCGATTGCTCCTGAAAATTTATTATAACAGATAATCCTAAGATAGGGAAGCAATACCTGCAGAACCTGGTCATTCCCCGCTCCGTCATAGGGAGGGAAGCCCCCTCCCCGTCCAGTTTCTAACAATAAGGATTAATGAAGCTTAGGCAGTTACAATATTATTCTCAGCATGCAGGCCCAACTTTTCGACTGCATCTTCACGCATCTTGTACTTAAGGATTTTGCCTGCGGCATTCATCGGGAAATCGTCAACAAAATCAACATAACTAGGGGTCTTGTGCTTGGCCATGTTTGAACGGACAAATTCCTTAACTTCTTCAGAAGTCATAGATTCGCTATCCTTGAGTACGATACAGGCCATTATCTCCTCTCCGTATTGCTTGCTGGGAACACCGATCACCTGAACATCCTTTACCTTGGGATGAGTGTAAATAAAGTCTTCAATTTCTTTGGGATAAATGTTCTCACCACCGCGAATGATCATATCTTTGATTCGTCCGGTTATTTTATAGTAGCCATTCTCATCTCTCCTGGCCAGATCCCCGGTATGCAGCCAACCGTCCTCATCGATGGCAACCGCCGTAGCTTCAGGCATCTTGTAGTATCCCTTCATTATGTTGTAACCGCGGGCTACAAACTCTCCATCAACATGGTCAGGCAGATCTTCGCCGGTGGACGGATCCACAATCTTGCACTCCACCCCCGGTAAAGCACGCCCGACCGTATTTACCCTGAGCTCCAGCGAGTCATCAACCCGGCTCTGAGTGCAACCCGGGGAAGACTCGGTCTGACCGAACACAATAGTTATTTCCTTCATATTCATCTTGTCCACCACATCCTGCATCACCTTTACCGGGCAGGGACTGCCAGCCATTATACCGGTTCGCATTTGGGAGAAATCAGTCGTTGAGAAATCCTCGTGTTCCAGCATGGCTATAAACATGGTTGGGACTCCATGAAAAGCGGTGATTTTTTCGATATTTATGCATTCCAGGGATTCCTGGGGCGAAAAGAATGGCATGGGCGACATTGTAACACCATGTGTAACTGCCGCAGTCATGGCTAAGACCATTCCAAAACAATGGAACATGGGAACCTGGATCATCAAACGGTCGGCGGTGGAAAAGTCCATGCAATCACCGATGTTTTTGCCGTTATTGACAACATTGTAATGGGTTAGCATAACCCCCTTTGGGAAACCGGTAGTTCCAGAAGTATACTGGATGTTGCAAACATCATGCTTTGAGACAAAGGCCGCGCGCCGGTAGACCTCTTCGACTGGAACCCGTTCGGCCATAGCTAGAGCTTCCTCCCAGACCAGACAACCTTCCAGTTTTGATTCTACAGTAATAATGTTGCGTAGGAAGGGCAGGCGCTTCATATATAATGGCTTGCCCGCTTCATGGTTTTTTAGCTCTGGGCAAAGTTTTGTGATGATGTCAATGTAGTCAGAATCTTTATAGCCGTCAACCATCACCAGAGTGTGGGTGTCGGACTGGCGAAGCAAATACTCGGCCTCGTAGATTTTATATGCAGTATTCACCGTTACCAGTACAGCGCCGATTTTGGTGGCCGCCCAGAAAGTTATAAACCACTGGGGCACATTGGTGGCCCAAATCGCGACATGGTCTCCGGGCTTTACGCCCAATGCTATCAAAGAGCGGGCAAAGGTGTCTACATCATCCCTGAACTGGCTGTAGGTCCTGGTATAATCGAGTGTTGTATAGCGAAATGCATACTGGTCGGGGAATTCTTCCACCATGCGATCAAGCACCTGGGGGAATGTCAAATCGATCAGTATGTCCTTTTCCCAGATATATTTTCCGGTGCCCGTGTTGTTGTCAAGCAGGTAGCTTTTGGCCTTAAGCTTCTGAGTATAGCGGCTCATAAAATTCGCGAAATGAGGGAATACTATTCCGGCGTCACTGAGATCCGGAGCCCAGCGTTTGACCCATTCCAGAGAAATGTAACCATCATATTTTACTGAGCGTAGGGCGAACATGATATCTTCTATAGGTAGGTCCCCTTCACCCATCATGCGATATTGAAGTTTACTATCCGCAACCACGGAATCCTTAATATGTATATACTTGATGTAAGCGCCCAAATTTTCAACGGTTTTTGCCGGCTTTTCGCCCGCAAAGCGGTAGGGATGATGAACATCCCACAATGCGGCTACAGAATCACTGGGGATACTATCCAGCAGTGCGCGCAGGCGGGAGGTATCTGTGTACACACCGTTTGTCTCTATCAGCAGGGTCACACCGCTTTCCTCGGCATAGGGCAGCAACCGCTTCAAAGCCTGTATAACTACTTCGTCATCAACAGGTCCCTCGGGGTATGGTTCAAGATCACCCAGGATACGGACAAATGGTGTTCCTAGTTTTTCGGCCAGGGTGATGTACTGCAGGATCTGCTGATGGTTTTCCTCTGCTTTGTCAGCGTACTTGAGGCAGCATCCCGATGACAAGCAGGGAATTTCAAGGCGCAGGGCTAAGAGTTTTTTTCTGATGTCGGAAAGCTGTTGATCAGTGAAGGCCTGGGTGTTGACAGAAAAAATCTTACCACCCAATCCCCTTATTTCGATTCCATCAAAACCCAGATCTTTAGCCATCGCATAAATATCAGGCCAGGTGAAATCAGGACAGCCCAAAGTTGAAAAAGCCATCTTCATTATTTAATTCCTCCCACTCCCACAAATCTTTAGGCCGATTCTAGCCGGCCCTTTTTCTTGTCGTGGCTCTCATGGCAATAAAAAAGCCTTCGTCTTGTGCATTTAAACAAGAGACGAAAGCTTTTACCTCCGTGGTACCACTCTTTTTGGTATTATAAATACCCACTCAATGGCCCCATCACTTAAATGGCGCCCTCCCCCTTAACGGTGGGAATCCGGGCCTTCCTACTCGTAGTATTCATATCTCTTTCGCTTTCAGAAGGACTGCTCCAGGGCGAGTTCCATACTGCCGTGAGCACTGTTTCGCAGCAAACAACAGTTCTCTTCAGCCCAGCTGACAGACGGTTTTCCCTTTCAAAGCATTTTCTACATTTTTGTGGAATATATTATTAATTATTGTCGGCTTTGTCAAGTAAGGCTTTTGCAATTTTTATGCAAGTGGAATCTTCACCGGGTCGATTACTGCATGGATTTTTGAAAATTTTGGGCTTGCTGTTGCTGAATAGTCTGCTGGCCCTGGTGAATATAATTGGCCTCGCTGGGATTAAGTACAAACAGCAGCTGCTGTAACTCCCCAACATGGCGCCTTTCTTCGTTTGCTATCGCTGAAAGCACCTTCTTAACACGCTCATCATCAGTGGCCATAATATGCGATTCATAGCCAATAATTGCCTCCAGCTCACCAGCTATATCTACACGTAGAGCCTGGAGCAGTTCCTGGATGTTCATTTTCTTCGGAAGGTTGCCAATAAAAGGATCTCCCAATTGAACCATCATGAAAACCTCACTTTTTTTAGTATGTTTTGTGTTGATCTATAAAATATGCATTTTACGACCGCACGTTTTGCTAAAAGAAAAACTTTTAGATATTTACAGCCATCAGTTGACAGCACAGGGCTGCCCCTAGTTAGAGTCTATCCTATATTTATATGGCAATTTATAGTAATAAATAAGTGTAGTATAATACTGGGGAGATACACTAGAGTTTCTAAAGGATGATTCCGATTGCAAAAACAGTTTAACTTGCTGCTAAGATTGCTGGGAATGCTGCTGTTCATCACCCTGGCTGGCTATATTACCTGGTACTTCCTTCCCTACCTGAAAAGCATAATGGGAGAGCCAGAAATTCTGCGTCTTAAGCTTCTTTCCTACGGTAATTGGAGCCGTCTTGTCTTCATGGGCCTGCAGGTCCTGCAAGTTGTCGCCGCTCCCCTTCCGGGCGAACTGGTCCAGGTTGCCGGAGGCTATGTTTTTGGTTTTTGGGCCGGGACCCTGTACTCTCTGGCAGGTATATTTATAGGTAGTCTTATTGCCTTCTTTTTGTCCCATTGGCTGGGATATCCCCTGTTGCAGGCGCTCATCAAACAAGAGACCCTGGAGAAGTTCCGTTTTCTTCTTGACTCAAATCGTGCTGAGGTGCTTATATTTATACTGTTCCTCATACCCGGAGCACCGAAGGATATTCTAACCTTCATAGCGGGTATAACGCCCATCCGCCCGGCTGCCTTTTTTCTGGCCGCTATGCTGGGCAGATTCCCTGGTATTGCCGTCTCCGCTCTGCTCGGTGCTCAATTAGAGAAACAGGAATATTTGCTCACCGCCATCGTTTCCTGTCTTATAGCTATTCTTTTCCTGCTGGGCTTTCTTTATCGTGAAAAATTAATCCATCTGCTCAGACGCCACCATAGCAAATAGCCTGCGCTTCTTCTTATGTTTTCACGCCCCCTTAATCAATTCTGGTGGAATAAGCATAGCTTTAACTAGGCATTCTACTAATGATACGGTAAAAATTTAGGAAAGGGGTGCCAAAGTTGAAGTTAAACCAGGAAGAACTCCAGAACCTCCGGCATTTGATCGGAGGTCATGAAACAGCGGAAAAGAAGCTCAATTTCTACGCTGAGAACGCTGCAGATCCACAGGTCAGGCAAATGTTCCAGCAGTCTGCACAATCCGCCAGTCAGACCCGTCAAAAATTAATGTCTTTCTTAGGATAGGAGGTAGAAGATTGAAGCATTTAAGTGACCGGGAAATGGTAAATGACGTATTATCGATGGTGAACGGCAGCTTAACCACATATGCCAGCAGCATTTCACAATCCGCCAATCAGCAGCTGCGCCAGACCCTGCAGCAGATTCGGAACTCCGATGAACAGTTCCAATATCAGCTGTTTCAGATGGCTTCGCAAAGAGGTTTTTATAAACCGGCCAGCGATGCCAGCAATCAGGATATCCAGACCGTAAAATCACAACTGAGTTCTTAGTCAGAAAAATGGGAGGGCTGTCTCAAAAGCTGAGACAGCCCCTTGATTTTCTATTTTCTCTTTTTATACGGACCCGCAGGACGGGATTGGATGTCGGTCTTGCCCCGGCTGTTCTTCTTACGCCGACGCCCGCTCTCACTGAGCAAGTGATATATTTCATCAACCTGTTCCATTGGGACCTCGACGTATGCGCTGCTGCTGCCGATATCAATCTCGCCAATCTGCTCTGTAGTGAGGGAAGTATTGGCTACCAGAAAATCCATCAGCCGTCTGGGCGTATAGCCATGCAATCTTCCAAAAGGCAGTTCAACATGCACTCCGCTGTCCAGCCCCCCGTTGGCAACTCTTTCTTCCAATTCCTCCTCCTCGTGCTGACCGGCATCCAGCAGTTTCAGGGCTGCGGCTAAAAGCATCCTGGCTTCATATTCTCCACACAATTGATCTGCCAGTCCCAGGTAAAGTTCGAGTGAGTTGTTCATACCCTGCATTATTCTGCCCCGAAGTATCTCCTGGCGACCTTCAACTGCTTCAGCTCTATCAGGCAGCAGTTCTCTTCTTATCCTTTTGCCTATATGATGCTCAATTAAACGTAAGAGCCTTCTTTGTCCCGGTTCGACCAGAGAAATCGCCTCGCCGGTGCGTCCAGCCCTTCCAGTTCGACCGGTCCTGTGAATATAAACATCCGCATCTTCCGGAAGATCAAAATTGATCACGTGAGTTACCAGGTCAATATCCAATCCCCTGGCTGCCAAATCGGTGGCTACAAGAATTCTGACAGTCCCCCGGCGAAAGCGCCCCATTACTGCATCTCGCTCCCGCTGGGACATATCGCCATGGAGTGCATCTGCATTATAGCCCCTGGACTGCAGCTTCTGGGCAAGCTGATCCACACTTCGCTTCGTTCGGCAGAACACCAGGCTGGTGGGAGGTTGATGGGCATCAATGATTCGGCATAATGTTTCAACTTTGAAACGCGGATTGGCTTCATAGAAATAATGGTCTATTTCAGCCACCGTGCGTTCTTCAGCTTTGATCAACACTTCACGGGGCTCGACCATAAACTTTCTTCCCAGGTCGCGAATCTCATCCACGAGCGTAGCAGAGAATAGAAAGGTCTGTCGTTCTCTGGGACACTGGCTCAATATATTCTCGATATCAGGCAGAAAACCCATATCCAGCATTTCATCTGCTTCATCAAGAACAACGAAACTCAGTCTATTCAGTGAGATGGTCCCCCTGCTCAGATGATCCAGCAGTCGACCTGGAGTAGCTACAATAATTTCAGGATTCTTTTCCAGACCACGAATCTGAAGCTCTATGGATTGTCCTCCGTAGATCGCTAGAACACCAATCCGCATGCGGCGGCCCAAAAAAGCAATTTCTTCTCTTACCTGCAGACATAATTCACGGGTGGGGCATACAATTAAGGCCTGTACACCTTGAGCACGATAAACTTTGTTGAGAATAGGGATACCAAAGGAAGCAGTTTTTCCTGTACCGGTCTGCGCCTGACCCATTACGTCGACACCCGACATTGCCAGCGGTATAGCTTTTACTTGTATGGGAGTAGGTACCTCGAATCCTTTTTCATTGATCATCAACAGAAGATCATTTTTCAGCCCCATGTCTTTAAAATCTAAAACTTCCAATACTCGAGATCCTCCTTTTATTAAAGGGCCAATCGTCTCCTTTTTTAATATAGCATAATTTCAAACCTGCATCCATCTCAGATGATCACACAAAGGCTGATTTATCGATTAGTACAAGGATATGCTGACATAAAAATTATGAAATAATGTCATAGAAGAAGACTTTTAACCATATAAATTATATTGCAGCAATATTATTTAGGAGGATATGCATGAGAAAATATCGCGGGTTCCCGGCCGTTTTTTTCGGCTTATTTTTTTGGCTTATGGTCAATGGGCCGCTGGTTGCAGCGGTTGAAAGTTCACCCACATCACCGCAAACAAAAGTTTTTAACAAATCACCCATTTCCTGTTCAATCGAAAAAGACGGCCGGACGTATACTCCGACAAACCCTGTTTACATAAGCGAGCAAAGCCATATCCTTATTTCGTTGGCAGACACTGTGCAGCTTTTTTCCTGCCACCTCAAATATCAGGAGGACGGCACACTGCTTGTACAACGTCTCGATACCAGCATCATATTTCGTCCAGGGGAATATTTTGCCCGGGTTGAATTCAATGAGATGACTCCTCTACAGCGACTTAATAATATATTTATCCCGGTGGCAGCAGTTGCCGGCCAACTGGGATATGTTGTTAAGTACCAGTCAGATTCGGCCTTACTCAGCCTTTACAGCCCAGAGTACAAGACCCATGCGGATAATGCCAATGACTCTCAATTCGATCCGGTAGCCATACCCGATCCCCCCGAGAACCTCCCCACCTGGGGCAAAATGGTCCCCGAATTATCGGCAAACTGGCCTCAGGAAAAAATCATCGGTGCCTATTACACTACGCTAATCAACAGCCCTGAGGGAAGGACCCATAATATAATCCTATCTTGCGCAAGCATCGACGGCACTATCCTGGAAAGCGGCGAGGTTTTTTCCTTCAACCAGATAGTCGGAGAAAGAACAACTGAGGCCGGATACCGGGAGGCTAAAATTTTCGTAGGCAACACTGTTACGAATGGTCTTGGCGGCGGCATTTGCCAGACCGCCACCACCCTGTACAACGCCGGCCTGACAAGCGGTCTGCAGATAGTTGAGAGGCATCCGCACACGCTTCCTGTGAGCTACATAGGTTCCGGATACGATGCAACCGTCTCCTGGAGCGGAGCGGACCTGAAAATGCGTAATAATTCGAATCACACGGTCAAGATACTCTGCTGCGTATACGGGCAATACGTGGTGGCGGCAGTTGCGGAAGCACCTTGATGGTAAAAGCCAACTTCTAAAGCGTAGGACTGAGTTATCGCGGGAGGCCGCTTTTTTAAGATTATTTATCAAGCAACTGGGTAATAATTTAATAGATAATTCAATATTACTGCTATTTACAATAAGTAAGTCTTTATGAATACCACATCCGAGTTTGTTTTCACAAAACCTGGCATGAATGCAGCAGGTAAAGCTTCTGTCAGTACCCCGGCGTAATCTAGAAATAATGTTTGCAGCATCTAAGCAGATCGCAAAGGAGAATTATTCATGAAAATAGCCTTACTGGCTCCTATCGCCTGGCGTACACCGCCTCGTCATTATGGCCCCTGGGAGCGCATCGTATCGCTTCTGGACGAAGGGCTGGCATCCCGTGGTGTTGATGTTACCTTGTTTGCAACCGGTGATTCAATAGCCAGCAACAGACTGGCCTACCGCTGCGCCACTCCCTATGAAGAAAGCCCTAATCTGGACCCCAAGGTATGGGAATCACTTCACATCGCTTGTTTATTCGAACAGGCACAACAGTATGACATCATCCACAACCATTATGATTTTTTACCGCTAACCTATTCACGATTGACCTCTACTCCGGTTGTGACTACGGTCCATGGCTTTTCATCAGGGCGTATTATTCCGGTCTACAAGGAGTATAATTCGGACAACTATTATGTCTCCATCAGCTATGCCGACCGCCACCCGGAACTTGATTATCTAGGCAACGTTTACCATGGTATCGACCTACAGGAATTTGATTTCCGTTCCCAGGCAGATGACTACCTGGTTTATTTCGGGCGCATCCACCCCGATAAGGGCACCCGCGAAGCGATAGATATTGCCTTGCACTGCGGATTCAGGCTTTTAATAGCGGGCATCATTCAGGATAAAACCTATTACAATCGTCAGGTAGCTCCCTATATAGACAATCAGCAGATAATTTACCTGGGATCAGTGGGACCAGAAAAACGGAATGATCTCCTGGGATCTGCACGCGCCCTGCTGCATCCTATTCATTTTAACGAGCCTTTCGGATTAAGCGTTATCGAAGCAATGGCATGTGGAACCCCCGTAATTGCCTTTAACCGCGGTTCGATGCCTGAAGTAGTAGCTGACGGCAGGACTGGCTTTTTAGTAAAGAATATAGAGGAAGCCTGTCTGGCATTGGAAAAGATCGATTCAATCAGCAGGTATGATTGCCGCCGCTGGGTCAAGGAGAAATTTACCCAGTCGCGGATGGTAGAAGACTATTTAAGACTTTATGAACGGATCCTGGCGCAAGAGGATCATCCCCTATTAGAAAATAATAGGGCTGAGCTTATTGACCCTATTTATTCATGAAGAAAGAATAAGCTGAAGGTGCCCGCACCGACGTGAGAGCCTATCACAGCTCCTATTTCCGAGACCACATAATTACGGCATCCGAAACGTTCCTGGACCATTGCTTTAAGCTCCATGGCCCCCTGGTAGTCTTGAGAATAGCTTATGCCTACTTCCTGTTCAAACAGCCGGTGCCCTCTTTCCTCCATGATTCCCAAGAGCCTTTTTTTTGCTTTTTTAAGGCCATGGACCTTCTCCAAGGGCACTATCCTTCCATCCACAAAATGAAGGATTAATTTGATATTAAGCAAATCACCAAGGGTTGCAGTGGTTGCACTTACCCGACCGCCTCTTTTTAGCATTTCAAAACTGCCAACAATAAAAATATGCTCCATACGGCGCACGTTATCCTCTATCTCGGCAATAATCTGTTCCCTTGCAAATCCCTTAGCAGCAGCGCGAGCGGCCCTGATAGCTGTCAAACCGTATCCGACTGAAGCGCTTTTACTGTCGATAACCGTGATACGGTTTGGATCGACCTGGTCCCTGGCGTAACAAGCTGAATCGCATGTTCCGCTCAATCTGGAAGAAAAGGCAACATATATGATTTCGTCATCGCTTTCCTTAATAACTCTTTCAAACTCGCTTTGAAAGGTCTGAGGATTTACCTGGGCAGTCGTTGGTGCACTGTTGGTTTTCTGTAGTTTTCTATAAAATGCAGGGGGGTCAAGATTGAACCGGTCATAGTAAGTATCTTCATCAATAGTTGTGGATATGTAAAACAATCTTACGCCCAGCTCTTTCAGAAGACTACTGTCAAGATCGCAAGCATTATCAGCATAAATCCTCACTGCCATGGTTCTCCCCCCAAACAAAAAAGTAGCTGCTTATGCAATCATATGTCTGGCATTTAGCATTTATATCTAAGGAAAATTTTAGCGTATCGGCGTGCTCCTTTCTATATATGAACAGATGACAGCAAGCAGACTTTTAATTAGTAACATAAAGCAATAAACTAAGTTAGTGAACCTTGCGAAGGAGCATGTATAGATGAATCTACCGCGAGCGACTACGCCGCTCTTTCTTTTTGCTGCCGCCCAGTTAATGATGGGGGTGTATTCAGGCTGCTATGATCCTTCTTTCAACAACTATTTATCCCAGGTTCACAACCTGGACGCGGTAGCCCGGGGCAGCCTGGAGTTCTCCCGGGAACTGCCCGGTTTCCTTATGGTTTTGATCTTCGCCCTGCTGGCCTTTTTGCCCGATACGAGGGTTGCCATGCTGGCCTCTCTGCTGGTCGGCATATCGTTATGGGGCCAGGGGAACTGGGCGCCCCAAATGGGCTGGGTAGTTTTCTGGATGTTGATGTGGAGCACCGGGGCACACCTGTTCATGGTCTTAAAATCATCTATAGCTTTGCGACTGGCGGTCAAAAATCATGAAGGTGACCTCATGGGACGTCTGGGCGCGCTGGAAGCCCTGGGGGTATTGCTGGGAAACCTGTTTGTTTATTTTGGAGCTTCATTTCTGCATGTTTCGTTTTCTGTTATTTTTGGCGTTTCGGGAACCTGCGCTCTCATTGCTGGTCTTTTGCTTTTTAAGATTAGACCCGAACCAAT
This sequence comes from uncultured Syntrophomonas sp., assembly GCA_964635975.1. Taxonomy (GTDB): domain Bacteria; phylum Bacillota; class Syntrophomonadia; order Syntrophomonadales; family Syntrophomonadaceae; genus UBA5314. The sequence continues at coordinate 70,550 of CAZWPO010000009.1, forward strand.
TAAATCCCCTCCGCGGAGTCTTTTGTTAAAACGCAGGTACTCGCTCTTTTATTTTTTAAATATCCTGTTCGGAGCGCGCAAGCAGATCTTTCTTACCTTTGCGCCCTGGGTCCTGATTAAGATGTTTTCATGCGGCATCGAAACATTTGCCCTTCTAGGCCTAGCAGGTACAGCATTAGGCTTTTTTTTCCGCCCCTTTCTGGGAAGAGCGATAGACTCCTGGGGAGAGCGCCGAATTATTTTCTGGGAGTCATTCGTACTGATCATAATCTGTTTCGTCTACGGAGGTGCTCCGCTCTGGCTGCCGCATAGAGCGGGTCTCATCTTAGTGATGATCTGTTTTATCGTAGACCAGCTTCTCCTTTCGGTAAATATGGCCCGGGCAACTTATCTAAACCGAATAAGTGATTCACCTGCTGATATTGGCCCTTCACTTTCAATGGGCATAACTCTAGATCATGCGGTATCAATGACTATTCCTATTGCCGGCGGCATGGTCTGGGCTTATTCGGGCTTCCAATGGGTCTTCTGGAGTGCTGGACTGATAGCCCTTTTAAATCTCCAGGCCGCCCTGCGCATTCCCCGCCATTCTAAGGATGCAGAGAAGGTGCTGCCTCCTTAGGCGCATAATAAATCCCGGTTCTTCAGGGAAGAACCGGGATTTAAATTTCTAAATAATTATATTGCCGCGGTAGTTTAGAGTCTCAAGATATCATTTATCTCACCCAGCAGTTGGCTAAGATCCTCTACAGTACAATCGCCCATATGAGCAATACGGAAAGTTATATCTTTCGCTTGCCCGTAACCGTTGGAAATCTGGTAGCCGCGAATACCCAGTTCTCGGTTCAAGTCACCGACATCAATCCCACGGGTGTTCTTTATAGTGGTGAGAGTCTCAGATAGATAACGGGTATCTGCAAACAGGGCAAAATGCTGTTTAGCCCACTCTCTCACTTTTTCTGCTATACTTTGATGGCGTTTAAATCGCGGTTCCAGGCCCTCCTCCAAAATGCAGTCCAACTGGTAATCAAGGGCGAACATGTGCGAAAGCGATGGAGTTGAAGGGTACTGGAAATCCTTACTCTTCAAATACTCATAAAGGGACAGCAGATCCAAATAATAACCCCGGTGAGGCACCTGTTTGGCCCTCTCGATAGCCTTTTGCGAGAAAGAGCACAGGGACATTCCCGGCGGCAGGCCCAGGGCCTTCTGGGTGGAAGCGATACATATATCTATACCCAGGGCATCGACTTCGATCCTGGCACCGCCCAGTGAGGAAACTGTGTCCAGGCATACCACTACATCAGGATATTTCTGGAATACAGGCGTCATTTCCGCGACTGGATTCATAACGCCGGTAGAAGTCTCATTATGGGTGACGGTTATCAGGTCATATCGTCCGGTGGATAATACCTCGTCAATCATTTCAGGCGGGGTTGCCTGTCCCCATGGAACTTCAAAAAGGTCTGCTGGGACATTGTTGGCGGCTGCCATTTCGTACCATCGCTTACCAAACGCACCTATAGAGAATACCGCTGCCCTCTTGGCGGTACATGAGCGCACCGCTCCTTCCATTAGGCCGCTTCCCGAACTGGTGGACAGTAAAATCTCCTCTCTGGTATAAAGCAATTTCTGTAGCTTCTGACTAATACCCCTTTGAAGAGCTGAGGCCTCCTTACCACGGTGTCCTATCATGGGTGTTGCCATTTTTTCCAGAATCTCAGTTCGAACCTCTACGGGGCCGGGAATAAAAAGCTTCTTATGCAAACCAATTCCTCCATAACAGTGTTGATCTTTACGAAAACTGTTGAATGTTAACCTAAACTACATTCTATCAAGGCATGTCGCTGATAACAAGCATCATCGCCCTGCTCTGTCTTTACACTTTCCATCCCCCGTCAATAGTTAGCACCGATCCGTTGACGAAGCCTGACTGTTCTGACAGTATAAACAGACTGGCGGCTGCTATATCTTCTTTTCGACCCAGTCTTCCAACCGGGATTTCTTTGGCCAGGCCAGCGATCTCTTCACAGTTTAAATCGGCCAAAAGCATGCCTGATTCAATGGGTCCAGGAGCCAGCGCGTTGACAGTTATGCCCCAGGGTCCAACCTCCAGCGCCAGAGATTTGGTCAGAGCTATGAGCCCACCTTTAGAAGCTGCATAGACAGCTTCACAGCTGGCTCCCCTCTCGCCCCAGACGGAAGCGATATTCAGTATGCGCCCACAGCGCTTCTCCATCATGGCGGGCAAAGCCCTGCGGCAGCAGAGAAATGGTCCTTTCAGGTTGACATCCATAATCTCCTGCCATTCTTCATCACTGGTGTCAATCAAAAGACCATGCTGGGAAATGCCGGCATTGTTGACCAACATATCGACTGTTCCAAGTTCGCCTTCGATTCCGGAAAACATTCGTTCGACTTGATCTCTTTTTGATATATCAGCTTGAATCCCTATGGCCTTTCCGCCCCGGCCATTAATCTCGTCGACGACAGCAAGGGCTGCATCTACCGATTGGTGGTAGGCGACCGCAACGGCGGCTCCGCACCCGGCCACTTTCTGCGCTATCATCGCCCCTATCCCACGGCTGCCGCCGCTGACGAGGCACACCTTTTCATGCCACCACTTATTCATATCCTGCACTTCATGCCCTCCGGTATTCAATATAATAATATCATGGAATCTTACCTGCTTTTGGATATGAATATCACTTACCGGTAAGATACCTGCCCATAAATTTAAATATCCCCGTTTAAACGGGGATACTTTTATACTGATGGCGGAGAAGTATACTAAGACTCAAAAGGTAAAATCACTTCTTTCTAACCGAACCACCTGGATTTAGATTTCTTATTAAGGGTAATACTGGGGAACTCGTAATCGGAAACTATTAACTATTCTTTGGCGTATTAACATTTGATAATATATCACTGCTTCTCCGCCATCATAGCTATATTATAGCGCATGGAACGTATTTCTTCAACCGGTAGATGCATTGTTTAAGGACTTGTATATTTTGGTTTTGCAGAGAATTTATTTACACCTTCATTCCAAAGAATCAGGCAACCGGTTTGTTAGCCCAATTCATAAGCCTCGCTGTATATCCTCCTGTGATAATAATTTGTTTGCCAAGTATTTTTTTGAAATATTGCTCATAAAGAGGGATTTGGGAATAAATATCGAATAAACATAATATAGATTACCAGAATAGTAGTCCAAGTATTAGCAGGAAGAGTATGCCCTTGCTGTTTTTTTCTTTCTCTTACCTAAAATTATGGTTGTTGACATTTTTTTCACCAGCTTATATTATTTAAAAAAATCTTCGAAATATTCCGAAAATTTAATTGCCATTCTAAATGCACTTAACAAGCAGTTGATATATGCTCTTATCTCAAGGCCCAGGGTTCATTTTTCGGCTCTGAACGGTATTATATACCGTCAAGCGATAACTTACCGGGGGGTGGTTCCCAGCTAAAAACTCCGTATCGTATTATCTAAATCAATTTAAGAAGAGGAGGAGTTTTAATGTCGTCTAGTGAACATGGTGGTTGGGCAAGCCCCGGACCCGCGGGGTTGACCGCATTGGCAGTTGCTTGTTTCACTTATTTCGCTGTACTGACCGGAAAAGTTCCGGGCACCGTGGCTCCTATGTTAGGATGCTGGTTAATAGGCGGTTTCGTTGTGCAGTTTGTAGTAGCTCTGATTGAGCTCAAAGAAGGTCACCTGCTGGGTGGCAACGTGTTCCTATTCTTTTCGGCATTCTTTATGATTACCGGCGCTCTGGAATTTCTCGTTAAGACTTCCGCATCATGGGCAGCTTTCAAGCCCACCTCCCAGATTGACGGATGGGCATGGATTGTCCTGACAGTTACTCTAATCATGTGGACGCCCGCTTATCTGAAAACGTCTACAACCGCGCTGGGACTGGTAGTGCTGGCTCTGGACGTAGGCGTTGTATTTGTCACGCTCAAAGACCTGGCTCTTATGGATGCCAAAGTAGCCGGCCTGTATGCGGGCTGGGCACTACTGATCGGCGGCGCTCTTGCCATCTACATCACTAGTGCTATACAGCTAAATGCTGCCTTTGGTAGAACGATCCTACCTCTGGGCGGTCCAATTTTAAAATAAATCTTATCCTTGTTAGTATAATAAGAACCGGTGGCTACCACCCACCGGTTTTTATTTTGCATCATTTACATCATAAGGCCATTAATCCAGCAATAGTGTATTCTCCACTTCCACATATTCCTTACAAAAAACTTCGTTCTTCGGCAACCATATTGGCGCGTGGCAAACCGTTTTCTAGAATACTTATAATAGACAATAATAGTCCGCTTAATTCCAAGAAAGGAAGCTGGCATTGTTATAAAAAGACATAGGAAGTAGGGGAGAATGTCTCCCCTACTTCCTTTTAATTGGTTTCTACCCTGGTCAAATCCGGACCCACGGATCTGACCGCATTGGCAATTGCTTGTTGCTTACATTTAACTCGGAGTTCTGCCTGGCGAGTTTTGGGGAAAGACCGTCAACTGCCGGCTTACAAAAATAAAGACATAAACAATCTGTTTTAATTATCCTGGGGCCAGCAATATTTCTGGCTTTTCCCTGTCTTGAGTCTAATCATCTCTTAATGATTCTTAGTACATTGAGCCTGTTATTATCCCTAGAAGGTATAGGGTTAGCGGCTACCACCCGCCAACAAAATACTTACAATACCAGGGACAGATCACTTGATTTCGGAAAGGTTTCAGGCTAGGGGCGAAAGCATTTCCGCCCCTTGACCTGAATAGCAAAGCTCAAACTATTTAATGATCGGACCAGGCATCGGCAGTATGGTCTTTTCAAAGTTGGTGTTCAGGAATAATGCACCGACTGTGTAAAGAGCAAATATTGCCGCCCCCAAGCAGGCGTATGCTGCGGTGGGAGCCCAGGCATGATGTCCGCCTGCTAAATTCAGGTCCATCATAATCAGGCAAGCAACTACAGTATCTAAACAGAGCACCATTAGATTCATGGACAGCGGAGTCTTTTTAAGATAGCAGAAGGTTATCGGAATTAAAACGATACCCAGAGCTACCCATGCCCAACCATCGATACGAGCATCAAAAGCAGTCCATTTGTTGACAGCTACCAAATACTTCATGAACATGTTAAAGCCTGTGGTAAAACAGAAGAAAGCCGAGAAGAACAGAAATACATTACCACCGTTGAGAGCGCCTTCTTTTAACTCAATAACTGCTACCACTATCTGGACAATAAATGCACCAAACAGCCAACCTGACATTGCAAGCATCGCGCCGGCTCCGGCTGCTTTTCCGCCCAACAATGCAAAGAAAATAAAACATGCTACCGCTAGTGACGTTAAACCCGCGGGCAAGGGATTTGCCCAGCCGCCTTCTCCACCAGACATTCAAACTCCTCCTCTTCATCTTGTCATTTAATACGGAAAAACTTTTAGATACAGAATATCTAGCTGGAAACCACCCCCCGGTAATGTTTTAATTGCCAGACGGTATGGAACCGTACAAAGCCGTGAGTAAAACCAGGCCCCTATAAGAATGGATCATATATTCAACCATAACGGCTTCATCTTTATAAAATGATATAAATGCGGCGCCCCTATGCTTGTTTAATTTATCAGGTGCAAAACCCGTGCCAATGAGTCGGACAGATACCTAATGCTCGTCGGAAATGAAGATATTTGACTCTAATTAGTTGTTATTTGCTCCTCTTTTTCTCACTCGTAAAGCAGTAAACAGATAATCGAAGCATATTGTCTACATTTTTTATGTTGCTAGGCTACTACCATGATGCTTATTTGCTACATGATATGTTGCAAATAAACAGCCCCTTATACAGGGGCTGTTTAGGTATATATTTATATGGTTAAGAATGGCAGATGGGTCATTATCATATTACCCGCTATTTTTTTTAATCATTGTATCTGACCTGCGATCTTATAGACTGCTTGAATGACTTTCAGAATATCATCTTCTGAGATGAACCATCCAGGGCTGAGGCGGCAGCAGCCGATTTCTAAAGTACCTATAGTACGGTGTGCCAACGGCGCACAATGCAGCCCTGAGCGGCATACAATACCATATTTAAAATCTAACAGCTGGCTGATTACGCCACAGTCCTCATCATAAACATTAAATGGCACCACTGCTGTCTGCCGCCCTGGGTCGCATGGCCCGTATATTTTGACTCCTTTGATTTCCTTCAATCCCTGGATTAGCACGTCACTCAGTTTTTGCTCATGACTGCGAATGGAAGTCAAGCCCTGTTCCATGATGTATCCAACACCGGCCTGCAATCCTGCCAGTCCTGGAGTGTTAGGTGTCCCGCTCTCAAAAATATCCGGCATCACATCGGGCTGTTCCAGATACTCTGATAATGACCCGGTTCCCCCATGCTTTAAAGGGCGCACTTTTACACCAGGCCGCACATAGATCCCTCCGGTACCCTGAGGGCCCAGCAGTCCTTTATGCCCTGTAAATGCCAAAATATCGATGTTCTGAATATCCACGTCAATAGGTAGAATTCCCGCACTTTGAGCCGAGTCGAGCAGGAATAGTATTTCATTCTCACGAGCTATCCGGGCTACTTCTTGAACCGGCATTATAGTTCCGGTTAGATTCGAGGCATGCAGCATACATATAAGCCGCGTATTTGGCCTAACTGCCCTGCGCATATCTTCCGGATCCAGGGTTCCATCCGGGCTGCATTCTACTGCTGTCCATTCAACTCCCTGCCTGGTCAGATCATGAAGAGGACGTGCAACAGCATTGTGTTCCATACTGCTGGTCAGTACATGGTCCCCTGGATTTAAAATGCCCTTTAAAGCGAGATTAATGGACTCGGTAATGTTAGCTGTAAAAGCTATGTTACTGCTGTCTGAAACACCGAACAGGTCTGCCAGAACCTCTCTGGTATTCAACAAGACATTCCCCGCCTGCAGGCTGCGCTGGCTGCTTCCCCGGCCCGGACTGCCTCCCATATTACGATTGAACTCGTCCATAGCCTGGTATACACATTCTGGTTTTGGAAATGATGTTGCCGCATTATCCATATAAATAGTACTCATCTAGTTGATCCTCTTTCGTATCAGAAGCCCTTATGAGACCTGCAAATTAAGGTTCAATACCTCAAGCAAAGAAATACTATAATGTAATCGCACGGGATGCGGTCGTCAATATCTCCGCTATTGTATACATATTGGTGACTTCTCCGACCAGAAGTTTCTCTTTGAGGCCGTAAAAATCCAGGCAGGTACCGCAGTTAAGAATCTGCACTCCCCGGTTGGCCAGACTGCGAAGATACTCGAGAACCGGTGATCCTTCGGTGCTCAAAAAAACACCTGAGTTTGCAAAAATGACATATTTTATGCGCCCGTCTAATTCGTTTAACGTATAAAGAAAACTCTTCATCAATGCCTGCCCCAGTTCTTCATCCCCCTGGCCAAATAATCGGCTGGAAATCAGAATCGCAACGTCCCCATGGATCTCCTGCTGGTCTTCATCAAGATCAGCAGACTTGTGCATGTGAATGTGAAACTCTGATCCAACTTCTTCGATTTCAATGTCATATCCCTGGGTCCTGGCAAGCTTACTTACATTTTCCAGAGCTGCAATGCCGTTTACGATCGTTGTAAGACTGCCAACTCCTCCATCCATAGCTTTTTTGGTCATGATTACTGGCTCCGGGCACGCCAGGTCCCGAGCATCGATAATATTTTCCACGGCTTGCCGTCATCCTTTCTATAACCCAAATTAATGCAGGGAGAAACACTCCCCGGCTAATGCCCGTACTATATCATATACGTATTTATATTTCAAATAACTATTGTTTATACAAGCCCTCCTTATTGACTTCAGATAACAGCCCCAAACCCCCACAGCGCTTTTAACATCCACCGTGGGGGCCTCATCAGTGATATTCTTATTTGCTTTGGCGCAGGTACTGCTCCATCCGGGGCATAAAATAAGGTATTATTTCGGGCAGCATTTTGGGCATCAGCACATCCATGGTTTTAGGCATTAGATTTGGCATCTGTTCCTCAAGGTACAGCGGCATGGGAATAGCTTTTTTAACTTTCTCGAGCATTCTGGGCATAATCCTGGGTAGCATATCCGGCAGCAAGCTCGGGAATAGAGATGGCATTACTCCCTTCATCATGGTTATCATCGGCTCTTTAAATACATCCGGCGACTTGATCACCAAATTCATCATATTTCTGTACATATCCGGCATGGCTTCAATCATTTCGGGGATCATGTCTGCCATCATATCTGCCATTCCCCATGGAGTCATCATGCGGATCATGGCTTCAAAAACAGCCCATTTTTCATCCACCACCGCATCAGACTCTGCCACTTTGAAGCCGCATGCTTGGGCCGTGAGTGTGGCAAGATCCATTATATCAATCGGCAAACTTCTTAAATCCCGGGAACGTTTAAGCTGGACCCGGCAGCAGGGGCAGGCCGTGATCAGGGTATCTGCACCGGTGTCAATGGCCTCCTGAACCCGAATGGCTCCAATTTCTTCGGCAACGTCCGGATCTGCTATGAGTGTCAGTACTGATCCACAGCAGTGGGCATCATACTGGTTGAAACGCATTTCCCGAAAATTTGATCCGGGGATGGAATTAATCAGTTTTCTCGGACCTGCGAACCTCACGCCAGCTCTACCCATGTGGCACGGATCATGATAAGTAACCTTTCTACTAACGTTCCCAGGTATTTCGAATTCGCCTGCTTCAATTTTTTCGGCCAGCACATCTGCATAGTGCATGGCGCGGAAAGGATAATCTATTCCATGTTCATCCGCCCAGTGGCGATAATATATTTCCCAGACCAACCAGCAGGCCGGGCAGGTGGTTATTATTTTTGAAGCACCTATTTTTTTCATGTTCTCGATATTGGCAGCAGCGATTTCATCGAAGACTTCCCATCGACCGGATACCAGCATAGGAATTCCGCAGCATTTCTCATCTTTCCCGATATACGAATACTCAACACCAGCCCGATCCAGAACCAATGCCGCTGACTGAGCAACATCCTGTTCAACGAAAGAGGAGGTACAGCCTGGGAAAAATGCATATTCAGCTTTTTCCTTGATCATAGGGCGAATCTCATCCGTTATCCAGTTATCACGATCACTGGCATACCCTCCCCAGATGTTGCCCTGCTGACGCATGGTATTCACCATGATCTCGAAAGGCGGGAAGGTATGAAATCCTTTACCGTCAACCAGAATGCCTCTTAGCTTGAGCCAGGAGGATTCATTGGGAAGATCGAGCTGACAGGTTCGGTTGCACATCTCGCAAGTAGTGCAGGCCAGGATGTTGTTTACCGCTTGCTGATCAAATTCCACTTCCCCTTCGAGAAGCATTTTGATATAGGTCCACTTGCCGCGTGGGGATTGGGACTCCCATTGACGGCCATAATACTGATCGCAATGGTCGACACAATAGCCGCATTGTGAGCAGGCATATGCATACCAGGCCACATCGCCAGGGATTCCTTTGCGTTCCTTAAAGACTTCTCCCGGTTCTTTACTTTGCGCCCAGTTGCCAAATACCCTTATGAGAGGTTCAAAGGCATTGGCCATCTGAATGCTCCTGGATACCAGACTGTTATCCAGGACCTTACCAGGATTCATCAGCCCCCGTGGATCAGTTTCTTTTTTAAATTTTCGCAGCGTTTCCACCGCCTCACGCCCCAGTACTTCTCTGGCCAAACTGGTAAAATAGAGGCCGGTAGCATAAGGCCTGCCCCCATGTTTCTGCGCAGTCTTGAGCACTGTCAGCGAGAGACCAAACGCCAAATTGAAATTGAAGGTACGTTCATCATGAAGAATGAATCCCAACAGCACTATTTCCCGATGATTGGTGGTAAACCCTTCCAGCAAAAAAGTGTGCTTTATTTCATCTGCGATGTCTTTGATCACATCGGCCAGCCGGTCTACCGGCACGATCACTTCGCTGGGAATCAAAGAGGGCGCTATCCGTTTGGCTCTCATTGGCTCGAAACGGGCTGACCACTCATGCAAGGCGATCTCCTCGGGAAGCATCTCACCAGAAAAACGTGCGGTCAGATGTATAACATCATCGCGAATAATATCACAGCGGTCGTCGGTACATGCCAACAGGACGATATATTTCTCTGGAATAAGCAGCCGCTCATGTTCTACCGGCCGTCCGTGGTGCAGATGCGGAGGCAGCTTATTTTTCATTAGTGCCGCGGCAGGATTGATAAAGCTAACTGACCAGAGGGGAACCTTCTGGTCATAAAGGCCCTTGATGAATAGACTCATGTTTTCGGCCGTATCAAAAGCGATAGCATTGATATGCATGGGTTTTAACGTCTTAACCCGCAGCGTTATCCTGCTGATGAATCCAGTTATCCCATTGGCGCCGGACAGCAGCTGCATACTCTTTCCTTGAATCTCTTCCACCTGACCATCAGGCTGCACCAGACGGGCAGAAACCACGTTGTCTACGAAATAACCGTACTCATAACTGCCTATACCTGCGCCTCCCTGCGCCAGCCATCCGCCAACGGTTGAAGAAGGGGCACTCGTGGGATAGGCAACCAGGGTCAATCCTCTCTGATTCAGGTGGTATTCCAGTTCATTCCACACTACTCCCGGGTCGACTGTCACCACCCGCTCTTCTTCATCGATATCGTGAATCCTCTTCATGCGGTTAAACTCTACCACCAGACCGCTTTCAGCCGGTATGACCCCGCCATATCCAGAGGTTGCTTTGCCTCTAGGGATAAGACTCACAGAGTTTCCTATGGCCAGCTCTATGATCGCTAATAATTCCTCTTCACTTTCCGGCTGAACAATGCCCCCGGGAATGGGATTCCCTACTAGGGGTTTTACCATCTCAGGTATAGCTGCCATGTCATGCGCATATATGCGCCGCTCCAGTTCATCAAAACTTACTCGGTTTTGAAACTTCTCTTTTAGAGCACTTTTTACTCCATCAGGCAAACCAAGCATACCCATACCCCCCTATAGTTTATTGAGAAAATTATAACACTGCTTCCCAAGCTTGACTATGATAATTAGATGGAAAAAGCGGCCCGCTGGATAGTATAAAAACACAGAAATATGGTGTGTAAAATATTGTTTCAATTATAACATGAGGTGTTATTTTGACGGATCATATTGAATACAGAGCGCATCGTATCCGGAAATGGGCGCCCAGGTTTATGGGTTGGACAGTGAGGAAGTACTGGATGGGATCCCGGCCAAAGGTGAATTTGACCATGATACTGGTCAATGCGACGTTGATTATGCTGTTGTTTTAACCTGCTAACAAAGTGTCTCGACCATCATAATGCAGAAGTGATTGAACGTGGTGTTATCGCCATTCTCCATTATTTTCTTGAGCTGTCCTAATCTGCCGTACGGATTTTAACGACAGCCGACATTCCAGGACGCAGCAGTACATCCGAAGGATCAGGGATGATCTTGACGGGAAGGCGCTGGGTAACTTTTGTATAGTTGCCAGATGTACTTTCAGTCGGAATTAAGGAAAACACAGACTGGGCAGCGCCGCTAACCGACTCTACTTTACCGGTAAATTTCTTGTCCGGATAGGCGTCTATGCTAATATTCACGGTTTGACCCGATTGTATTCTGGCGATGTCCTTTTCTTCAACATTGGCGGTTATGTAACTTTTTTCAAGATTACAGATACTCAGTATAGTCTGACTGGATGTGAGGTTTTCCCCTGCTTGAACTACGATGCGAACAACGGTGCCCGCACATGGGGCCTTGATGGCAGCATTATCGAGATTATACCTGGCTATATCATAGTCTGCCTGAGCTTTCTTCAACTGGGCCAGGTATATTTTATCCGAAGTCTTCTGAGCCAGGTCGTCTTTTGCTGTGGCATCATCCAGAACGGCCTGGGCGACTCTTAAATTGGCCATATCGCTCTCTAATTTTGCCTGGGCTGAATTCAATTTTGCCCGACTGCTTTCCATGCTATCCAGAGATATCGCTCCTGAATTGTAAAGTACCTCATTTTGCCCAAAAGATCTCTTGGCTTCCTGCAGGGCAATTTCACTGGCTCTGGCCAGGCCGCGGTAATATTCCAGCGATTCCTGGGCTTTGACCACAGCCGCGTCGGCCGATTTAAGATCATCGGGCAGTTTGTCATAGTTGGCCCGAGCCTGGTCCAGAGTTGCTTCATTTTGGTTAAGTGCCAGCTGCAGGGGTACCAGGTCTAATTCAGCGATAACCTGTCCCTTCTCAACATACTGCTCTTCCTCGACCATTATTTTCTCAAGGCGACCGCTTACTTTAGAGCTTATATCAACTATATCACCAGACACTTTGGCATTGTCGGTAGATACAACCTTTCCGGTGTACTCTCGCCAGACCAGTCCACCTATGGCTGCCAGTCCCAATAAAGCCACCATAATCATAATACCGATTTTACGGCGTCTTCCCGGAACCTGGTCTATCTCCTGCTCTTTCTGCTTGGCTGTCTCTCGTTCTTCAGTCACCGGCTTCTCCTCCCCTGTCTCGCAGAATGCCTTTAAGTAAAACTGATATGATCAATCCCGAATCCAATTCCTTGCCAGGCGGTCTTATATGCAGCGGCACTTCCAGGCATTCCAGGCTGAAGCCGCGCAAAATGTTGTTCAGCACCCGGGCCAGGTGTCTGCTGTCCGCCTGGATAAACACCCCCTGTGATATGCCCTTGTCCAGCAGCTGGCTCAGAATATCAAACTTGCGTTCCCGCTCCATCTTGGCTTCTAAAAGCCATTCCTGCCTTAAGCCACCCTGGAGCTTCAAGCCCAGGTAGGCCAGAAACAATCTGTTGTTCTTCACATAAACCTGGTAGACTTGATAGATCAGAGATTCCAGTGCTGCACGTGCATTTTCATACTGCTGACAGCAGCCAAGTGATACTTCATTCACTTCCTGCGCCGAACGCAGCATAATCCTGAATATTATCTCCTCTTTACTGGTGAAGTACTGATAGATAGTAGCTTTTCCTATCCCGGCTGCATCGGCGATATCCTGAACGGTAATTTCCTCATAGGATTGATCCATAAAAAGCTGGTAAGCAGCATCAATTATCAAACCCTTTTTAAACTCTCGGACCGCTTCCTTGTTCGCCATGCGGATCCACTCTCCCCTGACCGGTCAGTTCAATTTTCCGACCAACTGGTTTTAATCATAAGAAGCGAAGGTTGGTATGTCAACGTTTTTCTATAATGCTCGTTGGTGAGAGAAAAAGAAATTCTCTAAACTGGTAGAAGGAGCCTGGAAAGCGGGTAAAAAACCACTGAATACTCGTAGTCCCTATATCCTACGGGGAATGGAACGATTTCCGAACACATCGCCAAATCTTTCATCTATCTGACCAAGGATCTGCAGACGATTTAATCCGTCTAGCTGTAATGAAAACGCGTACTCCAATATGCTTGAAAAATGAGGACCAGGCGCATACCCGATGTCTATCAAGTCCTGCCCTCTAATTACCGGCAAGATTCCATCACCCGGCTCAAGCCCGACCCTATTCAATCGGTCTAAGAACCACTGTTTGATAGGTCTAAAATCCCGATCAGTACTTCTTCCCAAGTAATCGGCTTCCGACAAAAGCAGCAGTTCCCTGGTATCGACCCGTTTGGCCAGCTTCCTGATCGCCCGGTCGCCTACCTGATCCCTGGTTTTGAATAAAAGGACCGGACGCATATGTTCACGCACCAGGCTGGCGATACGAGCAGCCCTATGCCCGGAGCATTTGAATTCGCGCAGGAAATCGAGGGCCAGATCTTCGCCGGCGGTATCGTGTCCATAGGAAGTAATCCTTCCCTCTCTAATCTCAGTCATCAGCGGCTTTCCAATATCATGAAGAAGAGCTGCCATCATAAAGGCTCTAGGATCTTGAGAATGTCCTTTCATTTGGGCAGCTCTGTCAAGTACCATCAGTGTATGCTGCCAGGCATCGCCCTCAGGATGATGGTCAAGAGGCTGAGGGCAGTTCACCAGATCCTGCAAGCGTGGATGCACCTGGGCTAAAATACCGCTTTGCTCCAGATAAATAAAACCTTTTGACGGCCTTTCAGACAATAGCAACAGTTTATTGAGTTCACTAAAAATGCGCTCCTTGCTTATCCTGGAAAGGTCGCATTGTTTCATGAATTTAGATGTCACCGGTTCTATGGAAAAATCAAGGCGAGCGGCCAGGACGGCTGCACGATAAGCTCTAAGCGGATCATGATGAAAGTTCTGTGGGGCACTCAGCCTGATCGTTTTACTCTTCAGATCATCTTGTCCCTGCAAAGGATCTATGAGCTCAGAGCTCAAGACATCCTTGAGTATCGCATTTATTGTGAAGTCCCGGCGCAAACAGGCGGATGTATAATCATTAGCCTCGGAAAGAACAAAATCGAATTCAGGCAGTCCCTTGACTTTATATACTTTAAAGCTTGCACCCACATGTTTTACTGGCCCAAATTGCTCAAGGACACCTACAAAATCTTCCCGCAGCATATCAAAAATTTCTATGTCAATGTCAGGGCCAGCTGCTTTTCCGAGCAACAGATCTCTTACATAACCGCCAACAAAAAATGCCCGTCCCCCCCGCAAAGCTACCTGACGGGCTATTTCTTTGATCACTCTCTAACCTCCCTTGGTCCTGACCTTATAAGTGTTAAACGTTAACAGCACATGCTTAAGCTATTTCAAGTTTCCATGGATAGCCAGCCAAATGCAAGGAGGTTCCTGGGAAGTATACTCAACCCTGTGCTTCTCTCCTGCTTCAATAAGGATCCAATCTCCGGCTTTCATTAATCTAGAATACCCGTCCTCCCAGGCTAGTATGGCCTCTCCCTGCAGGACAATGGCAATCTCGTCACGATTCCCAGTATACCAAAAACCGTTTGGTGAAGCCTGGCCGGCGGAAATTATTCGTTCAATTAAAACTCCCTTGTCAGGAATGAGTTGTTCATAAATCTCCTCTTCTACGTTTAGTGGCGGCAGATCAAACAGATTCATTGCATCTTCTTCCTCCTGTTATATTGTTACTAATGCTTGACATAAATTCGCTTATCTAAAACATATCCGGATCGCTTTATTTGCGCTGATAGCATCCGGTCTCAATCTCTATGATCCATCCCAGCTTTAACAGGTAAAGGAGGTGGTTGTATATACTCATCTTCTCCCAAAACAACTCGTACATGTTGGATGGCTGGGGGAAGCCCAGCGGTGTTTTACGCAGATCCTCAATCCTGCAGGGTCGGTTGAGTTTTTCCAGAATAGCATCCTGTCTGTCGATGACGACTTGAATGTAGCGGTCGAGACTCTCCTGGATATTACGGGTCAGGACCCTCCGGTGAGAAGGAACTAATACCCGGGGATCAATCTCCCTAATACGCTCAACTGAAGCGAATAGGGCTCCTACATCGGCGCTGGCACTGCTGTACCAGGGGCCGCTGGCAACCAGATCCATATCTCCAGAAAACAATATTCCCTCTCGTTCGAGGTAAAAACCGTAATGGCCTACGGTATGCCCGGGAAGGTGGATAGTCCGAAGCTGACGGCGTCCCATATCTATCAAGTCACCGTCTCGAAACACTCCTTTTACCTTGAAGGTTCTAAAACCTGGTTTGGCCAGCACATCATCAGGCAAAGGCACAACTACGCGGAAAGGCGCTCTGGGAGTCTCAAGCATCATCTCCCTCCATAGTTGATAACCATGAAGTTTGATGTAATAATCTTCATCCCAATAGGCCTGTTCTTCCTCCCCCCCCACTAGAAGTTCAGCATTGCTGAACAAGGCATCGCCATGAGTATGGTCAAAATGAAAATGGCTCAATAGGGTTATCTGGACTCTAACACATTCTATGGCAGAGAATGCATGGCCTCCGGCTCCTAAATCGATAACGGTTGGTCTTTCATCTTCTATATACATACAGTTGCAATAAGGATAGCGCGGTGGGATATCCGGTCCCACCACATAGACGCCGTTATCAAGCTGTAATAGCATATTTAAATCCCTCTTCACTTTCCTGGCATCTAGTTTAGCACTTAAGCATCTTCTGCTACAGCCCCAATTTGATTCTATGCTGTATGCTAATAATCAAGCTCTTTTGTCTGAGCCGTCCATCCTGGTAATATATATGAAGGAGGATACGTTTTATCAAGGAGATATGTGCGGTGGACTATATAACACTCCTGCAAGGTCATCCGGAAATGTTTTTTATGGAAAGCCTGGCTCCGGTGGATGATGCCCGAAAGATGGGAGACCGTTTGGGACGCTTTCACTACCAGGAGGCATCTGATTACCTGAGGAAATTTGGCTATAGCACCCGGCATTTTTACTATAACCATTATAATCCCCTGGCACCTTTTTGCTATTTCAGAGACTATGTAATAGTTGATTTTCCCTTTTTTACTGCTGACACCATAAAAAAATACGCTGTTTTGGAAAGCATTAAGCTGGCCCACAAACGCCTGGGGACCGCTCTGCGCAAGCAGGATTTCCAGACTTTTTTCGCCATGATCGATCCCCGTCTCGCCCTTCTGGTCTTTGTTCAGCGCTTTGAATTAATACCGTCCGAAAGGCGTTACTCCATTTTCTGGTACTTGTATTCCCGCTGTGAATGGCGTCTTGACAGCTTCCCAACCCAATTCATCGAAGAGATCACCCGTCATAGACTCCACCGGCTTTCTTTGCCCGGAGACGATGAAGGCTACCTACATATTTATCACGGCTCTATTCACGGGACCCAGCCTCTTGAAAGTGCCTATTCATGGACCCTGGACATAAATGCAGCCATAAATTATGCGGACCGGCCCGACAAAAAAGCTCGGATTTTTGAAGCTCGCATATCACCAGAGCAAGTGCTGGCTTATCTGCCTTGGAAAAAAGAAAAAGAGATAATCGTCAAACCAGGAAGTATCAAAGAATATAAAGAAGTCTTTTTCGATTCACTTTCATCATATATTAATTTGATGAAGGAAAGCGCTTGCTGGCCCAAATACCAGAATTACAATGAATGCTTAAATCCGGATCTGTTTTACAAACCGATGGGCATTCACGGTTTACTGCATACTAAAAATGTTTTATTCATGGTTCTGCTGCTGGCTCAGATGCAGGGATTAGACGAAAAAGATGTCGATCTACTAGCCCTGTCAGCCTTGTATCATGATATTGGTCGCAGTAACGATAATTTTGATCCCGAGCATGGAAAAGAGAGTTTTGCCAAAGTAGAAAAGTACGACTTATTGAAACTGGAAGGCGAAGATTACAATATATCAAGGTTTATAATCGAAAACCACTGCGTTGATGACCAGAACGCCAGAGATAGGCTTGGTCAATACGTTTCTGCCCCTGTCGAAGAAAGAGCGCTGCACCTGTTCAATACATTTAAAGATGCCGACGGTTTGGATAGAGTCAGAATCATGGATTTAGATATCAAGCAACTGCGCACCCCTCAGGCTTTTAAGCTGCTTCTGGTGGCACATCAACTTTTGGATCCTTTGGCACTTGACTGACAGCTATTACCAATCCGAATTCACATATGCAATTTTTCGTTTATTAAATCTCGCTTGTGTTCGTTTACAACATAGCGTTTCAAGCTAAATGAGACTTTCCCCCTATATTGTAAACACCATAAACAAATCCCAAAATAGATGAGTAATATATGATAGTTCTTCTCAGTTTTCTTAGGAGATGATCATATGGCAGTAATGGCTCTAGCCCCCACAAAAAGCACCTTTATCGCCCAGTATTATCCAGACAGCAATTTTTACGATCATCCCAATCTATTTGTCAGCCGATACAAAAAAACCGGCGATGTATACCGCACTCTTCTGCAGTTCGGTTTTTACAGGAACATCAGCCCCCTCCCTCCTAAAAGTCGTATCACACAGGCAAAATTGGTTCTCACTATAGTTAGAAATGAAATATCTCGCGGTTCAATCGAGCTTTCTGTTCATAAAATATGGCAGTCCTGGCTAAAATCAGAGGTGACCTGGAACAACCAGCCTCTTTTCTCAATCTCGCGAGAAACGTCTGCCCAAGTTAAATCGGGCTTTTCAGGCCACCTGCACCTGGATTTAAGCAATCTGGCAATGGAATGGGAAAAAGAAACAGAACAGAATTTCGGCTTTCTGCTGGCAGGTGATGAAGATCGAAACCGCCTGCTGGCTCTGGGCGGCAGAGAAACAGCTTTGCACATAGAATATGATTAGCCAGTATGGTTCACTTATGCCTAGCAGTGATATAGAGCAGATACTCGCTAGCACTTGCATCCACAAGGTCCTCGCTAGCGGTACGAGCTCCGTAAAAAACATAAGCAGGCAGATAACGGCCGCCTATCAGATTACACATGGCCTGGAAAGGTCTTAGTAGCTCACTGATTGTGTAGTAGTTATATCCACCAGCCTGGTAAGAAGAAGCGGGGCCTCCTGTTGATACCGCCATCAAAAACTCTTTGTCTTTAAGTTTGTCTCCCCCAGGTCCATAAGCCCAGCCATATTCGAGAACACTCTCCTGCCACCTTTTCAAAATAGCCGGAGAACCATACCAGTAGAGAGGGAACTGGAATACAATCCGTTCATGTTTCAATAGCAACGCCTTTTCCCGTTCAATATCAAATTTTTCATCGGGGTATTCCCGGGACAACACATGAACTGTGATATCCTGGTTATTTTCAAGCTCCTTTAGCCAACGCAGATTAACTCTTGAATTATCAAGGTTCGGATGAGCGCAGATGACCAGAATCTTCATAATCAATATCCCCCTTCATGGTTGTTCAACTTCAGATTAACATAAAGCCAGCTATGTAATCCAAATTATTCTATTGCCGTGGCATGCTGCAATACTATAACTGCCACTTCAGGACGGTTAAAAAAGCGAAAGCCAGTATCAAAAATCATAGTAGTGTAACCAAGCCCTCGAGTCAGATACATGGGGCACTGTCTTTCCCAGTATAACCCGCTATCGTATCGGGGCAGCCATTCGCCGGGAGGCGCAATGAGTGCCGGGCAGAATGGCAGACGAACTTGTCCCCCGTGATTATGTCCGGCCAGCACTAAATCTATTCCCCTGTCCGGTGCTTCGGGTAGTATCTTCGGATTATGTGAAAGTAGTATGGTAGCTCTACCAGGTGGCAATCCCCGGGTAGCCTGTTCAAGGCGGGCTCGCCCGCAAAATAGGTCGCCGATACCGACCAGATTAAAGCTGCTGCCGTTTCTCTCTACTGTAGTCCAGGTATTGAATAGGTAGGTAACTCCATTTTGCCTCAATTTTTCCGCCAATCCACATTCCGCGTCCTTGACGTCCCGCAGCAGATCGTGATTCCCTTCGACGAAATATACCGGAGCAATCTGGCTCAGTTCATTCATCAAATTCATGGCTCCATCTATATCACTGCGCTGATCCTCAACCAGGTCCCCAACAAAAACGATTATATCCGGTGATTGTTGATGGACTATTTCAATTAGATTTTTTTGATTTTTGCCGAACTCAGAATCGTGCAGATCGGATAATAACACTATTCTAAAACCGTCCATGGACTCTGGCAGATTATCCAATTCTATATATGCAAAATTGATCTTAATCCAATTATTACTAAGATAAATAATAGATACCATCAGCAATAGTAAAATTGCTAGCCATTTTAACAAACTCCTTTTGACCATTATCCCTCCTTCGTCTTCAATCTTACCACCCCAGCAGACAGCTATCCATGTCATAAATTTTATCTTATAATCTACAATAACCACTTTGTAATAAGAAAACTATTGAAACCTAAAACTTAACTAATGGCAGAGGATGATTATGGCACCAATCAGAGACTTTACACGAAATAACATAAAGGATTTAAATCCTTATATTCCGGGATTTCAACCAGAAGATAAAGGCATCATAAAACTAAATGCCAACGAAAATCCCTATCCGCCTTCTCCAGGCGTATTGGAGGCGCTCAGGGAAAATATCGGAGCTGACCTGAGACTGTACCCAAATTCCCGCAGCATGAACCTGCGCCGCCAGTTGGCTGCCACTTACGATTTAGAAGAAGCTCAGGTATTTGCAGCCAACGGCTCTGATGAAATTATATCGCTCATATTCAGAACCTTTGCGGAAGCCAATGATATTGTCGCATCGCCTTTCCCTACTTATACATTTTATCAGACGGCGGCCCAGATCCACGGCATCAAGTACCTCTCTATAGAAACAGACGCTGACTTCCGAGTAAACCTGGAAGAATTCCTGGATAATAGGATCAAGATCGCTTTTATAGCCAATCCGAACGCCCATACCGGAATACTTGTGGACACCGTTGATTTTGATCGATTCCTTTGCTCTTATCAAGGTCTGCTGGTGATTGACGAAGCTTATATCGATTTCAGCGGTCCCCAGCACAGCGCCTATCCATTGGTAAATAAGCATGATAATCTTATCATTTTAAGAACATTTTCCAAATCCTTTTCGCTGTGCGGCATACGGGTGGGTTATGCTTTTGCCGATCCCCGGTTGATCGAAGCGCTCGACAAAACCAGGGATTCTTATAATATTGCTTATCTTAATCAGGTAGCAGCCGCACAGGCACTTAAGGACTACGCTTATATGCAGGCCAATGCCCGGAAAATCATCGAGAGCCGCACCTGGTTTAATAGTTTTTTGATTAGCCTGGGTTTTGTAGTATTTCCGTCTGCAGGCAATTATCTCTTGATACGCCACCCGGCTATCAAGGCACGGGATATTTATATAGCACTTCAGGACCGGAATATTCTGGTGCGTTTTTTCGACATACCGCGTTTGGATAACTTCATCCGCATAAGCATCGGGACAGACCGTCAGCTTAAGGAAGTAGCTTCAGCGCTGCATGATATACTAATAGGCAGTAGCATTTTTCAGGGGGGAGACTAAGGAGGATACTTGCTGGATTACCATCGACGACAGTGCTGCCCTGCGCAAATTGGATCGGTGGAGATCAGAGTCTCAGTTTTTCACCCTGCTGGGCCAAACCTGAAAATCTTGAGAACGGCTAAAGTACTGCTTAAAAATATATCATTATATTTTGAAGGAAGGAAGGTAGTCCAATGATATCAGAAAAAATGCGAGATGATGTTCAAAACGGCTCATGGATCAGAGCAATGTTTGAGGAAGGCGATCGTTTGCGGCAGATACACGGTGCGGATAAGGTTTTTGATTTCAGCCTGGGCAATCCAGATTACGAACCGCCGTTAGCTGTACGTGCAGAGTTAAAAAGATTGCTGGTGGATGAAATCCCCAACCTGCACAAGTACACCAGCAATGCCGGTTATCCAGAGGTTCGCGAAAAAATCGCCCTGAGCTTTGAGAAAGAGACCGGTTTGCCCTTTAACCAAGATCATATTGTTATGACCTGTGGAGCAGCAGGTGGACTTAACGTGGCGTTAAAGACCATCCTCAATCCCGGTCAAGAGGTTATTTTGCTGGCCCCCTATTTTGTGGAATATGGATTCTATACGCGAAACCACGGTGGCCAGCCAGTGATCGTTCCTACCGGGCCGGATTTTATGCCGGATCTCGTTGCTCTTAACAAGGCCATAACTCCTTTGACCAAAGCGATAATTCTCAACTCCCCTAACAATCCTACCGGGGTAATTTATCCTCCTGATGTCCTTCAGGATTTAGCCCGGGTACTGGAAGAAAAGGAAAAAGAATTTGGAACGTCAATACTGGTGATATCAGACGAGCCCTATAGCAAGCTGGTATATGAAAACGCCATGGTTCCCAACCTGATGAATTATTTCAGGAACTGCGCGGTAGTAAACTCTTTCAGCAAATCCCTGGCCCTGCCCGGTGAGCGAATCGGATATATTGCCGTAAATCCTCAGATAGACGCTGTCGACGAACTGGTCGGGGGGCTGATCTTTTCCAATCGCACCCTGGGATTTGTGAACGCACCCTCCATATTTCAGAGGCTGGTGGGCGCATGTTTGGATCAGGTTCCCGATACCAGTGAATATCAAAAGCGGCGGGATCTGCTTTACAACCACCTGATACGATTGGGTTTTTCCTGCGTCAAACCTCAGGGGGCTTTTTATCTGTTCCCGCGCTCGCCGATCGCTGATGATGTCGAATTTGTCCGCAACGCATTAAAATATAATCTTCTGCTGGTTCCGGGAAAGGGTTTTGCCTGCCCAGGATATTTCCGCATAGCTTACTGTGTAGATGAGAACACCATCAAAAATTCATTCCCTGCCTTTGAGGCTCTGGCTGCAGAGTACTTCAAGTAAGCAATATACTTTATCCCAGTGTTTTTAGGAGCCCTTCGGGGTTCCTTTTGTATTAATATACAACTCGTTTAAAGGGCAAGCTATTATCAGGTATTGCCTATTGGGGGGAAATCATTTAAAATTATATTGTTTATTGATAACAATTATCATTATCATGCAGGAGAATCATATGCAATACGTACCCTCTGCTCAGAGCAAACCGGGACAAAAAAAAGCCAGTTGGAATAAAAGACTGGATCAATATCTATTAAATCCATATACAGGATTTCCTGTGATGCTGTTATTCTTCAGTCTGCTTTTCGCCCTGAGCTTTCTTTTGGGAAAACCTGTTTCAACCTGGTTGGGCCTGCAGCTAGATCAAATAGCGATGATTTTCGAGGCTTCGCGACTGGCTGCAACCACCCCTCCCCTGCTTGTAGACATGATATCCAGCGGCATCTTCCGCGGTATCGGATCGGCCCTGGCATTTTTTCCACAGATGCTTATATTTTATTTCTTCTATACTTTGATGACGGAAACCGGATATATTTCCAGGATTGCTTATTTGATGCAGGACCCTATGGACCGTTTAAACATGGACGCGAACTCCTTTACCTGTTTAATTCTGGGGTACAGCTGCAATGTTCCAGCCGTATTAAGTACTAGATCTATACAACGGCGTATTGACCGTTTGATCCTTATGCTGCTCAGTACTTTTACCCCCTGTTCGGCCAGATTTGGTGTAATCCTTTATATTGCTGCAGCCTTCTTTTCACCACTTCAAGCCACCCTGGTCATGTCTGGCCTTTTTGTGCTTAGCCTGGTAGTTAAAGCTGCAGTTGCTTATATCATTAAAAAGAGGCTGGCAAAACCGGAGGAAATGGGAATAGAAATTACTTTACCTCCACTTCATCTACCAAATATGCGAAACGTTTCTCACGCAGCCTTAATGCGAACTCTTGATTTTTTAAACAGGATAAAGAATGTTGTAATAATCAGTTCCGTTGTGATCTGGTTTTTATCCAGCTTCCCCCTGGGAAAAGGTTTTGATTATTCCTATGCTGCCACTTTGGGCAGGTTCCTCGAGCCGCTTGGACAACTGGCGGGGCTGAACTGGCAGCTAATAGTAGCTCTATTTCTTGGGTTTTTCGCCAAGGAAACTACCCTGTCGACCCTGGGAGTTCTATATCACGCTTCTGAAGGGCTTGGGAATCTATCCTCTATTCTGGCCAGTCAGATAAGCCCACTGGCCGGCCTTACTTTTCTGGTTATGTTTATGTTCTACACCCCCTGCCTGGCCACTGTAACAGCTATACGGCAGGAAAGCCAGAGTCTTTCTTTCGCAGCTTTATCGGTAATAATCTCTTTGCTGCTAGCCTTCATATTGGGCATATTAATATTCCAGTTCGGAAGTCTGTTCATGCATTAATAAACGCGTTTGAGCAATCTAATACTGCCCTAGACTTCTAACCAATATACTTATAAAAGGAGATTTGATCTAAGAATGCCGCTCACTTGTGCTTCCCAAGGCGGGTGAAGGGAGGATTTCCCATGTGGTATGTATATTCGACCGGGGGAGGCCGCCATATCCCTTTAGAATTTGGTTATAAAGCCGTACTAAGTGCACAGATAAAACACGATTACAAGCGCTTTAACAAGTTATGCCAGGAAGGCTGCCCAAGTTATGGCTCTGGAGGATGCCCACCCTGGGCCCCCTCTTTTGGTAGTTTGCAAGATGTGTTCCCGCATTCAGTACTGATCTTCGCACGCTTTTTTTCCCGTTTTGTTCCTGACCAATACAAAACCCTTTCTCAATTCTGCAGACCCTATTGTTTTCAGGATATTATTCTATCAAACCTTTTAAACAATCTAGGCTATTTTTTCGCAAAAAAACTGGGGTCAAAAATTCAGTTTTTAACCTGCGGGCACTGTGCGGGTTGTGCGCAATCCGCCTGCAGTGTTACCCGCCAAAAGGATAAGTGCTGCAATCCGGCAAATAGGGCCTATTCAATTAGCGCCACGGGCATCGACATCGGAATAACCCTAGCGGAAATTTTGGGTATCCAGTTACAGTGGCATGACTTTGGCAAAGACCTGGAAGCTGATAATATTTTTAAAATAATTGTCTTGTTAAGCGTTGATGTGGCAGTTCAAAATCATATAATGAATCAGATTCCTGAAGTATTGAACATGCTACCCTGCACGAAAATCAACCTTTACAGCCCTTACCAAAGTTCATATCTAAGAACGGCTACATCAACCTGCCTTCCCTTTTATTCCGGCCATAGACTCCTCTCCCAACGCTCGGCGTACTGGCTGTGATCACCCTTGAGTAATGCGGCCAGGCAATGAACTGCTCTAAAGGCATCACCTATCGGGTAATAAAAGGCATCCCAGTTCTCATGGTCTTCTCCGTCATGATTAGGAATCACCCAGTCAAATTGCCAGGCCAGCTTCATTTCTTCTGGCGCACTCCGGGCTCGCTTTTCAATGTTTTCGAGATCCGGCAGAGACAAAATCCCCTTCTGTTCAGCATTTCTGCGGAGCAGCTTGCGCCTCTGAATATCTGCTACCAGTCGCTTAAGATCAACCCCTTTTTGCTTGCACCAGATCACTTCATCTCTGCTCAACGGAGACAGAAAAAGCCGCAGCATAGGCACATTATTGAGCTCTTCAATTTCCCATAAGGCCTGGGGTATGAATGGATTGCCCTCAAAGAAAAGATCATCTCCCTTTTCCAATGCGCCCATGAGTTGGTCAAGGTCTAAACCCTGCCGGTCTCCGCGAACATCCAGCACAATGAATCGATCCCTTCTGGCCATTGATTCCATTTCCTCTTGAGAACAAAAATAATAGTCTATGCCATCTATCTCCCCAGGTCTAGGGCTGCGGCTGTTGTATAATACCAGCTTTTTCAAACTGCCGCCAAGATCGGGATAGTTCGTCTTAAGTACCTCATACAGAGGACCTTTACCGACACACGAGGGTCCACTTAGCATAATAAACCTTGGCTGCTTCACCAATCATCACCCTTTCCTCAGATTCATTAATACGTATTCTTGATTAGCAGGCTCCATCCCTACCCAGGATAAGCTTATCCTGATCCTGGCTTCGTAACTATATGCAACCGATTAGATGCCGGTTAATATTCTAAACGCCAAAAAATCCCGCTCCATCAGCGTATCCATATACGCCGGGGCAGCGGGATTTGCAGGTTTCCTTAGGTTAAAATGGAGCCAAATGCTCATATTTTTCTCAACTTGCCTTCCACTCTTCTGGCAGCCTTAAGACAGTCTTTTCCTTTAGGACGGATCTGGATAGGTGATTTTGATCTCCTTCGTATCAGGATTCCAATCCACCTGACATCCGAGTTCCTCAGCGATGAAACGCAGGGGCAGCATGGTCCGCCCCGGAGGCACTATGATTGGTTTTACATTGCCGTTGTCGGGATCGATCGCCTTGGCTGCTCCGTCGACACTAGCTATACTGTTGCCTATCCAAAGAACTATCTCTTTACCGCCCATAGTAATAGTTACTTTTTGCTCGATGTCATTCCAGTCAACATCAGCGCCCAAAGGCTGAACTACATAGCGGATGGGCAGTATAGTGCGGCCCTCCATGATCTGTGGCACAGTATCCATACTCTTGATTTCGTCACCTACATAATAATCGCTGCTGTCGATGTAGAACCTCATTTCCGTCGTGAGCCCGGGCAACACCGGTGGAATATGGGGCGTAAGCAAATTCCAGGTTATGGCAGTATCCTGGTTGGAATAATCGGAATCGCCAAAGCCGTTATAGGACCGTACCCGATAGGTATAGCTGGTACCGGAATCCAGGTTTAGATCCTGAAATGCCTCCACATCTGCTCCTACCGTGGCAATCTGCGTAAATGCTCCGCCGCTCTTTCTCTCGATTTTGAAACCGCTCTCATTTACGGATTTATCTTCCCAGCTCAAGGCGATTTTGCTGGAAGAACCGGCAGTAGCGTCTAAATTACTCGGAGCATCAGGAGTCAAGTTGATATTAAAGGGAGGATCAGCGGGTAATAAAACACTATACTTAGACTTTATAGTGAAATCGCCGCTCTGCTCTTCAGCGGTCTTGTTTGTAATTAGGGTGATGGGATTTTTTACGAATACCTCTAGTTTAATTCGAGCTTTACTTGTTAGCGAATCGGGTACGCTCCATGCGTATTGACCTGAAGAAGGATCCAGATTGCTGGCCACAGCCGTCCAGGTGTTTCCGGAATCAGAACTATACTCCAAATTGATCCAGGTTGGAAAAACAGGAGTTATAGAATTCCAGGTAATATTGTGGGAACTAGCCTGCGTCCATGACTCCCCTCCGGCCGGGGATGTCAGGATTGAGTTGGCAGTAGCTGGAAGGCACAAGAACGCAGCTAACAACATGGTCATAAAGCTAATCAGGGCAATCCTTTTCAACCGGCAATTTCTCCCAAACAAGAACATGGTATCAACCTCCTCATGGTTTACCATAATATTAGCACATAAATGCCCTCTTTTTGCCTTTTTTTTATTTATTTGGTTTTTTTGTGGTTTTAATGAATTATTTATAATTTTAATCGATCATGCGCTTCTTCAATCCCCTAATCGCCAGCCAGCCGGTTATGATAATAAAAAGGATGCAGTATAAGAGGTCAAGGAGCAGATAGGTTCCCACTTGACCCGGTACGCAGAATGCCCTGGCCATCCTAACAACATGGGTGAGAGGTATGATCTCAGCAATATAACGCATACTGGCAGGCAGGTTTTCGATGGGGAACACAGCCCCCGAGAAAAAAAACATAGGAGATATCAATCCGGTAAAATAGAAATTGAAATAATTGATATTTTTTACCATGGCGGTAATCCACATGGAAAGAGTGCCAAACATGATGCCGCAAAGAAAGCCAACCAGGGCGGCAACGATACTGAGAGGGTAGCTTATAATACCGGCGATCCAGGTGACCAGCAAGACCGCCAGGGCGAAGATAAATCCTTTGGTTCCGGCAAAGAGGATCTCCCCGATTATTAAATCATCAGCCAGCAAGGGGGCGCCCAGCATGCCATCATAGACCCGGTCAAACTCCAGGCGGATAAAAGTTCCGTAGGTACATTCCATTGCAGCAGTATACATGGAGCTGGTCACAATTATCCCGCTGGCTAAGAAAAGAATGTAGCTCATATTGCCCATGGTTTGAATATACGATCCAAATCCTATACCCAATCCAGCCAGAAGTATTAATGGCTCCAACAGCGGCGGAAAGGCATTGCTCAAAAAATTAGAGTCATATACTCTCTCATGCCGGTACCACACGCTGACTATCCTTTTCAATTTGCCCGGTACCAGGCGTTCTTCATTGCAGTTCATTCAGGCCCCTCCCGGTTACTTTTAGAAATAGATCCTCTAGATTAGCCGGACGGATATGATAGTCTTTGATCTTCATAGCTTCACTGAAACTATCCAATTCGCCCACATCATTACTATATACATAAAGCGTTTCCTGGTATAATTCCGCCCTGACACCACTGCCGGGCGCGTTAATATCCCCCTGATCTGATTTGCCATCTGCAGCATAGACTTCCATGACATAGTTCTCAAGGTTATCAGCGAGAAGCTTCCTGGGATTGCCTTCCAATATCTTTTTTCCTTTATCCATAATAATGATGCGGTCACATATCTGAAACGCTTCCTCCATATAGTGAGTAGTTAGCAGAACCGTAACTCCCCGGTCTTTTAACTCGCGAAGTTTATTCCAGATTAGATGCCTGACCTGGGGATCCAATCCAGTAGTGGGTTCATCTAGAATAAGCAGGCGGGGATTGTTTAACAGAGCCCGAGCGATGGTGAGCCTCCTCTGCATCCCGCCGGACAGTTCACGGATTCTTGCTTTTGCTTTGTCCTGGAGTTCCATAAATTCAAGGAGTTCACCGATACGTTTATTTGCTTCGCGTTTCGTGATGCCGTAAAACCTGGCATAGATATATAAGTTGTCATTTACACTTAGCTGCGAGTCAAGGTTGTCCTGTTGGGGTACTACTCCCGAAAACGCCTTAATAGCAAGCGCGCTGTCCACCGGGCTGCAACCAAAAACGCTTATCATAGTATCCCGCCTGGCATCTGGAACGGTCTTTCCGTAAAGAATCTTCATGGTAGTGGTTTTCCCTGCTCCATTAGGGCCGAGCAAGCCAAAACACTCCGCATTATCTACATAAAAATCCAGATTATCTACTGCTTTGATCTCGCCGTAGGATTTGCTCAGATTTTGGATATCAATAACCTTTTCGTCCATACTATACCTCGAATAACAAATTGATCAGACCGTAAATAGTCTTTCCATTTTTGATCTTTCTTTTCCAACCATACCAGATGATCTACCCGAAGAAAACCTGGATAATTTATTAAAAAACAAAAGCTAATTGCCTTTACAATGCGTATGGGAAAATGAAATCGATCACATGGCGTTTTATGACAGTAGAGCTTATTGACAGCCTGTACAAACAGATTTTACAATAAAACTACCAGGAAGATGAAGCCTCGCTTCATTAGCTGGACACCTGGAGGGAGAGCCAGGAATCTTCTCAAGCCAGGCAAGGAAACCGGAAAGGATGACGAAAAAGGCAAGCAAGGCCTCATCAATCCGGTACAATACTTGATAAGTTGAGAAGACCAGGGCCCGACAGACAGGTGAATTATATAGAGGAGGTACTGCATGAATAGTGCAAGAACTCCACAGTAAGAGGACCAGTACCCCAGGTGCCGGTCCTCTTGCATTTATACTCTCCCCAGGAGATGCTATCAAGCGTATCGTTTAGCCAGGCGGGAATAATATACTTCAACTCCGAATAAAAAGAACAAAAAAATAAACAGCGCGGCAGGAAATATTTTTATATATATGTTGCTGGCCATTAAAACCATATTCAGATTTATGACTGAAAGAAATATCAAAATAATCAATTTGGACCAGGCCATCTGTATGCGGCCGATCATGTACTGCGCCTGCGGATCTGTCCCCGACTTATACCACATGTGGATGAAAGCATTTGGAAAACTTCTAAGCATGGTCATAGGTATGAATACCATGAGTATCTGCACTCCGGGAACAACCAGAAGATTAAGTTTTGTACCCCATTCATCCGGCTGGCCCAATGCATTAAAATGGGAGACCACTTCCATAGGAAACTGATCCCACTTCAGCATCACAACGGAAACGGTTAGCAAGATCACTCCCAGTGAAACAATATCAATGATTTTTTCACTTCTGGTCATAGGAACCGGAACAGGTCTGGCACCGCTGTTAAACATTCTCTACTCCTCCATCTGCCTGCCAGGCAAAGTATGATCACAGCCTCCCTATGCTATTTGATTCTCTAAATCTGTTATTATTCCTTCACGATTGTTTTTACACAAGTACTCACCATCATGGTATCAAATTCCGCCGGCAGCTTTCGTTAACTTCCTTCTTGTGATATTGTACATAAAAAGGCCAGGCGCTATATCATGAAATGGGGATGCATATGGATAACTTTCTATCGATAATGGATCGTGACACCCTGCTCAATATATCTTACGAAGACATGATAAAGTACCACGGTCGCCTGCATATAGGAGGCGTGGCTATTGCTTTCAAAGTTCTCCAGTTAGGCTTTTCTATATTATCTCCCGGGGTCATACCATCCCGGGGCAAATTTGATTTTGCTTCCGGATTAGGAGAATCCGCAACCGGGATTTTAGACGGTGTTGAGATGGTGACTCGGGCTCGTTCACTGGGCAAAATGAGGGCAGATACGTCCCTTGAGCACAGGATACCAGCACCCGAGGCACCTAATGGGGGAAACTTTTATTTTGAACTGGGCTACGATGGAAAGATACTAGCACTGTCATTGAAGGACGGATTGGTTCCCGAAGTGTTCATTGAGCTTTCCCGCCGGGCTATGGCCCGGCAGCTAGACTCTCAAGGACATACTCGCCTGCAGGAAGTGAAGGAAGAACTCGCCGCTGCACTGATGTCAGGCAGTGCTGAAAACCTATTTAATTACGAGGTTCTTTAGCCGTCCCGCGGTCCCGTTGACAAGAGGTGTTGTTATGTGCGGACGTTATACTTTAAGCATCAGCCTTTCTGATCTTGAAGGGCGCTTTGAGTGTTCTCATTCGGAGTTGGACTGGCAGCCCCGCTATAATATTGCGCCCACCCAGAATGCACTGGTAGTTATCCGAGCCGACAAACACAATCTCCTCAAAGAGATGAAGTGGGGCCTCATACCCCATTGGGCAAAAGACCCCAGTATTGGACAACGAATGATAAATGCCCGTCTAGAAACACTCGATCAGAAACCAGCCTTCAAGCACCTCTTGATTCGCAAGCGGTGCATAATTCCTGCTGACGGCTTTTATGAATGGCAGACGCGCGGTAAAAGCAAAGCTCCTTATCGAATACTGGCAGAAACCGGAGATGCATTCGGTTTTGCAGGTTTATGGGATAGCTGGACTAATCCAACCGGCAGCAACATTGACAGCTTCACGATCGTCACCTGTGATCCGGTTGATGCGATAAGATCTATCCACAACCGCATGCCATTAATATTACCGTCCGATTTAGAAAAAAAGTGGCTCGAGGGACCTGAAAAAATCGGCCCTCAGGACATAAAGAAATTTTTAGCCTTGATGCACCCAGAGATCCATTTGCGCGCTTATCGGGTATCTCCCCTGGTAAACCGCCCGGATAATGACCGCCCTGAATGCATAGCGGAAGTACCTGATGAAGAATAGGCATTGGTATGTAAAGGGATTCCGATAAACTCATGCTTTCTCAAACCATCCCGTCATTTCAAGAAATTGAAATAGCCTGTTTAAGGCAGTCATGGTAACATATTCTCGAAGGTATAAATAGGTCATTTACAATAACAACTAAAGTCTATAGTTTGTTGAAGTTGAGGGAGGTAAAAAAATGAAAAAAGCTTTGCTTCTGTTAGTAGCTGGCATGCTGATCATTTCGTGCCTGGCGGGCTGCAGCAAAAAGGAATCAAATACTGTAACACCCTCCGGAACAGAAAGCCAGCCTGCAGTCACTCAAAAGCAGGATAATACGGGTTCATCTCTGGCCAATGTTTACAATCTTGCCAGGAACATCACGGGCGCCAGTTATGAAATGAAGACCACTATGACAAGTCCCCAGGGCGGCAGTTTAATAACCAATTCGAAAATATGGATGAGCGCAACAAAATACCGGGTAGAGATGGATACCATGGGTGTGAAAACAGTAGTGATCGGCGATAGCAAAGGCGATGTATACATGTACAACCCGGCTACCAACAGCGCCATGAAACTTAACACTGCCCAGGCTTCTAAAGATCAACCTCAAGGACTCTGGGCCGGGCTTGACATGTCCAAGTACACTTTGCTGGGAGAAGAAACTATTAGCGGTCAGAAATGCATCATAGTACGCAACAGCGAAATTCCCGCTGATAATAGAACATGGATAAGCACAGAGATTGGCATGCCGATAAAGAGCGAATTCAAAAGCGGGGACGCTACCGTTGCTGCTGAATTCACTAATATAAAACTGGGAGCCCAGTCCGATGATCTATTCGTTCTGCCAGCTGGAGCCAAGGTTCAAGAGATGGCGCCCAAACCATAAGGATAAGTACCCTTCCACTAATGAAGCCCTCCTGGTTCAACACAGGGAGGGCTTCTCTTTACCAGAGTAGTAATTCTATCATAAAAACTCTTATAGTAGGAATTAGCGTCTATTATTTCTGCTGCTGCCGCTTACATACTGATTATTTCTAATCTCATAATCCCGGTTTTTTTTTCGCTGCTTGGACTGTTTAATTTTTCTGAACAGCATCAAAATAAGTAAAAACACAGACAAAACATACCAGCGTGATGCATCTGCATCCCATATTGCTGCGATAGAAGCCAGCATGCCTTCCGGGCCTGCCTTGAAGGGTACCTCGTCACAGGAATACAACGCGACGCTGCCTATCGGGATGCCGTTAAGCAGTATACGACAGCTTCCCACCGGGTCTCCTGCTTTCAACGGAGCGGTCAGGTTTGCCACCGGGAGCATATCGTAGGCGAACTGCTCCCCTGCGCCAGCAGCTACCTTTAGATCACATGATGATTTTGCCGTCACAGTGGCAATGTGCCCTTTAGCCACCTTAAGCGGAGCCATCAAATCATCGCTTCTAGCCAGGGTCTGCATTCGGTAGTTAGTAAAACCATAGTCAAGCATGCCTGCCAGATCCTCGTATACGGTTGTGGAGTCAAGGGCGACTGCTATCAAGGTCATATCACCTTTTTGGGCCGCTCCGACCACACAGTTGCCCGCTTGTTTGGTATATCCGGTCTTGACCCCTATGGAACCTGGATAGCGGTACAGAAGGCGATTCTGATTCCAGAGATAACGTGGTTCATCGTGTCCATACCAGGGAATGTTGAGATTCTGAGTAGAAACTACCTGACTGAAATATTGATAGGTAAGAGCCTGACGGGTCAAAATAGCCAGATCATAAGCAGATGTGTAATGGTCCTGGTTCTGCAATCCATGCGGATTGCAGAAGTGAGTGTTCGCCATACCCAACTGCCGGGCCCTTGTGTTCATCAAATCGATGAATGCAGCTTCGCTTCCGGCAATACTCTCAGCCAGCGCCGTAGACGCATCATTCGCGGAATGAAGCATGGCTGCGTAAAGCAGCTGCCGCCGGGTCAACCTTTCCCCCGGCTGCAGATAGACTGAACATTCAGGAGTTTGTGAAGCGTGGGGGCTGACCTCAACCATCCTGTCCAAATCGCCATCTTCAACGACCAGCATGGCGGTCATTATCTTTGTAACACTGGCAGGGAAAAGACGCTGACTGCTGTTTTTTTCATACAGAACCCGGCCTGAACTAGCATCCATCAACAGCGCCGCTTTGGCAATAGGTGCCGGATATGGTGCAGTTACGCTAGCGTCAGGTTTTTCAACAGCAAGCACAGGATTTACTATGGTAGCTATAATCAGTACAAGCAATAGGCCGTGAATTTTAAACTTTTTCAAAAACACTTCGACTCCTACTAAACGCATAGTTTGCTGCTCCAGCAATATTATAGCTTAATGATTATAAAATCATAAACTATTTTTGTAGAATCAAAATGCCTAACATATCCTATTTTCCGCTTTTATTCTTTCAAAACATAAAAAACAACCCGCATGAAACTTGCGGGTTGTATTTGCTATACCCTCAGCTAATAAATTCCTCTTAATCATCTCCGAAGAAACTGCCGATACCAATGCCGCCCAGAAGGCTGCCTTCGTCCTTACCCCTGCTGCCTCCGGCTTTGCTGGCAGCGTAAATGCGATCAGCCAAACGTGAAAATGGTAGAGACTGCAGCCATACCGTGCCCGGTCCGGTGAGCGTAGCCATAGCCAGACCTTCGCCTCCGAAGAGGGCATTTTTAATTCCGGTGGCAAATTGAATATCATAATTCACGGTTTTGGTCAAGGCTACCAGGCAGCCGGTGTCTAATTTAAGTGTTTCCCCAGGCTGCAGATCTTTTTTGATGATGGTTCCGCCAGCATGCATGAAGGCCAATCCATCACCTTCAAGCTTCTGCATGATAAAGCCTTCTCCTCCAAACAAGCCCACGCCAATTCTCTTTTGGAAGGCGATTCCCACAGATATGCCTTTAGCAGCACACAGAAACGAATCTTTCTGGCAGATCAACATCCCTCCCATGTCTGTCAAATCAAAAGACACCACCTTGCCGGGATAAGGAGCTGCAAAAGACACACATTTCTTGCCGCTTCCTTTGTTAGTAAACGCTGTCATAAACAGGCTTTCCCCGGTAATCACGCGTTTACCTGCTGAAAAAAGCTTGCCCATCAAATCTTTACCTTCTTTTCCGGAACCGTCTCCGAAAATAGTTTCCATTTGAATAGCGCTGTCCATATACATCATAGCTCCGGCTTCAGCCACTATGGTCTCACCCGGATCCAGCATTATCTCCACAAACTGAAGATCTTCTCCATATATTTGGAATTCCACCTCATGGGCTCTGCGCATTCCGGAAGCTTGATTGGCCGCAGCCTGCTGAGGAGCCGGGCTGACCCCTCCCCCCGGGGCCTCTGTCTGAGGGGCTTTAGCACCCATAGGCGCTCCGCATTGAACGCAAAACTTGGCATTTCCAGCATCATACCCACATTCCATACAAAACATAGTGAATACCTCCTTAACAATCTTTCAAAAGTTCCGCCCTTGCATTTAGTCATCATCCAGGGGTGGTTCAAATGTACATAAATCCGATCATAGCTCTTCCGCTGCGTCCTCAGGTATTGGCCTTTCCGAAGCCTATCCCAATAATGGCATTATTATTCATTCGCTAAACAGTCGGGGTTTCCCTGCCCGCCAATAAAGGATTTGCTGGCATCGCCCTGGCAAAAAATGCTATCCCTTGACCACTGCCACCGTCTGAAGTTTCAAAATGGGCAGGGCCAGATCCGCTTCCTGGGCCATCACATCTTCGATATCCTTATATACAAAAGGCGACTCGTCAGCTATGTCCTTGGTGCTGCGGGTTCCCAGAATCACTGATTTATTTATCAACTCCTGCAATACCTCTTTTTCGGTGAAAGTTGCCAGGGCTTTTTTCCGCCCCATCTTTCTCCCTGCTCCATGTGAGCAGGAATGAAAAGACTCAGGATTGCCGAGCCCCCTGACTATATAGCTGGCCCTTCCCATGGCACCGGGAACAATTCCCAGCTCTCCATCTCTAACCCGTATGGCTCCTTTACGATGGACCCAGACGTTTTCGCCATAGTGGTTTTCCAGTGCCGCATAATTATGATGGGCATTAATCTCCATATCTATCCATATGTCTCCGCTATCTGTATAGTTTTTTACTGTCTCGAAAATAATCGACTTTACCCTTTCCTTCATCACGTGCCGGTTTTCCCTTGCAAACGCCAGAGCCATGTTCATCCAGGCCAGATACGATTGCCCCGCGTCATCATCTACTGGAAGAAAGGCTAACTTCTGGGTGGCAGGGACTGCGCTCTGCCAGCGTTCATTTAAACTCCGGGCAATTTTGTTGAAATGATCGCAGACCTGCTTCCCCACGTTTCTGCTGCCGCTGTGAAGCATGACACAAAGCCTTCCTTGCTCATCCTCCTGGAGTTCTATGAAGTGGTTGCCGCCGCCCAGAGTGCCCAATTGCCTGAAAGCAGAGGGAAAGCATTGCTCACTCAGCTCCGGATGTTTATCCAGCTCGGCGGAAAATCCAGATGAACAATCTAATAAGTTCGATAGATAGGATGATTCCTGCATATCCTCGTGATGAGAGAACCCCACCGGGATATCTCGCAAGATCATCTTAGCGATCAATTCTCCCAGGCTGCCATCAGCGGTTCTTTTTTCCCTGATTAGCCGGGCGGGTATATTGGTACGCAGGAAAGCCATCCCACAGCCTATATCAACACCTACGGCGTTGGGGATTACTACGTCTTTTAGAGCAACTACCCCGCCAATCGGCATTCCGTAACCCATATGTGTGTCTGGCATGAGCGCCACCCATTTGTGTATAAACGGTAGATCAGCCAGGTTTAAGGCCTGTTCGAGACAGTTGTCATCAAGGGACTCAGGTCCTTCCAACCAAACTTTGATGAGCTTTTTGCGTTTATTTATATCGGGTCTCCCCTCGATCACAAACATTCAAAACACCCCGATTACAGGCCAGCGACCGACATACCCCCTAAAAAATGGGCATTCCTTGGCCGCCTGGTTACTATGGTTAGATATATGAAACAGAAAGAATAGCATCCTTTCATAGATGCCGTTATTGAGGATTTCCGGGTAGGATGCATAGCTCGACGCCGCCTGAAGCAGAATCTACGAATACCTGATCCCTATATATATCACCTAGAGTTTACCGCTAATTAAGCTTCATCTAAGCATCCAAAAATAATCGCTACAATTCCAGTGCGCGCACCCTGTCCACCATACTGCCATAGCCATCTACATTGTAAGCTATATACTTTAGCACCGAATCTGCCCACCCGTATATATAATGAGTATCTCCATCACTGGGAGGCGTCATGGCTCTTCGGTAAGGAGCGATATCAATAATGAATGCTTTGGCTTTTTCATTATACCTTTTCCGATATACTTCTAACTCCTTATAGAAAGGGCTTCCGGAATTTTGCTGCTCATCAGTAATCATTATGATATTATCGACTTTCATCTTATACTGGTTCAGGCCCCGCATCGGAGCTCCGGTGTCAGTTCCTCCGTAAGCGCTAATTCTCTCAGCCTGAGACAAAATTGAATCATGAACCGAGGCACGAGCATTATGGACCTGGGTATCGAATAGCCAGAATATCGATTTTCCTCTACTGATCTTGTACAGTGCCAGGGCAAAAACCGAGCCGATTCGCAGGTTTTCACCCTGCATGGAACCAGACACGTCAAGAAATATCGCGTTCTTGCCAGGTATGGGCGGAAGATTGTCGAAGCTTAACTCTACCGCTTCGCGAAGAACGTCTCTTACCCACTCTTTGTTAATGTTTTCAAAAGCGCTCAAAAATCTGAAGGGCAGTATTTTCGCTTTTTTCAAGGATTCCCGGTCGGTCAGCCGTTTGCTGATGTATTCCCGGTTTTCATCAAGAACACCCTCCCTATCCAGAGTATTCAGATGTCGAAGCAGTGCAAACAGTGGCAGTTGATATAACATAGCCTGCCATATTTCTTTGCCGGGTTTAACTACACCAGTAACTATTTCATGGGGCAAACGCCCTTCGCTAATACTACGCAGTACATCTTCATCACTGTCAGCTTTTTTCAACCTTTCAAAGGCTGCAATCTGCTCAAGCCCATCCAGATTCGCCTCCTGACCCATCAAGTAACGGAATATCTGATTCTGTTTCTCATCTTTGGGCACAGGGTGGGTGGTCGCCACCGCATCTCCCAGGCTGAAACCACGGCCCCGGCCATTGTATTTCAAGGCCCAGTATTCATTGACGCTGTTTAAGTAGCAGGCCACTTCCCTTTTTACCGCTCTGCCACCCTGACCCCGACCGACTCCTGACAGTATGGTCAAAAAATCTGCCAGATCGGAAGGAATGCGGATGACCTTATCAAAAATCTTGGCAAACAAGCGAGTATCATACTTTGACAGCAAAACCAATCCTAAAACGGGCTGCAGCCGCATCAAACCATCATTTCTAGCGAAGACCATGGCTTTGGCAGCAAACTCAGGGTCTAGTTCCAAAATGGACGTGTGAATCTCAAGTGCTTCCTTGAGTAGTTCGTTGTTATCCGCATAAAATGTGTTGCCCAATGTGTTGGTCAAAAGAGTTTGCAGATATTGTTCCTCTATCGGCCTCTCATAGGCCGGGAATCCTTCCTTATTTTTAAGGGGCAACGGTCCCCCAAATATCTGTTTAGCTCTTGCCATATTGTCTTCCCCCACCTCCAGGAAATAAGAGATCATTCAAAAGCCAAAAATGGAGCCAGCGACGCAAATAAGTGTAAATTCAAACATCCCGCCGATTTAAACGCCATGACCCCATCTTGCTCTGAAATTAATAAGGGCGAGGAAAAGGCGCTGAGGCACTTACCGCCAGAGGCGGGGCAGGAGTCTCCCCCTGCTACATCCGAAGTAGCCCCAACTACGCCTCGCCCTATTTCATATTTAATATTTAAACATATTGAGAACGGCCCCTCAGCCGCCAAACATTATATATTGATATACTCGAATAATCAGTATCGTTAGTTTAGCGGTTTTTATTTTAACCTGATTAATTATTTTTTAATAATTTTCGATATTACCAAAGACATAATAAATCACTAACAAACGTCAATTTCTTGCTTTGCAGGAATAATGAAGAATTAACCTTTCAGGAAGTAGTAATTAGTCTTCTAAAAAAATAAAAACGAGGGAGCGTGATATATAAAAGAGGTGTAATAATGCCGAAATTAAAGCCATTAACGGTTAAAGAAATCGCGAATATGAAGCCGGTGGATCTGATAACCTATATTCCCGAATTATCATTCAATCGTTTTTTAGAACTTGTGGATACACTTTTGGAGAGCGGTTATGCAGACTGTGAAAGATGCACATTCAGAAAGAAGCCGACCGGCAACGTAATTGGCGATATTTTTTGCGGTGCCGGTTTAATGAAAATGAACAATCCTATAAATATATTGACGAAAAAGAAATGCGAATGCTTTGAAGACAAGAGAAAAACGATCAGGCCCTCCCGCCAGATAAGCGATGACCCGCTAAAATTGAAAAGCTTATCAGATAACCATCCTGGCCGTTAGCAGATAGATTGGCTTCTCTTTTTGCCCGGGCTTGGGCACCCGCTTTAAAATGTAATCCTCATTTTATCACCGGTATGATGAAACAATGGGATGCACCTCCATAGGTACATCCCATTTATTGTTGGCCGAGAGAGTGTAAATAACAAATCTCATAAATCAATAAAGCGCGCTTTCTTTTCCGTTTTCAAATATTCAACATGTCCTTTGCTCAATCTGACCAGATTCTTCCTCTCCCCCGTGGTGCGGTTGGCACGCCTTTCGGCAGTATTCTCAGTCCCATAGAAATAGCGGATCTTCTGTTTGTTGTTATAGTAAAAAGTGAATTTCCAATAATGTCTCAAGCAAAACACGCTCCCTCGTATCGGCACTTGGGGGAAAACCAATAATTTTCTGATATTTTTTGTTTTTTATACCAACAAATCGAATCTAACAAAATAATAATGGTTCTAGCTATAATCAATTGATACTAAACGATATTAAACCTGTTTATGTGTTCATTATATTGTCTGCTATAATCATTTACAAGAAAAAATTCGAATCAGGAGCACTAACTAGATATGGTAGATATTTTGTATTACACACCTGAAGAAGTTGCCAAGATTCTTAAGATCTCCAAGGGGACGGTTTATGAGCTGATCAAAAAGGGGGATATCCCTTCCTATCGGGTGGGGAAAAAAATGCGAATCAGCCCCTCGGACCTGGAGGCATTTACCAAACCAGCTTCATCGGCTGGCAGATATACATATCCGACCACCCAGGTTTCAATCGAAAAAATAGTATTAGAGAATCAAGGCCTTATTATTTGCGGGCAGGACATTATTTTAGATGTTTTGACCAGACACCTGGAACGGCGAAACCCGCAGTTTCGCTCTTTGCGCTCTTATGTAGGAAGTATCGACGGGCTCCTCTCCCTGTACAAGGGAGCTGCCAATGTCGTAACCGCTCATCTATGGGATGGAGAAACCGGTGAATATAACCTCCCCTATGTCCGCAGGCTGCTGCCGGGCCAGCATACTCTAATCATCAACCTGGTTTATCGGAATCAGGGTTTTTACGTTGCCCCGGGGAATCCGAAAGGGATTCAAGAGTGGGAAGACCTGGTTAAGCCGGATGTGACTTTCATCAATCGTGAAAAGGGGTCCGGAACCCGGGTCCTTTTGGATGAGCAATTGAGGAAACTCGACATTGATGTTCACCAGATCAGGGGATATCAGAATGAAGAAATGAGTCATATAGCAGTTGCCAGTGCGGTAGCCAGAGGGATTGCAGACGTTGGCCTGGGGACTGAAAAAGCAGCTCTACAGGTCGCTGATGTCGAATTCATCAGTCTGATGAAGGAACGCTATGACATAGTTATTTATAAAGATGACTTATCAAAACCTGGTTTCCAGGCTTTACTGGGTGTGCTCAACTCAAAGGAATTTCGGGAAGAGGTAGCCGGAATGGGAGGATATGATATATCTCAGACCGGTGAAGTTATGGGGGAAATCTAATTTACCCCAGCTGGCGCTTCAGCGGAGCTATCCCTTTTACCTTCACCGTGTTTTAAGGAGCCGGATTTTGCTGGTTCATCAGCTCGCCCTGTCAATATTGAAACAATCTGAACCAGCAGTTATCCCAGGTATTTGGCTACTTTGCCGGATGACTTGCCACCTTCCTCAGCCAGGCACATTGCTTCGGCCTTACCAGTTCTTTCTCCATAAGTGTGATAGTATGGCCAGTAGAATGCAGATCGTTCATCAATGAATCAATGGTCGGCCTATGAATAGCTATAATTGTTCTACCATCATAAAGAAATCCCCTCCCAAGCTGAGAAGGGGATTTTTGCCTCTCGTACGCAACTCTATCATTCGGCAAGAACAGCCGTGTCATGATAAGATGAGAAACCTTCAGTATTATTCAATTATTCAACAGTCACGCTTTTTGCCAGG
>CAZWPO010000010.1:0-20281 GCA_964635975.1 uncultured Syntrophomonas sp.
TGAACAAGGGGACGGGTACCTCGTTCATTAGTCTTTTCTGGAAAAAAAGGAAAATGAAAAGAGGAAGCCAAAGAGAACGACGATGCACGATGTCTAAATCACTCCGAACAATAACGTATAACTGATAAAGAGGCTGAAGAGCTTTTTAGGGAAATAATGGGTGGACAGCCGTTAGCACTATTTTCCACAGCACTTCTTATATTTCATACCACTCCCGCAAGGGTACTCATTGAGATCACTAAGTTATGAGCACTTCCAAAATGCTTTTATCTGGTTAAATATAGACTTGGAAGAATTTTAATATAATTTTGATACATAGATGCTAAAATCAATTCATAGGCTCATCTTATTTTGGGGGAGGATGCATCATGTTTAGAAAAAGACTCTTAACCACCGTCTTTATGATTGCCCTGCTAGTGGTCTTTTTTGTTCCCACGGCAATAGCAGAAAACGACATCTCAGTATTCATCAACAGTCAACCGCTGAGCCTGGATGTATCGCCCCAGGTCGTAAATGGGCGTACCCTGGTTCCGCTTAGAGCCATCTTTGAAGCCCTGGGCGCCAGCGTTGAGTGGAATGCGGCAGACCAGAGCATCACCGCCACCAAAGAAGGACAGGTCCTTACCCTGACCGTGGGCAGCAGCACCGCTCTAAACAACGGCACCACCGTACAGCTGGATACTCCGCCCCAGATAATAGACGGGCGCACCCTGGTGCCGCTGCGTTTTGTCAGCGAAAACATGGGCGCCGAGGTGGGATGGGATGCCAGCACCCACCAGGTGTCGGTTGTCAGTCAGGCAGCAGTTAATCCTCAGGCGGCCACTGCCAATATGATCAATCCCAGTAAGATTGATGGGATCATAAGGGACTCATCCCGGCAGTTCCAAAAGTTGACCCGTATAGAAAAGATAAGCCCGGAAATTGCGCTTTCCAAGCAGATAGAACTACTCAAGCAGCAGCCGGAGATAGACCTGGTTGAACAACTGCCTGACAGTACCAATCTGAAGGTGAGGTTCAAGGATGGTTACGAGCTGCTGATGCTGCAGGGCGATCCGGAAAATAAAGGCACTACAATTCCTGCGGTCCTAACTGACTCAGGTATTGTACGCAAGCCAACTGCGAACGTTGTTCAGCAGGTAATGCCGGAAATTCTTAAAGAGAGCGGGGCCAATTTGGAAATATTAGCAAATGCCAGCCCGGAGTATGACTCTCTTTCACCTAATGGATTCAAGGCGCTTATATTCGACACTACATATGATAACATCAACCAGATGCCCGGCCTGGACGATTATGTTGCTCAAAAGTTGTATAACACTGGCTATTCGGTCCATAAATATCAGGCTAATGCCGCATCGCTCTCTGCAGCAGCGAACATCGACGGTGCTTATCAGGATGGATACGCTCTGGTGTATATCAGCGGTCACGGGGGTGTAGAGAACGGCGATTTTACTTTTACGGTAAGGCCCTACTATAATTCACCACCGCCGACTAACAGCGGATACACAGGCACAAAGATATGCTCCGTTTACACAGGCCTGCAGTCAGGTGGTTATTACGATACAGCTTATGTGTATGCCGTCGGCAAGCAGTTTGCCGAAACGTATTGGACTAATAAGTTTCCCAAGACCATATTTCTGATGAGTGCCTGCAGCAGCGCCCAATCATCAGGTTTGAACAGTCTGCCCGGGTGGACCTTGGACCACGGGGCCAGTGCCTGGCTGGGGTGGACCGGCTCTGTTTCCTTTAAGAATTCAGATAACGGGACCAAGGAGTTTATTAATCAAATAACCACGCAGTGGAAAACGGTGGATGAGGCAAATAATCAGGTACATTCAATAATCAATCCCAAAAGTCCCCGGATGTTTTTGTACATACCGACCTGGGATCAGGTAAATGTAACCATGCCGCACATCAAGTATGACCCCAAGGAGGAAAAATATCCATATGGGTATAACTTCTATAATTTCAAGTTGGAAAAATTCAACGAAGATGCGTATCTAACATTTTATACGCTTAATAAATCGCCTGAGTTTTACCTCTGCCTGGACAACAACAACGACGGTAAGAGCGATATTCGCGTGAAATTTACTCCGGGCACATATGAGGTTTACTCGTTCGACAGCGGCGGCCAGGCGAATCTTCAGCAATTGGGTAAAACCAGAGTAAATGACTTTCTTCAATACCAGGCAGTTATTCCCTGGGCAGTCCTGTTTGGAACCGGGAATATCTCAAGTTATAGGCTGGTTGAGGGGTCAGCCGGTACCGGTGATACCATGCCCGATAGCGGGTGGCTGGTAGCACCCTCGGGGTATGCAGATCCCAATGTACAGGACTATCCGATTCCTACCACGCCTACCGCCACAAATACGGATCAAACAGCTACAGGCAGCAACGGAACAACTACTACGCCAAGTTCCCCGACTTCCTTAACAACAAGCTCAGGAGGCACCGGGGGGACCGATACAGGCAGCAGTGGAAGCACAACTACACCCAGCTCTCCAACTTCTCTCACAACCACAGCGGATGGCTCGTCAGGGAAGGGAACCGGCAGTTTTGGGGCCGTGAGCAGTTCCGATGCCAGTCTGATAGCCCAGTACAAATTTAACGGCGATTTCAAAGACGCCTCCGGTAAAGGAAATGACGGCATCAAGGAAGGCGATGTGGCTTTTGCCGATGACGCCGTAATGGGAAAATGCGCCGTCTTCAACGGCGGATTTGTAAACGTTAAAAGCATTCCAGAGCTGAACCTGGGAGAGGAATTTACCATCTCGCTGTGGGTCAAAGTGGATACAGCCAACAAAGTTTATCCCATGATTTCTAAGCTAACCGACAACGGCTATTACAACATCTACAACTTCTTTACCAGGTCAACCTACGGTATAGAGGCGGATATATCCACCACCGGCGGACCTGGAATGGTTTTAAAGGATGGGCCTTTTACCGATCTGCACCTGGATGACGGGTGGTCTCACCTGGTCTTAACCAGGGATGGGCCGACTGTTTACGCCTACCATAACGGGGCGCAAATAGCCAAACGAGACTTCTACAGCAAAGATGAAAAAATGCAGTCCTCAACCGGCAATATGAGGATAGGTAACGGAAGCGATGTCAACCAGAAGAATTTACTGTTTAAAGGCAGGATGGATGACCTGAGAGTATACAACCGGACTCTGAGCGCCCAGGAAATAAGCGGTCTTTACAACGGCGGTAAACCCAGCGGGAACTAAAACCAGTTAGTGGCGCAAGGTGACGCAAGGGGACGTTCCTTTTACTTCCCCGACTATCAGGGCAGTATCTTGACGCCCATATATTATCATAGTTATCAGAGGAATGCCGCTTTTAGTATGGCGGTTAGTTCTTAGATCTGAATTCGACCGCCTTACTCAAAGGCGGTCAAGTTATTTTGTGAGCTTTATGCAAATCGAAATAACCCCTACGATTACAAAGCAAACTGAGACAGTTCGTCATATGTAATCATAAGCATCACCTCCCCCCTACGGGGAAAGTGACCAACCGCCAAGCGGCAGCTCCTAAATAATATAACATTAAATACAAATGTTGGATGCAAAAGAATACAAAAAGCAGCGAGGAAGCAAAAGGAACGTCCCCATGCTTCCCCATGCTTCCCAGA
This sequence comes from uncultured Syntrophomonas sp., assembly GCA_964635975.1. Classification (GTDB taxonomy): domain Bacteria; phylum Bacillota; class Syntrophomonadia; order Syntrophomonadales; family Syntrophomonadaceae; genus UBA5314. The sequence continues at coordinate 3,632 of CAZWPO010000010.1, forward strand.
TTGACAAACTGTATAGTGTATATATATAATATACACATTACAAAAGGACGGTAATATGATGCCTAATGAAATGATGAAGATAAGTGAATTGGCCAGAACAGCTGGAGTATCTAAGCAAACCATTCATTTTTATATGCGCGAAGGGCTATTATCCCCTCCGGTACAGACCAGCCGGAATATGGCCTATTATGATGCCAGACACTTGGATGAACTTCGCCTGATCAAAGAACTGCAGGAACAACGCTATCTACCACTGGCGGTTATAAAAACAATATTATCAGACCGGCGTTTCGGAGGCGACTTACATTTACCGGACCATATCGCTATGATGGAGAACGCTTTCCGGGATGCAAAAAATGAAACGGATGAACGGAGTCGCACCATATCTGAATTTGTACAAGAAACGGGTCTTTCTGAAAACATAATTTGTATATTTGAAGCAATAGGATTGCTCAACCCCGAGCCTGACTCCCAGGGGAAGCGCTTTGACGGTTATGATGCTGCGCTAGCGATAGCACTGAGGCGGCTTCTGGATATGGGTATGGAGCCTGATGATCTGCGTCTCTATGGTCAGTTGCTGGAAATAAACCGGGCGGAAATCCGGGGCATACATGACCGGATTATTCATGGGAAAAAAGACCATCCGAATATTACGAATATTAATGAAGCAATTAAGGATATAAGGTCTTTGTTGGCGGCCAAAGCAAAACGTGAGTTGTTCAAAGAATATCCTCCCAATCACAGTGATCTCGATCATAAAAATGGAGGTTCATACAATGATTGATTTGTATGCTTATAATAAATTGCTGATATGGATTATTTGTATTATTGCCCCAATCATGGCCTGTCTAGGTTATGAATTCGGCTGGCGCAGGCGCTTTTTTCATGCCGGGGCTTCAGGTTTACCCCCATATGTCCAACGTTTCAATCTACGAGAGATGATCAATCACTGGTTATGCATATTACTGGGGATTTTCGTTATAATCACCGGCATAACTCAGATTGTCAATAGATTCGCACATTCCCATATAGGCACCTGGCATGAATGTGCAGGTTGGATTCTGTTGATTGTGGGCATGGTAAAGCTTTTTTCATGGGCAAAAGCCTGCAGGTATAGACCTTATGACTTTCAGTGGCTGAGGATCATGGGCGGATACCTGAGTAAGTCATTTATCACACCGCCGGCCGGCAGATTTAACGCCGGACAGAAGATCTACTTCTGGCTGATAAATGCACTGATTATTTTTCTTGCTATTACTGCAATGATAATGGAACAGCATTCAAACGGGATTTTGAATCAGATGGGACTTTCCAGATCGCTGCATGGACTTGCTGGCTGCATGTTTACTGTTATTGTTATAGGCCACGCTTATCTGTCTTTGTTTGTTAACCCCGCTACGGCCAGGGTCTTGCTGGATGGTAAAATTTCTTTGCCATACCTGCGTGCGCATCATTCGAGAATGGAACTATAACCTCCTTTTCTTCTATTGTTCGCTCTTATGTACTGCAATCTTTCGTGAAAATCAGCACGCTTGCAGAAGTCACTTGAGTATCAAAACGAATCAAACATGATTTATTTTTAAGGAGTGAGCAACTGTGAAATCAACGGATCTAAAAACTGACTATGGGAATTGGCTGTCGTCAACCTTGATAATAAAAGTTATATTGATTACATCCGGCATACTGGTGCTGTTCTTCATGAGCTTCCTCCCGACAGTTTCGGAATGGAACCATACCGCCGTGGTGATCGTGCGGGGTATCCTGATTATGGCTGTATTGATTGGTATTTTTGGAATTATAAAGATCTTTGATGCATGGCTGCTGTTTTCATACGATCATAAACGTGGGCTTGCAAAGGAAATTATTGATTTTGTTGCGGAACATGTGGAGTGGGATGGCGATGGGCGGCTTCTTGACATCGGCTGCGGCAGTGGTGCGTTGACTATCACATGTGCAAAAAAATTCCCGATGGCTCAGGTAACCGGCATTGATTATTGGGGGACGGACTTTAAGTATACGCAGGCACAATGCGAAAGCAATGCCAGAGTGGAAAATGTAGAAAACGTCTCCTTCCTGCGGGGGAATGCTGTCAAGCTGGATTTTCCGGATGAAAGCGTAGATGCTGTGGTAAGCAACTATGTATACCACAATATTGGGTCGGTGAAGAACAAGCAGGAACTGCTGCTGGAAACGCTTCGAGTGCTTAAAAAGGGCGGATGCTTTGCGTTCCACGACTTCATGCTTAACAAGCGATTTTATGGTGACATTAACAGGTTTGCAGAGTATCTTAGAAAAAGCGGATTTGCTAAGGTATGTATCGTGGATACCACGGATGGAAGACCCCTTACCAGAAAGCTTGCCCGAAGAGCCTTACTAAGCGGCTCCTGCCTGATTCACGGAGTGAAATAGAAGTTGTGTACAAACCAACTTTTAAGGGTATTGACGCACTCATCGATTCCCTTAATACCGCAGGCTGCTGGTGGCCAAGCGGTACCTGCCGAATTTTCAGATGAAAGGAGACAGCCTCTACGTGGACGCTGTAGTGGACTGCAGGCAGGACTACGGCTGGCTGGCGTAGTTTTATCCATGCGGGGCAAAAAAATTTAACAAAAATATTGCATGAAAACCCCAACCCGTGCTATATTGATGGTGTGATGGTGGAGACAAATACAGTCTCAGGTTAGTTGGTTTTATTCTATTGTTTATCAGTTTCTTTTAAGGTTTTTAGTGAATTTTTGCTGGAGGTTTAAAAAAGACTTTTCCTTAATACCCTTGAGGTTTTTTGGTTAGATAAATAGGTCATATATCATCGCCTAGTTTAAAGTACTTCTCCGCCATCACATTAAACGAAAAAAGACACCCTCACTATTGTGGGGGTTCTTGTTTTTCAGGGTATTTATCTAGACTTAACAAATTTATGGCCCAAGATTGATCAGTCTGATCTACACCAATCCCTAGATGTGCCAGATGGAGAAAAAGGAGCGGGCGCCGTTAAACCTGTCTTTTGTTGTGGACCGAAGTGGATATATGGGCGGCAGCAAAATCGATTACACGCGGCAAGCCCCGTCCCCTTGATACACGCAAAAAGCAGCGAGGAAGCAGAAGGAACGTCCCCGTGCTCCCCCGTGCAGACGATTATTTAACTGCCTGCCTTTGACTCCCATCAGTACGAATTTTATAAAAATCTCCCATGGCATCATGATACTCATAAAATATCCAATCGCCTAAAATGCACAGATCATATGGAGTATCAGAACTAATCTTGGCTAATCCCGTCCCATCTGTGGCCAGCTTGTAAATGCCTTGTTCTGTGCTAAAGAAAATCCATCCGTTAGATAAATTAAGTCTGCGCACCTTCAAATCGTTTAGTTTTACTCTTCCAGTTCCGTCTGTACGTATTTTATAGAGTTTCTGGTCTTCACCTGCGTAATAGATCCAATTATTATCAGCAACGAGGTTGCCAGTATACTCATTATTTAATTGAGTCCTACCGCTTCCGTCAGTTCGAATTTTAAATAACTTGCTGCCATTGTCCCAGCTGCTATAATAAATCCAATCACCAACTATGTTAGGACTTCCGGAATTCTCATTATTTATCACGAACCTTTGACTGCCGTCCAGGCGAACCTTCATGATGCGATTTACCCCATAAGCTCCCAAATCACCTAAATAGTAAATCCAATCACCGACAACTATGGGGCGCTGACACCAATTAGCAGTCACTTTTGTTTTTTGCTGCCCGTCTGTAGTAACTTTATAAATGTTGCATTTCCCGTCGAGATAATAAACCCAGTTGTCCAAGCAGTTAATACCATGAGCCATATCACTGCTTAGTTTCGTTTTTCCACTGCCGTCGCTACGCATTTTATACAATGCGTGTAGATCGTTCAAATCAACATAATTGAAATTAGTATAATAAATCCAGTCCCCTTGCTGGGCTGCGTATGCGCTATTCACAACATTGCCCGAAGTATTACCCTGCTTTGTTGGCATGGATATAGCCTTTGTGGGAGCATATTGCCATTTCATAAGATAATCATAGGCTTCATTATTCTCAGTTTGTAGTTTCCCGACTATAATTTCAGAATCAGGTAATTTTAATTCCTTATAGCTCTCTATCAATAAACTTCTGATTTTTATAGAACATCGCAGATCTAATAATCCCAGGTTCCTTAGTTCATCCAATTTCAAAGGATCAGTGCCGTTCTGGGCGATTACTTGTTTTAAGACTTCATTGTATTCCTCTGAAACAGCATTTTCTATTCTGGTGAGGGCTAATACTGTCATCATCTTCTCTGCGGCCGATGTTGCCATACCAGCATCTGAAAACATTTTATATAGTTCCCAGCCTACCGCAGACCAAACTTTTGGAGTAATGAAAATACTGGTTATGGTTTCCGAAGTTTCATGCGACAATTCTTGAGCCGCTTTCATGAACTTATTAGCACCGTCATGTTCATTATAGTAACTAAGTGCCTGGTAACCTTTATCCATAATGGCCTCATCCCATATATCTTTAGGAGAGTTATTGGCTGCAAACCGGTTGTTTAAAAATAGCCTTAAGCCCATGACTCTGGTATCTTGGCTTTGCAGGTAGCTGCCATATTTAGTGAAGTCATTAATCTTTGTTCCCAAATCATAAACGGAAGAACCAGCGCTTACCAGACTTATACCTTTGGAAAATATATAAACCGCAACTGGAGCATGAAGGAAGTTTTCTAGCCTTATTGCGGCTTCTGCCTTCCCTCGCATCCTTAATTCATCTACATATGGTACAAGCGATGTAAACAAAACACCAGATGAAATTTCCCCTGCATCGGCCATTGTGCCCATGTCTGCGAGCTCTTTTATCGTTTCAGCGTATAGCTTATCATTTGTTTCACTAATCTTGGATAGTTCATTGGGGTCTGGAGATAATAGCTCATTCATAGCATTGTTTGTGAACTTGTTTACCAATAATTCTTGCCCGGCAGATTTATTGAATATTCCTATTGCCGCAGACAACCATACATCGATATCCCCGGCATATAATTGATCTAGACCATAAATATCACCTAAACTTTTGTATATTTGTTGAACATCTGTATTATTCAAACCCAGGTCTTTGGACCAGGAGAAATCGAACATCGGCACCTGGTTTTGCGTGGCCAAATCATAGAACGGATTAGTATATATATTAGTAGGAGGACTTTGATCTGCGTAGGCATTGAAACAAATTCCATTCAAGAATAATAGTGATACAAGTACTACACAGATGCCCTTATTTGTTGTTTTTCTCATAGCAGTAGCTTTTGACATTTTTGCCCTCCGATCGGTTATTGTATGGAAAAGTATTCTGGTCTTATCCATATAACTCCTGCTGATAAACCGTGGAGTGCAAAATATCGGACTCTTATCACCTATATTGTGGAACTATTTGATGGTTTTTAGTGAATTTTTGCTGGAGGTTTAAAAAAGACTTTTCCTTAATACCCTTGAGGTTTTTTGGTTAGATAAATAGGTCATATACCATCGCCTAGTTTAAAGTACTTCTCCGCCATCACATTAAATGAAAAAAGACACCCTCACTATTGTGGGGATGTCAGACCGTCAAAAAACCGAATATCTGTGTCACTGCACAACGCCCGCTCAATCAACCTTATTTGTTGAGCACAGCGAAATGAGATTCTAGTGCCCGAAGGGTGCAACGTATTCCATATACGCCTCAATCACGGGCTTTGTTTGTTCCTTGATCGGATTATTGTTTTTCTGGCTATTTATCTGAATACAAAGGTTTGGAAAATGGACATATCCGGCCTTCATCTTCCGGGGCAAACGTTATATAGTAAGTATTGGTTTTGCCCGGAATGACACACTCTTCATCGGTGAAAACCTCTAGATATCCTCCTTTGCTCCCGGACGAATCCCATTCTTCATGGTCATATTTACCGGAGAATAAGAAAAGCCAGGCTTATGCCGGAACTGCGACATGGTATTGTCCGTATGCCATCAGATAATTAAACCACACCAGAATCTGCGGTTGAGACAGGCAGCACCTGGTAGATAAAGGGGTGATAGAGTAGGGGCTGTTCAAAGCCATACCGCACAAGTTTGTACCGATCTATAGGAGGTATTTAATATGAATAATAAAGTTGAACTGACCACCGCCTTGACGCTTCACCCCTATTTATGCCGCAAGTCCAGTCGGTAACCCCTTATGACAAAAGGGTTCCCGGCTGCTAAATAAGCGACAGCCAGCGGCGCTCGCCGACCTGTATCGGAAAATTATCTGTCTATGTTCACGATCTAAATGTCTGAAAACCCGATTAAGTGATGTCAGAAAACAAGGAATCATGATATTAATTGGCGAAACGGATAAATATGGTCTGTATGGAACATATTGTCCGGAGGCGATATTTATGGCCAGGATGATTCCCGACATCTCTCCTCAGTGTATAGACAATCCGGGTGAACGGCGCTTTAACGAAGCGGCGCTGGCTCTGCCTGACGATATACAGAATGCTATTCTTTCCATTATCGCAGTCAGCAAAAATCTGAGCATCTTTGGAATAATCAGCGGCAGGGCGCGCTGCCTGCTGTACATATTTCACCATGCCGAGTATCAGATCGGAGCATAGCACAAAGTTTGAGCGAAGGTAATAAGGAGTTGATTGAATGGCCAGAAACCGGACTGCCGCGATGACTGAACGGGCGATGAATCTGCACGACTACCTTTTGACCCATCCGGGTGGCAGCCAGCAGGATCTGATGGAAGAATTGAAGATCAAGGATCAAGCCGCTCTTTACCGCCTCCTGCTTGGCTTCGCAAACAACCCGTCCATTTGCCAGAACGGAGAATTTAATCTCAAGGCAAATGGGGAGAGCATCAGAGTAAAAGACATTGAAGAATACCTGAAACATGCGGGCAACGAGAGCGGAACCCCGATCCCCGAGCGCCTGCTTTACCTCTACAATCATCTATATGAAGCGATCCCCTACGGCGGAGTATCCGGCCCGGACCTCCTGAAAAGATATATCGAACTGCTCGAACAGAGCGGAGCTCCTATTCCCAAGGAATCATCAATTCGCCGCAATATGCTAAGAGACCTGGAGCGTCTTGAGCAGTATGGAATACAGATTGAAAGACCGGATACCGGCAGCAAGAAATACTGCCTCAAGCAGGCGTTTCTGCCTAAACTCAGCCCGGATAGCGCGGCCGTTTTATATGTTTCCACCCTGCTGCACCGGGATACTCTGCTTGCCAGCGCCATCGATAAGGTTAGGGATAAAATGGAGAGCAACTATTACAAAGGGATGCTGGAGCGCGCCCGCCTGTTAAGAGAGCGCATCTATGTTCTGGGCGATACCCTGGCCAATCCCGAGCAGTTTGAATCCCTGCTGGGTTCAATATTCAGGGCGGTAAGTGAATCATTCCGGGTCAGAATCGACTATACGAATAACGAAGGCCAGAGCTCGGCCCGAGTGCTTGAGCCCCTGGGGCTGGTTTGTAAGCGCGGAGTCTGGTACCTGATCGCCCGGCAGGCTGATGATCAGGGCGTACGTACTTTCCGGGTTGATCAGATTCAACACCTGGCAGCCCGAGAATCAGAGAAATTCGAATATCCTGCCCAATTTTCAGTCAGTGAGCATATCGGGGCCAGCTGGGGTGTCTTCTGTAACGATCCTGACCAGATTGTGAGGATAAGGTTTTCGCACCGGGTCGCCCAGCGGGTCAAAAACCTGCACTATCACCCCAGCCAGCAGATCGCGGCCGAAGAAGCAGATGGATCTATAATCCTTCAGTTCGAAGTCTGTGGTCTCATTGAAATGCAGAGCTGGCTCCTGCAGTGGGGAGATCAAGCTGAGGTCCTGGAGCCACTGTCCCTGAGGAAAGACATGGCCAGAGCGGCGCAGCGGATATTGCAGCTATATGAAGAATAAACAGAACAAAAGTTCGGTGCGGTGACATATTAGTGTCTGATCCCCCGCCTATATTATATGAAAAGCAGAAATGAGGGCAGGGGAGATGGCCATGATGATAGGTGAATTAAAGGAAGAGAGAATAGTGCAGTTATCGCCAATGGAGCGGGAGCTAAGAGAGCTTTTAAGAAGCATCGAAACCGCCGCAGTGGCAGAGCTGGCCGAAGCGTTTTTAAGCTCAGAGTTCTATAATGACTTCTGCCAGGGACCGGCAGCCCAGCGCTACCATCATAATTACGCGGGGGGGCTTTTAGAGCACAGCCTGGGGACCGCTGAAATAGCGCTTAAAATAGCCGAGCTGCATCCGGAAGTGGACCGGGACCTGATGTTAATAGGGGCACTTTTACACGACCTGGGTAAGGTCCAGGAGATGACCATAGATCTGGAAATCAGCTATAGCGACGAAGGGAAACTGCTGGGGCACATAGTGCTGGGCATTCGTATGCTGGAGCAGCTCATGGAACGGGCCAATACCGAGCGGGTACTAAGGAACAAGCTTTTGCATATGATCGCCAGCCACCACGGCCGGCATGAGTGGCAGTCGCCCAAGAAGCCCATGTTCCTGGAGGCGCAGATACTGCATCTGGCGGATATGATGGACGCCGAGATCTGGAAGTTCAAATCAGCCGCGGCGTCCGCTAAAGGCAGCCCATGGTCTCCATATATGAAGACCATCGGGAGCGAGGTTTACCTCGATTAATTCAAAGGACGAATAGCTAATGGGGGGATGGGTATGTGAATACAGTTCTGCAGCAGCTTGCCGATATCATCAAACTTAATCCCTGGCAGGAGAAGATCCTGCTGGTACCGACCCTGACTGATGGGTATCAACTCCTGGAGGGTTTAGGCCGGGAGGGCGTGTCCTGGTTAAACGTCAGGCCGTATACTCCGCTGGATCTGGCCAGAGATGTAATCCGGGAAGAAACCGATGAAAAAGGCCAGAGTCAAATAACCCGGACCAGAGCCCTTTACCTACTGGAACAGATTATAGAGGACATGTATGAAACCGGTCAGCTGAGCTACTTTCGAGACCTTTATGAACTGGGGATATTAAGCAGCATCCTGCTGCCTTCGATTAACGACTTGCGCATGGCATTTCTTGATGCCGGCAGCATTAAAGCGGAACAGTTTGTAGATGCCCAGAAAGGCCTGGAGATAACGGAAGTTCTAAATAGATATGAACTGGCTATGAAGGCCGAAAAGCTGCTGGATGAAACTGATATATTCTGTCTGGCCTCCGCAAAACTGGACAGCAGCCCAACTCTACTGACCGGAAAAATCCTGCTCATACCGCAGCAGATCGAATGCAATCATGCCGCCTTTATTTTCCTGACTTCTCTTAAAAAACAGGGAGCTCTGGTGCTGGCGGAAGAACCGGTGCCGGGGATTATCAAACCCTTCAATTATTATTTTGAAGCAGACCGGCCAGCCTCACAGGCATCACCTTTCGGGCATCTGTATTCAATTGCCTCTTCACCTGAACTGCCGCGGAATGTTGAGATATATGAAGCCTACGGAGAAAGTAATGAAGTCAGGGAAGCTTTCCGGCGCATGGTAAGCCGTGGGCTGCCCTTTGACCAGTGCCTGCTCTGCTGTACTGATGAGAGCACCTATGTGCCGCTCATCTATGCTCAGACAGTAAATTTAAACATTCCTGTAACCTTTGAGCCGGGGCTGCCCTATTTGCTGACCGCGCCCGGCCGCTTGATAAACCAATTGTTAAGCTGGATAGAGAGCAATTACTCGGGATTAAGCCTTTATCGAATGCTGAGCGGGGGCGATATGCAGCTCGCCGGCAGCCGGGCGGCAGCCCGGTATTTACGGAGCCTGGGCATAAGGTGGGGAAGAGAGCGCTACATGGAAGGTGTTGCGAGTCAAATGCTCCGCATGGAAAATGAGCTGCAGATCATAGATCCGGAAGACACGATATATTATGAACGAATCCAAAGGCAAATAGAGCTGGCAAAGGGATGCAAAGAGTTGCTGGACAATATATTTTCATTAATTCCAGACTCTGACCCCCAGGGCAGCGTTGAATATTCTTTGCTGCTGGATGGAACAGCGGCCTTTATGAAGAAATATTCCCGGACTCAAAACCAGTATGATGCGGCTGCAGCAGAGGCGGTGACCAGCCGTATCTTAGAACTCAAAGACAGCTGTGCCGCTGAGATGGACTATATAGAGCTTCTCAAACTCATACGCCAGACCCTGGAGGGCTGCAGGGTAGGAAGCAGCGGCGCCCGGCCAGGGCATCTGCATGTGGCCAGTCCGGCAGGCGGCTCCTGGGTGAACCGGTCCGTCACATTTGTGCTGGGGATGGAATCCGGTAAAGTGGAAGGTAAAGGTCGGCAGGACCCGGTTTTACTGGACTGCGAGCGGGAACAGATCAGCCCGCGCCTGGAGACCAAGAGCCGGAATCCCGAACGGCGCATCTACCGCCTGGCGCAATTTTTGGCTTCCCGGCGGGGCTCCATTACTTTGAGTTTTTCATCCTATGATGTAATAGACGGACGACCCAATCTGCCATCATCAATCCTGCTGCAGGCCTACAGGCTGGTAACCGGCCAGGAGCATGCTGATTACAGTTCTTTTACCAACTGGCTGAAGGACTGTCATGCCTATGTGGCGGATTCTCGGGATAAGGTGCTGTCAGACAGCGAATGGTGGCTGGCCAGGCTTGCTGAGGCCGATAATACTTATCTGACAGAGAAAGAAGTGCTGGACAGCTATTCGGGGCTGAAGAAGGGGAGCCTTGCTGCCCGGGCCAGGGACGGCCAGAGTTTAAACGAGTATGACGGTAGGATCGAAGACCGAAAAGAAAACCTGGATCCCCGCTTCCAGAAAGGACGCATTCTGTCTGCCACCGTCATTGAAGCCATGGCAAAATGCCCGTTCAGGTATTTCCTGCAATATGTCCTGCGCATTGACCCGCCCGAAGATCTGATAGGCGATTCAGGAGTCTGGCTGGATGTCATGGAGCGGGGATCGCTACTCCATGCTATCTACTGCGACTACCAGAGGGCGATATTCAATCCCTACCGAAGAGCCAAACCGGACAAGAAGCTCCTTTTGGACATTGCAGGGAAAAACTTTGAACGCTGGAAGAGCCTGATCCCGCCGCCGGATGAGAGGGTCTATGCAATGGAAAAGGAGGCTATGCTGGCTGGGCTGGAGGTTTTCTGGACAATGCACGAGCAGGAAAGCCGGGAGTGCGAGGTCTCGCCGGTCTACTTTGAACTGCCTTTCGGCCTGGGTGAAGAAGAGGTGGCCGCTGCCGGCTGCGGCTCTCCCGAACCAGTTTCCATAAAGCTTCCTGGGGGCGGCAGCATTTTGCTGCGGGGCAAAATCGACCGCATAGACTTGAATCCGGCTACCCGCAGCTACCAGGTCTGGGACTTCAAGACCGGCGGCACCTACGGATACTCAGACAATGCTTATGTAAAACAGGGCCAACAGGTCCAGCACATCCTCTACTCGGCAGTGGCAGAAGCCATTTTGAAGCCAATTGCAGGCAGCAAGAGAGCAGTGGTAGAGAGAGCCGGATATATATTCCCTACCGTCAAGGGGGAAGGGGAGCGCGTAGACAGGGATCAGACCGAACGTTTGAAAGGCCTGATGGCTGTAGAGGCAGCGCTGGAACTGGTTGGCTCGGGGAGCTTCTGCGCTACCCACCAGCAAGACAACTGCAATTACTGCGACTATTCAGCGGTATGCCGGGCCCCGGACGCCGCCTTGATGACAAAAAGCAGGCGTAAGGACAATCAATGCCCGGCTATCGGCAGGTGGGAGGTGCTGCAGGAATATGAATAAAGATCTCAAGGATAAAGCTGCCCGCGAACAGATAAGAACACTCCTGGACCTCAGCCTATTTGTTGAAGCCGGTGCCGGATCAGGCAAGACTGCCAGCCTGGTAGCGCGAATGGCCGCAATGATAGAAAGCGGAGGCTGCGCGATAAATGAGATGGCCGCCATAACCTTCACCCGTAAAGCGGCGGGAGAACTCAGGGAGCGCTTTCAGCTGGAGCTGGAGAAATACTTTCGAGATGAAAATGATATAGACCAAAAAGAACTTTTAAGAGGGGCTTTGGATCACATCGACCAGTGCTATATAGGAACCATACATTCCTTCTGCTCGGCTATTCTGCGGGAAAGACCGGTAGAAGCCGGCCTATCGCCCGATTTCGAGGAGATCGAGGGCATCGAGGAGCGGCTGCTGGAGAAGCGGGCCTGGGAGGAATACCTGCTGCAGATCAAACTGGAGACCCCGGATATATTGAACCGCCTGCAGAGAGCTGACCTCTCCACGGAAGACCTTTTCCAGGCCTATCGGAACCTGAACCTTTACCCGGATGTTGAGATTGCATATGCAGCGGCTGATCCTCCGCTTATCGATAGAGAAGCGCGCAGTGAGCTGAAAAAGCTGGTCGTCTCTGCCGCCAAATATCTCCCTCCTTTTGAACCGCAGCGGGGATGGGATCCGCTGCAGAAGAAAATCAGAATGATACTGCGCAGGCAGAGAATATTCAACCTGGATGATGATATCCAATTCCTCCGCCTGCTCGATGACCTGGACAGAAGTCAGGCAAAGATAACTCTGAATAGATGGCTTTCCAACGATGGGGCCAGAGAATCCCAGTCCGCGTATGAGCAGTTCAAAGCCCGGTACCTGGATCCGATCTTGAAGCAGTGGCGCGAGCACCGCTATATGATCTCCCTGGAGTTTCTGGAGCCCGCCTGCCGGTACTACCATGACCTGAGGGCCCGCGAGAACAGCCTGAACTTTCAGGATCTGCTCATGCACTGCGCTGACCTGCTGCGGGACAATCCTGAAGTGCGCGGGTATTTCCAGAACCGCTACCGCAGGATATTGATCGATGAATTTCAGGATACCGATCCCATCCAGGCCCAGGTCATGCTCTATCTGACCGGCTCGGATCTGGGTGAGCGGGACTGGGCCGGGCTATCGCCCATGCCGGGGTCGCTTTTCGTGGTGGGGGATCCCAAACAGTCTATATACCGGTTCCGCAGGGCAGACATAGACACCTTTGAACAGGTCCGCGGCATGATCATCGACTCCGGAGGGCTGGTGGTGAGCTTGAGTAGCAACTTCCGCTCGGTCCCGGAAATACTGGATTGGGTCAATCCCTCCTTTAGCAGCCTGTTCACAGCCATGAGCGCTCCCTATCAGGCCGGCTACCTGGATATGGAGGCGGTCCGGAGCAGCTCGCCCGGCAGTCAAAAAGGGATCTGGCGGATGATGGTCGATGATCAGAGCAAAGCCGCCGGGGATGCCGCTCAGGCGGCCGCCTGGATAAAAGCAGCTATGGGAGGAGCGCTGCAGCTGGATAGAAGCGATGAGGAGATCAGCTCGGGATTGGATTCTAGACCGGTCCCTTCAGACTTTTTAATACTCCTGCACTACAAGAAAGACATGGCCGAGTATGCCCGGGCCCTGGAAAAGGCCGGCATAGATTACTATGCGGCCGGGGCCAATGACATCAGCAGCTCCAGCTACGCCCGCGAGCTGCTCTACCTGCTGAAGGCCGTTTCGGATCCGGGCGATCCGGTGGCCCTGGTCACTGCCTTAAGAGGGCCTTTCTTCGGAGTGAGCGACCAGAGCCTGTATGATTTTAAACGGTCCGGGGGGCGTTTTTACTCTCTGAGTGAGATCGAGCGGAGCCCGGACGATGGATTAGAAGCCCTGGCCTATGCTTTTGATGCTTTGAAACAGTACTGGCTGTGGAGCCAGCAGATGACGGCATCAGCCGCTCTGGAGCGCATCGTCGAGAGCTGCGGGGTGGTGCCGATGGCCCTGGCGAAAAACGAAGGCCCCAGCCAGGCCGCGGGCATACTGCAGGTGCTGGAGATCATGCGGCTGCAGGAGCAACAAGGTAATGTGCATTTCGCGGATATCATCGATTTTCTGGAGAACATCCTGGAGGAGGGCCTGGAAGAAGAGATAAACATAGCGGGAAACCGCAAGCAGGGCGTGCGCCTGATGAACCTGCACAAAGCCAAAGGACTGGAGGCGCCGGTGGTCATACTGGCCAATCCCTGGCACAACAGCGGCCGGGAGCCCGACCTGCACGTGAGCAGGAGGCAGGGGCAGCCGTGCGCCTACTTCAGACTGACCAGAAGCAGCGGCTTCACCAGTCGGACGATAGCCCAGCCCGTCAGCTGGGACTCCTATTCCGCGGAGGAAGCCAGGTACGCCCAGGCTGAGAAAATCCGCCTGCTCTATGTGGCCTGCACCCGGGCCAGGAACCTGCTGGTCATCGTGCAAAACGCGGATAAGCCAGCCAAAAGCCCCTGGTCACCTTTAGACGAGTTTCTTGCCGGGGCCTACATAGCGGATAGACATCCCGTAGAACTGCCTGCAAAGACCGAATCCAAGAGTTCTGAAACACTGCCGGAGAGCCGCCAGAAAAGGACAGAGAGTATCACTGCCGCTTCAGCGCTGAGCTTCCGGCACGCCAGCGTCACCGAACTCGTAAAAAGCGGGCAGGATGAACCGCAGCGTTTCTATACCGGAAAAGGCCAGAGCTGGGGCAGCGCCATACACAAAGCCCTGGAGCTGCTGGCCCACGACTCGCTGCTGCTGGACAAAGAAGGCTGGCTGGAAAGCATCCTGATATCGGAAGGAAGAAAAACGGAAGAGAAAGAAGAAGCCCGCGAGCTACTGGCAAAGCTCCTGGAGACCCCCTTGTGGCGGCGCATAAAAAATGCCGAGCAGGTACTGACCGAAGTCCCCTTCGGGAGCTGGGAGCAGGATACATACCTGACCGGGACTATAGACCTGGTGTTCAAAGAGGCGGCAGGCTGGACCATCATCGACTACAAAACCGATGCGGTCAAAGACGAAGCCCACCGGAAGCAGCTATTGGACTACTACCAGCCCCAGGTGGAGCTGTATAAGGAGTACTGGGAGAAGATCAGCGGGGAGAAGGTAGTTGGGGCGGAGATACTGCTGATTAGTTCAATCGTTGTGGTCCGTGATATAGAATTTAGCAGCTCATGACTATTAACAGGCACAGCCTTCAGCAGCTGTGCCTGTTGTGTATAGAGTAAGTTCATGAGATGAATCTCAATCCTCCCGGTAAGTGATGATGAACTGCTCGATCGTTACGACAGCAATGGCATAGAAAAAGACGGCCAGCCCGGCCAGCTCCAGCGAATCGACGCCCAATGAAGCATGAAAATGACCGCTCAGCCACAGAAGTATGGCGGTGGCCAGCAGGTCCAGGGCACGTGCTCTGGTACTCTCTGAACGATACTTCGACCTGCGAAATATCCCGATGTAATAGAACAGCGCCAGGACAAATAGTGCGATAGCGTATCTACTCATGAAACCACTCCCTCATAGTAACTTACAGTTTAGTCAGCTTGAAGCTATCCCAATCCACCTGCCTCTGAGTCCCATCAAATTCTTCGCTGAAAAAATCGCTCATGGTTACTGCCAGAACTGAACCCGCGTCGGATTCTGCCTCAAAGGTTATGGTATAATTGTGGCCCCCGGTGAGATAGATGGTGGTATTTTTTGTCTTTAGGCTGCCATCATAGTATCCGCCGGTCAGAGTCCCGATGACGTATTCTTCACATTCGCCCGAGGTGGTATCGGTGACGAGAACCCTGGTGGTTAAACTGCTCCCCGGCCAAATCGACCCGGTGAGATAGTACTTAGTCTTTAATTTGTAACTACCGCTCTCAGGGGGTCTATAGAAAACCGTCCCCTGTCCCAGAGCCCAGTATTCACCATAAATTTCGGCTCGGGCGCCTATCCCCATGCTGGTTCCGCTGAACCAGGTGCTGTCGCTATAGCCGACCCCGGAACCGCCGTGGCTGTCGCAGGTATAAGCAAATGATGTCCAGGTCTTGCTGCTTGACAGCGCTGCTGAATCCTTTTTAGGGGCGTTCTTAATAAGATATTCCCTGGCTTTTTCTCTAAATGCCTCTTTTTGCTTGTGGGCTGCTGCTGAGTTGGTTTTTGCTTCGGCAAGGTTTCCTGTTTTATCGTTAGCTGCGGAGTTAAGCTGAAGTGACGCATCCCAGGGACTGCGGTTGTCTGCGGCGAATGCTGACGCAGAAGTGGACATCAGGAGCGACATTACAATAATCAAAATGAAAAGCACTCTTTTCATAAAAGTAAGCCTCCTATGTTTTTATTGATTTATTTAAACGTATGGAACAATAATGAACTATAGCGGCCGGGAAAGGTGGTTTTGGGAGCCGAGACTGGCAGGTTTAGCACCCATCTTGCCTACCGGACCGCTATTTCTCATCTGGCGGATTTCTTTCAAGCTCCTTCATTTGATCACCTCCTCGCAGATCTTCTCGGTCAGACTGGTATGCCTGGCTCTATCCATGGAGAGCTCCAGGCCATCGGCGGTTACCCACAGATCAACAGGTCTGCCGCAGTACGGGCAGTGCCCGTCGGCCAGCTTCTCCGGACCTCCGAAGCCCATCATGCTAATGTTGTTTGTCATCCGGGTGGTTTTTGGCTTTTGGTTGGCTTCTGCCTGATCTGGGTTTTGCCTGAGAGAGCAACTCAGGGCCTTGCTAATGAACGTCATTGTCATCAACTCCTTTATCAATATCCTTGGACTCCAGATGAAATAAATAATCTATAGGTTTGCCCAGTATCTGGGATATCTTGAGCATCACCGGCAGGGAGGGGATAGTCTTCCCTTTCTC
>CAZWPO010000010.1:20381-94935 GCA_964635975.1 uncultured Syntrophomonas sp.
GAGGTTATTAAGGGGGATAAGAAAGGAAGGCAGTAATCCCTTAAAACAACGTGATGTATTAGTAGGCAAGGTTCGTTATTTCTTAAACAAATTATTTCTGTGCCATTCTAAAAACTCAGCATCAGGTTTACCTACTTTAGGGATATTTAACCTTAGATTTTCGTATATTTGTAAAGTTGAATATAGAATCGTTATTTACTTCTGGTGATAAAATCACGCGATAATCATCAGATATTGTTATATAGGCTTTATCAATGCTTTATTGACCATGCGTTAAGGCGAATATATTGAAAAATTCGTCTCGTAGTGCATATCGTATCGTTGCCATGAACCCAGTCCTTTCTTTATAAGGACTTCAGCAGTTTTAAAAAATATGTTTATAAAGCGCTTTAAAATCTGGCCAATTAGCCTGTTGAAGAAATAGCTAGCTATAATAAAAGAGTTAATATTTGTGTTATCGTCTAGCTTAACTTCAGACTTCTTCACCCTTAAAATAGCTCTTCTCCCTTAAGCTCCGTCTCCCAATCGAATAGGAGCGCGTTCTTTGCAAGTCTATATATATTTTGCAGGTGATTTCTTCTTTCCAATTCATTTATCCCGGTTTGCATTATTAGGGTCTCTCTTAACGGGTGGTGGCTTTCAATCAAAAATTCATTTCTTTTGTGAAGCCTATATAGGTATTTTAGTGATGGAACCCTGGTAAATTTGCCGTTTTCTCCGCGGTTGCATGAGCTGCAGGCTAAAACCAGGTTCCATACACCATGAATATTAAGATCCTGTCTCAATGTGGGTTCCAGGGTATAGGCGAAAAAATGGTCTACATCGGCCAGATCCGGATCAAGTGAATCAATGGTAATGTCATTGAAACAATAGAAGCACTTGCCTTTTTGATAGCCGTTTAGAGCATTTCTGGCGGATGTTACATCGACCCGCTGGAAGGGATTTTTTTGAACATAGAAAAGATTGGCATCATGGTCATACCGGACATCCAGAAGATTTCTTGATATATTGAGCTCCCACGACTTCTCGACAAGGTTCCATCTACCTTCAATCTCAAAGAGAAGATTATCAGCATAGGCTAGTTCTCTCAGCTTGTACACTTCATCTGTAATGACCAGCCCTTTGGTGCTGCCTCGTTTGGTGACTTCATAAAACTGAATAGGAACGGTCCCGTTGTTCAGCTTATGAAACGCATCAAGAACGTTATTAAAACCTTTGCTTACCGTGGTTTTAATAAGCTGGTCTTTTGATATGGATCCTTCATTAAACTTCTGGCATGTTTCCAGGAAGTCGCTGGATGGGGATGTAACCTGTTTGGGGGAATGTTTGAGATGTTCTCTCAGATGATTTGAGAAAGGCTCTGACAGTTCTTCCAGGGTGACAAATGTCTTGTTACTGTCCGCTAGTTCTAATAGTGACTTGCCCAGAGCAAATTTATATGACGCCACGTTTCTCCCGAAAAGGATAATTGACCGCCAGTATGATTCGATTGATGGGTGTTCCTCCGTGAACAGGTTCATGGAAATCCCTTTCTTTATGTATTAGTAGATCCTCTTCTCCGGGATTACGCCTCTGACCCCACCCCTGGGGTTCTCAATGTCGCCTTTGAATCGGGGAATCAGGTGTACATGAACATGAAAAACAGTTTGCCCGGCTGGTTCCCCGCAGTTTATACCTATGTTATACCCGTCCGGTGACACTTGCTTGTCCAACATCTCTTTGCATTCTTCGATAAGTTCATTAAATGCCAGACGCTCTTCAAGTGTAGTTTCAAAGAAGTCGGCTACATGGCGCCTGGGGATAATTAATATATGACCGGGGTTTACAGGGAATTTGTCGTAGATTGCATAGGCAAGGTCGTTAGATTTTATGTAGCTTGATTCTGGTATTTCACAAAAAGCGCAGCTCATTGGCATTATCTCCTTTATCTATCAGTAATTCAAGCAATTACAAAAAGTATATCATTTGTCCTTGTTGTCTGCATATATTCACGCTTTTGGTGCATGCAAGAACGAATATGCATCTCCTCGCTCATTCAGGGACTCGAGGCGTTATATCAGAGGCAGGTCAGTAGTTTCAGCGGAGACGTATATCACGGCAGTGTTTAGAGGGTGTTTGATTTCAGGCAATACCAAAATTTAGTTGATATGTATGGATTTTTATTTAAAGGTAGCAGTATAATAAAGCAAGAGGACTCCGATCGGCAAATCGGAGCCCCCTTAAGCCATCAGGACGTTCAACAATTCCTGGTGCAAAGTTCAATATTACTTTTTGGGAGCGTTTAGCTCCTGTTTTTATTCTTGCTAAGTAGTTTGTATTACTAATAATATGCTGCAGGCAGCAGTGATAACTTCTGACAATCTATCACCCCCTCTCCCTGGGGCTGCCAGGAAGTGAAGCTTACCCTAAAATGGCTGACTGCATGCTGCCTTTCGATACCAAACATGGCAGAGTAACAATTGATTATTTGGGAGAGATCTGGTTGATTCTAAGTGTCAGCAGAAGAACTGATATACCAGCCTTCTACAGTGAATGGTTTATGAACAGAATCCGTGAAGGAAGCGTTTGCGTCAGAAATCCATTTAATGCAAACCAGATTTCTAGGATCAATATTAAACCTGATGTTGTAGACTGTATCGTCTTTTGGACGAAAGATGCCCGGCCCATTATGAATAAACTGAGCGAATTAGATGAAAGAAACTACAAGTATTATTTTCACTTTACGATAACGCCCTACCAAAGCGATATAGAACAGAACTTCAGAGATAAAAAAGAGATTATCGATACCTTTATTGAACTTTCCAATATTATCGGCAGGGAAAAAGTCATTTTGAGATATGACCCGATTCTTATAACGGACAAATACGATATGGATTATCATTATCGGGCCTTTGCAGCATTATGTTCAAGATTGAAAGGCCATACTGGGAAAATTATAATAAGTTTTCTCGATTATTATAAGAAGCTATCAAGGAATATGAAAGATATCAAGGTTAAGGAATTAAGCAATCAAGATATGATGGCTATTTCGCAAAAGCTGGTAGATATCGCGGGCAGTTATGAATTGCCGATTGAAACTTGTGCGGAGGCCATTGATTTGAGTTTTTTAGGCATTAAACATGCTAGATGCATTGATGGAGATCTTATAGAAAAAATCGTAAATTATAAAATTATGTGCAAGGACAAACTGGATGCCAATAGAAAACACTGTGGATGCATGAAATGCATTGACATAGGCCAATATGATACCTGCGTTCATAATTGCCTGTATTGTTATGCCAATGTTAATAAGATGAAAGCCTCTAATAGCCTTCAAAATCATAATCCTGTCTCACCGATTTTAGCTGGGGATTTTAATGAGGATTTGCTTAGGGACAGAAAAGACATCAAGTCTTTCAAAATTTAGGGGGTCAGGTCAATACCTTACCCAGGCATAAGTTTAACAAAGTCCATTTTATAAGCAATATATCATCCTTATATTACTGGCCTCTTTTTTTGGCCATCCGGGCGGTAATTTGAAAGGGCAACTCGGCCTAAATGGGATATGTGTTGTCAAAGACGGTCTAAACGCGCCTTAATAAGGCGGGTTTTACTTTTTCTGATGTAGTACATTATTTCATCTTTCACACAACCGGACAGTCTTTATCAGAAGATTACGGGGCTAGGCCTGCTACAAAAAAGTACTAAAGCTATTCCATTTGTGATATACTACATTTAGAATAGCGTGTCGAATCGAGGTGGATATAATGTCTTTGTCATATGCCTTGCTGGGATTTCTAAATTATGCGCCTTTGACTGGCTATGACTTGAAAAAAATCCTGGATGACTCCGTAAACTTTTTTTGGTCGGCGCATACCAGTCAAATATATCGCGAACTACAAGCGTTGGAAAAAGATGGATATATCTTCTCAACCGTAAAACCCAGCGAAAAAGGCCCGAACCGGCGTGAGTACGCTATCACCAGCAGCGGTATTTTACATCTGCGAAAGTGGCTCGCCGAAGGACATACCAATGAAAGTATGCGAAACGAATTTATGGTATGGCTGCTGTTTTCATCTCATATCGGTAAAAACGAATTATACCAACAGCTGCAAAAGAAATTAGAAGATTATAAAAGTGAATACCAGATGTTGAAGTCAGTAAAGGACGGAATCCAGGATTATGTTCGGATGTTCGGCCAGGAGGATGAAGATTTTTACTGGGAGATGGTACTTACGAGGGGATTTTACGACGTTGAAGCCAAAATCCGCTGGGCTGAGGATTCTTTAAACACCCTTAAGGCTAAAAGGAAAAAGAAAAAAGAACCGAAAGGGGGGCGGATTCCAGATGAGGCATAAGCAGATAACTTTATCTATTGCCGTCTTCCTGATTATCTTGATAATTTCAGGTTCATATATGGTGATTCGCACAAAAAGCCAGGTGAAGGATCTTTTCAGGCTGAACAAGGAACTGCAGGAGCAGGGCTACTACATGGCCGAATTCGAATTTAAAATGCTGGGTATCGCTTATGAACTGGACAAAGGTCATTATTACACTTCATTAAAACTTATCAATCAGCTGCACCATCAATTAAAAACCAAAGAAGGTTTGATCAAAGTGCCTTTATTCAATAATAAAGTAGAGGAGATGCAGTTCTATTTAGACCTTCAAAACCCCAGCACTGGCGCATTTATGGACGATTCCTATCCTTATTGCACATACACCGGTCCGACCGGCAACGTACTGCTGCATCTAGACGCATTAGCAGAACAGACGGGCCAGCCTTTAAAGCTTAAATATCCCTTGACATACCTTGATAAAATCAATAATCCGCAGGCGATGAAGGCCTATCTGGACGATGTGTCTACCGTGGGATGGCTTGCTTCAAAGTTCCCCCAGACCTCGTTTCATTTTGCCAGGGATATCCTGAGCCTATTCTACGAAGACAATACGGTCGTGAAACGCGGATTGTACGATGTTGCTCCCGAAGCCCAAGATGAGTTATTACAGTGGTTTTATGAAAATCAAGATCCGCAGACCGGGCTCTGGGGGCCCAGGTCAAAAAGCGGAAAACTTCAAAAACTGGATACCAACAATACTGTATCGATTATGAAAGTATTTGTGGATAGTGAGGGCAATAATTTGCATGAATCATATCCATTGCGCTACAAAGACGAACTAGCCCAATCCATCCTGGAAGAGTTAGGCAAGCCTATACCTCAAGATGATGAATTGGATCAATGGCACGAGTGGAATCTAAAAACCTCCAAATCTCTAAAGGCGCTTATCAGGTATCTGTGGAAAGACATATCGGCGATGAATAAGGAGAAGGCTAAGGGTTTTACCGAATACTATATCAGGCTGAAATTCGAAAAGTTCTATATCCCCGAAGAAGGAGGGTTCAGTTATTACCCTCACGGGGAACATGCAACTGTAGACGGGACTCGTGAGTTTTCTATATTCAAAGATATTGGAGCTTTTTCAGGAGAGAAGCAGGCTAAGATATGGGGGGCGGCGGAAGAAACCATCGCCGATCTTGGAGTTTATAAAACAAGTGTTATTGAAAAAGATGATTTAGATTTAATCGCAGGACAATCCGTCAATTCTCTTCGCATATATAAAGAAAATCCAAACTATAGAGATTTAACATCGGGTGTGGCCGGAATCATATATCCCATAGAAACGCCTGTTCTTGACATCGTTGAACTTATACCCAGGATTAAACACTGGGTTAAATCAACCGACCAGGTCATGGGTAATTGGGTTTCAAAAGAAGAGATTATCCAAGAGCTAGACTCCATAAATATTGAGGAAGTTCCAGTTTATATAAATGACATTCCGTTGGAAAGCTGTAATAGTATTTTGAAGAGTAATGAGAAATTAGTGGTTATCGGATTTGATGTACTTCAAGTGCCTAGATACAGGGTCGTATTTGAATATGATACCGAGATGTAAACAAGGGGACGGTTCCCTTGTTTGGTCCACTTTGGCAAACAAGGGAACCGTCCCTTTGTTTGCGGGGATTAAATACAGCTGTGCTATACTGTGTATAGTAAATACCGGGGAACAATTGTTAAGGGGGTTTCTTGTATGAAAAAAAAGTTCAGGTTCTTTTCATCCTGCCTCGTTGTGCTGCTGACAGCCATGAGTTTCGTGTGTTCTCCCGCCTGCGCTGAAATGATTCCTCTGTCGATGTCGATACAGAAAGATATTATTATCGTGAGTCCACTGTTACCTGCTGCGCCAGCAAAACTGAAAGCAGTATTTGGACCGGATTATCCGACCACTACCCTGACCTGGAAAGACAACTCTAGTAATGAAACCGGCTTTGAGATCTGGCGCCGGACTGAAGGTGCGGGCGATTATGAGCTTCTGAAGAAAACCGCGGCCAATGTGACCTCAGAATATGACCGGGGCGAGAGCGGCCTGCCCGGCGAAGGACCGTATATGGATCTGATGCTACAGCTTCCGAACACTACTTTCTACTATAAGGTAAGGGCCTATAATGCAATCGGCTTCTCAGCGTTTTCCAATGAATCCTCCTACACTACACCGGAGATGCCGGCGGACGTTTCCGGCCTGAAGGCCAAAATACTTTCAGATACTAGCGTCCAGCTAAGTTGGAAGGACAACTCCGATAATGAAACCGGATTTATGGTTCACCGTGGGCCCAAACTGCAGGAACCTCCCGGCGACTGGGGCCAGTTCTGCAAAGATTACAAGCTGGCGGCAGACACCGAGAAATGTACTGACACCGGACTGGTACCCGGCAAAACCTATATATATACGGTTCATGCCTACAATCCTTACCAGTCCAATATATGCAATACGGAGTCTGTGGAGGTAACCCCGGGGGATCCCAATTTCAGATTGGTAAGGAAAATACCGCTGACCATAAAGCTGCATCTGCATGATCCCAATATGGAGATCAACGGCGTCAGCCAGGAGATTGATCCGGGCAACAGGGTAGCCCCGGTAATCGTGGACGGTAGATTGATGCTGCCGGTGCGCGCACTGATTGAAAGCATGGGTGGAACGCTTTCCTGGGATGAGTCAGAAAAGAAGGTCGTCATAGAAAATGGAGCCAAGAGGATAGAACTCTGGATAGGAAGTAATATTACCAGGATAGACGGGGTAGAGAAGCATTCTGACGTACCGCCGGCCATCATAAACTCGCGGACCATGCTCCCCCTGCGCTTCATAACCGAAAACCTTGGATGCACCGTGCGTTGGGATGAGGCCACCCATGAGGCGATTGTGGAGACTGAATAAACGCTGCATCTGAGCTCGCAATAACGGGCATTAGGACTCGAATCCTCAAGAAGTTTATGCGTATGAGCCAAAGAAGATTAACAGGGAAATGAATATTCCACTGTGAACCCGCCAGAAATGGCGGGTTCAGACCGTCAAAAAAGGCGACTAGCTGTGTCACTACACAAAGCCCGCTCAATCACCGTATCCCATATACGGCTCAATCGCGGGCTTTATTTATTCCTTGCTATTCAACTTTTTTGCTCGCTCTGCCAGCTTGCCAACTTCTTTGACAAGCTGAACCCGCCAGAAATGGAGAGTTCTTTGCTCCCTGGGCAAATGTGGACCGATAATCATTTTGACACAAATGTGACACAAAGATGTAAAATTGTTATTAACACATCTCTTGCCGGGGAGGGTTGTATTATGCTGTAACATAGCCTAACCGCTGTTCTTGAAACTAACACTTCTATTGTTTTTTATCCCGTGCCTGGTGCCAGGGAATATATACTTTGATTAACGAACGATGACCGCTAGACCTGACGTTTCCCCCGAGCGGGGAAATGCTTGATGACATAATAAAGTGCTGGAGGGGTAGATGGAATGAAGAAGAAAAACGTATGGATTGCTCTGGGTTTGGCGTTGATAATGCTTACTGCTAGTGCGCTGTCTCCATGCGCACCGCCGGCAAAAGCCGAATGTATGGGATATGATATCCACGCATACTGGGATAATGATGTAAGCGCCTCGGTAGATAAACGCAATCTGGAGCCCGATCCCTGGAGTCAGACGGTGACCGTAAACTACGATATCAATATAGCATTTGT
Source organism: uncultured Syntrophomonas sp. (assembly GCA_964635975.1). Lineage (GTDB taxonomy): Bacteria > Bacillota > Syntrophomonadia > Syntrophomonadales > Syntrophomonadaceae > UBA5314. The sequence goes on from CAZWPO010000010.1 coordinate 28,439, forward strand.
GGGTAACTACGACTATGATTGGTACATCCAGGTCACGCCCACCACCCTGCGAAAAAAATTGAATTCAGAACGGGTAGGCAACAGGATTACCGGCTCATGGACCATAAAACTATCCGATCTGGTTGATCCGCAAAGCGGCAGAACCACTCCGAACGGGGATTATGAATTCACATTCTATGGTCTGGGCGGCGTCGAGTATACATATTTTGGCAATATCTATAAAACCACTGTTAAGCCGGACCAGCATTATTATACAGACACTCGCTTTCTTGTGGCCGACATATACTCTCAGCTGAGCTCTCCAAAACAGGCCGCTCCCGGGGATAATGTTACAGTTAGCTGGGATATAGCCCCTTCCAACGGAGATGCCTGGATCGGATTTTACAAGTGGGGTGAACCCGATTCCAATCCATTAAGAAGGGTGTTTTTAAGTTCCTTGAGCGGGAAGCAGTGGACGGTGCCCGGAATGTATACCGGCGTATCGCCGGGAACATATGACTTCAGGCTTTTTAAGGATAACAGCGGATCATATTACATGAACGGGAAGACCGATATACTATTCGAGTACAACAAGCCAACTATTACGGTCGATGCTCTGGAAGTCCATCCCGGCGATGACTTTAGAATTACGTGGACTGGAGGGCCGCCGTATGACGCTCTGGGGCACATGGATATGTACCATGCTGACACGCTCTGGGGAGCATTTACAGCCGGATTGGATCCCGAGGGAGATATAAACTATCACCTGCATACCAATGCGTCGCCTGGCTTCTATCAGGTGCGTATGTACGCCAGAGACGACATCCTGGTCGGAGTCAGCAACGGCTTTGCGGTGACACCCGCTGGTTCGCAGCAATCGCCGGGCGGGGGAGCCGGGGGGAGCGCCGCTGATACTGGCACTACCGGCACGAGCAGCAGCACGGGCACCGGCGCTTCGTCTACCGGGACGGCGGTGGGCAGCACCATCGTACTCCCGGTGGGGCAGTCCACCATGACCGTCAACGGGGCCACCAAGGAGATCGATCCCGGGCAGGGTACCGCACCGGTACTGGTCAACGGGCGGGTCTTCGTCCCGATCCGGTCCATTGTGGAGACTCTGGGCGGGACTATCGGCTGGTCGGCTCCCGAACAGAAGCTGACGATAAATATGGGGACCAACACCATCGATCTGTGGATCGGGCAGAATAACGCCCGGGTAGGCGGCGTATCCAAAACCCTGGATACCGCGCCGTTCGTTTCCGATACCGGCCGCACCATGCTGCCGCTGCGATTCGTAACCGAAAACCTCGGATGCCAGGTCTCATGGGATGCTGCATCCCAGCAGGCCACCATCTCATCCACGGCAGGGGGCAGCAGCATCGCTCCGGTTACCACCCCGACGGCCACAACTATAACCGATACCACCACGACAGTGATACCGGGTACCCCGACCGGCAGCACCAGCAGTTCATCTGCGCAGGCCGAAGCAAATGACAGCAGCCTGGCTGCCCGTTACAAGTTCAACGGCGATTTCACAGACGCCTCGGGTAGCGGGAACGATGGGACAAAGGTAGGCGATGTCTCCTTTATCGATGACAGTGTTATGGGGAAATGCGTCTCATTCAACGGCGGATATGTTAATGTCGAGAGCAGTCCGGAGCTCAACCTGGGAGAGAAGTTTAGCGTCGCCGTTTGGGTCAAGGTTGATCCGAGTATGGCGATTCCCAACAATAAAACCGGACCCATCATCTCTAAACTGGATGACAAAGAAGTATATAACAACTATATCTGGTACACCCGCGGAACTTTCGGTATTAGAGCTGACATGAGGACCAATATAGGTGAGAAGTATAACGGTGAAAAGTCGATTCAGATCAAACCGTTTACTGATTATCACTTAAACAACTGGTCCCACCTGGTATTCTCGGGCGACGGGCAGAACCTCTACCTGTATCACAACGGCAGCTTGATATCGACGCAGGCAATCGGCAGCGGCGTCTCGATAACCCCTTCCAATAGCGATAAGGCCGATATGAGGATCGGCAACGGGAACGATATAAACAACAAGACCCTGTTTTTCATGGGCATGATGGACGACTTGAGGATATACAACCGGACTCTGGGTGCTGGTGAAATCCAAACTCTGTATAACGGCGGTACTCCTACCGGGAACTAAATACCGGCTCATGACAAGAGAAGCAAGGGCAAGCCCGCCAGAGTACTGGCGGGCTTCATTTTTTTTAAGAAATGAAATTAATACCGGTGAGTAATATTGATGTATGACCAGAGAAGCAAAGCGGTATATGCCACTATGGCAAAGACCATCTTCGCCAAAATTCGACCAAAAGTGTAGCTATGCTTGTGTTAAAGTTTCCTTGAAAGACATGTTCCAGGGAGGGGCCTCAGATTGAATGATAAGGAGCGCAGCCAGGAGGAGCTAATCAAGGAAATTGACGAACTTCGTCGCCGCAGCGAGCTCAATGAGCAGCGCGCCAATATCTTATATGCTATTATCGAGGCCATCCCATACGAACTTACCATCTATGATAAGAATGGAAATATTACTACTGTAGATGAATTTTCTAAAAATCTATCCTCTCTTACACCCCGCAGTCTGAAAACCGCACTGGAAGCACCCATTAATAGCGCCCTGAATGGGAAAATAGTTGAGAATCGTGTATTAACATCTACTGATATGGCAGGAAAAGAAACTCATTCATCGATTAGTTCTGCTCCTATACGCGCGTCGAGCCGCGAGATTACCGGCGCGCTAGCCATTCATAAAGACATCTCGGAGCGCAAGCAAGTAGAGCAGGCGCTGATGGAGAAAGAGGCGCGGCAGGAGAAGACCATTGAGGAGCAAACCGAGGAACTAAAAAAAGCATATGAGGGTCTGGCAAACATCCTGGAAAGTATAGCGGATCCGTTTTTCACCCTGGACCGGGAGTGGAGGTTTGCCTACATAAACAGACAAGCCCAGGAACTATACTATCCAGATGGGAATTTAGTGGGCAAAAACATCTGGAGCATATTCCCCAGTCTGGTGAACAGTATCTTCTGGGAAAAGTATCACGAGGTAATGGAGAGTAAAAAACCCCTGGTGTTTGAAGCTAAAACGTTATATCCAGGGCGCTGGTCAGAGCTTATCGTTTATCCTTTCGGAGACGGGATCTCTGTGCTTTTTCGCGACATTACCGAACGCAAAAAGGCCGAGGATGTATTAAAACTCAATCAACAGCGGATGGAAGCGCTCCTGGAATTAAACCAGATGAATAGTAATTCTTTAAGGGAACTGGCCGGACTCGCCTATCAGAAAGCACTGAACTTGACCGGCAGTGATATCGGATTCCTGGGCTTTGTAGACGAACAAACAACTGATGTAGACGTATGGTACTGGCCGGGAAAAATAATGGAAGAGTGCCAGGTTTTGCGGGAGAATTTACTCTTTCCATTGGCCGGGGCTGGTATATGGGCAGAGGCATTGCGTCAGAACCGACCCATAGTAATTAATGACTACTCGGCGCCGCACCCATTAAAGAGGGGCTTCCCGCCTGGTCATGTCGGGTTGAAGAACCTGCTGGTGGTACCGCTCAATGACGGGAACAGATGTGTGGCCGTTATGGCGGTCGCCAATAAAAATAGTGATTATGATGAACTGGATGTTCTGCAATTAAACCTGCTGATAGGAGGTCTGAACAAGATCGTCCGGCGCTGGAAAGCCGAGGAAGCGATGCGCCAATCTGAAGACCGGTTTTGGACCTTTTTTAATACTAGTCCCACGGCCATGGTGTTATTCTGGAGGGAGAGCGGAGAGATCATCGATGCCAATCCCTCCACAGAAAGGCTTTTTAAACATACTAGAGTAGAAATGATTGGGAAGGCATACCAGGAGATAGGTGTAATAGTATCGCCACTACCCAGAGCGAATAGATATGGAATGAAGATAGAGGGAAGCGAGCGCCGGGAGGTGGAGATCAGGCTGAGTGATGGAAGCCGCATCAGGACTATATCGGTAATTACCTGGCTTAAGGGTGATGAAGAAGGCCAGGGGCTGGCGTCTTTCATTGATATTACTGACCTTCGACGAATGGAGTCCGAAATAGCCCGACTGGACCGGCTCAACCTGATCGGGGAGATGGCGGCGAGCATTGGGCATGAGATCAGGAATCCTATGACAGCAATACGAGGATTCCTGCAGATGCTGGGCGATAAAGATGAATATTCCCAGGACCGTATCTATTTTGACCTGATGGTAGAGGAGATAGACCGGGCTAACGGTATTATCAGCGAGTATCTGGGTATGGCCAAAAATAAGCGAGTAGATTTGCAGGCAGAGTCTTTGAGCGAGATAGTAAACTCACTTCTCCCAATGATTCAGTCTGATGCCAATTATCGTGAAATGAATGTACGGGTTGAGATAAGTCAGACTCCCGATGTAAATGTAGATGTTAATGAGATCCGACAGCTAATCCTGAACATAGTGCGAAATGCCCTTGAAGCCATGAAACCGGGCGGAACGCTTATTATAGGTACATTATTCAAAAATAACGAGACCGTTCTCTATATAAAGGATCAAGGGCATGGATTGCCCGGCGAAATACAAAACAAAATAGGTACTCCTTTTATCACCACAAAGGAAAAAGGGACAGGATTGGGATTGGCAGTTTGCTATAGCATCGCCGCCCGGCACAATGCCAGTATAGATTACCAGACAGGGCAGGGAGGAACGACGTTTTATGTGAGGTTCCCCCCGCCGGTTGATCATCAATCCAGCGCTTAAGATCAAAAAACGACTTCTATCAGATACATTTTTATAGCCAGGTAGGTGTGGATCATTTCATGATATACGTTGCCAGTACGGCTTGAAGAGCGTATATGTTAAGACTTTTGTTGAACAGTATTCCCACCGGGGCAGGGGTGCCGGAGATCCAGATTTTGAGTTCCGCATCCAGGTCAAAATGACCGGATGTTTCTATACTGAAGTGAGTGATGCTTTTGTACGGTATCGAGTGATACTCGGTCTTTTTCCCGGTCAGTCCCTGCCTATCCACCAGTATCAGCCGCTTATTGGTGAAAATAAACATATTTCTGATGAGTTTATAAGCTCTTTCTATAATCTCATTTTCGCCCAGCAGGTTGGCATACTCCTTCTGGACATCATTGATATTGGTCTCAGATGCATTCCCTATCAAGGCATCGAACAAACCCATGATTTTCCACTCCTTTACTGATTATTCATCAAGCGGGCAGGCCGGCGGGACATGCTTATGCCTGCTCTGCTGCGGAGGCGCTGCAGTACGCAGATGCCGCAGATACAGATATATTCTAGGTAAATGCCTTTCCGTGCCGTTGGTCCCGATTGATTATCATTTTAGCACAGATGGAGAAGAAGACAGAATTAACTGGAGCAGGTTTAATTATAGTGCAAATTTACATTACTTTAGCACCGTCAGTCCAGAAAACTAATCCTTATCTCCGACTAAAGTACCAAAATGGGCAATTCGCCAGGATTCGACTTTTCTGATACTCCGCTTGTGTTAGAGTATTTTTGGGGGGAATACATAATATTCCAGGGGGGCTTTGCTTTGATCGGTGAACAACGGAGCAAAGAGGAACTATTAAACGAACTGATTCATCTGCGGCAGCGCTGTTATGACCTGGAACAGTGCGTCAACAGCTTATCGGCCATGGTTGAGGCTGAACCCTACGTACCTGTCATCTATGATGAACCGGGCAGCATTATTTCTACCAGCAGACGAATGAGGGCCCAAGAGGCCCTGCAAAAGTCCGAATATGAAAAAGCCTGGATACTTAACAGCATTACAGATGCATTCTACAGAGTTAATAGCGAATGGCAGGTAACCTATTGGAACAAAGCTGCTGAAAAGATGTATAAGATCAAAAGTGAGGATATAATTGGCTGGTATCTGTGGGACGTGTTCCCGGATTCCCTGGGCCAGGAATACTACTGGCAGTATAATCTGGCCATGACTGAGCGGCAGGCGGTGGCCTTTGAGACCCTGGGACCCCGCTCGCACAAATGGATGGAAGTCAGGGTCTATCCTTCGCAGGATGGGCTGGCTATATTCGCCCATGATATAAGCCCGCGCAAGCAGGCGGAAGAAGCTCTGCGCCAGTCGGAAGAGCAATTTATGAAAGCCTTCCGGGCCAGCCCGGTTATGACGTCTATAATGGACGGTCATGATAACAGGTATATCGAAGTAAACGATTCCTGGCTGGAAGCCTTTGGACTCTGCCGGGAAGAGGTCACAGGCCGGACCGCACAGGAGCTGGAGCTGTGGGTCGATGAACCCGCATTTGAAGATGTCATGCGGGAGTTTTTAGCTAAAAAGAGACTGTACAACTATGAGATATCTTACAGGAATGCCAGCGGGGAAATATGCATGGGTCTGGCATCCCTGGAAACCGTCCATATACACGGCAAGAACTGTTACATGCAGGCCATGGTCGACATTACCAGCCAGAAGAAACTGGAAAAGGAGATGGCCCGCCTGGAGCGTCTCAACTTGATCGGCGAGATGGCCGCCAGTATAGGCCATGAGATCAGAAATCCTCTGACCGCTATACGTGGTTTTCTGCAGATGCTAGGCGATAAACAGCAGTATCGTGAGGACCATGTTTATTTTGACATCATGATCGAAGAACTAGACCGGGCCAACGGCATCATCAGCGAATACCTGGGCATGGCCAAAGGAAAAAAGGTCAATCTGCAGCCTGAATCTATCAACGAGATCATTTCTTCACTTTATCCTATCATCCAATCGGATGCCAACTACCGCGAGATGAATGTGCTGCTTGATGCGGAGCCGACAGTGCGGGCGGAAGTGGATGTCAACGAGATCCGCCAGCTGATTCTCAATATGGCCCGAAATTCTATAGACGCTATGAAGCCGGGCGGAACGCTCACCCTGGGGACCAGGGTGGAGAGTGATGCCATCGTGCTGTTTATCAAGGACGAGGGCTCCGGCGTGCCTGCAGAGATCCAGGAAAAGCTAGGTACTCCTTTCGTGACTACCAAGGAAAAGGGGACCGGACTGGGCCTGGCTGTATGCTTCGGCATCGCCGCCCGCCATAAAGCCAGTATAGATTATGAGACCGGACCGGGGGGCACCACCTTTTTCATCAAGTTCCCCCGGCTGGTCGAACCGCTGCTGCTGTTTTGAAAGATATATAGGGGATAGCTGTTCTTCATTCATCTCACTGTAAAGATCTATAGTAAGGTGTATGGCTTATAACATCCAATTCCTTTATACATAATTGTCCTCCCGAATAAATTCCAATAAAACATTCTCGTTAATAGAATCTTTTTTAAAATGAATATCGAGCAAAAAGGCCGAATTTCAGATAGATATTTTCCGGATTAAAATATGTCGTGAACCGGATGCGGTGAAGCTGCTCACCTGAAAAAGGACCCACCGCAGGCGGTGGGCAAAGCGTATTTGGATGGGCGGTGATTTGCAGGTCAGCCGCTGGCTGAGGGATCGCTATAATCGGCAGGCGGGGATCAACTCCTGTAGAGATGGAGCAGGGCCTCCGAACGGCTGCGAACTCCCATCTTCTTGAAGATATTGCGCAGGTGGGTCTTGACGGTAGATTCGGACAGGCACAGGCGCCGGGCAATCTCCAGGTTGGATTGAGCTTGAACCAACTGGAGAAGCACCTCGTTCTCGCGATCGGTCAGCTTGAAATCTATCGGCCGGCCGTGCCGGAAATATTCCGTGGATAGAAATCCTGTAGGAGCTTCTTTTTTCGGAAGGCAGAGCAGTCCTCCCACCACCATCACATCGATGGCGTTCACTATCTGGCGGGCAGTCAGCCTCAGGGGCAGGCATCCACACAGACCGTCTCTGATCAAGGGCAGGAGGTCCAGGTGATGATGATCTTTGACAAGCGCTACCGGGATAAGTCCGGGACAGCTGACTTTTAGGTCTCGGACCGGGAGCTGCGTTCCGTGTGTTTCCGGGCACCAGACTACAATATCGGGCTGGATCTCCCGGGCCAGGCGCAGGGTGTGCTCAGGAGCGCTGGTGCCGAAGACTTGGAAAGCCGGATTTTGTTCAAAAGCGATGGTCAGATTCTGCCACCAGGAATTGTCCTTGCCGCTAAGTAGGACCGAGAAGCCATGCACGATATTCCCTCCTCCCGGGAGTAGTTAATAGCCTGGTGAGATCAATGTGCAATCTCACCAGCTGATCATCCTATCATATCCTCGAAAATAGTTTAGCAGACCGGCATTGCGGATAAAACCGGGCGAGTATGAACTCACGGTTCACCTGCACATAATCACGAATTGCCCGTTCGACAACTTGCGACATTTCATAATCAAAAATATAACCCGCAATTTTGCGGGTTATTAATATGCTTATCACTGCGTAGCTTCATCTGCCGGGCTGGAAGAGCTGGAACTATCGTTTCCAGCAGCCGAGGATCCCTGAGCCGCAGTATCTGATGCGGCGGTGAACGGTTCCGAGTTGCTGCCGCCCTGATCGCTGCTGTCTGCTGCCGGCTGCTCAGCCGTACCGGATACCGTCCCGCTTGCCGGAGCTTCGCTTTCTGACTGACTGGCGGCGCTCTCTGCTGCCGGGCTTTCAATTGTTACCGCCTCCGGACTGTCTGCTGCAGGCTCGTTGCGCCGGGACAAGTTTTCCTGTAAGCTGTCGATTCGCTCGTTTAAGCTCTCATTTTCAATTTTCAGATCTTCGATCTCACTCTCCAGGGTGAAGACTTTTTCCTGGTACTGGACCAGTAGGGCTCTCATTTCTCCCAGCTGCTCCTTCAGCGAATTAAACAGGTCCAGGAGCTGCAGGCGGTCCTCCCAGAAGCCGGGTGCGATCTGCTCAATGACCTGCAGTACCGGGTCCAGAAAAGTGGGCGGTTCATAGGCACTGGCTTCATCCAGAGTGGTCTGGCTCTGCTTTAAAAGCAGCCGGGTGCTCTCCTGGATATCGACCCGGGGAGTGCCCGCCGATTTCAGCCCGCTGCCCGACGCTGCCGCAGTTTTTGAATCCGCACTGGCAGCCAGAGTCTGGCAGGCATCCATACCTGAAACGGTCTGGCTCTTCCAGCAGTCCTGGTAATACTGCCCGGCATCCAGGCCGTATTTGCGAGCGAATAATAGTTTCCAAAGAACTTCCCCGCTGATATTTATCGGGGTGGTCTCCAGCACCGCGTAGTCGTTTAGTGTATGAACCTTAACGGTCCCGGAAAAAGTCTTCCAGTTCAGACTGCAACCGCATTTTTTACCCCCGGCTTCCTTATAGTTTTCGATCAGGTCCAGAGGATTTAAAAGGCGCAGCGAGTCTTCGTCGTCTATGGGCGCCAGGGCTATTTCTCCGGTGTTCCCGGCAGCCACCATCAGCGGGTCGCTGTTTTTGAATATCTGCTTGAGCTGGCCGGTGTACTCGTAGTACACCCACAGGTCGCGCTGCTTCTTGTTGTGGATAATGATGCCGCTGGCATCGGTGGCCTTCCAGCGGTTCAGGTCAAAGCTGCCCTGCATCTCCCAGATCTCAGAGGCGGGCGCCGCCCGGATGGCGATGCCTTTATCTGCCGTGCTGGAGAGGTAGGAGAGGGCCACCGGCGCCATCAGCGCTATGGTCAGCAGGACGATAAAGCTCGTAAACAGCACTTTAAAGGTCTTCTTGACGCGCCTCTTCCATTTCATATAGGTTCTGCGTTTCATGCGCCGCCCTCCTCTACTTCAAGCGGTAATGATGCAGCCGGGAACCACTCTTCCTGGCTGAGCTGCGCTCCCTGCAGGAGCAGTCTGCCTTTAAACTCTCTCCCCTGGAGAGGGGAGAGAGCGCTCAGTTCGAAATCCACCTGCAGCAGCAGTTGCCGGGTCTGCCCGGCGGCCAGTGGCTCAAAGGCCCCCGGTGCGGCCGCGGCACTGTCTAAGAGCCATGCGCCGCCGGAACCGTCCACCAGGTATTTGTCCAGGGTATCGCTCCTGACCAGCTGCCAGGTGCCATTGGCATCCATCCGGTACCAGGTGAAGATAATATTATCCACGAGCTCGGGATCGCACGCCCCATTCGGCATCACTCCCAGGCGCCAGCGCGCCGGCAGGCTGCCGGTGTTCTCGATGGTCAGCAGGGCCTCGCGGTGGTCCCCGGGTATCCAGATCTTATCACCCGACATCAGCCCGGATATATCAGCTTCGGGCGCGTCCTCCAGCTTCATGTTGATGCCGACCGTCCCGCTGCCCAGTAGCAAGGGCGATATCTCGGCCTGGCTCGTAAAATAAGCCCGGGTGGATATGGCGGCCAGCATGATGATAGTTATTATGGCGATGGTTATGGCAGTGCTTTTTTTCAAATGAAACCCTCCACTGTTGTCGCAGACTTCGATCTAACTGTGAAGACGGCGAAGACCTGTTAATAAACAGGGCTTTGCTCTCTTGGCAGTTTTTCTCAAGGACCCGGGGCAGCAGAGGCTGCCCCGGATTATCTTGAAGAATCAAACTTGTTCTGCTATCAGGTAAAATGAAACAATAGGCTTCTTACCCTGCAGCGGATTGCCCGCCTCCTTGTTAAGGGTGCAGGTAAAATATACATCCTGGCTGGAACCATTTTTCCCGATGTCCTTCATAAAAGTGCATTCTTTTCCATTTGCAGACAGAAGGTCGGAAAGCGGTGTTGAATCCAGGAGTACGGTCTGAACTACAGCGCCTTCTTCATCAGTGCCGATGATGAATACTTTCACCTGCATGTACTGGGAAAACTGGTTAACTGCTTCACTATCAGCCAGGAAAACAGCATCACCGTCAAGCGCGGCCCCTATCCTCGAGATCTTGGCATCAAGGCTGCCGGTGCTCGTAACCGTTATATTGCGAGTCTTAGTCATCCCCGGAATCCACAGACCGGTGGGATATTTCCCCGGCTTGCCTTCATCAGGCCCTGAAGGTACGATACCCTCATCTACTGTTGTATAAAATATGGGACCGGGTTTCCACTCGCCGTTATCTCGAACGGCATCGATTCTCAGCGTGCCACTGCTTATCGAAGCTGAGCCAAACTGGGAACTGTCGGTAAACCAGGCGAGGGTGGCACCTCCAACCAGTGCAGCCATAAGGCATACCAGCATAACTAATGTTACTAACTTTTTCAAAAAGGATTTCCTCCTCTCCGAGGAAATTGTAGCGGGAGGCAGGGGAAGCCTGCTTCCCGCAGTAGTTTATCTGCAATTAGTAGACAAAACTGTGCTAAAATTTAAATAGTATTAAGGTAACATCTTTCTCGGGCAAAACCGCTAAGGTTTTGCTCTTTTTTCTAGTGAGTAGGCCAGCCGATCATTGAGCTGTTGTTGTCCTTCTGAACGGAATCTATATACACGGTGGCGGAGCAGGTTTTGCCCTGTGCTTCATTGTCAACAGTATCAGGTAATGCAATTATAAGTGTATAGTTGACTGTGGCACCCTTATTTAATTCTCCGCTGACGATTGGGTTGGAGGAAAGATCGCTCAGGTTCCCGGTAATAGGAGATGTAATGCCATCATAGGTCAAAGAATAAGTAAGATAATGGGCTAATCCAGTGTCAACAATGTTTGCAAGGGATACTCTGAAGTAGGCATCATAATTGCCAGTATTTGAGAATGCGCCGGTTATTGTCTGTGACCAACCCGGAGCGATATTGGTCTCGCCGATGGGTTGAGAGATTGTAGCTCCCACATCAAGGATGCCGGTGGAGAAAGTGTTTCCGGAAATGGTCTGACTGTCATTGAACAGGGCGAAGGTGGCTCCGCCGACCAGGGCGCACATCAGGGCCAGGACTACGAAACTCATAGCTAATTTCTTTCTCATTTTTTTTCCTCCTCAGTTTTTGATTTTTTTGGATCGCTAGTTTTATAAAAGGAAAAAGGTGATCTCCCATGGGGCGGCTGATTTCTCTATAGGCTCCCTCCTTTGCGGATTATTTTTTATGGCCAGTCTGCGGTTAGCTTAGCCGCAGATACTTGCGCGCTGTTTCAGGCCTGCTCGGCCTGTTCCACTGGCAGTTCCTTTTTACGCTTTTCCTCTTGGTCATATTCCCCGGCCAGTTTGAAGAGGTGTATAAGCTCCGCGATGATGACCAGTACCGCGGGTATAATGATAAGGAAGAGCATGCCCTTTTTGCTAGAGGCGAAGTTGGTTATGTATCCGGCATAGGGGACGGCGAAGTTCTCTCTGCCGATCAGATTTGTTGCTGGTACCAGCGCGGAATCGGGCGCGTTGTTAGCGTCCCCCTGGGTTTTGAAAGCCGGCTGGCTTTTGATGGCATCGATGCTGATCACCCGGTGGGTGATGATCTTCTGCTCGTCTTCCGGGCTCTTGAAGGTGATGACATCCCCGACCTGCACGGTCTGGGGATTTACCTTCTCTACCCCGATCAGGCTGCCGGTATCGAAGGTGGGGCTCATACTGCCGGAGAGGACCACGTAGAGCTGGTAGGGGCCGACGGCGGGGACGCCGTTATCGAGCTTGCCCTTGACCATGAAGCCCACGACGAGGACCATGGCGATGATGAAAGTGAAAAAAAGCGCGTTTCCTGCGATGTTCAGGCTCTTTCTGAATGCTGTCACCAATAAGGCTCCTTTCTGCTTTCGGTTTGGGAGCAACCCCAATATCAAGGTTACAAAATTGCCTGCCCAACTTTCTATTCTCCTGCAGTTCAAATTTGATGGAAGCGGGGGTGTAATCGCATGGGGTGGTCAAATAGTCCCGGCTATGTTGGGGGCCAGAGCTGCGAGCATGGGGAGGAATTTGCTGGAAAAGCGGTCGCAGGTCCTAGAACTATCTTTCAGACCGGGGGTGGAAAATGATAAACACGAGATGGAAAATTGGTCCAGAAAAGTCGAAAAAATCTCCCTGAGTGCCTGGCAATTCGGGCGCGGGGGTGTTTCTAAGGAATTATTAAGGATAGAAAGTGAAGGACGTATAGGATGGGCGCTGCTGTCGCGGGCCTGGAGAACAGGCGGGCTGTTCTCCAGAACTAGAGCAGCTTATGAACAGTAGATCTGGGCCAGGGCTTCCGAACGGTTGCGGACCCCCAGCTTGCGGAAGATATTGTGGAGATGCGATTTAACAGTCGACTCGGCCAGACAGAGCTGCTGGGCGATCTCCTGGTTGGATTGATTCTCGGTCAAGAGCAGCAGGATCTCCTGTTCCCGGCTGGTCAGGACGCTCATCAATGAGGGCCCGATCCTGGAACCGCGGTGGAAGAACTGATGGGAAGCTTCCCGACTGAGTCTGGGAAGACAGACCAGGCCTCCCACTACCATGATGTCGATGGCCTGCACGATCTGGCGGGGACGCAGGCGCATGGGCAGGCAGCCGCACAGGCCGTCTTTTAGGAGGTGCATCAGGTCCACGATACCCGGATCCTGGACGATGGCTATGGGAATGACGAAAGGACAGTTTGTCATCAGTTCCCGCACCGGCAGCTTTGGGTCCTGCAGGTCGGGCCGCCAGATGAGGACGTCGGGCTGCAGGACCTGGACACTCGATAATACACGGTCGTATTCGATCAAGCCGCTGACCCGGAAGCTGGGATTCTGTTCGAAAGCCATGCTGAGGCTCTGCCACCAGGGACTGTTTTCTCCGCACATCAATACCGAAAAGGTCTGCAATTCTTTACCTCCCTCCTGGGGACTAAACAACAGCAAGTATTAAAAAACAATAACTAAAACATTCCTATTTACATGCTAGCAATAAGAGCTGACTGTACGCTGTCATCCGCGAAAGTCCATTTCCAAAAAACTCGAGAAAAAATATCATACCTCCCCTTCGTGCATACCATCCGTACTACAACTTGATGCACCTTTATAAGTGTATGTATAAAACCGAGAGCCATGCTGGCTCATTAAACTACTAATTAGTTCCACTCCAGGTAGTATTTATTTCCTTTTTAGTCTAACAAATGGTTGAGAGGGTTTAAACCTGATCGGTATGATCTCACGGTTTGCCGGGCTATATGACCGATTTGGTTGCTTATACTGTATCTGCAGATTAATGGTGCGAATGGATAAAAATATAAGGCCGGGTAAAGATGCTGGAAACGTAAGTACAGCTGAACTTGATCGCTGGTGTAATGGGCGGCCATGCGTTTTTATCTATAGTCTTTTCCACAGGAGAATAGCTTAACCAGGGGCTCGGAAGGTGATGACTGCTGCAATGGTGGCATTGTATGCCCGGCAGGTGGTACTAGCTGGATCTAGAAATGACTGGCCCGGCAGTCTAATAACGGTGAAGCTGCAGCAGCACTTCTGAGCGGCTGCGGACTCCCATCTTCCGAAAGATATTACGCAGGTGCGTTTTTACGGTCGATTCGGCCAGGCAGAGCTGCTGTGCGATCTCCTGGTTGGACTGGTTACTGGTCAAGAGCCGCAGAATCTCCTGCTCCCGGGGGGTGAGCAGGCCCATTAACGAAGGCCCGATTCTGGAGCCGCCATTGAAGAACTGCTGGGAAGCTTCCGGGCTGAGCCTGGGCAGGCAAATCAGGCCGCCTATTACCATTATGTCGATTGCACTGATGATCTGCCAGGGGCGCAGCCTCATGGGCAGGCAGCCGCACAGGCCGTCTTTGAGCAGGTTCATAAGGTCTATGCTGGCCGGGTCCTGAACGATAGCTATAGGGATGACGAATGGACAGATGGTTTTAAGCTCCAGTACCGACAGTTCTTGCTCCTGCAGGTCGGGCCGCCATATTAGGATATCTGGCTGAAGGGCCTGAACTCTTTGCAGCACCTGATCGGGTTCGACAAAGCCGCTGACCCGGAAACTGGGGTTCTGTTCGAAGGCCATAGACAGGCTCTGCCACCAGGGGCTGTTTTCTCCGCTCATCAATACTGAAAAGGTATGCATACTTTTATCTCCCTCCCTGGGGTCAGCCAGTTGATAATATCCCAGATATAATTAGCGCAGCCTTCTGCCTGCATAATGCTGGTTAAAGCCATCAACCGCGTAAGTCCATTTCCCCCAAATTGGAGGATAAGTATGATCACTGTAGTTCTCGCAGATTAGCCGCACTACATCTGGATAAGGATATCGGGGACCTGAATAATCCCAAGAGGTGGCCGGGGGATTATAAAAGTACTATTAAATCCTCCTGTGCGTGCGACATTATTGTCTTTAGTCTAACAAACGGATGAGTAGGTGTAAACCTAACGGGCCTGATATTACGGTTTTTCTGCTTATAATATCGATTTGGACGTTTTTGCAGGATTTTTGAATTTAGTGGTGTAATATGTAACCGGAGGAGGAATTGATAGTGGAGAGTGCGAGACGACTTAATATAATGATCGCAGAAGACGACCAGATGATCCGCAGCACCATGGAAACTTATCTACAGTCTTTTCCACAGGTAAATATCCTGGCCTCCTGCTCGAATGGGAGTGAACTGCTGCAAAAGGTGGGCGAGTCAGCGCCTGACGTGGTTTTTCTGGATATAGAGATGCCTGACATGGACGGCCTGGCCGCATCGGCCCGCCTTAAAGAGATCGATCAGGATATATTAGTCGTATTTGTGACCGGACATGTAGAATACGCGGCGACGGCCTTTCAACTGGAGGCGGTGGACTACCTGGTCAAGCCTATCAGTCGCGAGGCTATCCACCGATCATTGAACCGCGTCAAGAAGCGCCTGCAGGCCAGCGAAAGGTCGACTTCCAGCTTTAAGATAACCGTGATCAGAAACAACCATGAGATGTATTTTATAAATACCTCTGATATCCTCTACCTGGAAAAACAGCTCCGCAAGACGATCGTCCACACCGGGCACGGCGAGTATTCTACCAGCGAGACCCTGCAGTCGCTTCAAGAAAAGCTGCCCGGACACTTCTTCCGCTGCCACAAGAGCTTCGTGATCAATCTCAACAAGATTGAGAAAGTATATCCTATCGCCGACCGCAGCTATGGCGTTTCCTTCTATGACTGCGCTCAGGAGGTCACTATGGGCAGGAAGGCCTTTGAACAGCTATGCATGCTAGTCAGCAAGAATGGCGGTTAAGGGCGCTGAGTGCCTGGATGTCGGTATCACCAGGCTGGCGGTTATGGCAGAATCGCCCTGGTAGCTAAAGCCCAGGCTGCCGTGCAGTTTCATGGCCAGCCTTTGACATATCGCCAGTCCCAGCCCTTGATGACCGTCCCCTTTAGTGCTTATTCCTCTTGATATTGCTTCCTTAACATTTTCAATGTTTCCCACCAGGGGATTGCTTACCGAGGCCACCAGCAGAGGGCCTTCCCGGTGGAACTTCAGATCGACGGTTTTATCGGATTCCAATGGCCTGACCGCGTCCATGGCATTGTCCAGTAGATTTCCCAGGATGCGGGCCAGGTCGATGGCGGCGTGCTCGAGGCCGTCGAATGCGGTCTGGATATCGACATTTATGCTTATTCCCCGTTCCTCGGCCTGGGTCATCTTAGCGTTTATCAGGGCGGATAGGACTGGATTGTTTATCTTTAGGACCTCGTTGTAATGCGAAGTATCCTGGAGGAGGGTCTCCAGGTAGCTGCCCAGAGACTCCATCTCGCCCCGGGTGTAGAGAGCGTTGATGACCTGCAGGTGATTCAAGAAATCATGACGCTGCCCCCGCACCGCTTCTACCATCTCCTTGATGTTCTCGGCCAGGGACTCCTGGGTGGAGATTACTGCTTGTTGACGGCTGGATCTGATGTAGCGGATGACTATAAAGACGCTTATGCCGAATAGGGCCATCGTTAGGAACCAGATCCAAATACGGGCGGATTCTAACTCCGGGTTATACATGAGTATTTGTCCCGTTACTGAGGTTAAAACCACCAGCTGAATAAAAAATGCGATAAGTATTGGCCACAGAGCCACTGATTTTTCCCTGAGAGTGTAGATGAAACTTCGCAGGTATATTTTGTCAGAACGCAGTATATATGCAGCCCCAAGTACCGCGAAGTACATGGGTAGAACAAATTTGACTGTATATGAGATATCATCATAAACGGAGACGAAGCTATAGCCCAATATCTCGGCGAAAAGAATGGCAGCGATCACCATTACTATTCCGATAAAATAGGAACTTGCGTAAATCTTAAATGTCCACTTCAATGATTGCCGAAATACCAGGTAGGCTAGAATAAAGCCGCTGATCACCTCAAGCGGAAATCTCAGGGACTCATTGTGGATGACATAGGTAGCGGTTTGGGCAATCGCGGAGAGGAGAGTAAAGACCAGTAGTCGGTTGATGTGCTGTTTGTAATCTCGCTCCCAGATAAATAGTGCGGCCAGAGTTGAACAAAAAATATATGGCAGGGAAACGATGATGAAAATCTGCAGGTAAAAAATCATTTACTTAACTCCCTCCGTGATAATAGATTGTCGTTCGATTCTATCGGGACCCCATTTCGGAGTTTGTTGAAATACCAGGTAGAGCCAGATAAAGCCGCTGGCAATCTCCAGAGGATAGCGCATGGATTCCTGGTGAAAAAAGTGGGTATCAGCCTGGATCAGAGATGAGAGAAAAGTAAATATTAGCAGTGCAGGCAGATGCTTCTTGACATTGTCTTCCCATAGGAGGAGAAGGTCTGCAAGGGTTATACAAAAAACATTTGAAACGACTTCATAAATAAAGCGCTGCATGTGCAAAAGCATGTTTGAGCTCCCTCTCAGATGAAATCCCTGGGGAAAAACGCATTAAAAATTAATTCTTCAATAAACATCAAATTCCTCCTTAAAACGGGTTTATGAGCAAATATCGGGCATAATTATTAAGAAATCGCTCGTATGGGTAATTAAAGTAACTTTTATGTCTCTAGCAGCAGCTTGTTCGTGATGTAAATCGCTGCATTGAAACCGCATAGGTCATGTATACTTGTCATCAAGCAATAAGTTCTTGCGCTCAAAGCCGGAAAGACCAATAATAGTATTTAAAGCTAATCGCAATGTGGGGCGGGAGAATAATAATATGAAGACATTTAAAAAAGTACTCATAGCCAACCGCGGGGAGATCGCTATCCGCATTATCAGAGCCTGCCACGAGCTGGGCATCAGGACGGTATCGATATACTCCAAGGAAGATAAACTGGGATTGTTCCGGACTAAATCCGATGAGTCCTATCTGATCGGCAGCAGCAAAAGTCCGATAGATGCTTACTTGAGCATCGAAGAGATCATCAGCCTGGCCATAAAAAAAGGTGTGGACGCCATCCATCCCGGCTACGGTTTTCTGGCAGAAAACCCTGAGTTCGCGCAGAAATGCGAAGACAACGGCATAGTGTTCATAGGCCCGACCGCTGATATGATGGATAAACTGGGGGACAAGATCAAATCGAAACTGGTTGCCCAGAGCGTAGGCGTGCCTACCATCCCGGGCGTGGAAAAGCCCATAAAGAGCGACCGGGAAATCATAAAGCTGGCCAAACAGTGCGGCTATCCGATCATGCTCAAAGCCTCTGCCGGCGGCGGCGGGCGGGGGATGCGGATCGTCCGGAGTGAAACCGAACTTGTCAAGGAGTTTCACAGCGCCAGGAACGAGTCCAAAAAGGCTTTCGGTTCTGACGAGATCTTCATCGAAAAATACCTGGAGAATCCCAAACATATCGAGGTGCAGGTGCTGGGCGACAACCACGGCAGCATCGTTCATCTCTTTGAACGGGACTGCTCAATCCAGAGGCGCCATCAGAAAGTCATAGAATTCACGCCGGCTCTGGCTATCAGCGACGAGAAGCGGCGGGCCATATGCGCGGACGCCATCAAGATAGCCCGGGCGGTCAACTACAGGAATGCCGGAACGGTAGAATTCCTTTTGGACAGCGACGGCAGCCATTACTTCATCGAGATGAACCCGCGCATCCAGGTGGAACATACCATCACCGAGATGGTCACCGGCATAGACATAGTGCAGAGCCAGATCCTTATCGCTCAGGGTTATAGATTGAAGTCCAAAGAGGTGGGGATACCCGGCCAGAACGCGGTCAAGGTCCGGGGATACGCCATCCAGTGCCGTGTAACTACCGAAGATCCTAGCAACAGCTTCGCGCCTGATACGGGCAAGATAGATGTCTACCGGACCGGATCGGGCTTTGGGATACGTCTCGACGGTGGAAATGGCTACACTGGCTCGATAATCAGCCCCTACTATGACAGCCTGCTGGTTAAGATCATCTCCCACTCGCGCAGCTTTGAAGACGCCATCAGCAAGGCCAAGCGCTCTATACGGGAGACGGTCATCGGCGGGGTCAAGACCAATGAAGCCTTTCTTCTGAACGTGCTCTCCCACCCTACTTTCATCAAAGGGGAGTGCGATACCGGATTTATTGATTCGACTCCGGAACTGTTTGACATCAGTCCTAAAGAAGACCACGAGTACAGGATTTTGACCTATATAGGTGAAAAGGTAGTCAATGAGAGCAAAGGTATCAGGAAGGATTATGAGGTGCCGAGGATTCCCGGCACAAGCGGCGAAAAAATCTCTGGCACCAAGCAGATATTGGACAATTTCGGGCCGGAGGGCCTTGTCGACTGGATAAGATCGCAGAATAAACTGCTGCTTACCGACACTACCATGCGCGACGCCCACCAGTCCCTGATGGCCACCCGGGTCAGGACTATAGACATGGTGGGCATAGCCGAGGCGACAGCCTACCTGGGGCGGGATCTTTTCTCCCTGGAGATGTGGGGCGGCGCCACTTTCGACGTGGCGTATCGCTTCCTCAAGGAGAGCCCGTGGGATAGGGTCACCGAGCTGCGTAAAAGGATCCCCAATATTATGTTCCAGATGCTGCTCAGGGGTTCAAATGCGGTGGGCTATACCAATTATCCCGACAACCTGGTCAGGGAGTTCATCAAGGAAGCGGCCCGGGCTGGGATCGATGTCTTCAGGATCTTCGACTCATTGAACTGGCTGAAAGGCATGGAGGTTGCCATAGACGAAACCCTCAATAGCGGCAAAGTAGCCGAGGCCTGCGTCTGCTATACAGGGGATATCCTCAATGAAAAGCGGGATAAATATTCCTTAAATTATTATGTGAAGACTGCCCGTGAGTTAGAGAAGATGGGGGCTCATATCCTGGGCATCAAGGATATGGCTGGACTTTTAAAACCCTATGCCGCTGAGAAACTTATCAAAGCGCTTAAAAATGAGATCAGCATCCCCATCCACCTGCACACCCATGACACCAGCGGCAACGGAGTCGCCACCATTTTGATAGCGGCAGAAGCCGGAGTGGATATAGCTGATACGGCTTTCAACAGTATGTCCGGACTCACCAGCCAGCCAGCGCTGAACTCGGTGGTGGCTGCCCTGGAGAACACCGACCGGGCTACTGGTATCAACCTGGACGAGATTCAGGAGATCGCTGACTACTGGGGGGCGATAAGGCCGATCTACGCGGAATTCGAATCGGGGCTCAAATCCGGCACCGCCGAAGTGTACAAATATGAGATACCCGGCGGCCAGTATTCGAATCTGAAGCCGCAGGTGGAGAGCTTTGGCCTGGGCCACAAGTTCCAGGAAGTCAAAGAGATGTACAAGACGGTAAATGAAATGCTGGGAGACATCGTCAAAGTGACCCCGTCATCCAAACTGGTGGGGGACCTGGCGATATTCATGGTCAAAAACGATCTGACCCCGGAGAATATAATCAAGAAGGGCAGGGAACTGGCTTTCCCCGATTCGGCGGTGGCCTATTTCGAAGGTATGATGGGACAGCCGGTAGGCGGCTTTCCAAAAGACCTGCAGAAGGTGATTTTAAAAGGCAAAAAGCCCATCACCTGCCGTCCCGGAGAACTGCTGGAACCCGTAGACTTCCTGGCTCTGAAGGAAGAGATAGAAGGGAAGTTCAATTTCATACCCAATATGCAGCAGATATTGAGTTATGCACTTTATCCAAAAGTATGTGAGGAATATATAGCCTTCAAGAAAACCTATGGCAATTTGAGCAGGATGAACAGCGCGGTATTTTTCGACGGGATAAGTGAAGGAGAAACCTGTGAAGTCGAAGTAGATGAAGGAAAGGTCTTCATAGTCAAACTGGTGGAAATAGGCAAGGTTGACAAAGAAGGCTACCGCAAGGTCGACTTCGAGGTAAACGGCTCCCAGCGCGAGATAGTCATCCGGGATAGATCATACAAGAAGGATGAGATCGCGGCTTCCACAGTCATGGCCGACCCCGACAATAAAATGGAAATAGGGGCGAGCATACCGGGCACTATAACCAAGATCCTGGTCAAAGACGGCGAGGTAGTCAAAGCCGGTCAGAGCCTTCTGGTTATAGAAGCCATGAAGATGGAGACTCAACTGGTAGCGCCGGTAAACGGCAAAGTAGTAAGTGTGATCGTCAAAGAGGGCCAGCAGGTAAAGAATGGTGAACTGCTGGTGACACTCGAATAAGTATCAGAAATTGCTGGTGTAAGCAAAATTATTCCAACCTCCCTTGGGGGAGGTTTTTTTATTGAAAATATTTTTTTAATTCAATTTGGGGAGGCAAATGGCATGGAATTTGCATAATAAATTAGTTAGAATCACATGCAAAAACTTGAAAAATAATTTTTTTATCAAGAAAAAATTTTTTTGAGGGCTAAAAAGTTCGGAGTTGGCATGCGATTTGCATAAAAAATAAGTAGAGATAAGCAAAAAAATTCTCATTTAGAAAGAAAGAGGTGCCAGAATGATTTACTACCAGGCGTACAAAGATATCAGTAAGGAGACTGCTATCAACGATGCGGTTCTTGTATCACAGGCAGCTTATCTATCTTATAGTAAAGCCAGAATGACCTTCTGCCAAAAAGATATGGCTTATGCGGAACATGCGCTTTCGCAAGCGATCTATCAGATCAATGAAATCGTCTATAAATCCATCCATGAGTTTATGGAACTGAAAGAGTTTAACGAACTCCAGGAACTTGAGACTGAGCTGACCGAGGCCCTGAACTGGATTTCCAGTGTTCATGCGGCATTGAGCGCATAGCGGATAATTTTGAAAATAAAATAAATAATTCAATATATTTTACTTTGGCATCCTATCGATTATATATGGTGCACCTCTGCAGATAAGCCCGGTTTTTGGCCGGGCTTTTCTGCGCAGTTTTTTATTGAGAGCATATTATTATTCAATGGTGACCCGCTGCTGGTCGGCGTCCCAGGAAACATCGGCGCCGAAGGCCTGGGCTACCATAGCTACTGGCAGGCACGCACGCCCTCCGCTAATCTGTGGAGCGGTATCCATTTTGACGGATTTGCCGTTATGGGTCATCATATTGTTGCCTATCTGCAATACTACTGTCTGGGAATCCTTGTTCAAGGTGATCGTCTGTTCTTTGTCATCCCAAGTGATGTCCTCGTCATCAATGCCCAGGGCATATGCCACCGGCCGGATGGGAAGAAAAGTCCGGCCATTGTTTAGAAACGGCGCCACATCACCATTGTAGGTCTCGCCTCTGATCTTATAGTCTCTGGAACCGATATAAAGCATGCTCTGCTTCCCGCGTCCCTGCCCCTGCTCCTGCCCCTGACCGGACTGCTGCCTCCAGTTTTCGCGAATGCCGTTCTGGAAACCGCCATTGTGGAAGCCTCCGTTCTGAAAATCGCCAATCTGGAAGCTGATGGTCCTGCCGTATGAGGTTCCATCGTCATTGGATGCGTAAGCCCTGACATAGTATATGGTCCCTTCATCTAAGTCGCTCAGCTCGTAAGTGAATGTCTCACCGTCGCCTATATCCTCATCGTCTACTTCCACTTGATCGTCCGGTGTGCTGTCGGTCCCATAGTAAAAACCATAAGACTCGATATAAGAGTCGCCGGCATCGATTAATGTCCCGTATAGAACCGCCGAGTCATCCCCTATTTGAGGAAAACCGGTCTCGATTACGGGGCTTTGGCTCTCATCTTCATCTTCAGACTCACTGGTGATAAATGACTTTACACTGCCCAGTGCTTCTTCGTCTCCATCGTCATATTCCACATAAGCAACGAAATAGTATCTGGTGTCTTCATCCAGGTCGTCCAGGTCGAATGAGAAGGTATCACCTTCGTCCAGGCTGCTGCCCAGCTCCTCTTTCTCCCCATCATCGGCCGGGTCGCTGCTGGTACCCCAGTAAAAGCCGTATTCACTGATGTCTTCACTGCTGTCATCGACCAGTTTGCCGTTAAGGGTGGCACCGTCTTCGTATATGTCGGTAGCGCTCCTGGTCACAACGCTCGGATCACTGCTGGAGGCAGAGACCGGAGAAGAACAGGCCAGGAGGCCAGAAACTAAAAAGGCCAGAGTAAAACCAAAAATCAACCCAAGTGACGCAAGTCTACGCGATGCGTACACATTAATCCCTCCAATCATCTAGAATAATCATGGTTAAGCGTTTTAACGCCTGCTTATCGTGTATACCCCCCCTTGTCAGTTTTTCATAAACGTATCGAGCAGCAAGGCAATATAAGTACTGGAGAACGATCCTGCAGTCATTATAGGTGCACAGGCATTTAACCCGGCTTAATAAATACTGAGATTTAGCTTAAAAGAATATGGAAAAATATAGGGAAGGAAGTGGCCGGGGTGAAGAAGTAACGGCCCGGCGAAATGCCGGGCCGTCAGACCGTTAAAAAAGCCGGATATCTTTGTCATTTCACAAAGCCCGTTCAATCAACCTTATTTGTTGAGCACAGCGAAATGAGATTCTAGTGCCCGAAGGGTACAGCGTACTCAGGTACGCCTCAATCTCGGGCTTTGTTTATTCCGCGATCATCTTTATTTGACTGAGTGAAGCGAAATGTTATCCTAGTGCCCGTTAGGGTGCTTCAACTTTTTTGCTCGCTCTGCCAGGGTGTCAAAGAAGTTGACACCCTGGCAGTAGTTACACATATTTATTATAGTATGGTCACTGTCTGGGTCGCAGCGTCCCAGGTAACTGTCGCGCCGAAAGCCTGGGCTACCAGGGCGATGGGGAGGCAGGTGCGTGAATTGCTTATCTCCGGTGCTGCATCAAGGGTTATGGATATGCCATTGATGGTCATTATATTGCTGCCGATCCTCAGCTGGACCACCCGGTTATCTTTACTCAAGGTTACGGTCTGGCTGGCGGCGTCCCACATGATATGGGAATCATCGATACCCAGAGCGTAGGCCACGGGCCGAATGGGCAGGAAGGTGCGGCTGTTCTTGATATAGGGGGCCACGTCACCGGTCTGGCTTACCCCTCTTATCCTGTAGGTCGAGCTCCCGATAGTCAGAACGCTGGGGCTTACCGTTATTTCAAAAGTCTGGGATCCGCCCAATCCAGTCCCATCGGAATTGGTGGCGTAGGCTTCCACATAATAGGTGCCAGGGCTGATTCCGGTCAGCTTATATGAGAATTTATCACCGTCATCCATGGACTTGGATCCGGCTTGCACCTTGGTCTCCGGACTGCTGCTGGTCCCCCAGTAGAATCCGTAGGATTCTATCTCGGAGTCACCTATATCGGTTATCACGCCGTTAAGGGTGGCCTGGCCGTCTGAGGTCGTGACCGCACTGGTAGTCACCGTCGGAACTTTATTATCTTCTTC
Organism: uncultured Syntrophomonas sp.; assembly: GCA_964635975.1. Lineage (GTDB taxonomy): Bacteria > Bacillota > Syntrophomonadia > Syntrophomonadales > Syntrophomonadaceae > UBA5314. Next base: position 52,920 of record CAZWPO010000010.1, read on the forward strand.
GGTGGTAAAGGATTTTACGCTGCCGTAATCGGTGCCGTCATCGTTTTTGGCATAGGCTTTAAAATAGTAGGTAGTGCCGGGTTCAAGGTCTTCGAGATCAAGATCGAAATCGTCGCCTTCATCAAGCTCGTCATCGCCGACTTCTTCCTTTTCATCGCAGTCCCGGTCTTCTCCCCAGTAGAATCCGTACTCCTCGATGTCTGAATCACCGATATCGTCGATCTCGGCATTGAGAGTCGCCTCTTCGCTGCCTATGCCGGTGGCGCTGTCGGTGATAACGGTCGGCGCCCCTTCGTCTTCATCCTCATCTTCATCGGTGGTAAACGTTCTGACTGCGCCGGTTTCCTCCCCGTCATCGTTTATGGCATAAGCGCAAAAATAATACAGGGTGTCCGGTTCCAGGTCGTCGACCACCAACTTGAAAGTGTCGCCTTCATCGATGCTCTCGCCGACTTCCTCCTGGTCGCCATCATTGACCGGGTCGTCGGACGTCCCGTAGTAAAAGCCGTATTCTTCGATATCTTCGCCGCCATCATCGTCTATTTCGCCGTTTAGGGTGGCCTCTTCGGCTTCAACGCTGGAAGCGCTCTTGGTGGTTACATCCGGCTTCGATGCCGAGACCTGGGCCGGCAGGTACAGCCCGGGCGCGATAAAGGCCAGGGCAAAAAAGAATATCAATGTTATTGATAATAGCTTGCTTCGTGAATGCATAAATTCCCTCCATTCCAAAATTTGATCAACCCTGTCGTTAGAATAAACAGGAAGGCTCGAATCGTTTCTATCCCCTCCCTTTCCATTACTCACAATGGCTGATAATAAATCTCCATACTTTTACTACATTTCATTATAATTCTTCTTGCCCAGACCATCCTTAATGAAAGCTGAAATTTTGCTGAAAATATGAGGCAACCACCCGCTCATCGGGGCGGTTGCCTGAAAATGCTGTATAAAGAGGTATCTAAGGCTGCAGATGATAGATCCTGATTATACGGTTGACCCCATCCCAATCTACAGCGAGGTCGCAGTATTCGGAAACGACCCTGAGTGGAACCATGACCCGACCGCTCTCTATAAACGGCGCTTCGATCATGGAATATTCTTCGTCGCCGAGCTGGTAGGAAGTGGAACCTATATTCATCACCAGATCACGGCCGGATCCATTTTTAACAATCACCGTACCGGGATCCTGCCATTCGACCTCGCATTCCAGGGCTTCAGACAGGGTGCGAAGCGGAACTACCGTAACCCCGTTCTTTATGAGCGGCTGTGCATCAAAAAAGAAGATCTGATCACCATCAAGGAATACCGTTATAGGATGGTTATACGATTTGGGTTGCGGTTTGACTCTTTTGCTATTGTAAGCAGTTACCTGAGGCACCTGGATAGGACTGGTACTGGACCAATCGAAGGCGCCTTTCATATTTATTTTGCCGTTCACGGTATTCCTTATGTCGCCCGCTTTGCCGGACAATACCAGCGTAAAGTCGGCCCGGTCAAGATCAGCGCTGGCAGTGGAATCGAGATCCATTTCCAGGTTGAAATCGGACGATCTGAAGGCGATATCCATGGTGCCGCTTGAGCTTACAGTGCTGCCTTTCAGCCTGTCGTCGCCGGTCATATAGAAATAGAAGCTGCCTCCGTCAGGGAGTGAACCGCTGGCTCTGACCAGGGATTCGATCCGGCCGGGGGAGATCGTAAATTTGCACATTTGCAGTGTTATGGGTAAATCTTTCATAGCCTCGCGTATATCCTCGACGTTCATGCTGTCGATGCCTGCAATTATTTCGTCGCGCATCTGCTCCTTCATGGCAGCGAATCCTTCATCACTCATGCCCGGCGGCATGGTCATAGTGGCCATGAACTGATCAGCAACGCTCTCACGGTGCTCTTTTAGACTGTCCACCAGGTCTGCGAGGGAGGCCCGGGTCAGGTCCAAAACCGGCTTTGTGCCTGAATAATAGAAGCATTTGTCCGGGATCACATCCATCAGGGTCGCCATGAGAGCCCTGATGGTTTGCAGCTGCTGGTCCTGCATATTAAAAGCCTGGTCAAAGGCCTGCTGCATCATATCGAACTCTTTTTCACTCATACCTGTTTCATAGACTATGTACGGCGGTAGATCATCCAGTTTGCCCAGGCTTCTCACGTCTGCACCCGCGCCGGCCAGGGACCAGATGGTCTCCCGGGGGACGATCAAGCCTTCCCTGGTGAAATAGACCTGCCCACTCATGGCGTATTCGGAGGCATTGACCTTGAAGTCCATAAAAGCTTTAGGATCGCTCAGGTTAAAGGCCAGGGCGATGTTGGCACGGCCGGGGATGTTGCTGATGCTGGTCCCGTCCTCCAATACAATGTTTACATCACTCAACTCAGCATCCAGAGCGAATTTAATGGTATTATTCTGCAGTCCCTGCATTATGGCCTCCTGCATGTCGAGGGACTGGTCCAAATAGACGAGGTACTCGCTAATAAAAGCTTGTTTGGCGGTGGTCTCAGCGGTGGTCTCAGCAAGTGCCAGCCCCGGCATGGAAATGAGTATAATGGCCAAACACATGATTCCCGATAAGAATTTTCTCAACAGATAACCTCCTTTAAGAACGCGGACGACTAATCTTTATTATAAGTTAGCACTTTTTGCCCGGATTTTCCATAACAAGAAAAAACAGACCATGTCGAAAGAAGTCCGCGATTCCTTCGGTCATGGCCAGGATAATCGAGTTATCTATAAAAATTTCGCTGATCAGATAGTCTTATTCTTTAATGATAAGTTCATCTATGTTTATTTTATTGGTCTGCAGACCGGCGGCCAGCAGGAAGTCCTGGGTGGCTTTCAGATCCTGTATATCGCCGGGTTTTATCTGCGGATCAAAGTCGTACCAGGGCAGCATTGCTTTCACTTCATCGACGCTTATGCCCAATTCCTGGGCGGTAATATTATAGGCCTCCTGCGGATTCTGCTGTATATAGGTCAGGCTCTGCCGGTGGACCTGTTTGAAGCGTTCCACCAGGTCATTATGGTTTTTGAGAAAATCACCTCTTACCGCAACTAAGACGGTTCCCTCAACCAGGCCTTCACCGTTGGCCAACATACGTGCACCTGAATTTACAGCCCGGTTGGCATCGGCGCCAGCTAGCAGCGCTGCATCGATGCTGCCGCCCTGGAGCGCCGCTGCGGCCGCGGGAATGTCCATGGAAAGGAACTGTACGTCTTCAGATTTCAAACCGTCCCTGGCGAGCGCGGTGACCAGAAGCTGGTGCAGGATGGTGCCTTTAGGACCGCCTACCTTTTTACCTTTCAGGTCGCTGATGGTCTTTATATCATCGGATCTGACAACGATCATGAAAGCTTTGGGGGCGCGGCTGTATATGCTGATGATCTTGAGGTCAACACCGTTGGAGGCAGCCAGGATCGCCGATGTGCCACCCAGAGCGTTGCAGAAATCCAGAGAACCGGCCGCCAGGGCTTCGGTTTGCTTGGCGCCGGAATTCAGTTCTGGAAACTTGACCGCAATACTGTCCCTGGCGAATTCCTTCTCAAACAACTGCTGGTTTTTCTCGATGATGGAAGGCACATTCAAGGGCGATTTTACGTAGGTGATATTGATTTCTTTAACCGCCGGTGGCTGATCCTGCGGGGATCTAGCGCAGCCCCCGATCAGAAACGCGGCCAGGAAAACCACTCCTGTCAACAGGCTGATAATGGGTCTGTTTTTACGGATGTGTCTCATACCTATTCCTCCTTAACTAGATGCCTGCCGCTGCAATATCCAGATCACTGCAGGCGGGTTGTGGGGATGTGCCGATGATGGCAGCGTAGATCTTTTCCCTCAGGGAGAGAAAGATTGGTGAAATTGTCTGCCGGGGGTAGGGCAGATCAACAAGAAAGTCCCCGGACAGTTTCCCCTGGTCCAGTACGGCCACTCTCTGGCTCAGAAATACCGCTTCTTCAACATCATGGGTGACAAATATTATGGTTTTCTCCTGACTTGAAAACAGTTCGACTATCTCTTTTTGCAGCAGTTTTCGGGTGAAGTAATCCAGCGCTCCAAAAGGCTCATCCATGAGAATCAGATCGGGGTCGTAGCACAGAGTACGGCCCAGAGCCACTCGCTGTGCCATTCCGCCTGATATCTGAGCCGGATAAGCGTCTCTGAAGGCTTCAAGGCCCAGAATGCTGAGGTATTTATCCACCTTTTCATGATCGATCCGGCCTTTTGCCTTACTTATTAGCGGGAAAGCGATATTGTCCCGCACCGTCAGCCAGGGCATGAGGCGGGGCTCCTGAAAGACTATCCCCACCCGCATAGGACTCTGTGCATCCGGGCGGCCGGTCAGTTGTATGCTCCCGGCCGTAATCTCTTCCAGGCCGCAGAGCAACCTGAGCAGGGTGGTCTTGCCGCTGCCGCTCCTGCCTACAATGGAGGTGAAACTCCCGTCGGGAAGTGAGAGATCGATCTCATTCAAGGCTGTAAAAGGCCGGCCGCCGATCGTATACACTTTACTAAGACCCGAAATTCTAACCCCAGCCATTTTGAGCACGCTCACCTGCCTTTCTGAATTTGAGTAGATCAGCGGCCCTGAAGAAGAAGAAATCTATGGCCGCGCCGAATATCCCTATGGTTAAAATCCCGATAAGTACGATATCGGGCCTGGAGAGCTGTTCCGCGTCCAGGATCATATAGCCAATGCCTGCGGAGGCAGCGATGAGCTCCGCACCTACCAGGGCCCGCCAGCTGTACCCCAGAGCCAACTGCATACCCACCAGCATGTCGGGGAAGGCGGCGGGAAGGATTATGTGGAAGAACTGCTGTCCGGGTGTAAAACCAAGTGAAGTACCGACTTCCAACAGCTTTAGGTCACAGCGGCGCACACCCCCGAAGGTGTTCAAGAATATCGGGAAAAAAGCCGCCAGCACGATAACTACGAGTTTGGAAGCTTCCCCGATCCCGAACCATAATATCAGCATGGGGATCATAGCCAGGGGAGGAATGTGCCGGATGAATTCCAAAATAGGTTCATAATACGCGATATACCTGGTGTTCATTCCCAAAAAGATGCCCAGCGGCAGGCCGATCAGCAGCGCTATAAAAAATCCTGCAAAAACCCGGTAAAGGCTGGTGCCCATGTGCTTGAGAAGCATCCCGTTATCGATCAGCAGATCAAAGGTCTGCAGCGTCTTCTGAGGCGAAGGAATGATATATGAATTCCAACCCCAAAAACTGGAGCCGACAAACCACAGCAGCAGAATGATGAATGGAACAGCCAGGCCTTTCAAAAATACTTGCATAACTAACTCGCTTTCATCGGCATATGCTAAAAAATATCCTGCTCTACCAGATCCCGCAGCTCGGGAAAAGGCTTTATGATACGCGGCAGCACGCCCTGGAGATGAGAGATGGCGATCCCATAATTGGTGATAGGGATATCTTTCTGCCGCGCCGCTGCGATGCGGTTCAGGTAAGCAGTGCGGGTGATGGTGCAGCCTCCGCATTGGATGATCAAGCTGTACTGTTCTATATCAAGGTTAAATCTGGGCCCGGCAGCTATGTCTATCTGCAGGTTCTTTCCGGTATACTGGCGCAGCCAGCGCGGTATTTTTATCCTGCCTATATCATCTGCCAGCGCGTGGTGGGTGCAGGCTTCGGCGATCAGAACCCGGTCTCCGTGCTGAAGGCGGTCGATACTTTTTACGCCTTCTACCATAGCCCTCAGATCACCTTTGAAGCGAGAAAACAGTGTTGAAAATGTAGTAAGGGGAACATGCTCGGGGACATCGCCGGAAACTTTGAGTACGACCTGTGAATCAGTGATGACCAGGGCTGGGTCAGCGTGGAGTTTATCCAGGGTATCCGCCAGTTCTCGTTCTTTCACCATGACAGCCGAAGCGTCATTGTCCAGGATGTCTCTGATAGTCTGGACCTGCGGGAGTATCAACCGCCCCTTCGGAGCACCCAGGTCGATGGGGACCACCAGCACTATCAAGTCGCCGGCGCTGATCAGATCCCCTACGATCGCAGGGTCTTCTATCTTTTCCACATTCTTTAAGGAGCGGATGTTTTCTTTTAATTCGCCCACACCCTGGCCGTCGGAGGCAGTAGTGAGGACTACCTGCAGATCGCGGGCCTGAAGTTGGCCAGCCAGGTCCGAGTAATCGTTCAGATCATTCTTGTTCAGAACTATAATGACCGGCTTGTTCTTGTCCTGCAGGACTTGCAGGATCTCTTCTTCAAATTCGGTCCAGCGGCCGTCTCCGAGCACGAGGAGCCCCACATCACTGTCCTTTATCACTTCCCGGGTTTTTTCAATGCGCTTCTGGCCCAGCTCGCCTACGTCATCGATCCCGGCCGTGTCTATGACCAGGCAGGGGCCGAGCGGGTTTATCTCTACAGCTTTGTTGACCGGATCGGTAGTGGTCCCCGCCGTTTCAGAGACGATGGCCAGGTCATATCCCACCAGGGCGTTGAGCAGTGAAGACTTGCCCGCATTCCTGCGGCCCAGAAAGGCGATGGCGGTGCGCATGCCGCGGCTGGTCTCATTCAATGAATCGGTATTTACAGTTTTCATACTTCTTCCCCCCCCAGTTTCAGAAGATTTTCCGGAATCAGGAGCTCCTGCAGTTTTTCTTCGGGCAGGAACTGCAATTCAAGGTTGGCTTCTATAATGTCGATACCCTTCGACTGCATATGGGCCCAGATGCTCTCTGCCTGCGAATAGCCGAGGATAGGCAGGAGAGCGGTGATCAGGGCGTTGCTGCGCAGGAAGTTGTCTTTGATGCGCTTCTCATCGGCGGTGATCCAGGGTATGCAGAACTCTACCGCTCTTTCATCCACTTTTCTCATCATCTCCAGGCTTTCCAGCAGGTTGTAGGTGATCAGAGGGATGAAGGCGTTAAGTTCCAGGTGGCCGGCAGCCACCGCCTGGGTCAGGGAGGCGTCATTGCCCAGTACTCTGATGCCGCACTGCACTATCATCTCCGGGATAACGGGATTGACCTTGCCGGGCATTATGGATGATCCCCTGAGCAGGGGTTTTAAGCATATTTCCCCGCAGCTGTCCGAGGAGAGAAAGCGCAGGTCATTGCCTATCTTTATTAAATTAGCGGCGTGGGCGCGTATGATGCCGCTCACTTCGGAGAAGTTATCGTTGTTGGCGGTGGCTTCGATGAGATTTTCGGCGCGAGCGACGCCCAGACCGCTAATTTTTCTCAGGTTTTCTATGACCCTGAAAATATACTTCCGGGGGGCGGTTATTCCTGTACCTACAGCCGTGCCGCCGATGTTTACGACTTTAATACGCTCCAGGGATTTAAATACCCGCCAGCGGTCGCGGGCTGCAGCCTCCGCCCAGGCGCCGAATTCCATGCCCAGGGAGATCGGGACGGCAGCCTGGTATTGGGTGCGCGCGGATTTAACCAGGCGGGCATATTCTTTTTCTTTGGCCTGGAGGGAGTCCTGCAATTTTTCCACGGCTGTTTCCAGGTCTTTGAGCGCATACATCACCGCCAGGCGGGCGGCCGTAGGAACCACGTCATTGGTCGATTGAAATAGATTTACGTGATCCAGGGGGTGGATTATGTCATAGCTTCCTTTCGCAAGTCCCAGGAGTTCCAGAGCCTGATTGGCCAACACTTCATTGACATTCAGATTGGTGGCGGTGCCCGCCCCCCCCTGGAAAGGATCAACTATGATATGCTGGTCGAGGGAGCCCTGAATCAACATCCGGGCGGCCTCGAGCAGTGCTTCTCCCTTATGCTCTTCTAGATAGCCCAGTTCCATACAGCTTTTCAGGGCGGCGTATTTCACCAGTCCCAGGCTGCGGATAAAGACTCTTTGCCAGCGGTAACCGGACACGTCGAATAGATGCTGCGCCCGCCAGGTCGACAGGCCATAATAAGCATCGATAGGCAGGTATTCTTCTCCCAGGTGATCTTTCTCCAGGCGCATGTTCAAACCTCCTGATACTAATTCCCGGTTTAATAGGGTAAACCAGCTGGGCCGGAGACGGGGAACGGGATTCTAGAGGCTGCAGCCCTCCCCGGTCGACCTTTGGCCCGGGTAAGGTATTTTCCGATTTCTATAATAGTGGAGGGGGTCGCCCCACTTGCCAAAGGCCAGCTGGTATCCGACCGCTTCGACTTCCGACTGCAGGTCGTAGAAGGGGCGGAAACGTTTATTTATGTAGATAGAATAATCGCCGCGGTACTCTTCGGGTGTCAGCAGCGGCATAATCACATTGCCCCCGGCTCTCATCCCCAGCTTCAATCCATCGGCATCGATAGTCTGCAGAGCGGTGGAGACCACCATGTTTATATCCGGCATAAGCAGCCTGGCCAGAGCCAGCATCTTGATGGTACCAATAAAAGGGTCAATAGCTGCCCGCTGGCTGGAGAGGTAAAGGGGAGTATCGGGATGGGGGAGATAAGGGCCCATGCCCAGCATATCGATATCCCGCTGCACAAAAAAGTAGAGGTCCTGGACCAGGTGCCAGGTGGTCTGCCCGGGCAGGCCGATCATTATCCCGGTGCCGACCTGGTAGCCGATATCCTTCAAAGCGTCCAGGCATTCCAGGCGCTTATCAAAATCCTGTTCGGCCGGATGGATGCTCTGGAAGAGACTCCTATCCGAGCTTTCGATGCGCAGAAGGTAGCGGTGGGCTCCGGCATCAAACAGTCTTCTATATTGCGCATAAGTCAGTTCGCCAATGCTCAAAGTAATACCCAATCCAGCAGATCCATCTTTCGTACTCTGCTCGCGAATTAAAGAAACCACCCGGGCAACGAAATCCACTTCCCTGTCGCTGCTTATTTCGCCGGACTGCAGGGCGATAGAGGGGATCCCCAGGTCCATACAGAATTCGGCTTTTTCCAGGATTTCTTCCGCGCTTATATGGTAGCGCTTTATGGCCTGGTTGGACTTGCGCAGCCCGCAATAAAAGCAATCAGCCCGGCAAATGTTGGAGAACTCGATCAAGCCGCGCATATATACTTCATTGCCCAGGTGCTCCAGGCGTACCTTCTCAGCCTGGGAGAGGAGGCTGGACAGCGATTCGGGATCGCTGCTGTCCAAGATTCTTTTCATATAGGTTGCTGACATATTCATGAGCTAAACGCTCCTTTAAGCAGTTCAATAATGAGGTCAAATTCCTGCTGGGACAAAAGATCCGGATTTTCTATGCTGAGTCCATAGCTATCATTAAGCTCCATTCGGAAAGGAAAAAAAGCCAGCTCACTTGTATTGCCCAGGAAGTGCGACCAGCGCTTGCCATAGATTCTTGACCAGCGCAGCTTCAATCCCGGGTGATGAGCAGTTAATTGCTCATGGTACTGGATTATCAAGGGTTCCCAACCTGCGCTGTCTGATGCAGTACTACTTACCAAGCTGATATACCTCCTTTTGGGTCTCAATAAGATATCTCTATAGGAATAAGTCGCGTTCACCGGCTGCGATTCTACCCAGCATTTCACTGACTACCTTCTTGACCTGGGGATTGGGGAGGGCGTCGAACTCTTTTTCAATCAGCGGCTCACCAGCCAATATGGTTTCCGGGCTGGCATAGTCGAGCAGGTATTCTTTGAAAGTCAATATTGCGTTGGGCATGCACAGGTTATGGATTTTGCCTGTCTTGGAGAGGCCCATGAAGCATTCCCCGGTGCGCCCACAGCGGTAGTCGGCCGTGCAGAAGGAAGTGATCCAGCCCATTTTGGCCAGGTCGCGAATAGCCTCATCCAGGCTGCGGTTATCACCCAGAATAAATTGCTGTTTGCTGTAGTCTGTCTGCTCCTTACTGTAGCTACCGATGCCGATATTGGAACTGGCATCCAATTGTGTACATCCCACGTTAATAACGTCATCTCTAATCTCGGCTCTCTCCCGGGCAGTGATGATCATGCCCGTATAGGGCACCGACAGGCGGATGGCGGTGACCAAACGCTTAAAGTTCTTATCATCTACCAGGTAGGGACTTTGCTCGGCATACGGCGTGTTAACGGCCGGCTGCAGGCGCGGGAAGGAGATGGTATGCGGTCCTACGCCCCCAAACCTTTCTTCGAAGTCAATAGCATGCGCCTGCAGGCCCATTACATCGTATTTCCAATCATAGAGGCCGAATAGGGCCCCGATTCCCACATCGTCAACGCCGGCTTCCATGGCCCGGTGCAGTGAATAGAGGCGCCATCCGTAATTGGCTTTCAGTGCCCGGTGCAGTTTTTTATAGGTGGGCTGGTGATAAGTCTCCTGGAAGACCTGGTAAGTGCCGATGCCTACTTCCTTTAAGATCTTGTAATCCTCGATGCACAGAGGCGCGGCATTGACATTGACGCGGCGGATCTCTCCATTGCCGGACTTGGTGGCATAAGCTACTTTAAGGGTTTCTGCAATATAGTGGACGTCTGATTTGGGATGCTCGCCATATACCATGATCAGGCGCTTGTGGCCCATATTGACCAGGGCCTTGATCTCTTCGGCTAGCTCCTCCATGCTCAGTTGCTTGCGGTGAATATCTTTGTTGTCTGCCCTGAATCCGCAGTAAGTGCACCCGTTAACACAGTAATTGCTGACGTATAACGGGGCAAAAGTAACGATACGGCGGCCATAGACTTTGTGCTTGATCTGCAGGCCGATGGCAAACATTTCTTCCCAGAGATCATCATCATCACAATTCAAAAGGGCAGCAGTCTCGTCAAGTTCCAGGCGATTCAGTTCCAGGGCCTTGGCCATGATTTCGCGAATCCGCGTTATAGCCGGATTACGGTTAGCCAGCAAAGTCTCCTGGATGTTGGAATTTTCGATGAAGTCCTTTCCGTTCTTCTTGTACTTCTCGATCTCCTCCGGCTTGATAACCCGGCTCACCCAACTTCCCACAGCTTCATTCATGCTTAGTCCTCCTTATTTGCACTTTTTTTCCGTTATAACAAAACCGCCTGCCCTTCAAGGAGCAGACGGTTCAATACATGTCTTTAACAAGCTGTATCAGAACCCCTTCAGATCAGTGTCCACCTCCTTGTCAGGGCGATTTTATTCAACTGTTACAGGGCATTCTATGCAGCCTCAGCCTTATAGCTGGCCCTAACCCTTTCTATTTCACCTTGGCCAGGGCGCTTTTGACTATGACACTGGGGATGCCTCCCAGTTTGCCGGTTAGGGATCCCAGCTGGTCCGTACTGCCGTCAACCATTAGCGAGATGAGGTTTACGTCCTTCTCGTGGTAGGGCAGGCCCATTCGCCCGATAATCATGTCGGCATGTTCGCTTAGGATCTGGTTGACCCGCGGCACTGATTGGCGGTCCTCTATGACTATCCCGATTACACCGAGCCGTTTGTTGCTCATAGCTGTGCCTCCTAAAAAAAAACTACCCTGGCTTCAGGCACAGGATAGACCTCTTGTTTGGCTGTAAATCCCATCCCCTATAACTCAGTAAAACACCTTATTATCAGGGCAGTATCATTTTGTGATTTAAATAACTAATTTAAATTATAGGTGTCGGCAGGTAAAACGCAAGCAGTTTTTTACGACAGGGAAAGTTTAATAAGGCGGATGAAGTATGACGGAACTATCGTGGGCAGACCTTGAATGGGGGAAAAAGTGTATAAAGGACTGCAGGCCTGTTCCATGGGCCCCGATGCGATCCCGCAGGCTTTTTGCCTGAAAGGAAGTATCGACGGCACCAGCCACCTGCTGGATGGGGAGATAAAGACCTGTTCTTAGAGAACGTTCCGGTTTATTCGCCCCGGCTAAAGCGGGAAGGCTGCGCAGATCGGTGCGCGTATAATGTTTGTCGCAAACAGGTTTATAATGTAAATAAATATCGCAAAGTGACAGCTGAACCAAAAAAATACAAATTTATTAGAGGAAAGTAAAAACTTTTGTATAATAGATATATAACATAAAAACATTTTGCGCGCTGGTTATTTTAGCGGAGGTGCAGTTGTGGGAGAAGACGGAAACTTGTTTTTCAGCAACAATTCAGCTTCCCATGTGTTAAGTTCTGCTTGGACGGGCAAAAATTATGAGCACCACTTTTGGCAGAATATCGCCCGGGATCAGGCATATTTGAACCAGCTCTGGCGTTATTCCAGGGATGTTTTCGCTCAGGTTTTTTACGCCAGTCCCTGTGGGATGTTTATTTCTCACCTGGGCAGCGGCAGCTTTGTAGAAGTTAATGACGCTTTCTGCACACTCACGGGTTTTAGCCGGGAAATGCTCTTAAGTAGAGGCATGCCACTGTTCCGGATGTGGAAAGACAAGCTGGAAAGAGAAACCCTGCTCAGAGAGATTATCGACCGGGGTTCGATGAACAACCGGGAGATAAGTTTCTTTGATTGTGCTGGGATAAAGCACAGCGCTCTATTGAGCACTTCGCTCCTTCATCTCAAAGAGCAGATCTGTCTGCTCTCGGTTATGAATGATATCAGCGACCATAAGGAGGCTGCGGGCGATGCTAACCGTTTGGCGGATATGCACCTGCTTTCGGAATTGGCGGTCAGTCTGGCTCATGAGGTTAGAAGCCCGATGACTACGGTACGAGGTTTTCTGCAGATCATGAGCGAGAATCAGCAGTACAAATTGGACGGAGAAGATATCGAACTGATGATATCGGAGATAGATAAAGCCAACAGCATAATCAGCGAGGTACTGGCTCTCGCCAGGGAAAAGGAATTGGATCTGCAGAATCATGACTTCAACCTGCTACTTAATTCTCTCGCTCCAATTCTGACAGACTGTGCTCTACGGCAGCAAAAGAAGCTGTTGTTTGATTCAAATGATAAGCTTGTGATCCTGATGGACTATAGCGAGATAAAACAGTTGATCGTCAAATTGGTGCAGAATGCTCTGGAAGCGATGATTCCAGGGCAGACATTGCTCCTGGCCTCGTTTGTTCGTGAAGGAGAGATCCTTTTTTGCGGCGAAGGCCTGGGCGGACCCGAAAAGATCAACGGTGTGCCATCAGAAGCCCGCGCCCCGCAGCCCCTGGGCAATAGCATCGGATGGGGAAACACCCTCTGCCATAGCATAGCCGCTCGCCATCATGCTCTTCTGGAGATCAACAACACCTGCCAGGGTGAGATCTTTCGCCTCCGCTTTAGAAAGTAAGCTCCAGTGAAAAAAAAGATGCTTTTGGTCTGTATGATTAGATTAACTCTGCGAATGAATATGGAGGTAACAGATCTATTAGATGAGCGCACAGTTATCTATCAGGCAATGTGCTTGAGCTTTCTTCGGGCTTGTCCTATTATTGAAACTAGAGCGACCAGACTGCTTATTTCCAGAAGATACTTTGTTGAAAAGGATAATCGCAAGAAAAAGAGGAAGAAAGCTACTGCCCATGGCTCCAGGACGGTACCTGGATGGGGGGGGACGGTATCACCTGTTATTAAGCATTGAACAGTAGCTTCTATAAAGAAACCAGGGCACAAAGTTGTTTGATAAATTAATATGCAAATTGCATGCCAGCGAAGCGAAAAAGGAAGGCTTATTAGCGGGCTCCTTTTTTTTATATTAGCAGTATTACTAAACCGGTAGTGATAATCTGCAATAAGTGTTGCACAACTGCAAAAAAGATGGCTGTACGGCCTGGTGCCAGTGGCTGGGAATGGTCCCAAATATAATCTTTTCCATTCATAATAGATTCAAAGTGATTTAATATTAATAAGAGATATAGACTGCGGAAATGCTCTTATTTTTGGGGGGGATAAGGGGAATGAAAGCACTAAAAGTTTTAGACGTAATGAGGCCGGACTGCCTTTTTATTCATCCGGACCAGACCATCCGGGAATCATCATCATTACTGCGCAGCAGCAATATTGAAGCTGCGCCTGTTATCAGCCAACAGGCCCGGCTTCTGGGGCTGATCAACAAGGATATTATTATCGATTCCCTGGAAAAAGGGCTGCCCTGCGAAACTCCGGTAAGCGAGGTAATGAATATCCAAGCCCGCACTGTATCCTATGACGAAGAAATAAATGAGATGTTTTTTGATGCTTTGCATTACCGGTCGGTGGTAAGGGATAACCAGGTGATCGGGATGCTTTTCCCGGGCGACTTGCTGCTTTTCAAAGCCACGCGCATAAAGGATGACAAAGACGAGATAGAAGCAGGACTGGACGCTACTATATACAATCCGGTCATCCAGGTAGACAAAGATGCCCGCATCCGCATATTCAACCGGGCGGCCTCAAAGGTGCTGAGTATCGACCAGGATAAAGCCCGTGGATCGAACGCTTATGATGTGCTGGGGGACACGCCCATATTCGATTTTCTTATGCAGGAAAGCGAAGGGACGGTTTTTGCCAACAAACTGACTATTAATAACCGCAGCTTCCTCCCTTATCGCACCGAAGTGAGGATGAATAATGAACCCGCTGGTGCGGTGCTGGTTATGCGCGAGATCTCCGAAATGGAGGAACTTATCCGGGAATCGGAATACTATAAGAAGCTAAACAAGGAGCTCGATGCGATAATAGAATCCTCCTTCGACGGCATCTACATCACTGACGGTAAAGCCAATACTCTGCGTATCAATAAAGGATTTGAAAGGATCATGGGCGTAACTTCCGAACAGTGCGTGGGGCGCAATATGGCAGACCTGGTGCGAGAAGGGGTTTTCAGCCAGTCTGGAACTCTACTGGCCCTGGAGAGGCGCGCAACCGCCAGCATCCAGGTGGTATCCAAGGCCGGAAAGACAGCCCTGGTAACCAGTAATCCTATTTTTGATGAAGATGGTAATATCATTCTAGTCGTTACCAATGTTCGCGATATTACGGAATTGAACGACCTGCAGGCCAAGTTGGAGCATATGCTCAGCCTGCGGCAGCTCTATGAGACCGAACTACAGCAGCTTAAGCTGGTAGAATCGCGCAAGATGATATTCACCTCCAATAAAATGAATGAACTGGTGAGGATGGTCTTAAGAATCGCCGATGTCGATTCTACGGTATTGATCCAGGGAGAGTCCGGCGTAGGTAAGGAGCTCATCGCTGAGATCATTCATTCCAACTGCAATCGCAAAGACGGACCTTTTATCAAAGTCAACTGCGGGGCCATTCCTGAGAACCTCCTGGAATCAGAATTATTCGGTTATGAAGCGGGCGCTTTTACCGGTGCCAGCAAGAGCGGAAAAGTCGGGCTTTTTGAGCTTGCTAACGGAGGGATCCTGTTCCTGGATGAGATCGGCGAGCTGCCTCTAAATCTCCAGGTCAAACTCCTGCGAGTCCTGCAGGATCGGCAGATCAACCGGGTGGGGGGGCGCAAGCCGATAAAGATCGATATAAGGATACTGGCCGGTACCAACCGCAACTTGCAGGAGATGGTGACCAACAACCAGTTCAGGCTGGATTTGTTCTACCGATTGAATGTAATACCGGTGGTAGTTCCGCCCTTAAGAGAAAGGAAAGATGATATCCCAGCCTTAACTTATTTCTACCTGGATGTATTTAATAATAAATATCATATGAATAAGCGCATTCACAGTAATGTTATGGATGCCTTCCAGGCCTACAATTGGCCGGGGAATGTCAGAGAACTGGAAAATCTGCTGGAGCGCTTGGTGGTTACAGGTATGTCAGAGTTGATCAATACCTCTGACCTGCCGGCTGCATTTGACGTAAAGGATAAGCATACTTATATTGACGGAGAAGAACTCCAACCTCTCCGCGAAGCGTTGGAAAGCACGGAACGAAAGCTCTTGGAAAAAGCTTTTTCTTGTTGCAAATCCACCTATCAAATCGCCAGCGCTCTGGGTATAAATCAATCGACGGTGGTCAGGAAGGCGGCTAAATACGGTTTGAGTAAGGTCTGATAATAAAAAGAGGCGGAAGGCAAGGGGAGTTAGCCAACCGCCAGGAGTGGGTAATTTAATTGTAGTTAAGCAGCTTGAAAATAGGCTGCTTCTTTTTGTGCTATTTCTAGCTGCCCCGCCGGATACCCGGACCATAAATGGTCCGGGAGGCGGGCTAAACGATCAGAACATCAAAGGTATTTCTGCCCTTGAAGTGGATTACTTATGCTTTAGATAAAGGCTGCCTCAGGAATGTTGATGGCAGTTCTGTCACCGGCCTTCATAGCTTTCTCAAATCCGAAGACATCGGTAACATGGTTCATGATATAGAACTTGGCGCTGGCAATTTTGCCTTTATAGAAATTAGCATCGTAGTGGTCTTCGCCCAGTTCGGCCAGCTTCTTGGAAGCTAAGAGAGCCTGGGAGAGAAGCAGCTTGCCGCAGTATACTCTGGCACCGGAGTGCAGGGTGCGGGTGGCGTAAAGCTGTTTCATCTGCGGATCGTTGGCGACCCAAGCAGCATTGAAATCTACGATATTTTTGAAAGCAACCATGGCTTCTGCCATCATAGCGAATTCAGCCGCGAACTCATCGGTCTTCTGAGAAGCAACGAAGTCGTCGATCTCAGCAACCCACTTCTTGAACGGCTCGCCCTTGCTCATAGTGAACTTACGACCGGTATAGTCGTTGGCCTGAATGAAGTTGGTGCCTTCCCAGATGCCGTGGATAACACAGTCTCTGTAGAGCTGAGCTCCGGCATACTCTTCCATGAAGCCGTAGCCGCCGTGGCACTGTATACATTCTCCGGTGAGGATCCTGGCCATGTCGGAGGAATAGGCTTTACACAGCGGATTGTTGATCATGAACATGTCTTCATAATATTGTTTCTCTTCCGGGTTTTCAGCATCGTGCATAAGGTCTACGTATAGATAGGAGCTGTAGATCAGTGCGCGGATAGCTTCCATTCCGGATTTCTGGTACATCAGCATGCGGCGGACGTCTTCGTGTTCAATGATGCGTACGCTGGGGCCCTTGGGGTTGGTGGAATGCTTGCTCTGTACGCGTATTTTGGTGTATTCCAGAGCTGCGTAGAATCCTGCGGTGATGCAGCCCAGGGTGAACAGACCGGTGTTCAGGCGTTCTTCGTTCATATAGGCGAACATCTGGGACATACCTTTGCCGCGGCCGTCTACTACTTCTTTTTCACCGACCATCCAGCCGAAGCAGTTGTCATTTTCGCCCATGGCCAGAGTCAGGGTGGAAGAACCATGGATGCCCATCTTGTGCTCGATGCCCACTGAGGTGACATCATTCCATGCTCCCTGGGTACCGTCGTCGTTGATCCAGAATTTGGGGACGATGAACAGCGAGATGCCGGCGGTGCCTTCCTGGGCGCCCGGGGTCTTGGCCAGCATCAGGTGGATAATGTTCTCCGCCAGGTCATGGTCACCGGAAGTGATGAAGCACTTGGTGCCTTTCAGTTTGTACAGGTGCGGGGTCTCAGTGGGGAATGCCTTGCTGGCGCATGCGCCGACTTCGGATCCTGCGCCGGGTTCGGTCAGACCCATGGTGCCGCCCCATTCGCCAGTGAACAGCTTGGGCAGGAACAGGTCTTTTTGCTTCTGGGAGCCGAACTCCTGGAGCACGGTGGTTGCGCCCTGGGTCAGACACCAGAACATGACAATAGACGCCGATGCAGCTGACTGCATCTCCAGTATCGGAGCGTACCAGGCGAGGGGGATCTTACCTTCGCCGCGGAATCCAAACTGCTGGCCTAACTCGGCATCCTGAATGGTCTTATAGACTGTCTTGAAAGAATCAGGGGTAACGACGGCATGCTCGTTGCCGCCCACAAAGGTCGCACCGATCTCATCGGCATCTTTGTTGGCCGGGGCCATCACGTCGCGGCAGATTTTGAAGTTAACATCAAGGAAATTGTCGATGTCATCGATTCCATAATACTCGTTGTAAGCAGGTAGCGATAAAAGTTTGTCCATGGGCAGCCATTCTTTGATTACAAACTTAATGTCACGCATGTTCATCTGAAAATTATTAGCTGGCAATACAATCCACTCCTTTTTCTTGTAAGCTCTTATACAACACACCTCTATAACCGGGATTCTATCCCGGAAGGGTCTTGCCGCTTCCTTGCAGCACCAAAACCCCCAAATTTGATAACAGTTTTACTTCCTGTTGCTCTTTCTCCAAATATTCATCTTTTCGGCTGCAGCGACTAATTCATCCTGGAATTGGGGAGCTGCTATGCCTATCAATAGTTCTGCTCTCTCCCAGGAGGTCTTACCTTTCAGGTTGACTTTGCCATATTCGGTTACAACCCAGTGCACCACTGAACGGGCGTCGGTAACGATAGTACCCGGCTTCAGAGTCGGAATTATACGGGACTTGGGCTCGCCGGCCTTACCGTAGGTCGAGGACATGCATACGAAGCTCTTGCCGCCCTGAGAGCGGTAAGCGCCCATGACGAAGTCCAGCTGCCCGCCGGTGCCGCTGATATGGCGGGGACCGTTCGATTCGGAGTTGATCTGGCCAAAGAGGTCGATTTCAACACCGTTGTTGATGGACATGAAGTTGTCGATCTGGCCTACTACGAAGGGATCATTTGTGTAATCGACTGTGCAGCCCATACAACCAGGGTTGTTGTCCAGGAAGTCATAGCACTTCTGAGTGCCGGCCGCGAAAGCCCAGGCCTGGCGGCCACGGTCGATATTCTTTTTCGACCCGTTGATCTTACCTTTCATAGAGATATCCACAAAGGCGTCAACATACATTTCGGTGTGAACACCCAGGTCTTTAAGATCGGATTCAGCGATCATCATGCCGACAGCGTTGGGCATTCCGCCGATACCTAGCTGCAGGCAGGCGCCGTCGGGGATTTCATCCACGATCAGCTTGGCTACGGCTTTGTCTACATCAGTAGGCGGGGCGGAAGGCAGCTGTGCGCAGGGCAAGTTTTCACCTTCAACAATATAGTCCACCTCGGAAATGTGGATAACATTATCAGTGCCTCCTAAGCAGTTGGGAAGATTCGTATTTACTTCAACTATCTTTATTTTGGATACGTCGAAGGTAGCACGAGCATGTGATGGTGAAGGGCCGAAATTGAAATAGCCGTGCTTATCCATCGGGGTCACCTGGCAGATAGCTACTGCTATGGGGTCAACATTTTCCCGGTAATACCTGGGAACTTCGGAATAGCGGATGGAAGCATAATAGCCTCTTTGCGATTCAGCCATTTTACGGCCCGGGCCGGTCATATGCCAGGAATGCCAGTCAAAGTGCTTGCCGGTTTCGTCGACTTTAAATACTTCGGGCATCCAGAGGGCTACGCCGCCCCTGATTTTAACATCATCCAGCTCATTGACTCTGGCCGCCAGGGCTTTGTCAACTGCCTGGGTATGGCATACACACCAGCCATAGTCTACCCAGTCGCCGGATTTTACGAAACTAGCAGCTTTCTGGGCGCTAATCAATTTCTGCTTATATTCGTTTGCATAGGACATCTGCAAGACTCCTCCCTTAGCATGGATTAAAAAAGTATGACGCAACAAATAATAAATTATTACCGGAGGCGGGGCCTTAAAATCCGCTCCGATATTCAGTTATTTCTAGTAGTCGTAGTTGGACAACTCTCCGCGCTTCAGGCAGTTGGTGATGGTTAGTCGTTGAATTTCGTTAGTGCCTTCATAGATCTGCGTGATCTTGGCATCCCTCATCATTCTCTCTACCGGATAGTCGCGGGTGTAGCCTCGGCCGCCCAGGATCTGGACCGCCTCGGTGGTTACCCACATAGCTACATCACCGGCATAACACTTGGCAAATGCACCCTGCATTTGGTAGGAGAGGCCATTGTCTTCCCTCCAGGCCACTTCATAGACCAGATTGCGGGCTGCTTGGATCCTCATGGCCATGTCGGCCAGTTTAAAAGATACGCCCTGGTTATCGAATATCGGTTTGCCAAACTGCTGGCGCTCCATTGCGAAAGCCAGTGCATGGCGGAAAGCCCCTTCGGCAATTCCCAGTGCCTGGGCGGCAATCCCGACACGCCCGCCGTTTAAGACGTGCATGGTCTGTTTAAAGCCGTCACCTTCTCGCCCGATCAGGTTCTCTTTGGGAACGATGCAGTTTTCAAACACCAACTCGTAGGTCGGCGAGGACTTGATGCCCAGTTTCCTCTCCCTTTTGCCAAAGGATAATCCGGGCATGCCTTTTTCAATAATCAGGTAGCTGCTATTGCCGTGTTTGGCGTCTTTTGCACCGGTGCGAACCAGCACTACATAGGTGTCGGCATAGTATCCGTTGGTAATAAAATTCTTGGTCCCGTTTACGACATAATTGTTGCCGTCCAGCACAGCGGTGGAGGCGGTGGCTCCCACATCAGAACCCGCTTCGGGTTCTGTCAAACCGAGGGCGCCCAGTTTCTCACCCCTGGCTAGCGGCGGTATAAACCTTTCCTTCTGCTCGGGATTGGCCAGGTTTAATATGGGCCATACACAAAGCGAGCTGTGAGCTGACAGGGTTACGCCCATGGAGGCGCAGTTTCTCGATATTTCTTCAACAGCCATGGCATATACCAGGGCGCCGGCTGAAGTACCGTCGAGGTATTCAGGAACGATGAGCCCGCCCAAACCCAGGGCGGCCATCTTTCTCCAGCATTCCTCGTCGAATTCTTCGCGTTCGTCGCGCAGTGCAGCGCCCGGGGCTACGTGCTCATCGGAGAAATTGGCAAAGGTACGCTTGAACATTTTCTGTTCTGCAGTTAGTGCGAAGTCCATTATCATATATCTCCAGGGCCTATCCGCTTAAAGCGGATAGGCCAACCCATTCCCCAAAACCCGACTAGAGGTAATTACATTTCTACTATCACTGCAGTTCCCTGGCCGCCGCCGATACAAAGGGTAGCGAGGCCTTTCTTTGAACCGCGTCTCTTCATTTCATAGAGCAGGTCTACCAGGATGCGGCATCCGGAAGATCCGATCGGATGACCGATGGCGATGGCGCCGCCGTTTACGTTTACGCGGTCCATGATCGGCCCAAAGCCAAGGTCTTTGGCAACTGCCAGTGACTGAGCGGCAAAAGCTTCGTTGGCTTCGATCAGGTCCATATCTTCGATCTTGGCGCTGATCTTATCCAGAGCCTTGCGAACTGCCGGAACGGGGCCGATCCCCATGATGCTGGGATCTACGCCGCCGGACGCATAGCTGATTATAGTAGCCATCGGGGTGATGCCGAGTTCCTTGGCCTTGTCAGCAGACATTACTACTACGGCTGCAGCAGCGTCGTTGATACCGGATGCGTTGCCGGCGGTTACGGTTCCGCCTTTTTTGAAAGCGGGATTCAATTTGGCAAGACCTTCGGCAGTGGTGCTCGGTTTGAGGTGCTCATCGTTATCGAACACTACATCACCCTTCTTGCCGGGGATGACGACCGGTACGATTTGATCTTTAAACCTGCCGGCTGCCTGAGCGGCGCCAGCAAGCTGCTGACTGCGCAGGGCGAAAGCATCCTGTTCTTCGCGGGAGATGTTATACTGCTCGGCCAGATTTTCAGCGGTGATACCCATGTGGTAGCCGTTGAAGATATCGGTCAATCCGCCGAATACCATTTCATCGATGATCTGCCCAGGGCCCATTCTATAGCCATAGCGGGCTTTGGGCAGCAGGTAGGGAGCCATGGTCATATTTTCGGTTCCACCGGCCAGGATGATGTCGGCGTCGCCAGCTTTGATCAACTGGGCAGCCAGGCTGACCGCTCTCAAGCCAGATCCACAGACTTTATTGATGGTGAAAGCGGTTACTTCCTTGGGAATGCCAGCATGAATCATGGACTGGCGGGCTACGTTCTGGCCAAGGCCGGCCTGCAGTACGCAGCCGAATATTACTTCATCAACCTGCTCGCCGGTGATGCCGGCTCTCTTCAGGGCTTCTGCCATAGCGATGGCGCCCAGCTTAGCAGCTCCAGTTTCTTTTAAGGTTCCGCCGAAAGTCCCCAGCGGAGTACGACATGCGCTAACTATTACAACTTCTTTTGACATTATTTTACCTCCTTAATATTTAGGGGGTTTCCCCCAACCGTTTAACTAGCAGTCAAGAACTGTTAATTGTGATTGTAAAATCCTAGTATTTAAAGAATCCTTCGCCAGTCTTGCGGCCCAGTTTGTTAGCCCGAACCAGCTTCACTAAAAGCGGGCAGGGACGATATTTAGGATCACCAAACTCTTTGTAAAGGGTCTCCATGATCTTTAAGCAGATGTCCAGACCGATCATGTCGGCTAGCGCCAGGGGGCCCATGGGATGTCCAGCGCCAAAACGCATAGAAGTGTCGATGTCTTCGGCATTGGCTACGCCTTCCATCAGGGCATACATACCTTCATTGAGCATGGGGATCAGAAGGCGGTTGACAACAAAGCCTGGAGCTTCGTTGATCTCTACCGGAGCCTTGCCCATCTTTACGGACATCTCTTTGATGGTGTTGTAAGTTTCGTCACTGGTGTTGGCACCACGGATTACTTCGACCAGCTTCATAGCCGGTACCGGGTTGAAGAAATGCATCCCGATAACCTTGTCGGCTCTGCCTGTTGCAGCGGCTATCTCGGTGACGCTCAGAGCTGAAGTGTTGCTGGCCAGTATGCATTCGGGTTTGCAGATGGCATCCAGTTCTTTAAAAATGGATTTCTTGATATCCATTACTTCGAGGGCTGCTTCGATGACCAGGTCGCAGTCGGCGGCGGCAGCCATGTCAACTGTTCCGGAAATCCTTCCCATAACAGCTGCTTTGTCTTCGGCAGTCATTTTGCCTTTGTCTACGTTCTTGCCTAAAAGCTTGTCGATGCCGGCGATGCCTTTATCAACAAATTCTTGCTTGATATCGCGTACGATTACTTCGAAGCCAGCCTGGGCAGCGGTCTGCACGATGCCAGCTCCCATTGTACCAGCGCCAAGAACCATTATCTTCATTCTCAACTACCTCCAAATATTCATAATTATTTACCGGTAAATGCGGCTTTACGCTTCTCAACGAAGGCTCCCATTCCTTCTTTTTGATCAACGGTGCTGAAACAAAGACCGAACGCATCAGCTTCGATAGCCATCGCCCGGTCGATATCAGTCTGCATTCCTGCGTTGATTGCCGCTTTGCAAAGGCGAACGGCAAGTTGTCCTTTGCTGCAGATCTTTTTGGCTATGCCTTTAACATAGTCCATGAGTTCTTCAGGCTGGACAACGTGATTTACCAGGCCGATCCTGAGTGCTTCATCAGCACCGATGACATCGGCGGTGTAGATCAACTCTTTGGCCATTCCTGTTCCCACCAGGCGGGGAAGCCGTTGTGTTCCACCGAAACCTGGTGTAATGCCCAGGCCAACTTCCGGTTGGCCGAACTTGGCTTTGGTTGAAGCCACACGGAAATCACAACACATAGCTAATTCACAGCCGCCGCCCAGGGCGAAGCCGTTTACTGCAGCAATAACAGGCTTGTTCAAGTCTTCTATATCAGAAAACACCCGTTCGCCGAGAATACCAAATTCACGGCCTTCCATTGCTGTCAGTGGTTGCATGTAGGCAATATCTGCTCCCGCTACAAAAGATTTATCGCCAGCGCCGGTAATAATTAAAACATCAATGTTGGCGTCTTTCTTGATCTCGGCAACAGCAGCCTGGATATCCAGCAGCGTATCATTATTGAGTGCGTTCAATGCCGCCGGACGGTTGACGTAAAGAACGGCAATTCTGTCTTCCTTTTCCAGAATCACGTTTTGGTACGCCATTAATTTTTTCCTCCCCTCATTCCTCTGTGACCACTCACACTCGCCCACTCCTATACTTATTTGATCCAGAGAGCCTCTAACTTAATTTCTCAAATTAATCTCTGGTTTTTATATCTTTGTGGGTCGAATGTGGCACAATATAGTTGTGTTTTACCTCCTTTCAATAAAAATGTATTTACAAACCAAAAAGGGATACTCAACAAAACCAGGCGGCCATTAATCATGTCGTAAGAAAAAAAGAGGGGGTGCTACTGCCCTATCTAGGCTAAAAAGGAACCAGGGCTTTTCTAGTGCTCCAAATCTTACCAGGCTCTCAGACAGTAGCGCCGTTTATAAAAAATTAATATAAGGGGGTTCCTAAACAAAAATCATCAGTTGTCCATATTAAAAGCAATTTGTGTGCCAGCTTGACCAAAGCAAGCGCTAGACACGTAAACCCTATATTCAGGGATTGGGCAATTCGACAAACAGGAGAAGAGTCATTAAAACGCTACGTTAATGCATTAGCGCATTAACAATAATGCAGCGCAGCATTAAAATGGAGATAAGGTTAAAATGCCATAACGGTGGATAATAACAAGCGCATTGACGGCCCAAGAATACCTTGTACGCAAACAATGCAACAATGCATTAATGTAATGCGTGGCGGCATCGGAATATTCACATTACATCATCATATTATGTTAGACTTAAAAAAATAAGTATTGAAAAATTATGAACACCTATATACGGGCATTTTCTTTAATAATAAAATTTCTTTGAATAGATAAGTTTTCGAAACCTAAATTTATAATGACAAGCATTGCGAAAAATGAATTATATTGAAAAAATAAACGGAGGTTTGCCGAGTTATGATACCGTTAAGAGACAGTACTCCAAAAAACACATTTCCATATATAGTTGTTGCTATTATCGCAGTGAACCTGCTGGTATTTTTGTTTGAGCTTACCTTGGGGTACAGATCCATGCAGGCATTCTTAGATATATTTGGATTGACGCCGCTGTACTTTACGCGCAGTATGACATCACCGGAGGCCTATCTTCCATTTATGAGTTCATTATTCCTGCACGGAAGCTGGCTGCATGTAATAGGTAACATGTGGACCCTCTGGCTGTTTGGGGATAACCTGGAAGATCGCATGGGACCAGGGCGCTTCCTGATCTTCTACCTCTTGTGCGGTTTTCTGGCGGGACTGTCCCATGTGGTATTCAATCCGACATCTAATATACCGGTGGTGGGAGCCTCGGGGGCGATAGCCGGTGTAATGGGCGCTTATCTCTTGATGTTTCGTGATGCACGCATCATTACTTTCGTTCCGCCATTTTTCATATTTCCACTTCCTGCCTGGATATTCATGGGCGTATGGGTTTTCACTCAAGTTTTCGGTGTTCTAACCGGAAATTTCGGATCGGTTGCCCTGTGGGCACATATTGGCGGATTTGTTGTCGGCATGATTCTCTATCGTTACTTCCTCAAGGATGAATACCAGACGACTCCTTCATTATGAAACCTCGGCCCATTATGAAGCGTGAAAGTGTTTTGATATATCCGTACTGCCATCCTTCATGTTCTCCATCAGTAAACCCGGTCGTTTTCAAGCTTGGACCAGTTGCCCCCCGGGTTTATTGGCGCTGTTCAATAAGTCATCGATCTGGTCTTGCGCCCAGCGCAGCGGTTCACTATCATTCTGAAGCAGGTAGATGGTGTTTTCTATTCTGATCTGACCTTCCTTGATGTCATTCCACAGGTTCTCTTCCTCGAAAAGATTCATGCACTCCTGTAGATCGCTGGCTCTGCCGGTTTCCAGATAACAGCAGAAAACGTCCAGGGTTCGTTTATCCTGGTATTCGGGATGTATCATAGAGCGCTTCAGTATCAATTCATAAAGGTCAAGATTTTGTTTGGCTAAAAAGATGTTTTCGGCAGCCGCATCATAATCCTGCTGGCAAGAACTAAGGAAACTGGAGCTAGACTCAGGCCAGGATTCGAGTATGGCTTTGAAACGGTCGCAGGCCTTCTCATACTCGCGGTACCTTATATAATATACTTTTAGCTGACGCTGGTACTGATAGTTCTCGTACTGCTGGCTTTTGCTTTTGCGGGAGAATAGAAACCAGCGTGAGCGCAGCCGCCCTGCGTAAACAGGCTTGTCGGGTTTGGGGGGCGCATTGCCTGGTTCCAGGGGTGTAAACCCGACCTGGGCCAGCAGCGTCTGCCGGTTTTCGAGGATCTTGTGCCAGAAATTCATCTGCTTGTGTAGGGCCTCGATCTGGTTAAGAGCCAGCAGGCACATCTTCACATCCCGAAGAACTTCCTCTTTGTTCCTGGAATATCGCTTGGCTCCTTTTTTATTTCTCCCGTAAGTCTGCGCAGCCTGGTCCGGAAGCTCTATTTTTTGAAACGATTCTAGAACATCCAGATCCGACGAAGTTAAAAACTCCGCCTGCGCTGGTGCTGACTTATAGAAAAAGAAACGGGTGTTGCTCGCTGGACAATAATATGGGCCTATACTCTCCAGAAAGTCGTTTCCTTTAAAAAAGATAAGGTCTTCTTCGGCCGACAGATCCTGGTTGATCAGATCAAGCCAGGCCTGGCTTGGAACAGCCGCTGTTCCTGAGGCAGATTGCTCCTTCAGAGCGGTATAATAATCCAGAGGAATATTTAGAGATGAGGAGAAGAAGTAAAACAAGACCTTTTCTGGAGCGTAGCTGAGGAAGACGCTGAGGTCAAGATTTTCTGGATTGGTCTTGTTTAAGAAGGTGATAAACATTCGGGTCCCGCCTTTCCGGTAATGCTTCTATTGTTAATTACTATATTTTAACAAAAAATCCTTTAATAACCAACAACAAATTTGTTACTGAATCTGTCATTTTAAGCTTCCAATTTTTTGCTTATAATAAGTTTTGTAGAATAATAACTGCACAAAGGGATCTGAGACAGGGGTCCTGATCCCTTTACCTATCAAGTCATAGAGGAGGGTTTGATGTTTAAAGCGATTTTGTTTGATTTGGATGGCACTCTATTAAATATTGATATGGACAATTTCCTGCAGCATTATTTCAGAAAGATGGCCGCCAGGGCATATGAGCACGGATCCACAGATGGGAAGAAGCTTGTAGATCAAGTGTGGAAATCAACTGAGATAATGATCGGCAATAAAGACCCACGCCTGACGAATGAGGAAGTTTTTATGAGAGATTTTTTCTCCAAGTCAGAATTTTCTGAAGATCGGACCAGAGATTTTTTCGATGAATTCTATGAACATTCTTTCCCGGCATTGAAAGAACTCTGTTCACCCTACCCGGGAATCAAAAAGGTCATGGGAAAAGTGTTCTCCAAGCCTCTAAAAGTTGTTATAGCTACCAACGCGGTATTCCCGATCAGAGCCATAGAGCACCGTCTTAATTGGGCTGGAATAGCCGATTTCCCTTATACCCTAATTACCTCGTATGAAAAGATGCATTTTTGCAAACCCCATCTGGAATACTACCAGGAGATTGCTGATGTAATAGGTGTAATGCCCGGGGACTGCTTGATGGTGGGTAATGACAAAGGGGAAGATCTACCGGCAGGGAGGATCGGGATGAAGACATATCTGGTGGAAGACGGGCTTATCGACAAGGATGTTGATATGGTACCGGATTGGCAGGGCAGTATCGAGCAGTTGGAAAAATTTCTGGATGATGTTCTGGCTGCTTTGTAATTCTAATCTGAGAGTTAGGGGGGTATCCATCATTAAGCGCCAAAAAAAAGTACTAAGTGAAAGGGACCTCATCAAGATTGAGATAGCCAAGGAGATGGGGATATGGGATCAGGTAGAGAGTTCCGGCTGGGGGAGCCTGAGTAATGCTACCTGCGGAAGGATAGGAGGGCTGGTCAGCAGCCGCCTGAAAAATAGAGACAGCTAACGCGTAACAAGGGGGCGGTCCTGCTGATGTGTACCAGCAGGACCGTCCCCTTGTTATGCTTGTTCCCACCCCCCCTGTTCCCTGATATAAGAGGTATAATAGATATAGCTTTACGTGTGGAGTGGATGAAATGTGAGTCCTATCGAGCGGGTAAGGAATTATTTTGCTGCTAAACATAGTGATCTGCAGATCATAGAAATGTCTGACGACACCAGTACTGCATACCTGGCTGCCCGGGCGCTGGGGAAAGAAGTCGGACAAATAGCTAAATCCATCCTTTTCAAGACCAGACAAAACACATATATTATGGTAATATCGGCAGGAGATGTACAGGTCGATACGAGAGCTGTCAGAGAACTGACCGGATCCAAAATCCGCATGGCCAGCAGTGAGGAAGTTCAGGAAATGACCGGGTATCCTATCGGCGGCGTATGTCCTTTTGCCATTGCCAATGAAATTCCTATTTATCTAGATGAGAGCCTTAAACGTTATCCGCTGGTATACGCCGCGGCAGGGACTGCCAATACAGCCGTCCCGGTGAGCTTTGAAGAACTGCTGAAAATAACTGAAGGGATGGCCTGCTGTGTGACCATGCCGCCGGAATAAGCGTCGGGAGGGCATTTGACGCGGGCATGTACCATTGTACCAGGAATTTTAAGGAGAGAGATATGGAGAACGGTTTTGTTCATTTACATAATCATTCTGAATACAGCCTGTTGGATGGCGCCAGCCGCATCAAGGATATGGTAAGAAAAGCGGCAGAATTAGGGATGCCAGCACTGGCTATCACTGATCATGGCGTTCTCTATGGTGTAATAGATTTCTTTCGGGAAGCCACAAAACAGGGTATCAAACCCATCATTGGCTGTGAAGTCTATGTCGCGCCGAGGAGTCGATTGGACCGGGAACCGCGAATAGACGACAACATGTACCACCTGGTGCTGCTCTGCAAAGACGAGGAAGGCTATCGTAATCTCGTGCAGCTGGTAAGCCGGGCATATCTGGAGGGATTTTATTATAAACCACGAGTGGACCGGGAGATCCTCGAGCAGTACAGCAGTGGGCTCATTGCCATGTCTGCCTGCCTGGCCGGAGAGATACCGCAGAGGCTGCTGGAGGAACGTTATGAAGAGGCCCGGGCAACCGCTCTGTATTATGATTCCCTGTTTGGAAGGGGCAATTTTTACCTGGAACTTCAGGACCACGACATCAACGAAGAGAAGCTGGTATGCAGCGAATTAGCACGATTGAGCGAAGAAACCGGCATACCGCTGGTTGCGACTAATGACTTTCATTATATAAACCGATCCGATGCTGAAGTTCATGATGTGCTTCTATGCATTCAAACCGGTTCCGTTGTCAGCGATGAAAAGCGTATGCGATTCCCGGGCAGCGAGTTCTACATGAAGAGTGAAGAGGAAATGCGCGCATTATTCGCCGGTCATCCTCAAGCTCTGGACAATACTCTAAGAATCGCTGAGCGATGCAGCCTGGAGTTCACTTTTGGCGAGTTCCATCTACCCGCTTATGATCTGCCCGAGGGATTGAGTCCCGAAGATTATCTCAGCCGGATGGCCCACGAGAGATTTGTGGATAAATACCCACCAGAAAGGCATGATGCCAGGGAGCGCCTGGAATATGAGCTGCGGGTGATAAACCAGATGGGGTTTGCCGGTTACTTTTTGATCGTCCAGGACCTGGTGAATTGGGCCAGAAGCCATTCCGTCCCAGTGGGACCCGGCAGGGGGTCTGCGGCTGGAAGCCTGGTTTCATATGTGCTGGGCATTACCAATATCGAACCCATTGCTTATGGCCTGCTTTTTGAGAGATTCCTTAATCCAGAACGCGTGAGCATGCCTGATATCGACATAGACTTCTGCTTTGAAAAGCGAGACCAGGTTATAGAATATATCATCAGCAAGTATGGAGCCGACCGGGTTGCCCAGATTATCACCTTCGGAACCATGGCCGCTCGGGCAGCCATCCGTGATGTGGGCCGTGCCCTGGATATTCCCTATGGAGAAGTGGACCGGATTGCCAAGATGGTCCCGGCCGAATTGGGCGTGACTATCAAACGCGCGCTGGAAATATCATCTGATCTGATTCAAGCCTGCCAGCATGATTACAATGCCCGACGAATAATAGAAATCGCCCAGGCCCTGGAAGGCATGCCGCGCCATGCCTCCATACATGCCGCCGGGGTGGTTATCGGTAAGGAGCAGCTGTCTACATTGCTTCCATTGCAGAGAACCAGTGAAGGGCATGTACTGACCCAGTTCACCAAGGAGACGGTGGAAGATATCGGACTTTTAAAGATGGATATTCTGGGATTGCGAACCCTTACCGTAATAGACCGTGCGGTTGGAATTATAGAAAAAACCAGGGGTATCAGAGTGGATATCGACAAGCTGCCCCTTGATGATGCCGGTGTCTACAAGCTTTTGAGCGAGGGCGATACGATAGGAGTATTCCAGCTGGAGAGCGACGGTCTCCGCCGCATCCTAAGCGAGATGAAGCCCAACCGTTTTGAGGACCTGATCGCGGTTATCGCCCTTTACCGTCCAGGGCCTCTGGGAAGCGGGATGGTTGAGGATTTTATAAAATGCAAGCACGGACGCCAGGAGATCGAATACCTGCACCCCCTTCTGCAGGACGTTTTGGAAGAAACCTATGGCGTCATCTTGTACCAGGAGCAGGTTATGAGGGTGGCCAGCGATTTGGCGGACTTTTCCATGGGGGAGGCCGATGTGCTGAGAAGGGCTATGGGAAAGAAGAAACCTTCCGAGCTCATGGCATTGAGAGACAAATTCGTATCCGGGGCGCAGAATAAGAATATTGACCGGGAAGTAGCCAGCCATCTTTTCGATTTGATGGAGAGCTTTGCCGGATATGGTTTCAATAAGAGCCATTCAGCCGCCTATGCGCTTATTTCCTATCAGACCGCCTATTTAAAGGCATATTATCCGGTTGAATACATGTGCGCCTTTTTAAGCAGTGTCATAGATAACCAGGACCGGGTCGTATTCTATCTAAAAGAATGCAAGCGCAGGAATATCGGGGTTTTACCCCCTGATATCAATGAGAGTTTTGAGAATTTTACGGTGGCCGCGGGAAGCATCCGTTTCGGTTTGGGAGCTATTAAGAACGTGGGTTATAACACCGTTAAGAACATCGTCAGTACACGCAAGCAGGGTCCATTCACATCCCTATTCGACTTCTGCAAACGGATCGATCTCACTATGATCAACCGGCGTATGCTCGAGAATATTATAGCGGCAGGCTGCTTCGACTCGCTGGGCATCAGCAGGAGGGAAGCGCTGTCGGTAATGGATGAATGCCTGTCCCTGGCAGCTCATATCAAGCAGAGCGAGTCCAGCCAGCAAATGTCACTTTTCGGCGACCAGGCTGCTCTTACTACAGAGCCGGTTCCACCTATCAAGGGAGAAATGGATTTTATGGAACGCTTAAACCGCGAAAAAGAGGTGTTGGGTTTTTACGTTTCCGGCAATCCTCTCGACCGATACCTGGAGATTTTGCCCCTGGTAGTAAACAGCGATATCGCAGAGCTGGGAGGGCTGGGAGACGAACGTTATGTCAGGGTGGCGGGGATAGTGAGCAATTACAGCCGTAAAATCAGCCGCAAGGGGGAAAGTTATGCGCGTTTTTCTCTGGAGGATCTGAGTGGCCGCATCGAAGTTTTGGTCTTTCCAACCGCTTTGAGAAATAACGGGCAGCAGATCCGACCCGATGCTCCTTTGATCGTCGAAGGCTTCCTTGATTTTAAGGATGAGAGTCCGAAGATATCGTTGCGCAAAGCTTTGCCGCTGCCGGAGCAGGTGCAGGAATTATTTGTTAGACTGAATGGAGAGGCCGATGATGAGAGAATCAAAGGCAAGCTCCTGAAGATTCTGGTGAATTATCCCGGAATGCTGGATGTCATACTGTTGCTCAAAGGAAACAAGGGCATAGTTCTTAATGATCCTTTCCATGTTGCAGCCAATAATGAATTGAAACAAAAATTACAGGACCTTTATGGGAAATACAATGTCTGGTTCAATTAAATGCTAGAGGAGGAGTCAGGTGCATGAACAGCGGGTTTATAGGAGATGACTATATTGTAGTAAAAGCACTGGAAAACGGGGTTACTATTATTGGTTTGAGCCGGGGAAAAGACACCAGGTTTACTCACACCGAGAAATTGGATAAGGGAGAAATTATGATATTCCAGTTTACCGAATTTACTTCTGCAGTAAAAATTAGGGGCCGGGCAGAAGTTACCCATCGCTATGGCAGCGTTCAAAGCGAGGGGCCAACCACAGTTCGCTCTGAAGGTAAACACCAGGAAAAATAGACGTTTCCACAGGCACCCAGTAGAACCTCAACGTGCTGAACAGTAAAAATTGGCCTGTTATGCTTAACAGCCAAGGGGGATTTATCTTGACCAGGATAGCCGTGCTGACCAGCGGAGGAGACGCACCGGGCATGAATGCTGCTATCAGGGCAGTAGTGAGGGCAGGACTTTTCAGGGAATTCGAGGTTTTCGGAGTCTTGAAGGGTTTTGAAGGGCTGATCAATGGGAACTTGCGGGCGATGAATCCGGGGTCTGTCGCTGATATAATTCATCGCGGGGGCACTATTTTGCAGACTTCGAGATCAAAAGACTTCCTGGAACTCAGCGGCCGGGAGAAGGCATGGTCGCTACTCCAGCAAAACGGTATCGAGCATCTGATAGTTATCGGCGGCAACGGCAGCCTTAAAGGTGCTTATGAACTCTCCAAGTTGGGTATCAATGTAGTTGGGATTCCAGCCACCATAGATAACGATATCGTCTATACTAAATCTATAGGTTTTGATACCGCAGTCAACACCGCCCTGGAGGCTATCAATCGCATACGTGATACTGCCACCAGCCATGGGCGGATTTTTATTATCGAAGTGATGGGAAGGCGCTGCGGGGAAATCGCCCTCAGTGCAGGAGTAGCCGGAGGAGCGGAATCAATTCTCATACCGGAAATAGAGAGCGACCTGGAGGCGGTGGTCGACAAAATACTAAAGGGCACCCGTCGCGGAAAACTGCACAGCATCATTGTGGTGGCGGAGGGCGCCTACCCGATCATGGAGCTCCGGGATTTTCTTTTCAATCGGACCGGCCAGGATGTGCGGGTAAGCATATTGGGGCATATCCAACGGGGAGGGACGCCAACCGCGGTAGATCGTATTTTAGCTTCCTGGATGGGAAAAGCGGCTGTGGACTATATATATGAGGAGCAAAAGAATGTCATGGTGGCATCCCAACAGGACCGATTTATTCCTGTACCGCTGCCAGAAGTGATCAAAGGCAGCCGAACCCTGGAATTAGGTATGTTTGAAATCGCCCGGGTGCTGTCTATGTAGTGGACTGCACTAAAACCGACGGATATTAAGGCTTTATGAATAAAGGGGGAGTCGATTGAGATGAGAAAAACCAAGATCATAGCTACTATAGGCCCGTCCTGCCAGGAAGTCCAGGTGCTGCAGGAGATGATGGAAGCGGGCATAAATGTAGCCCGGCTTAATTTTTCTCACGGGACTCATGAAGATCATCAGACGCGCATCGAAAACCTTCGCCGGGCGGCCGATCTGTTTGGTAGACCCATAGCTATTATGCTGGACACCAAGGGCCCTGAGATCAGGACCGGAAAACTTGCTTCCGGTAAAATCAGCCTGAAGTGCGGCGAACTATTGACTCTGACGTCCCGGACCGTACCCGGGGACATTCATGAAGTCCAGATAAGCTACACTGATCTTCCCGGTCAGGTCTCAGCAGGTGACAACATACTACTGGCAGACGGATTGATCAGCTTGATGGTTGAAGATACCAGTGAAACGGATATTGTCTGCCGGATTCTAAACGGCGGGGTGCTGGGTGAGAAAAAGGGAGTAAATGTGCCCGGTGTTCGTATAGGACTGCCTTTTATCAGTGAACAGGATCGGGCTGATATAGAATTCGGAATAAGAAACCAGGTTGATTTCATAGCGGCTTCATTTGTTCGCAGCGCTGAAGATGTTTTAGAAATCAGGAGAATAATCGAGCAGCATGAGGCAGATATCGATGTGATTGCCAAGATCGAAAGCCAGCAGGGTGTCGATGATCTGGATGATATCATAAAAGTAGCCGATGGTATAATGGTGGCCAGAGGCGACCTGGGAGTCGAAATTCCTGCAGAAGAAGTGCCGCTGGTGCAGAAGACCATCGTCGAGAAATGCAATAGAGCCGGCAAGATAGTTATCATCGCCACGCAGATGCTGGAATCCATGATTGTAAACCCCCGGCCTACCCGGGCTGAAGTCTCCGACGTCGCCAACGCGATTTTTGAGGGAGCGGACGCCATCATGCTTTCCGGGGAGACTGCCGCCGGCAGCTTCCCGGTTCTGGTCGTGAGCACTATGGCCAGGATAGCGGCCCGCACAGAGAACGTTCTGCCGTACAGTGAGATCCTGCGCAAGAAACGTCTGGAGGGCGATCTTTCAGTGACCGATGCCATAAGCTATGCCTGCTGCGCGACAGCTTCAAACTTGAATATACCAGCCATAATATGCTCTACCCGCAGTGGATACACGGCCAAAATGGTTGCCAAATACCGGCCTTTCGCATCGATTGTGGCCGCGACCCATTCCAAACGGATCTACAACAAACTGGCCCTGGTCTGGGGAGTCTATCCGATCACTATCAAAGAGACCAGCGGTACTGATGAACTGTTCGCCGAGTCGATTCAATGCGCACTGCAGGCAGGCTATATTGAGAACGGAGACATGGTGGTGATAACCGCTGGCATACCTGCCGGATCTGGAGCTACCAACATGATGAAAGTTCACGTGGTAGGGAACATCCTGGTTCAGGGAATGGGCATCGGAAAGGTGCCGTTCACAGGAAAAGTCAGGATGGTGACTTCTTTATCTGACCTGGAGAAGATAGAGAAGGGTGAAGTGGTCGTTGCGATAGCGGCGAATCCAAATTTCGGGGCTTACCTGGACCGGATCGGTGCCCTGGTCGCCGAAGAAGGCGGCTTGACTTCGGATGCGGCTATCATGGGCCTTAATGCCAATATTCCCGTGGTGGTAGGGGCCAGGGACGCAACCGTCATCCTGGAGAATGGTATGGTGGTGACGGTGGACACGGCCAGGGGGCGTATCTATGAAGGCACCGCTAGAGTATTATAGACGGTGACTATTGTATCGAGGACCAAGGTCATATATTCCAGAAATGTAAACATTAAATAAGGAACTAGGGCCTAAACTTGCGCTGGCCATTCTCATCAAAAGTTGTTCTGAGATGCAATTCAGTCAGCGAAATGAACAGGATGGCGCTGACGAAAGACAATGCCATCGATGCTAGCAAGCCCATAGGATTGGGCTCAAACAAGTAGAAGAATATACCGATACTGGATGCGGCGATGCCGGCATAGATCATCATATCGCTCGCGTAACGATTGGCTTCTTCCCAGGTATCTTCGTTTCTTTTAGCTCTTCTGGTCCTATATCCCCAAAAATGGTTATAAGGTGGTGGATTGAGCCAATAATAACTGCCAATCACCAAAAAGATTATTCCAAATAGTATATTTAAAAAAAGATACAATCGGTTCTCCCCCCGTCATGGCCGGTCTACCTATATCGAGTTAAAACAAAGAGCGCTATTGATGATAATATATCGAATTCCTGCGATAACCACAATATGCGGTGGGCATTATTGTTGAGGCACTCAACAGCTGCCGTATCAGGCCTGCAAATCATCATCGGTCAAATATTCTTACGGCATTCTTTCGCTCGCCATTTTCATCAAACACTGTGATCAGATGAAACTCGGTCAGAGAAAGGAAGAGGGCGGCACTGATTATTGAGAATACCACTGATGCCAGCAGGCCAAGAGGATTAGGTTCAAACGCGTAGAAAAAAAGGCCGATCGC
Organism: uncultured Syntrophomonas sp.; assembly: GCA_964635975.1. Taxonomy (GTDB): domain Bacteria; phylum Bacillota; class Syntrophomonadia; order Syntrophomonadales; family Syntrophomonadaceae; genus UBA5314. Next base: position 88,327 of record CAZWPO010000010.1, read on the forward strand.
AGATGACGCTATGCCGGCGCAGACGAGCATATCTGCGGCATAACGATTGGCTTCTTCCCAGGAATCCTCATTTTTGGAGGACCGCCTGGTCCTATATCCAAATGATCCGTTTATGTACAGCGGGGGATTGAGCCGATAATAGCAGCCGGCGATCAGAAGGGCGATCCCCAACAGCAGATTGATAAATAGATACAACCTATCCACCCCCTTTTTATATGCATGATCATCTACCGGGATACTAATTCCAGCACACATTTCTGACGTGCAACATAAGACAATAAAGTAACAAAATAACATTGATGATAATATATCGGAAATAAGCTGAAATGACAATATAAAAAAAGGGCTTCACATGCCTGTGTGAAGCCCTTTGTGCGTTGCATACTTAATTATTATGGGAGATAGTTGAGATATTGAGAAATTGATATCCGTTCATCTTGAGAGCTTCGGACTGACCGAACAAAAAAAACAGTATAGAGAGTTCGCACAAGCGAACTGAGTGGTAAGTTACTGGTCCGCAAAACAGCCTTTAACCTCAAGCATAAACCTTGAGAAAACTTAGAAATTGATCAGCCCGGGGACCAAAGATGTCCCCGGTCCCTATTTGCCCTTGAAGTCGGGCTGGCGTTTTTCGATAAAAGCACCCATACCTTCCTTTTGGTCCTCGGATGCGAACAACATAGACCATTTGGACTGTTCAAAACGGCAGCCAGCTTTGATGTCCATAGACATCGACATATTGACGCTCTGCTTGGCTGCCCGCAAAGCCAGTGGCGACTTTTTGGCTAATTTCCTGGCCATTTTCTTGGCCGCTTCCAGGGTTTCGCCAGCAGGAACAACCATGTTTACAAGGCCGGCTTTATCAGCCAGGGCGGCATTAAAATTGTCGCCAGTGTAAATCAACTGCTTGGCGATAGCAATGGAACAGCTGCGGGGAGTCCTCTGAGTCCCGCCTGCACCAGGGAATATTCCAATATTGACTTCCGGAAAGCCGAAAGTACAATTTTCTGCCGCGATGCGTATATCACAGGCCAAAACCAGTTCAAATCCACCGCCCAGGGCCAGGCCTTCGATGGCAGCGATGACGGGTTTGTTGTGGTCTTCAATAATAAACATTACATCATGGCATTTATCCAGAAAATCAAGTGCTTCAAAAGCGTTGTAGTCGGCAACTGACTTGATATCAGCTCCAGCGGCAAAGGCCTTGTTATTGCCAGTCAGGACGATGGCTCTCACATCAGGATCGTACATCAGCCCGGAAAAAACATCGTAAACATCATTGAGCAGCTGGTAGTTGATGGAATTGAATGCCTTGGGGCGATTCAGCTGAACAACGGCGACCGAATCTTCAATGTTGAGCAATACTGTCTCATACTGCTTATCACGGTATGACATAAGCTGACCTCCTTATTACCGGATTTACCGGGAGCTCTTACTTGTTGTAGTCGTAAAAGCCCTTCTTGGTCTTCATTCCCAACCAGCCTGCGCGTACATACTGTTTCAGGGGAGCAGCGGGGCGGTATTTCGGATCGCCAGTTTCTTCATAAAGGGTGTTGCAAACTTCCAACGCTATATCGATGCCCACCAGGTCGGCAAGAGTCAGGGGACCCATGGGCCATCCTGCCCCCAGTTTCATAGCGGTATCGATATCGGCAACGCTGGCCAGACCTTCATAGAGAATGAAAGCGGCTTCATTTATGCCGGGGACCAATATGCGATTGACCACGAAGCCCGGGCCTTCCTTAACCTGAATAGGCTTTTTGCCGATAGCCAGAGAAAGAGCAAAAACGGCATCAACACTGTCCTGAGAGGTTTGCGCTGCTGCAATGACTTCAACTAGCTTCATAATCTGGGCAGGATTGAAGAAATGCATACCAACTACCTTGTCGGGGCGTTTGTAGGCGGTGGCGATTTCAGTTATGGGCAGCGCGGAAGTGTTGGTCGCAACGATGACATCGTCTTTCACTATGTTGGAAAGTTTGCCGTATACGTCTTTTTTAATAGCCATTTTTTCGAGAACGGTCTCCAGGACGAAATCTACATCGGCAATATCTTCCAATTTAATAGTGCCGGTGATTTTGAGGCCATCTGCAGTGCCTGCTGGGACCTGACCCTTATCTTCCTGCTTGGCGACGCCCTTCTTGACATTGGCTATGCAGCGGTCTACGACTTCCTGGACGATATCATAGACGATAACTTCCTTGCCGGCAGCGGCAAAAGCCCAAACTATGCCTGTACCCATGGTACCCGCACCCAAAACAGCAATCTTATTAATCTCCATAATTTTATAAACCCCCTTATTTTAATTCTCTATAAGCAAATGCCAGGCGTATAAGCCTGTTATTTAGCTTCTATATTTTTGCTTAAGTTCACCTCCTCGAAAAATATAGTCAAAACATCCCCTAACAAAATATTTGCAAATATCATACCATCTCTGAAAAGAAGGCATTTTTACCCGGATAAAGGCGGGGATATGCTAGAAAACCTGATTTACAGGCGTTGTAAAGATGCAAAGGCCTTTTTGTAAGATAATGCCTAAAATAAAAGCATCAAGACGGTATTGCAAAGATGCAATACCGTGGCATATGTGCAATAAGTTAAATCATGCCTGGAGGCTTAGGGAAGTGGAAGCGGGAAGATGCGGTTTTGGGCCAAAAAATCCGGCGATTTATCGCCGGATTCATAACGCTTGTTGAGTTGATATTGATTAACTAAGGGCTTCGTTGGTCTTCAACAATGCAACCTGGCGCATTATTTCATTCAGAGTCGAGGTGTCCATTTCGCCGGTTGGGCTTAAAGCATGCTGGCTCTGGAAGTCCTTGATCAATTGGGAGTAGTCACCTTTGTCATTGGTGCTCAAAGTCGCCAGCATGGCTTCGATCTGTTCCTGCTCGGCCGGGGAAATGAGCATTACCTTTTCGGCTGACTTGCTCTCTGTAGAGGCTACTACCAGCGTGGCTGCCTGCACCCGGTCGGCGCTTTTGGCTTCCGGAGAAGCTGTAGGAGCAGCAGCCTGACTGATCCCCGCGCTTTCCTGGTGGGAGGCCAACTGAGCTTTTTGGGAGCTTTGGGCTAAAAGAGAAAGGTTATTGGTTATGACTAGAGTCGAACCACAAACCATAGCCGAGCAAATAATTAGAATAAGAAAAATAACATGTTCTTTTTTCACAAATATCACCCCATAGATGTACTATTGATATTGTATAGGACTAAGGGGAAATTTGCAACAAAAAAATGTCAAATATCCTAAATATTTTTTCTAACATAACTATTTGGGCCTTTTATCCTTTGATTAAGGTAACATCCATGGAATTGAACATGGTGAAGACCTCGTCGCCATTTTTCAAGGCGAGCGCTTTGGCTGCCCCGGCAGTAATAGTAGCGGTCACGGCAAAATCTCCAATATCAACGATAACTTCGCAAAGATCCTGGCCTTCTTTCACTTCCCGAACCTGCCCGATCAGTTTATTGGGATCGCTGATGCGCATAATAACGCCTCCTTTTAGTTTAGCATTTACCGAACAATCTAAAATATGAAAGAGAACTTATTCTATTACTGCCACTCCCAGGGCTAGATGGTCCCAAAGGACCTTCTTCACTTCGTCGACCTTTTGCTCCGGGCAGTATACCATTAAATATAATTCAGCATTTTTATCATTCCGCCGTTCTCTAGAATGCTTGAACTTGCTGAACAATAAATCCAGCAGGAAGCCAAGCAAAAAGCCACCGCCCAATCCAATTAAGCCCCAGATTATAGGACCCCAGCTTAAAATGAAACCGTAGATTACGCCCAGGACCATGCAGATGGTGCCCAGTATAGCTCCGCCATCGAATAAGCTGATGCCGTCGGCATGGTGAATTGTATCAAATATTTGGCGGGATTCCCCGCGGATTTCTAAAGGGACAGCCAGGATATGCTCTTTTTTGATGCCCAATTCTTCGACTTTGGCTAGAGCAATTTCGGTATGCATGCAGTAGTGAAAAGAGGCCACTACGTACATATGCTCACCTCCGCTGCGAGATTAAATAGGTCTGGGGAACATAGGACTCTGGTAATTGTTCTTGAAAAACTGAGCCTGCTCCACATCGAATAGCTTATTGAATTCTACGGTTTTTACATAAGCATCATAGATACTGAAACAATAGAAAGAAGGAAAATTTAACAGCCACTGCCAGTCCAGCACTGCTTTGGCCTGGACAAATTGGCCCAGGGCAGTATAATGTACGGCTGGCAGAAGATGAGAATTATAAATTATGACGGCTCCCAATATTATTAAGAAGACGGCCTGCAAAAGAGAAACCGAGTATAGATGACCGAGTCCGGGCAACATGCCGGCCCAGGAGACAGCCACCCAGGGATTCCTTTTGTCTAAGGAGTTGAGGCCGGACGGTCCAAGAATCATCGGCGTTAAGGGGGCATTGGCGTGGTCGCCCAAAACCGAGACCTTATTAATCTCCACAGCGACCCGGTAGCTGTCCCAGATTGCGAAAACCAGAATCCCACAGTAAAGCAGCAGCAGGCGTATATCCAGAACCTGTTTTGCCATAGAGAAGTTACCCGTAAAGCTGTAGAGAATAGCCAGGTTGATGTGCGCATAGGTGTTTATCAGCAGCTCTCCGCCGAAAAGAAACCCACCTTTTAAGGTGCTGATTTCCCGAAAATGGCCGAATCCGGGATAAGCGAGAGACCACCAGCCTACAACCAGCGGATTTCTGAGATGAAATATATTGAGGGAGTATTCTGCTATGGCTGCTTTGGGCCTGCGAATTATAGAGCTTGAATCGGCACTGCTCATTGCTTAAGCCCTTTCCATTGGTCTCTTGCTCTGGCTTGACTGGTCAGCAACGTTTGAGTCAGCCAGCGGGCAAATATCCCGACAGCAAAATAGATCGGAAAAGAGTAATAATGCTTCCAGGCGTACAGGTCATAAATATCTGTCCACACCAGGAAAAACTCACCCGCAGACGCAAGCAATGCGGCCAGTATGATCATGGTCACGGTAAATGACTTCCAGTTTGTACAGCGCTGGTAAACAAGCATGTAAAGAACCGGCAGAACCGTGAAGTCGGCAGATATTAATCTCGGCCAATAAGGGACGATCCAGAAGTGGTATACCCACAAGCCCAGATCGGATAGAACTGCATCCAGGTAGGAAGATATGATCAAAACAATCATGCCTAACAGAAGGATTTCTATTAGCCGTTTTCGGTCTGCCAGCCGCCACCAGATGAACCAGGGAATTATCAATACTGCGAGCAGCATATACCACTGCCAGTGAAGAATGTCATGATGCAGCCAATCTTCTACCCGGAGTTGCTTTAATTGTGCTTCCAGTGCAACTATGGTTTCGTGCGAAATAATACTTTCGTTTCCCTCGGGCATAAGAGGAAACCTCCCGGCCTAGCGTATTGGAAATGGATTAGTCAATTGCTAGTATTCCCGGATCCCCCTTTTTTATTGCATTGCGGGTACCTTGAAGCAGCGGGGCCATCACGAGTGTGAAGGAGCGCTCCCATTGACATGCTAGCATTACCCGTGCGCGATAATAGAATCAAATGGATTGGAGCCTGAATCCTTGCTTGAATACTGCCTGGTTTACGATGGGAAAGCGCGACTGTTTTTTCTGACTGGTATCTTCATTTTTTCTTTATCTATATTCTGGCTATATAATATGAAGATGGGCAGAGGGAGGGTAAGCATGAAATCTGATTCCTTGATCCGGATAGACCAGGCGGCTCAAAAAGAACTTGATAACATGAGGCGAGTCGTGTTATGTTAATTTATGAAAAGAAAATAGCGGCAACAAAAACGATACGGGTAATGCTGAGTAATGTTTATATGGGTTTTGTTCTTAACTTCGGGGAGGGGTCGCAAGTACAAATATTAAGGTTGACTGATTTGTGGACTGGAAATAACAACGATACTATTATATCGCTATAAGTTATGCGATATATTTCTTGCGAGAATATATGAATATGCTGTAGGATCAATGTTAATACCGAAAATTCTAGGGTTTTAAAGCATCTCTGCCTTTCGAAAACCACGCTAGGCTGTGCCTTTCATTGTAAAATCTGTTTTCCCAAAAGGAATATCCGGTTTTAAGGAGAATCTGTATACAAACGGGATTTTCTGATTTTAAATTGAATACGTATAAACAACAAACTTTCAAAAGCTTCGCTCCGAGCTAAATCACCTAACGTTTTTGCTATGGTGACTGGCCGTTAGGGTTAACCGGGAAACGGGTTGGCCTCCCTTTTTGGAAAGGAGTAATAATGATGTTTGATCGTGCCTTTCCGCATGTTTTTGGAAAGGAGTAATGGCGTACGAAAGCAACCTGTGCTTTCTTTTTTTATGGCTATATGCCTACTTGCACAGGTGAATTTGAACGCCATATTGCTTTTTCTGGGCGTTGCAAGTCCGGTGGGTAGATAAGCTGTAAGTTGTCAAAGAGATTTAAGACAATGAAGGCCAACCTTCTATATAGATAGAGGGTTTCTATAGCCTCACTTGGATACTATTGGAAGGAGTGATAGTAGTGAACGTGGTCAAAATTATCATTAATGGAAAGGAGGTAGAGGCTCCGGCAGGGAGCACCATTCTACAAGCCG
>CAZWPO010000011.1:0-84493 GCA_964635975.1 uncultured Syntrophomonas sp.
TATTGTAAAACCCTTAAATCTCGATAATATTATTATAAAATTGTATCTATACCATTTTTGACCAGGGGGAGGACTTTGCTTGAAAGACGGCCTGGCAGCAGAAGCGAATCCTTACAAAAAAGCAATAAAAACCAAGGCTAAAGTTGAACAGGCAATCTATTCTGTTTCTGTTCTCCCCTGTGATGTTGAGGAGCAGCGCCTGCAGCAGGACAGATATGCCAAGGCCTTTCACTGCAATCCTGATCCGGTCACTATCAGCACCATTGGCGAAGGGCGCTACGTAGAGGTAAACCAGGCCTTCTTAGAAGCTTCCGGTTACGAGCGGCATGAAGTGATAGGGCGCACTACTTTTGATCTGAAAATATGGGTTAACCCCCGCCAAAGGGATCAATTGGTCGCAAGATTAAGAGAGCACGGATACCTGAGCCGCGATGAAGAGGTCCAATTCCGAAACAAGTTCGGCGAGATTCGAACCTACCTGTTTTCTACTGAAATAATTGAAATCGACGGCTGCCCGCATTTACTATTTGTGACCAAAGATATATCTGAACGCAAACGCATGGAAGAAGCTCTTCGCCTGTCTGAAGACAAATTCGCCAAGGCTTTTAATGCCAGTCCTAATACCATGAGCATCACGACTCTCCAGGAAGGGCGTATTCTATCTGTAAACAACAGCTTTTGCCGCTGCTTAAAATATCAACAAGAAGATATCCTCGGCAAAACCTCACTGGATATCGGCTTTTGGATAGATCCGGGGCAGCGTGAATACGTGAAGAATAAGATCGCCAGCGGCGAGCCGATTCAAAACCTGGAAATCGTATTTTGCGCAAATCACGGAGAGCAGCGCCTGGGGATCTATTCGGCAGAGGGAATCGATGTAAACGGTGAAAGATGCATTTTGAGCATTGTTACCGATATAACCGAGAACAAGCACGCCGAAGATGAGATAATGTTCCTGAGTTTCCACGATCGATTAACAGGCCTCTATAATCGCGCTTATTTCGAAGAAAAACTGCTCCGCCTGAATACTCGAAGGCAACTGCCCATCAGTTTGATAATCGGGGACGTTAATGGCCTGAAGGTGATAAATGAGGCTTTGGGGCATCATCAAGGAGATAAGCTGCTGCAAGCTGTTTCTGAATCAATTAGATATACCTGCCGGCCCGAAGATATTGTCGCGCGCTGGGGCGGTGATGAATTTATAATCCTTCTGCCCAGATGCGACAGGGATAAAGCCGACAAAATACTGGAAAGAATTAAAACGGCCTGTCTGGGCATTAACGTCCTGCCCATACAGATCAGTATCTCCCTGGGAGCTGCAACCAAAGCTGATGCCGCGATGGATATAAGAGAGATCATCAAAGAGGCTGAGGACAAGATGTACCGCAATAAACTCCTGGAAGCTGCCAGCATACGCAGCTCCTTTTTGAACTCTCTGCAGAATGCCCTGTGGACTCGAAGCCATGAAACAGAAGCCCACTGTCGTCGTCTTCAGGACATGGTAACCAATATCGGGCAGGTTATCGATCTATGCTCGAGTGAGATGGATAACCTGCGCTTGCTGGCAGCTCTACACGACATCGGTAAAATAGCCATCCCCAGCAACATCCTGGATAAACCCGGCGAATTGACACATGAAGAATGGGATATGATGCGCAAACATCCAGAAATCGGATACCGCATCGCTCTCAGCTCACCAGAAATGGCTCCCATCGCTGAAGCTATTTTACACCATCACGAACGCTGGGATGGCTCCGGCTACCCGGGTGGCAAAAAAGCCGGGGAAATTCCCCTGCTCTCTCGCATATTGGCTCTCGCCGATGCCTATGATGTCATGGTCAACGGACGCCCTTACCAAAAATCCATCACCCATAAAGAAGCCCTCCAGGAGATCAAACGTTGTGCAGGAAGCCATTTTGACCCCGAACTGGTTGAGAAAACCATCAAGATTATTATCTAGTGCCAGCACGGCTTTTTAGACTGCCCTTATTTCCTTTTCGACTGCCCGCTTTCCTTTGGCTGGTTAATAAACGCGCGCCGAGAACCTCGACTTACTCATCTATATACGAGCAGCAGTAGTCGACAACTGATTTGACCTGAAGGTCGAATTTGGAATTGGCGGAAACAGTAAAGCTCTGACCGCCCGTGAATGTCTCCCATTCGCTGCTGCCGGGTAGCTTTACCTCCAGCTCTCCGGATAGGATCTCCATGATTTCTTTCTGCACAGTCCCGAATTCATACTCCCCGGGAAGCATAATACCCAGGGTCTTCTTTTCGCCACCTGGCAGCAAAACAGTTCGGCTGCTCACCCTGCCGTCGAAATAGATATTGGCTTTCTTGATAATCGCTGCTTTTTCAAATTGATCCACTGTTTTATCCTCCCTCGTTTTTGGCAATAAAATATTCTATAGTTCTCACCGTCTAGACCGTTTTGGTTCGAATAATACTTCCGTACCGCACCTAGATATCAGGCTGTGTACCAAAAAGGTCTTCCCAATCCCTGGAGGCTACCAGGGCATAGTTTTTGGTATCATCCAGCTTGTCTATAAATTCGTAAAGAGTATGTATTTCTTTAGCCCGGTAGCGGGTTTTTAATTCGTTCAAAGATCCGTACAGATTTTCGGCAAACTTCTTAATTTGAGCCTTGCTTACTCTTGCTACCCAGCCAGCATAATCTGTCTGCTTACCGTTATAGACTCCCTTTTTAATCAGGTCGATCAGGACTCGAAAAGGCATGTCATCCTCTTCCTTCAGAGGCGGAAAAAACGGGCTTATGGGCCTTGGGATATTGCTTTTCCAATTACCTTCATCCCATGAAAACCGCGGGTCGTTCAATTCACCAATGTAGACATCGGAGTATGGCATTCTGCTCCCTCCTTGGCTTCGGCTTATTCTTGTTTATCCGACCAGCTTTTCCCCAAAATAGTAATATTTCAATTCTTGTGCATCTATTATGCCATATTTTAACCATACGCTTATAGAGGACATTGTCGAGTACCAAGAAAAAACCTGTTCAAGGACTGCAATTATCCACCTGGCAGTGCCATTATTTCCTTTTGGACTACCATTATATTAATTCCTATAGATAATGATCTTCTATTTATCTCCCTGGCAATCGACCCGATTTTACTTAAATGTGGTTGTTTTTCAGGCCAGAATTGAGATAATGGTATAAAGCTCTTAACATGTTCATAGCTTCCAGTCCAACAAAACGAAGCAGCCCTAACTGTAAAACAATTAGGGGATAATACTACAGGATGGGAAATCACAATAACAGGAGGGTAATATCATGAAAAAATCCTTGGGAGCACAGACATTTCTATATCCCACGCCTTGTTGGATAGTAGGCACTTATGATGAAGCCGGGAAGGCTAACGCCATGACGGTTGCCTGGGCAGGAATATGCTGTTCCGAACCGCCTGCGGTTGCCATTTCACTGCGGAAAACCACCTACAGCCATGCCAGCATTGTAAAACGCCAGGCATTTACTATCAACGTACCTTCCGAAGCATTTATCAAAGAGAGCGACTTTATGGGAATGGTTTCAGGCAAAAACACCGATAAATTTTCATTCACCGGCCTTACACCGGTTAAAAGCGACCTGGTTGACGCCCCCTACATCAAGGAGTTCCCGTTGATACTGGAATGCAAACTGATTCAGACGGTTGAAATAGGCCTGCACACCCAGTTTATCGGTGAAATCCTCGATGTCAAAGTCGAGGAGGAAATGACCAGTGAGAAAGGAATACCTGACATAGCCAAGATCAAGCCGCTCATATTTGGAAACGGACTGTATTACGGGATAGGCGAACAGGTAGGGAAAGCTTTCTCCGCTGGCAAAAACATACAACCGCCTATGTAGCATCTCAATAATAAAGCGGGCTCTATATTTCAAAGAGCCCGCTTTATGTTTTTGTAGATTTCGGCCCTGGTCATAGAATTAGAAAACTGACGCTTGCAAAAAACAATGAGAATCAATGCTCACAGTAAAGCCGTAATTTAGGGCGATCAAAAAAGGGACACCCCCTGACCTAACGGTCATTAAATGTCCCAATGTACGTGTAACAAGATTCTTAAGTATTACGCACATTAGCTGTGGAAACAGCCTGACTATTTACCAGTTCCAGGAACCGTCCACATTCCACCGGCTCGGTTTTTCCTGTAAATAGCCGACTGAAACCAGGATTTTCTGGTTCAAGGTGATCTGTTCGAGAAAATAATTCATCTCTTCACAGGTTTTATCGGGTTTATAGTTTTTTTGCTGAGCTTCGCTTATGGTCATGCGTTTCAAACGATCTACTATAGCCAGGTCAAAATCAGGAGGATATTTCTTCCCTAAAATATAGGGCGGTGCGTAATAAAGCTGACTTATTTCGTCAACATATACATCGGTACGCGGCGGAGGAGCCTTTTTTACCATAATAAACTGCCCAAAAAGGCCTAAGAAAGCTATTATACCTATAGTTAAAGCGATTATTGTGTATAAACGATCAGAAGGCTTCCCTTTAGCAATGTCAGAACTCATCAATACATCAACCTCACATGCTTACATTCTATCTCGAGCCTGCCGCCCACCTTTAATCAGGCTATTTAAGCACAAAACCCGCTAAATCTAGCAGGTGATGCATCCGGCAAACTTGTTGTTTTATTCCACATCGCCCACAGATTATCCTGCAGGTTTACTATTTCTCTAAAATTAATACCATTTTTTCAATCTGACCTTACACATGAAATAAATAAGCCCGACCTGGAAAGGCCGGGCTCAGCTGAGGGATCTATACGGTAATACTGGCTGTGTACCAATCACCGCTCTGCTTTACTAAAATAGTATGAGTTCCATCTACCTGGTTGGTAGTCTTGATCCAGAAGTTCTCGTCGTCGGTTTCGCCCAGCTTTACGACCTGGTCATTGGGTTTGATTTGGTACATACAGGTGAAATTTGTGAGGTCAAGATCGCCCAATTCGTATTCTTCATAAGTATTACCAGAGCTTTCTCTTGTCTCACCGGTAGCCTCAGCATCTACTTCTATCGGTTCTGTCCAATCCAGGGTTGCCTCGTATACATCGTTGTCTTTCTGGATCACCCTGAGCGTATATTCACCTGATTCGCTCTGCACATCAAACCAGAGGTTGCTGTCTGAACTCGGAGTGATCGAAACCGGGGTCTCGTTGTCCTGCTGCAGGGTGATCGACTTCACCTTATCAGAAGCCAGGCTTATTTTATCGCCATCCACTTCCAGCTCATATTCTTCATATACTTTACCGTCTTTGTACTTGGTCTTGTCGCTTGCTTCAAGCTCGCCGTTCTCCGCATCGATATCTTCAACGACGGACACTTTACAGGTAGCCGATATTGTGTCATCACCATCATCGATTTCCGCTTTTATATATACGGTTCCGGTCTCATCATCGTCTGCGGTCACTACTCCATCTTCATCCACCGTGGCCAGATCAGTATCACTGCTGCTCCATTCTATGTCTTCATCACCAGATCCGTCATAATACTTCACAGTCGCCACCAGAGTGATGCTCTCGCCCTGTTCGACGATGGCGGTCTTAGGCAAGCTGATGGATGCTACATCAGAATCATCATCATTATCTTCATCATTGTCCTCGTCTTCATCTAAGAGTCTCTCCAGAATGGCAGCCATTTGCGCTCTGGTAATGGCTTTATTGGGATTGAAACAGCCGTTGGCATCCCCGACCATTATGCCCTGCTCATAGAGTGCCATTATATAGCCGACATCTTCGGCTGACAGGTATATTCCGTCTTTAAAGGGTGTGTCACTGACATCTACTGGCTCCAATTCCAGGGCTTTAGCTAATAAAACTGCTACCTGCGCTCGGGAAGCCTGAACTGCCGAATGAAAACGGTTTAACTTGATAACTCCCTTCTTGGCAGCTTTGTGGGCATCATGCCGTGCCCATAACGGAACATCATGCAATTCGCTGTCATCCTCGTCGATGTCTTCATCTTCATCTTCATCTTCATCAATATCTTCGTCGTCATCATCTTCATCCAGGTCTTCAATATCTACCAACCGCAGAATCAAAGACAGGGCTTCGGCCTGGGTCAATTCCTGATCGGGCTTGAATGAGCCGTCGGGATAGCCGCTGAAAAGACCAATAAAGCTCATCCCTTTGATGCTTTTTGCTGCCCAGTGATAATTGGTGTCATTGAATCGGTCGTTATCATCCTTCTCTTCCTGGTCATAGTTCTTATACTTATCTTTGAGCGAATCCTTAATTTTTTCTTTGAAGTGCTTGCCTTGCATTTCACCGTAGAGAAGCAGATTGGGATTTTTTCCACCGCTATTGCCGTTGCCAGGTTTGGCCAGCGCCGGTGCGGTAGATAAGACAACCAGCAGCAGTGCCAGTATTACCGACAGGGTTTTTTTCATAACCTTTCCTCCTTTGCCATCTTTAATTATAATTGCGCAGGAGCTTTTCATTTTCAGGGGTCGAAGGATTCGAAAAATTCATTCGCGCCTCAGTGCTTCGATAGGGTCAAGGCCGGCAGCCCGGTTGGCAGGATATACGCCAAAAATCACGCCTATTGCTGCAGAAAAGCCAAACGCCAGGCCGATTGTTCCCCAGGATACTAGAGGCGGAAAGTCAGCGTATTTAGCAACTGCATAGGCTCCGGAATACCCGATGGCTGTTCCCAGAGCGCCGCCAATAAAGCAGAGCACCACCGCTTCCACCAGAAATTGAATGAGTATATCACGCCGTCTGGCCCCCAACGCCATTCGGATACCGATTTCCCTGGTCCTCTCCGTAACTGAAACCAGCATTATATTCATTACTCCTATCCCGCCTACCAGCAGAGAAATTCCTGCAATACTGCTGATAATGATGCTGACGATGCTGGTCACTTTGTTTACCTCTTTCATGTTATTCTGCATGCTTTCGCCCTTGTAATGGTCAGGAGCCTGGTGGCGGCTCTCCAGGATCCTGATGCTTCCTTTCATTGCCTCATCAACCGTGTTTTTGCTATTGGCACTTCCCCATATTTCATAAAAAAGCTCATTGCCCCGCATGCTGTTCAGAAATGAAATCGGCACATACCCCATACCTGAAGATTCACCCAGCAAGGATTGCTTTTTCCTTATCACACCCGTGACCAAGGCGGTGTTGCCGTCAATAGATACCTGCTGTCCGATGGGATCTTGATAAGCGAATAGTTCGCTGGCAGCATCCTCCTCAAGCACCACTACTCTCCGGCAGATCGCCTGGTCTTCCTCATTTAGAAAGCGGCCCGAACGCATCTCCAGATTGTTAATGGATGCCATCTCCGCAGTTGTACCCCGAATACTGATTTCCTTCTCCCCGCGCGGTCCCCGCACTCGCGATTGAAAACGGCTGACCGGGGCCAGATATTTTACTTCAGGTACTGCTGCCTTTATAACCTGGATATCGACCATCTGCATATCACCGGGATGAATTTCCCCCTCCATAAACACCGCAAATATATTGGTACCGAACTTCTCCATTTCTGAATTCAAAGCCGCCTGCCCGCCCTGTCCTATAGCTACAACGGCGATAACGGCGGCTATACCGATCATGATGCCCAGAGTCGTCAAGAGGGAGCGCAGCTTGCTGCCTTTGAGGCTGTGAATTGCGACCCGGACCAGTTCTTCGAACATCATCATGGCCTACTTTCCTCCGGCTCAACAATTGCTTTTTGCCCGCTGCTCAGACTAGCGGAAGGATTCTTTACCACCTCTTCCCCTTCCAGCAATCCGCTCACCACTATCTCCTTTAGTTCATTACCCCGGTTGGTCTCAATAAAACGTTCCTCCAGCCGGCCTTCTTTCAACACCCAGACTTTTTTCCGACCCTTTTCCTCTATAACAGCCTCAACAGGGACCGCAATTATCTCTTTGACTTCCATCGTCTTGATGGAGATATTAACACTGTACCCGAGCTTCAGGAGAGAGCAGTCGCCTTTCAATCGAATGGTGAAGGGTATTTTAACAGCTGCACTGCCGGCGCTCTTGGATTCTTCCTGAACTGCCGCCCCCCCGATATGTATGATCTCCCCTTCATAATTCCTGCCCGGCAAAGCCAGGCAGGTGATGCTTGCATTTTGACCAGGCTGTAATTCGCCGGCATCCACTTCATTCACCCGGCCATCAACCTGGAGATCTTTATCCTCAGCCAGGATCAATATCTCTTCCCCCTCCTGCACCTTGTTCCCTTCCTTAACGCTCAATGAAGTAACGACTCCATCAAAAGCGGCCGTAAATGTAGCCAGTTCCAGCCGCTCCCTGGCTTTGGAGGCTTCCTGGCGGCACAGCTCCACCTGGCTCTCCAATGCTTTGACCTGTTTTATTGACGCATTTTGCTCTTTTTTCACCAGTGCTTCCCGGTATGCGGTATAGCTCCTCTGCATATCGGCCTCGGCGTTTTCAAGTTCTTCTCGGCTCAGAGCACCGGATTCAAAGAGAGTTTTGAGGCGGTCCCGGTGGTTTTTATATTGTTCATAGGCTGCTTCGGCCTCCTTCAGGTTTTGTTCATCGTCGCTGGCCAGGGCAGCGGCCAGGTCGGCTTCTTTACCGGCCAGGTTGGACAACGCCTGCTGATATATCCGCCCCAATTCCATGGTATCCAGCCTTCCCAGCACCTGGCCTTTGTTCACCCGGTCTCCCAGCTTTGCATTCAGCTCCATCAGAGTGCTTTCCACCGGGGAAAAAAATACCTGCTCATTCTTCGATTCAAGATTCCCGCTGGTAAAAACTACCCTCTCCAGATCCTGCCTTTCGATTATAGCTGTACTGACTTTCACCTGATCATCCTGGCCGCGGGCCAGGCTCCAGCCCAGACCGCAGGCGGCGATCAGTGCCAGCACAAAGGTGATTTTGCCCCAGCGCGGCCAATTCCTCAATTTATCCCACAACCATACCCGGCAGCTTACTAATATTTCTTTAACCTTCATACATATCCGCTCCATAACCTATCGCTTATTCACCAGCATCATCCACAATAATAACGCTCTTTCCATAGCCTGCCCTGCATGATAATCCAAAGATTTTCAACGATTTGTACTAAACTTGGGTCAAATAAAAAGACCAACCGCGATCAGCTGGTCGGTCTAAGGAATAAGATAACGTGTATTTGTTGCTATACTTCGTTGTCCACCTGGGCCAGGACATATTTCTTAACATTTTCCGGGAGAGCATCAAATTGCACCTGGCTGCCCAGCTGGTCTATGTCGTACTCATCGACCAGGATCCAGCGAGCAAAGCCCTCAGGTTCTTCAGGGTGCTCGGAGAGTGCCAGGGCATAACCGTCTTTAAAAATCACCGTATACCGGTCACAGAGCCATCGGTTCTCATAAGCAGCAGCCACCTGCCTGTCATGGTTAGCGATTATTGTTTCCCCCTTTGCGCATGATTTATTAGCATTGCCTTTCATCTAAATAATATCTCTTGTTAGAGGAAATAATATTTATCGCGTAGAGCTTTCCGAAAAGAGGCCGAGCCCCTGCTTAATAATAAGCCCCCCAAAGCCATGCTTTTTCCCTTGCATTTGTATCTATGTCTTCTTTTGTTATTACTTCCTATATTAACCATATTTATAGATAAATCATCAGATCCCGTGCTGCTTAAACAAAGAAAGCCCCCGCAGGGGCCTTTATTCATAATAACTGTGTTAAATTATAGCGAAAAAAGCACTGCCCGGCTGAGCCTGACATCGATTTCTTCTTTCGCTTTCATGCCGGCCGTGACCGCCGCTTCCACTTCCATCCTGAACTTCTTGCGGCTGAGATGGATCTTGGGCTCGGCCATCAGAAAAAGTCCGTCCGGTTTAAGCATTGAGGCTATATCTTGAAAAAGGCTGTTGATATTAGCTACTTCGTGCACCATCCAGAAAGCAAGAATGAAATCGACTTTCTCCTCAATTCTGAGTGATTCGGGCTGGCAATGATGAAAGAATATTCTATCCTTCAGGCCGGCTTTTTGAGCATTGCGGCGCAGGAGGTCCAGCATTCCCTTCTGTACGTCCACCGCTAGAACGCTTCCGCTAGACCCGACCATTTTGGCCATGGGCAGGGTAAAATAACCCGGTCCGCAGCCGATATCGGCTGCAGTGCAGCCTTCTTTAATTAATTCTCCCAATATCCTGAAAGGATCATGAAAACACCGTCTCAGTTTATTATCCAGCGTAGAAGCCAGCCAAACCGGGCAGACATCCATGTTATGAACTCCCCTCGCAGGTATTAGCAGCATGTGGCTTGCTGCTTCTATCATTATATTCTGCCGCCCCGTTTAAAATCCACTCTTTCGGCAGGCACTCAACTGCTCCAGGTGAGCAGACCCTTATCACACAGATCGATAAAGTCCGGATTCATTCCAGTCGCCATCTGAGCTTCATCCATTTGCCTCCTGGTTTCAACGTGATTATAGTATCATTTATGGATTCGTCCTTATCACAGCCAGACCAAAAGACGGCTTTTATGATTTCAAGCACTTCCCAGGTGGATTATCGCCATATCATTATAACGAAAGAACCGGGGAAACCGGTTCTTTCGGAAACATGTCTGACCAGATCAGCCAGTATGCTTTTTTCCTGATTAATGTCGTTATAGCCTAATTATACTGTTCGATAGTTATACTCTGCAGATAAGGGTCCCAGAAGACATCGGCTCCGAAGCCTTCCGCAATGAATCGCAGGGGCACAAACATGCGGCTGTTCCTAATCTCCGGAGCTACGTCCATATAAACCGCAGTATCATTTCCATACTCGTTTACGAAGTGAGCACCCCGGTCGCCAACGGTCAGGAACAGGTCAACGTTCCGGTACTCGATGCGCGCCTGTACTCCACTCTCAGTGCCATAGGAACTGACCCCCGCGCCAAAAGCCTCGGCAATAGCCCGGAGGGGCACCATAGTACGCCCGTTCTTGATGTAAGGAGCTGCGTCGAGCCATACTGAATCGTAGTAATCAATCCACATCTCATTCTGTCCGATGTACATATCGATGGTGGTGGCCTGTACCGGCAGTACCGCCCCAAATACCAGCAGAGCGCATAATATGCTTATCCTGGCCAGCCATGGACCTCTCTTGACTCTCATTTTGCTAATCATCTGCTATACCAGCCTCCTTATAAATTTAAGTACGAAGAACCTCCCTTAACATACCGGGCTGCCTGCCGGTTAGGCTAAGTACAGCTCTAATTGGTACGCCAGGATTCCAAATAAGCAGTCATATATCCCCCGGGAGGGCTCTCCTCGTAGACCAGGCCCAGGTGAGGCGCGTAATAGCGCCGGAAAGACCAGCCCACTGCCTGGTTATCCACATCCACCACCAGGCAGTTCTCAAAATCCATGTTTAAAACCCGGATGGTCTCATCGATTCCGGTCACAGTATAATAGATACTGCCATAGTCCCCATCATATGACCATGTCTTGCCCACGTACAGGTTGTTCTTGAGCCAGGGCATCAAGGATTCATTATCAATACTGGTGGCGTAATATTCGTAGATTCCGTCGCTCATGTCCAGGTAATGGGTATTGAATTCCTCATAACCGATATATTCATCGGCGATTTCGGCCGTGTCCAGGATATAGCTGCTGCCATACAAC
Source organism: uncultured Syntrophomonas sp. (assembly GCA_964635975.1). Classification (GTDB taxonomy): domain Bacteria; phylum Bacillota; class Syntrophomonadia; order Syntrophomonadales; family Syntrophomonadaceae; genus UBA5314. The sequence continues at coordinate 11,589 of CAZWPO010000011.1, forward strand.
GGCTGCCGGGTAAATATGGTCGAATATCCCTGGCTGCCGTCGGCATAATTTCTGAAATAGTGCAGCTCCATATCCGGGAAGGGAAGATAAGTAGCCGGGTCGCTGAGCTCCTGGCTGACATCCGGACCGGATTGGCTGCCGTCGCTGATGCTAATCGTCTTTGTATAGGAGTTCCAATCCACCGTAGCGCCAAATCCCTCGGCTATAAAGCGCAGGGGCACAAACATGCGGCTGTTCCTGATTTCAGGAGCTACATCCATATGGACCGCGGTATCGTTCCCATACTCGTTGACGAAATGGGCGCCCTGGTCGCCGACCGTCAGGAACAGATCTACATTGCGGTACTCGATGCGCGCCTGCAGCCCGCTTTCAGTACCGTAAGCGCTCACATCGGCTCCAAATGCTTCGGCTATTGCCCTCAGGGGCACCATGGTGCGCCCATCCTTGATATAAGGAGCTGCGTCCAGAGCGACGCCGTAACCATCCACCCACATGGTGCTGCTTCCTATGTACATGGTAATGTCTGCCGCCTGGGCAGGCAGCGCCGCTGCGAATAGCAGCAGAGAGCAAAGTAAGACGGTTTTAAAAAGCCTTTTAGTACTCAGAAACCTCTTCATATCGCCATCAACCTCCATGTTATTCTAGGACCTCTTGGCATCCATATTTTAGCATCTTCACACCCTTTCCCGGCTAGGATCCCAAAGATTATCGTATTGATTAAGACTTGTATTCGACGAATCCGGTTGATTACCTCTGGAATAATTTCCCCTTCTTGAAGAAATGCAGTTTTACAATATCGCAGAGGGCATCAAGCCGGGCTAAACTATACTTCTTATATTCCCATGATGGCAGGCACTAATTTCTCACGCCAACATGACACAAGGCCATTTTTTACGATTTTTACTGCTTGCCCGAATATCGGTCTGATAATTTATTTTCATCCACCGCCTAAGATGCTTCAGCATTATTGACGATAACAAATCTAGAGATATCTATTAGAATTTTTCAAAGGTGAGAGAAAATGGACCGTGGCAAATTTTATAAAATTGCACTGCCCCTGCTTCCCGGAATTATTATAATAGTCGCCCTGTTTGTAAACGCGATGGCAGCCTCATCCTCCCAACCCAGAATCACCGGGGGCCTTCTTGATCTATCTCAATGGCCGCTCGAATCTAGGTCAGCTTTCAACCTGAGTGGGCAATGGGAGTTCTACTGGGACAGACTGCTCGATCATGAATCATTAACCAGCTCCGGTGAGAGCTTCGTTATCGTAGAAGCTCCGGACGTGTGGAACGAAATAGATGTGGAAGGCTATGAGCTGCCCGGATTTGGCAAGGCTACATATCGAGCTCATGTCACCGGAGTAATCCCCGGTCAGCACCTGGCAGTGCGCATTCAGAGCCAGGCCAGCACTTACCGCCTGTATATTGATGACCGATTAGTAGCTGCCAATGGGCAGTTTGGAGACCAGGCCGATGCACCCGCATCGCAGTACCGCCCGCAGATGGCTGAATTCGCAGCCCCGGGGGACCATTTCGATATTATCATGCAGGTGTCCAACCAGGCTTACGCGGTGGGCGGCATGTGGGACCCGGTGATGTTCGGTTCATATGATGCCGTAAACCGGGTCAACAATGCAGTGAAGTTCGTCGACTACTTCTCCATGGGCGGGCTGATGGTAATGTGCCTCTTTTTTGCCATTTTGTTCGCCCTTGTCCGCCGGGAAAAAGGGGCTATGGTGCTCTGCGCCATTGGCGTTCTGGTGATAATCCGCCTGCTGGAATATGGTGAAGCCCTGATAATTTATCTAATCCCGGCTATGCCGATTGCCGGTTTCGGCTGGATAGACTATTTGACCCAGATCTGGATTCAATTTTTTCTGCTTTACTTCATTTACCTGACTTTTACCTCCCTGGTACAGAAATGGCATGTTCGCTCTTTGTTTATCTACTCGCTGGCAGTATCCTTTTTTGTACTGGCTTTTCCCTTTGAGATCGTGGTCAGCACTTACCAATTAATGTCCCTGGTGCTGCTGCTTGTGATAATTGCGATAGTCTATTTCACCGGCCGGGCCGTCCTGGAAGGGAGGACCGGAGCGCGTTCTCTGCTGGCTGCTATGGCTTTCATATTGTTCTCTATGCTTTATGAGTTCACGGTCGACGACCTGTCCATATTGTATTTTCTAATAAATGGCTGGGCTCTCGATTTCATGGTGCTGTTTGCAGTCCAGTGCGTCATCGTCGCCCGGCGCTATAGCGAATCCCAGCGCCTGGAACTGGGATTGCTGAGGAGTCAGATCCGGCCTCATTTCGTTCACAACGCTCTGGCTACCATCATCTCCATATCCCGTAAAGAACCGGAAAGATCGCGGGAGCTCCTAATCGACTTCAGCAGCTACCTGCGCGGCTGCTACGATTACGAGGGAGACGATCTTATCCCACTGGCGGATGAACTCGAGTTTGTCCAGGCCTATGTGGCCCTTGAACAGGCCCGTTTCGGCGATAGGTACAAAGTCGACTACCAACTGGATGTCATGAATATCATGCTGCCGCCCCTGGTTCTACAGCCCCTGGTCGAAAACGCTTTTATTCACGGGCTGCGGGAAAAAGAGGAAGGGGGAACGGTAGTCGTTTATAGCCAGGTTCTAAAAAATAATATGGTGCGCATCGGGGTGAAAGACGACGGAGTGGGGATGAAATCCCAGGCCCAAAGAGGCGGGGAAAGATCAGGCATCGGCCTGGCCAATATAAACCGCCGCCTGGCCCGCCTGTTCAACACTCAGCTGAAGTTTACAGAACCGGCCGCAGGAGGCTGTGAAGTGTTTATGGAGATTGCCGTCAGGGAGGTGGACAGCTCTGCGAGTTATAATTATTGACGACGAGCAGCCCGGCATCGATGAGCTCAGCTACCAGCTCTCCAAGTATCCGGATGTAGTTATCGCCGGGACTTACACCAACCCTCTGATAGCCCTGGAGAGACTGGAAGGGCTGCGTCCCGATGCGGTATTTCTGGACATCGATATGCCGTACATAAACGGAGTGCAGCTAGCACTTAAGATCCAGTCCCTTTACGCGGGGATTATGATCATTTTTGTGACCGCCTACAGCCAGTATGCCCTGGATTCATTCAAAGCTTTTCCGCTGGACTATCTGCTGAAGCCGGTAAAAGAAGCCCGGCTCGACGCTACCATTGAGTACATGCGCCGTCAGTACGCCCTGCTCAATGCCGGGCAGAATAGTAATTCCTCCTTGTTTATCAAATGTTTCGGCAAGTTCGAATTGACCGCTCCTGGCAGAAAGGATGAAATAAAGTGGGGTACCCGTCGTGTCAAAGAGCTCTTCCTGTACTTGTTGGTTCGCGGCGGAGCCGCTCCCACCCGCGGTGAACTCATTTCATCAGTTTTTGGCGGTACTGATGATAAAAAGACCGCCAACAATATGTATGTCACCATTTACAAACTGCGCAGCCTGTTGGACAGCATAGACAGCAGCAGAAAGTTAATAAAACTGAAAGAGGATTATTCACTGGAAATTGGGCCGGGAATATGCGATTACACAGATTTTATGCGCTTTGCGCGCCAGAACGCCACCATCACCCCGAAGAACGCAGCCCCGGCCGCCAAAGCCCTCAACCTCTGCGCCGGTGTGTACCTGGAAGGCTCGGACTACGAGTGGGCACTGGATACTGCCTCCGTAGTGGAGGCCGAATACGAACGCATCGCCCTGGGGCTGGCAGGCATGCACCTTTCCGCCCACCAGCTGAGAGAGGCCGAAAACGTACTGCAGACCTTACTGTCGCGGAATCCTCTCTCCGAGGATGGGCACACTACCCTGCTGGATTTGTACATGAATAGCGGCGACGACGCGGCCTACGGCTCCGCTTTTACGGAATATTCCCGCATACTCAAAAACGACCTGGGGCTAACCCCCTCCCCCATCTATACCCGGCACTATCAGAAAATACTTAATAAATAGCCTGTTTACAATTGCAAATAAAGAATAGCGTCCCGGAGCTTGATTGGGAACAACCGCATCTGGGACGTTTTTTTTTAGCTTAAAGCAGAATTTAAGATTTTTTAAGGCACAGGGTTTAAAGTATACTCACTTACCTTTTTGATTTATGGAGAGGAGTTTTGCCTATGCTAATCTTCAAAAAGCGACACAAGTCAGTTATATCGATTTGCATCGCGCTGCTAATGGTCTATTCGCTGTTCGGCACCCTGGCCCTGGCCGAGGGTGAGACTGCATCCGGCGGCCAGACGGTAATCGAGCAGCCCGCGAGTCAAGAACTGCCACCTGGCGAAAGCTCTGGCGCAGCTGCCGGCGGGCAGGAGGAGACACCCACCGGCACGGTCGAGGAGTCTAACCAGAACCAGGACACCGGTCCACAACTAGCAGACGGTTCCGAGTCATCGGGCGGCGGCCGTGAAAGTACGGCACCAGACACGGCCGGAGGCCCCAGCCAGGATACAGGCCAGCAGTCGGGTGAAGACGATAATACGGCAGGCAGCAGCAAAGAAGACGGAACTCCTGCCGGCACTGGCGAGAATACCGACCAAGGCTTGGAAAGCACCGAGTCCACAACCGGAAGTTCTACTTCACCAGGCTCTATCCAGGTTGCGGGCACTGTCAGCGACGATTCCATAACCATGACAGAGGATGGAACTGCAGTATCTTTAGAAGATAATACCTGGGAGATTGACCTGAGCAGCGGAACCCTGGCCGGTTCTTCAGGTGCTGATATCAGTGCGGCAATAACTATCAGCGGCCTTCCCAACGGCCTGGAGTGGACAGCCGTTAACGCAGGATCAGGAAAGATCATAATCACGGTTTCCGGCGCTGCGATTTCTGCCCTTGACGGACAGAGCGAGGTATCAATCCAGGTCCTGGGCAGCGCTGTCAGTGAAAGCGGAACCGCCGATTCGGAAAAGATAACGGTATATGTAAATCCGGCGGCCTGTATTTTATCCGGAGTATTTATGTTGAGCGCACCACTCCCCGCCACGGATTTCACTTTCACTGTTTCCGACGGCAAGGCGACCATTACCGGCTACACGGGGACCGATATGGATGTGGTGATACCGGATTCACTAAGTGACGAAACCGGTACCTACCCGGTTGCAGCCCTGGATATTTCAGTGTTTTACGGCAAAGCCATTACTTCCGTTACTATACCTGCCGCTATAAGCACAATTCCCTTAAACGAATTTGCCGAGTGTACGAGTCTTGGCCAAATAATTTTTAAGCAACCCAGCAGTCTGGCAAGCATTGACCTGGCGGCGTTTAACGGATGCACAAGCCTGACTGAAATAAACATTCCCGGCAGCGTCGCTAGCATCGGCAACAAAGCCTTTTACAACTGCAGCGGTCTCTCCAAAGCTTATTTCTGGGGAATCCAGCCCGCTTTTGGAAACCAGGTATTTGAAGGTACGCCTGCCGGTTTCAAGTTGTATTATCACGTGAAGAATGCATCCAGCTGGGCCAGCTATTCGGATTCCAAACAGGCCTTCTGCCAATTGACCCTGGATCAAAACGACGGCAGCGGCACAAGCAGCAGCAGTTATGTTGATGTGGACAGCAGCGGGCATATCGCCGCCCCGGCCGCCCCCGCCAGCTCAGCCGGCAGCTTTGCCGGCTGGTATCGGGACGCGGTCTGTACAGACGATTTTGATTTTGCCAGCGATACAGTCAGCGATGACCTCACCCTGTACGCCAAATGGTCTTCCGGCAAGATAACAGCAAGCGCGGCTGACATCTCTGTAACCTTGGCTAGTGGAAATAAAACCGTCGAGACTAGCGACAACAGCTGGGTATTAATAGTTTCCGGCGGAACGTTAAGAGGGGGGGCCGGCGACGCTTTGCCGTCTGATGATCTTTCTATCTCAGGTCTGCCAGCCGGTCTTACCTGGTCGGCGCATAACGCCGGGGCCAATAAGATCAAGATTACGGTTTTAGACACGGCCAACCCGGCAGCAAGCAGAACCGCGGTATCGGTTGTAGTAAAGGGCAGCGCTGTGATCGAGCCCGGATCAAGCGATTCCGATCCCATATCTTTGTACATTTATGCCCATGCAGCTAACCCCCGGGCTCTGGCCATTAACCAGAATACCAATACCATCTACGTGGCCAACAAAGGATCTAACGATGTAAGCGTTATAGATGGAAATACGGATACGATAACTGCGACGATCGGAACCGACAGCTATCCCAGTGCTGTTGATGTAAATCCCGATACCAATAAGATTTATGTCAACGAGAAAATGTCCGTTAAGGCGATAGACGGCTCCGACAATCAAGTCATCTCTACCCTTCCTACCGGAAATTCTCCATCTGACTTCGCCATTAACCGCAACAGCAATAAAGTCTATGTATCCAATCTTATAGGCAATAACGTGACCGTGATAGATGGGGATACTAATACCGTTAAAACCACCGTCGGCACCGGGAGCTTGCCCATGAATGTGGAGCTTAATCCCAACACCAATAAGATTTACGTTGCTAATAACGGCGGTCACAGTGTTTCCATAATCGACGGCGGCACTGACACTGTCGTCGCCACGGTTGACACGGTAGACAAAGGTACTTACGCAGTAGCGGTAAACCCGGTTACCGACAAGGTATACGTTACCAATCAGAAAAATATGAATGACCCCGGGTCCGTGACCGTGATTGCCGGCACTATAAACGCGGGAACCATAGCAGTTGGGAAAAACCCCCGAGCGGTGGCGGTTAATCCGCTTACCAACAGGATTTATGTGGCTAACCTGAACGATGACACGGTGACAGTTATTGATGGAGCCACAGATATGGTCACGGCCACCATCAACACCGGAGACGGCCCCCTGGCCCTGGGGATTAATAAGGTAACCAATAAGATTTTTGTTGCAAACTGCGGAGACAATACGGTTACTATTATCGACGGCGCCACCAACAGCACCAGCAGTGTTGCCGCCGGCGGCTACCCCAGTTCCGTGGCTGTTAATGAGGCGACAAATAAAGCCTATGTCCTTAATCAGAATAGCGACTTTTTAACCATAATAGCCTCTGTACCTGCCAGCCCTGTCTGTGAGATCGTGGGCGGGGCGAAATACGATACGCTGGACGCGGCGATCGCCGATGTTCCGGCAGATACTCCCACAACCATCCGGCTGCTTGCAAATATCGATCGCAGCTCGACGCTGACTCTGAGCGGGTCAAAGAAAATCACGTTGGATTTAAACGGTCATAATCTAAATATCGACACAACATCCGGTGCGGCGCTGGAAATGAAGCAGAGCGCGACTCTGGTAACAACAGGCACGGGAGCGTTAAACGCTAGCGGCTTCGTCTACGGCATTTATGCCGTAGAGGGCACTGCGGTCAACATCACTGGAAATGTGTCAGCAACAGGCGGCTACTCGGAGCAATGGGGCAGTGCTACCGGCATCTATGCGTATGAATCGGCCGGGTTCCCGGTGGCCGTTACAGTTAACGGTGATGTGAGGGGATATATCGGCGTCGTCGTCACATCGGGCGCGGAGGCGACCGTCAATGGCGGCATAACTGGAACCAAATCCGGGATGCGAGTGCTCAACGGTGGAAATGTTTCAGTTTCCGGCAGCGTCTCCGCCACTGAGGCATCAAATGATTCATGTATCATGATATTCACCGGGACCGTCCATGTCGGCGGCAACGTTACGGCAGCTGGCGCCAACAGCGATGGCATTTACGCCGCCAACGGCTCCGTGCTCACAATCGGCGGCAGTATCAACGCCGTCCGGTACGGCATCTCCGCGTACACTACTGAAGTGGATATCACAGGCAGCGTCAGTACGTCGTCAGCCGATTCGAGCTATACGGCATACGCTGGGGACAGCTCAGTCATGCATATCGGCGGCGACATCACCGGCTTCGGGGATTGCGGCGTAATCGCCGCTACAAGCGGTGTAGTCACCGTCGCCGGGAAAATACAGTCCCACTATACCGGCATCCGCGTCAGTACAGGAGCCGAGGTATTCGCCCAAAGCGACATCGTCGTGGATGATGCAGTGGGCTGCGGCGTCAATGCTTTCGATCAGGGCAAGGCCACCATCGACGGGACCATTCATGCGGATCAGGCTATGATCTTTGGCGAGTCGGACGGAGCATTGGTAACACCAAGCACTAAAACGGGCTACCTCACCTATTCCGACGGCGAAGGAAGCTATGTATGGCTTAAGGATGGTACAGCGCCTACGTTGACCGTTGCCGGCACGGCTACCGACGACTCGGTAACCATGGCCAGCGGTAATACAACTGTATCGGGCAGCGACAACAGCTGGGAAATCACGCTAACTAGCGGAACTCTGAATGGTGAGGCGGGCGATGCTCTTAGTGCCGATGTTTTGATTATTACTGGACTGCCTACCGGTCTCACCTGGGCGGCCAAAAACAACGGCTTCAATAAGGTACTCATCACCGTAGCCGGCACGGCCTCTCCGGCGCTTGCCGTTAAAACCAAGGCCCAGGTGGTGGTAAAATCCGCCGCGGTGAGCGAGAACAGAGCAACGGATTCCGCTCCTATAGATGTATATGTAAACATAAGCGCATCCGCCAGTGGTTCGAGTGGCGGTGGCGGTGGTGGCGGCAGCCTGAGCATCCCTACCGTTGCCACCGGTGCAGCAACTTCCCTCAGCGGCAGTTCGGCAGTGCTCAATGGAGAAATCACTGCCCGCGGTGGATCTGCAATAACTGCCTATGGTTTCTCATTCAAAGCGGAAGGAGGCGACTGGACCCAGGTTCAGGCGGGAACCGATGACCTGCAGGGCAGCTTTAGCTACAGCGTGAGCAGCCTCTCACCTAATAACGAGTACTATTTCAAATCCTGGGCCACCAATTCCCAGGGTACCGCTTACGGACAGGAAAAGGGTTTCCTGGTATTGGAGGAGCAAAAGGTTAAGGCACCCGGTTCTATGGTGATGCGATTCTATATTGATAAAAATCAGTACTACGTCAATGACCAGGAAAAAACCATGGACACGGCACCCATAATCTATGAGGAAAGGACCCTCCTGCCGATCAGATACGTGGCCGAAAACCTGGGAGCAACGGTCAGCTGGGATGCGGAATCGAGGAAGGTTACCATCACACTTAACGACCAGACTATCGAACTCTGGATAGGCCAGAATATAGCCCGGGTCAATGGTGTAAGCATACCCATCGATCCTGACAACCCGGCGGTTACGCCTATTATTCAGGATCCGGGCAGAGCCATGCTGCCGCTAAGATTCATTTCCGAAACCCTGGGCTGCCAGGTGGACTGGAACCCTGACAAACAAGAGGTAAAAGTGACTTATCCGAAATAAAGATTATTCGTTCTGGTTAGGTAAAAGGCCCGGCGCTTCTGCCGCCGGGCCAGACCAGCCAGTAGTAACAGTGCTGCATCAGACGCGTGCTATTCCTTTATGCAGCTTGGTAACGAACAAAAGATAGTTCAAGGAGGTGAACCCTGCTTGCGGGTAATGATAGTCGATGACGAACGTCCCTGTATCGATGAGCTCAGCTTTCTGCTGGCGCGTCATCCCGATATCGATATATGCGGAGCGTATACGAATCCCCTGGAGGTTCTCCACCAGGTTCAACTATACCAACCACAAGTGATATTCGTGGATATTGTCATGCCTCATATTCACGGTATAGATCTGGCCAATCAGCTAAGAAAGCTCAACCAGAATCTCAGCCTGGTCTTTGTCACTGCTCATGCCCGCCTCCTATCAAGCATAATTGAATTCCGCCCCCTTCACTCCATTCTCAAACCAATAAACAAAAATAAATTGGACCTTCTTTTGAGTCAGCTCCGGGATCTTCACAAACGTTAAAATATTGGACATTGAAGACAGTCCATTTTTTCCTGCCAGGAGGAAAGGTCACACATAAATTATTAAAAAAGGTGGGTAAAGTGCTTTCGAGATGCTTCAAAAAGGCGCTCAGGAACAGTAATTGCACCCCAGGCGGGGTCGCCCAGGAAAAGGGTATAGGCTTTTTGCCAGTTCAGGGTGGCTTCACGGCAACTCGCGAAAGCCGTCCAGGGTATCATTAACGCACGGGGATTAAACCGGGTCTGTAGATACATGCCTTCAGGCGTGGCCGCAAAATATATGGTGTTCTTGTAGCGGACCTGTCCGATCATCAATGTTTGTCGGGGATAGGTAGATGAAGGCGTTTGGCCCTGAAACGAGTACAAAGCAGCTATATTATCCCATCCGCTGGCCTTGCGCAAAAGCAGTACTATGCCGAAAAACAGGCCGATTCCAAATGCAGCAGAGACCAGGACAATCAGCAAAACTAAAATAGCAATCACCAGGCTTTTCCCTCCCTTCAACACCGCCCATCTTCTACCAGCATTAGATTATTTTTTATAGTATGTCAGGAAACGGTGATTGTAAAGACCATACCCCGCAGAATATTGGGACGCTCCCTGTTGTCCCACAATTATCGATTATTATTCTTATTGCGACCATTAGTAGAACTGTTTTTCACTTGCAGATTTAAATGCCTCCACGGCTATGGGATATGTCAGCTGGTCTATAGGTGCCTTGTCGTCAGTAATGATAAAGGAATTCACATCCGCCTGGTATGGCGATATCTTTGAAGAAGAACCTGTGCTCAGCTTCAGCAGGTCGCCGGGTATAGAACTGAAATCTTGAAGCTGCTGTGTTATATCTCTAAGGGACTTTTCTTCGTTAAAAGCTAGAAATATGCTGTTGCCGGAATTAAGATCTAATGTGTAAAGAGAAGAAAATATATCTTCCAGGGTGTTGCCGATGCAGCCATGTAAAGTAGGCCCAGCACCCGTTGGGTCTTTTAAGACATTTACGTTCATTATAATCATGCCGCCCGGCTTCAGATGCTCCTGACAAAGAGTGAAGAACTCACGAGTTGTAAGGTAAAATGGTATATCAACCCCGCCCCGGTAAAGGTCCACTTGTATGAAGTCGTATTTTCTTTCGGGATGTCCCACCAAGTAAGAGCGGGCATCTTCCACTACTATATTGAGCCGGGGCAAGTCTTTGGGAATGCCAAACATAGTGTTCGCCAACTCAACCATCAGAGGATCGATATCCAGGGCATCGATCTGCAGACCAGGCCAGTAGTGCAGGTATTGACGCACCGAAGTTCCGCCTCCCATGCCCAGCACCAGGCAGTTTTGAGCATCATCCTGGATGCAGGGAGCCAGGCAGTAGTAATCCCATACATTGCCGCTTAAAATACAATCCGGGTTATATATAGAATGGATGAAGTTGCTGCCGGGTTTTAAAATCAGCCATCTGCCCAGGGCTTCCACCCTAACGTGGCTGTAAGGGCTCTCCCCGGCATACACCACATTTGCACCAGGCAGCGGTTCCGGGTAGTTCCAGGCGGCCAGTCCAATAAATATCAGTAGAAGCACAGGGTTCTTTTTGTGCAGGAAGGCTCCCGCCACACCAGCCATTATAAGGACTACTGCGCATATTATCATGGTCTTGTGAGAACCCAGCACGGGTATAAAATAGAAGGATGCTAAAAAGGTACCAGCTATGCTGCCCACGGTTGAAATAGAATATATAGTTCCCGCCGTGCTGCCGATTTTATCTTCTCTGGCCAGCCTTTTAATGAGTAGCGGAGAAACGGTACTCAGCATTAGCATAGGAAAGGCGAAAAGGATGATTGAAGCTGTGATTGATCCCCCGGCCAGGCCCATGCCCTGTGAAAAGAGCAGTATCTTTTTATAAGAAAAGCTTATGACCGTGGTGTAAAGTCCCGAAAGCAACAAAGCCCAAAAGCCCAGCCAGTCAATAGTATAACGGTCGGCCAGGAATCCCCCCAATAAATACCCAAGGGCTAAAGCGGTCATGATAATGCCGATCAGACTGCCCCAGACATAGGTAGAATACCCGAAGTAGGGGGCAAGCAAACGAAAGCCCAGCATCTCCAAAACCATGATAAAAAATCCGGCAATAAATGCCACCCCGTAAAGAAACACCGGCATATCATTATAAGCGGACAGCTTCTGTTTTTTCTGCTTGCGGGCCATAATCCAATTCCCCTGCTTCAACTCTTAATAAGACTGATTCTCTAAAGAAAAAAGACCTGAGCAGTGTCTGGCTGGCTTTTCTCCAGCTGAAACCCGCCCAGGCCTGATTCATACTATACTTTTGGGTAAGTAACTTTGATTTCCTGTATATCCGGATTCCAGGTTACCGTACAGCCCATGGTCTCGGCGATGAATCTTAGCGGTAGCATGGCTCTGCCCGGTTCTTGGATAATAGGTACTACTGCCGGGTTGTCAGGATCGATGGGCATATCAACCCGGTTCACTTTAGCGATGCCCTGGCCTATCCACAGTTCGATAGTCTGGTCGTTAAGTGCGATGGTAGCCTTTCTCGCTTCTGCATCCCAGCTTACCACTGCACCCAGGTTTTCGGCCACGTATCTGATAGGCAGGAGGGTTCTTTCTTCCACGATTATGGGAACCGTGTCCATGGTTTTTTCCTGGTCGTTGACGTAATACTGATTTTTATCTATATAGAATCGAATCACCATAGAACCGGGCGCCTTAACCTTTTGCTCCTCCAATACCAGGAAACTCTTTTCCTGTCCGTAAGCGGTACCCCGGGAATTGGTGGCGTAGGCTTTGAAATAGTACTCGGTATTAGGTGAGAGGCTGCTTAAGCTGTAGCTAAAGCTGCCCAGCAGGTCATTAGTGCCTGCCTTAACCTGGGTCCACTCGCCTCCCTCAGGTTTGTACATGAACCCGTAAGCACTTATCGAAGCGCCGCCGCGGGCAGTGATTTCTCCATTGAGCACCGCCGAACTACCGGTGGAGGAAGTTGCTGAACCGGTTGCAACCGTGGGTAAGCTGATGCTGCCGCCGCCCCCACCGCCGCCGCTGCTCGGGGACGTACTTTTCGCCGACCAGGCGATGGCAAAGACTTTGTAGCTTCCACCGCTGCCATTTGAACCGGCATCGATATAATAGGCTGGGTCTGTAGCATAGGTAAACAGCTGGTTTCCACTGGCATCCGCGCTGTCCGGGTAAGTCGCATACCCGGTGCGGCTGCAATAGTCCCTACCGTAAATAGGCACCACAATCAGGGTTCCGTCCGAGTTGATGCCTATCGGATTGTTCACCGGGTGTAGGCAGTCATTCAGCGTCGCGGTGAATATTTCACTGTCGGTGGGGCAGGAGGCCAGTGTCTCGAGAAATTCTTCACTGATGACCCCGCCTGAAGCAGGCCCCAGGGTGGCCAAAACCTGATAAAGGTTGGATGTCCCATATCCCATATCAATTAACTGCTTGATCAGCCCGCCCTCTTCGTTGGAGAGAACAAAGGTGGTGGCAATATTAGGCGACCAGGCGATGGCGAAACCTTTGTAATAGTAGGTGTTGTTTCCATCCGACTTGCACCCGAGGTCGATGTAATAAGAACCGCTGTCAGCACTTGTGAACAGCATGTAACCTGCGGCATTATCGTAGCACTGGTTAGTAGTGTAGCCGGCATCACCGTAAAAGTCGCGCCCATAGCAGGCCGAAACAATAAGTTCCCCGTTGGCGCCGATGCCGATCGGATTATTATTGACATCCGCAAAATTGTTAAGGGCAGCGGTTTTTGCGTCGCAACCGGCAGGGCAGTCCGCCAGTTGGGCCATGAACTCATCTGTTATCGCTCCGCCCGACAGAGGCTTTAGCACCTGCAGTAATTCATACAGGCTGTCATCGCCATATCCGGCTGCAATTAGCTGGTCGATGAGCCCCCCCTCTTCATTGCTCAAAACAAAGGTGGGCACCAAATAGGGCTGCCAGGCGATGGCGAACGCCTTGTAGTTGCCGCTCCCGGCTCCCGCCACGGCGTGGCCGGTATCGATATAGAATCCCTGGTCCTGGGCGTGGGTGAACCACATTTCCCCCGCGTCCGCGCTGAACCCCTTTTCGGTGGGATAGCCCGGGTGCCCGACATAGTCTTTTCCGTAAATACTTAAAATCATGAGCGTTCCATCCGAGTTGATCCCCACCGGATTGTTCAGCCCCGCAAAGTTGCTTAGTGAAGCGTCTGGATCAAACACTTCACTGTTGGCCGGACAGGACTGCAGGGTTTGCAGAAACTCATCGCTGATGACCCCGCCCGATTGGGGCTGTAGTAGCTCCAGTACTTCGTACAGGTTTTTATCCCCATGATCTGCGGCAATCAATTTATCGATCAGCCCGCCCTGCTCATTGCTTAGAATAAATGTGGTAGCAGAGCCGGAATGGCTTTCGCTGATTAGTGTAGGCGTGAAGAGCAGATCTATAATATTCCCGGACGGGCTTGTGTACTCGCAGCTGAAGCTGATCGGGAAAGATGATCCCAGATTGGGTGTCAGGATGTTGATAAGCGCTCCGCTGTGGAACTGGAAAGTCATTCCACCCATATCCGATCCACCCTCAATATCCATATAATAATCAGCGTTTAAACTTGGTAAATCATAGACTTTTGAGTCACTGGCGCTGGTCTGGGCCATGGCTCCCTCCAGGCTCAATCCCGTATAGCTAAACCAGACCGGATCAGCCCGCATGGCTTCTATGGTGCCATTTGGATTCTGAATATATATATCGAAATAGGCTTGACCAGTCCCGTTACCTGTGCCGCGGCTGCGCAATATTACACGCCAGCCTTCGGGATTTTCTACAGTACCGGGCACAGTAATATTATACTGTACCGCCTCATAGCTAAAAATCCCGCCCGAGCTGTCGGCTGCCTCGTAGGTATAGATGCTGCGGGTAGCGCTAAAGCCGTCCTGGCTGATTACCTGCCCTTCCGAGCTGCCTTCGATATTGGTGACGGAATGGGTTTTGATCCTCTCACCGGTCACAAGACTCGTAAAATACAAATGCGCGCAAGTATTATTGGCCACCCACTGGTCTACGTTGTTCCAAAACATAGCCCCATTACTATTGACGGGTGCACTGGCTTCCCCTATGATGCCTCCCGGTTCAGTATCGATATGTATTGTGGTGGTACCAGCCCGAGCTGGGCCTGCGTAAACTAAGATGCAGGCCAGAGAAAGAATAAGCATCAAGGATATTTTAAACGCCTTCACAAAATACCTCCTCCTTATCTTGGGACCCTGCCCGCCTTTATTTGATAAGCGCTAGCAGTCCCTGGGCAATGATCATATCATTCGCTTCCTGGCCGCCAAACCCGTTTATATCCCCGCCGCTTATTACGCTGCGAACCGTATCACTGGCGATGTCAACCACCAGAACCTTCTGTTTTTCACGGATCAGGATATACAGGGTGCTGCCTTCCGGATCAACTGCTATGGCATCAGGAGACGGGCCATTCATGTTTAAATTAACCCGCAAAGCATCCGAGTCGCCGGCTTCTGTTTCATTGACCGCACTGCCCTTGATGATTATGGATATCGCTGCCGGTTCCAAAACCATATTGTTTGCCGGTCCGCTTACGGTAATCAGAATATTGTTCTCTCCCGCGTTCTGAGCAGTCCAGGTCAATCCTTCTGGCAGCCCTTCAATAATTATGTCCGCGCTTAAATCATCCCCGGCTGCGCCTTTTAGCGTTCTGCTGATCAATCTAAGCTGCCATGTGCTGTCTTCGCTTGCAACATTCCGGCAGGCTGCTGCTATAGTTACCGAACTGTCTTCAATACTAGCGCTTATGTTTACCTGCTTGAGCAGAGGTGGAGTCGGGACTTCCGGATCGACAACCTGCTCCTGAATGCCGCTGACCTGGTCAGGGCTTTCCTCCAGAAGAGCTCCGGTTTCATCATTTGCCGGAGTATCTGTTTCCACTTCCCCGGTTTCAGTCTGGCCCTGGTTCTGATTGGCCTGGTCAGCATTGTCGCTGTCATTGCTGCCGTCCGGGTTTTGGCTGTCCTGACCTTCCATGCCGGTGTCATTTGATGTGCTTTCCGAATCGGACTGCATATCTGTCTGGACTCCGCCATCTGTTGCTGAGCTGTCATCAGATGTTTCATTCACGGGCTGGCCCGCTTCGCCTGCAAAGGTTGTGTTTTGATAGTCTGGCTGCTGGCCTGGAGGTTCGGTGACGCTCCCACCAACCTGCCCTGAAGTTTCTTCCTGCACTGACTCGCTATCAGTACTGTCGAATTGGGCAGTACCCGGTTCTGAAAAATCATCCCCCGGGCTGCTTATGGATTCACCCGGGATACCCTTTGCGCTCAAGTCGGTTCCCGCTGGTCCGCTTTGCTCTGCTGCCGGTTCCTCGCTCATCGAACCTTCTGCAAAGACTACCGGGTTGTAGAGCAAGAGCAAGAGCATGAGCAAAGACAGACTAATAGAAATCATCCTGTTCAAGCGCCTTTTTCTTAGCAAATGACTTCTCTCCTTTCAAAAGGGATTTAAAATCTTTTGTTTCAAAGGATTGGGGTCCCATATGCAATAATACGGAATAACGATCTGGACCCGCAGCTGCCAGCCCCCTCGCGGCATTTTTATAAGCATATGAAAACGGTCTTAAAAAATCTTAAATTTTAAATCCTTTTAGCCGAAACATCCTGTTTTCACATCCTCGTAGCTTTTGCCCAATTTTTCACATTAATCATGACCTTTGCCATGCAAATTTCCTGGGAGGTATATCCTAAAATGCAATATATTATTAACACATTATTTTGCTCTCTCCAATTATCCCTGGGTATAATTCCGTTATAAATTCCGGTTTTTAGTGAAAAATCAATGTATTGCCAGGATGTATTTACCAAACCAGGTATAGTCTGCTATAATACCCCTATCCAAGACCACGCGACACTCATTGAAAAAGGAAAAGCAGGATAAATTGATGGGAGATTACCTGAGCTTAAATCGTTCTCAATTAGCTTATATCGTTCCGGCTACCCTTTACGCATTCTGGCTGGCCTGCGTGGGCAACAGCCCTGGTATGCTCCCTAGGCCTGATTCTTCCCATCGCTTTGAAGCAAATAGGCATCATATCGGCCGACATCCTCTCTAAAAGTGTAAGCCACGTGTATATATTTTCCACTTCCGTCCTGACTATACTCCTTGCCCTTCCTTTGATCCCACTTCTTTTTGACAGGATTAGAGATATGGCAATACTGAGCATAAGGCGGCAGATGCCACCCATCGCTTTGGCTGCATCCTACGAATATAATCCCACAGTCAATCCCGAGGTAGAGAATCATTATATTAAATCCGAAATTAAGGAGAGACTACCTGGCGAAGAAATACCCGCATCAATTCTAAGCCAAAGCAAAGATGACCCTGAATGGGAAATTGTAGTTGATAATTTTGCCCAAAAATACGGGTTCACAAAAAGAGAGACTCAGGTATTGGAGCTTACTCTGCACGACCTGACAGTAGTAAAAATGGCTGAGACACTTAACGTCTCCGAGCCTACTGTGAAGCACTACATACGTCAAATGCTCAGAAAAACCGAAACTAAAAACCGTCGTGAACTTCTATCCATGCTGATCAAAGAGCAGGCAGACAAACACTATTAATTTCTCGGCGTCATATTTTCAAAAGGCGGTTGGCCGCGTGTCACCGCTTTCTTTAAGTAGACACAGAGGGGTCCTGCATAAATGCGTAGACGCCCTCTGCCTCTGAGTGATTCCTATGAAATATGCTCGTTATGGTAGCCCTTCAGCCGGCAGATTATGGAGAAAGCTTCCCCGCGTTTGATTAGACTGCCGGGTTGGAAGGTATTATCCGGATAGCCGGAAACTATCTGATTAGCCGCGGCAGCTTCGATATAAACCCAAGCCCAATCTGGAATCGACTCTTTATCAGCAAAGCCCAGTGTGAAGTCCGGCTCTTTTACCTGCGGATAAGCATTAATCAAGGCCACACACATTTCCGCCCTGGTAATATGCTGATCAGGTTTAAAGCTGCCGTCCGGGTAGCCTTTCATCAGGCCCTTTTCAAAGCAGATGAGTATGGCCCTCTCAGCCCAAGCGGGCAGTTCATCGCTATAGGGGCTTACCTGATTTTGCAGCTCATAATTCTGCAGATCCTGAGAATTTACCAGCAAAATGGCCGCTTCCGCCCGGGTGATTTCCTGCTCAGGTCGGATGGTTCCGTCAGGATAGCCTTTAATTATGCCGTGCTGGATTAAAGCTATGATACAGTCATGCGCCCAGTGGCCCGCCAGGTCGGAGGGCTCAGCTGCCGGATTTTTCACTTCCGGCTCAAGCGGGGTATTGATCACCTCAGGTCGAGTTGTGCTTGATGTCCCAGAGTTTGTATTTGAGGAGCCGCCCCCTCCGCCTCCACCGCCGCCTCCGGAAGTAACGGTAATATCAGCCGTATCCTGTTTCTCCTGGAAAGCAGCTGTAAGCACAGTGTTTCCTGGACTTTCGGCAGTGAGCAGGCCGCTCGATGAAATTGAGGCGATGCCGTCTACAGAGAAGGCATAGCTGCAGCTAGCAGTAACATCCACAGTGGACTGATCAGAATAATAGGCCGTGACCTTCATGGGCTGGGTTCCATTGACCTTAAGGGCCACCCCATCAGGAGTGACAACTATCCCGGTCAGCGCCGCCTGCGGAGCGGCATTAACCGTTACCGTACACTCAGCATAGGCTTCCGGGTTGCTGACACTGGTAGCTCTTACTACTGAGCTTCCCGGCTTCTTAGCGCTTATAAGGCCGTTTGCTACGGTCAGGACACCTTCATCAGATTCACTCTCTATCGTCCAGACGACACTCTTATCGCTGGCGTTTTCCGGCAGCACTTTAGCAGTCAACTGCTCCTCCAACCCGGCACTAATAGTGGTTTCGCTCTTGTTTAGGCTTACACTGATTACCTCCACCGGAGTGCTCCCGGTAGTAAAGGTCTTATCCAGGCCATAACTGGTGCCGATGCTGTTGGTGGCAAAGGCCCGCACATGATAGGTGGTTTCGGCGTTGAGTCCCGCCAGGTTGACAGAAAATTCCCCGGTCCCGGCTGCATCTGCCGCAACCTTGGTTCCATTATCTATTGTCGGGTCGGCGCTGGTAGAAAAGACTACTCCCCGCTCGCTCACCGCGCTGCCCCCGTCAGACGTCACATTCCCCGCTACCGAGGCTAAAGTATCCGAAACACCTGATATGGTGCCGGTGTTCACAGTCGGTGCAGTTATTACCGGCTCTCCCAATGGACCGTATTTCAAAAAACTGCCGTTGTTGCCCAAGGCGTAGCCGCAAGTGGGGCTAATTGCTTTTACCGATGTCATCATACGGTTGGTCATGCCTTGTACTTCTATGTTCCAGGACATTCCGCCGTCAACCGTATGCAAAACCACTCCCTTTGATCCTACTGCCCATCCCTCCTGGTTGTTAAGAAAGTCAACATCCATCAGGGTACGCTGGGGTCCATAGGCATTAATACCTATTTTGAATACCTCCGGGCTGGCCTGGATGGTCCACTCCTGTCCATTATTGTTTGTATGCAGAATAAAACCAAAGTCCATTACACACCAGCCTTCTTTGTGGTTAACCATGCATATGCCGTTGTGAGAACCACCGTTTCCGTTCACAGAAACATCCGAACTGGGCATTGTTCCGTCGGCCCTCCACTCGGAACCGGTCCAGTGGATGATGGCCTCAGCCCCTCCGGCCCAACCCTCCCAGCCATCACCGGAAGGTACAAAGGATATACAGTTCAGGTTTTCGGACCAACCCGAAATCCCTTCTTCTCTAGGCATAGTTTCCAGGCCCGTCTCATTGCCGGTGACCGGATCAACAGGTTTGACCCGGCTCAAGCGCATCCAGTTCCCGCAGGCATAGCCACTATCCGATCCTTTGGGATACGTAACCGCATAGTAGGGTTTAACTCCTGAACCGGCGTTTCTCCAGGTCAGACCTCCGTCCAGGGTCCGGTAGATCCGGCCGTCATTTCCAGCGGCCAATCCCTCGGAAGCACTCTTGAAGCTGATCGAATAGAATACTGCCGGAGCGGGCACAACCTGGAAGGTCGCGCCGCCGTTGTGAGTGATAAGAAGTTCATTGACCGGCTGGTTGTTGGCATACCTGGTCAGGGCCAGCCAGCCGTTGTTTGCATCAATGAAATCCATAGCCATCATGGTGGTGGCTCCCTGGGCATTATCTGGCAGGTCTGGATCCAGCCGGGCATTAGCCGGGAGGTTAACGGACAGATCCGTCCAGCTATAGGTGTCTGCTGCGCTGGTAAATACTTTATCCTCTCCGTAAACGGCGATGTTTTGGGAGTCAATAGCATATGCCCTAACATGGTAAGTCGTATTGGGATTCAGGTAGGTCAGGTTGACCAGGATCGGCCCCTCCAGGGCGTTAGCCGTGTAGGGCACCTTGAAATCGTTGACAGTGGGGTTGGCACTAGTAGAATAAACTACTCCCCGCTCTATGATCCCGGCTAATTTACCAGGAATCGCGTATCCGCCTACTCTGGCCCCCTTGCTGCTTATATCGGTGATGTCACCCGTGGTGACAGTAAGTCCGTTAACCGTCGCGGTAGTAAATGACACATCTTCACCATAGCTGGTCCCCTGGCTGTTGGTGGCATAGGCCCTGGCATGCGCAATAGTCCCACTCATCAAGCCGGTGATGTTTACGCTAAACTCGCCCGTCCCCGTTGTAGCAGCCACGGCTTTGCTGGCATTATCCAGAGTAGGATTGGCCAGCCCGGAGTATACGATGCCTCTTTCCGTCACCGCGCTGCCGCCGTCAGAGGTCACATTGCCAGCCACGGTGGCTCCACTGGTAATAATATTGGTAACCGCTCCGGTAGCAACGGCCGGAACAGCAACTCCGCCTCCGCCCAGGGGGCCGTATTTTAACAGAGTCCCCTTATTCCCCAAGGCATAGCCATTGGTAGGTGAAGTGAAGCACACCGCATTCATCATATTGGTAGTCATGCCCTGGGCTTCCGGATTCCAGGTAGCCCCGCCGTCCACCGTATGAAGCACGGCGCCCTCGATTCCCACTGCAAAAGCCTCACCCTCGCTCAGGGCAGCTACCGCCCTCAGGTCCCTTTGTTCAGAATCAGCATTGCTCTGGTAGTCGAATCCCCACTGGTCGTTGACCGATACACCGCCGGTGTCCGTGTGTACGATGATGCCGTTGGTGCCCACCGCCCAACCCACAGTATCGTTCAGCATATCGATTCCCTGGTAACTCTCACTGGGCGCCGATTCGATCTCCGCCCAGGCGCTTCCGTCATAATGGCGTATATTGGGATAAGAGGTGCACCAAGCCCGGCTCTCTCCGGTGGCGCAGATGGATCTAACGTTTTGAGATGTGCCGCTGCTCATAGCCTGGATTCCAGTGGCGGTCACTTGATAAATCTTGCCCGCATCCCCGCAGGCAAAGCCTGTGTTGGAACCGGGCGCAAAATCCATACTCAGGGGTGGACCCATGGAGCCGACGGCAGTCCAGCTATCGCCTCCGTCGATGGTGCGATAGATCTTCCCGTTCTGGCAGCCAATGAACCCTTCTTGCTGGTTTAACATATGGATGGCCGTGACCCCGCTGCTGGCTTCCGCCGGAGGGGCTATGGTAGTAAACGTCAGTCCACCATCAGTCGTGTGATAGATATTAGCGCTGCCGGTACCCGATTGTACAATCCATCCCTCATTGTCGCTAATGAACTTCATGTCGAGCAGGCTGGTGTTGCCCTGGGCTGAAGCCGGGAGGTTGGCCGAGATGTCGCTCCAAACGCAGTCGTCGCTGTCGGTGGTGAAAGTCAGATCCTCCCCGTAGCTGGTGCCTTTCTCATTGGTGGCATAGGCTCGTACGTGGTAGGTGGTGGAAGGTGTCAACCCGCTTATCTGGACTGCATAAAAACCGGTTCCGTATATGCCCAGGCTGGCCGGCACTGCCGTCCCGTTCTCCAGGGTGGGGTTGGCCTCGCTGCTGTAGACCACGCCCCGCGCGGTAATCTCATAGCCTTTATCCTGAGCGGTCACGGCCGCCGTGGTGGGCTGGGTGCTGGAGGCAGCTATCGTATCCACAAAGGGCGGGTCAGTGACCGTAGGGGTGTTGGCGATGACAAAGTCCAGGGTGGCCGCCGCTGTACCGCTGGTAAAAGCCGCTGTCTGTTGGAATGACACATCACCCGACTTGTGGATTTTGAAACCGGTCACCGCTACCTGGTAGTCGGTGTTGTTTTTTAGATAAAGGGAGCCAAAAAGGCTGTCGCTGCCAGTTTTTCCGCTTACACAATCTTCGCCCGCACCGGTTTTTAAGGTCACAGTCTGTACCCCGGCGCTGGTTCCGGTAGTATTCAGTAGTCGTATAGTATAGGGCCCGCTTGAACCACTTGCTGTTATAACATCATCAGCACTGATAATCGCCCAGCCGTTCACTGTTAGCGACCCGGCTGTACCGCTTACACCGCTGCCTATATCCTGCGCCCCGGCTCCGCCGATGGCCTCAATCTGACCTCCATTTACCACGGCATCAGCGCCGCCGCCCGTGTTTCCGCTGCCGATACCAGCACCGCTTGTGCCTCCGATAGCTTTAATGATGCCGCCGCTGATTGTCAGGTCCATCGCGCCGCCCTTATAGCCGCTGCCGATTCCGGCACTATTTTCTCCGCCCTGGGCGATGACTGATCCGCTGAGTATGATGACCGCTCCGGTTCCTCCAGAAGCACCGCTGCCAATCCCGGCACCTCTGCTGCCGCCCGTGGCGCTTATATTTCCGTCGTTAATTGTCAGTGACACCGCACTGCTTTTATTCCCGCCGCCGATTCCGGCAGCGCCGTCAGACCCGTTGGCCTGAATGGTGCCGCCGTTTATGATTACTCCACTGTCTCCGCAGCCATATCCGGCGCCAATACCAGCGCCGCCATCTTTACCGCTGGCGGTAACATTACCGTCATTGATAGTTACACTGCCACCATCATTGCTTGCGTCTCCTCCACCGATACCGGCTCCCCGGGAACCCCCGTTGGCAATAACAGTTCCCCCATTAATAATGACAGTGCCATAGTCTCCAGTGCGGCTTCCACCGCCCACCCCGGCACCTCCGTCATCGCCAGATCCGTCATCACCACCGGCGGCGGTAATATTTCCACCCGATATAATTACATCGGCACCCCTGGCCGCTGCGCAACCTCCGCCGATACCGGCACCGCCCTGGCCTCCCCGAGCCTCGATAGTACCATCCAGAATAGTGATGGTGCCGCCGCTAAAGCCGCCGGCACCGCCGATGCCCGCACCACCTAGATCGCCGCTACCAATTGCGGTTAAAGTACCGCTGCCGTCTATGATCAGCGAACAACCTTCCGGCACCTGTACGCCAGCATAGGAAGAACCGCCCCGAATATTATTGCTTCCTAATATAATGAGGCTGCAAGCTCCGGTAGCATTGCCGAAGTCAATGCCCGCTTTCTCATCTGGGGCCGTAAGGTTAAGGTCTTGTATGGTCAGAGCCAGACCGGGATGCCCGGAGGCCAGTTCGATGCTTAGTCCGGTATAGACGCAGCTTCCCTGCAAAGTGAGTCCACTTATTCCTACCGGAACGGTCAAAGTAGTGTTGGCAATCGCAGTATCGGGTAGAATGATAGTATCTCCGGCGCTCACCCCCGGCATGCCGCCGCCCAGCAGGGAATCATTCCAGTCCTCCGGATGGTGTGTACTTCCGGGCACGGCCATCAATGATAGAACCATCATGGGCTGGAATTCCGGCACATTTATTTCTTCGGCTTGGAGAAGTTCCTTCTCTTTAGTTTCCGCGTCCTCCTCTAACACCTTATCATCCTCAGGCATAGCCACGGCCTCATCGGCGAACGAATCCAGCAGTCCGCCTGCTGCCGAACTAATGCCACCTGCGGTATATGAGACGTAGACAGTCTGTTTCTTATTGACCGCTTCCTGAAGGGCGAGGTCTATTTTGCGCTCATCTTCATTTAGTGCGGCTGATAGGACTACGACATTCAGGTTGTCTGCTCTTACGCTGAATTGGGAATGCAAACCGGACGGGTCGTCCATTGCCTCGCTGAAGCTCACGGTGATAATGGTGCCGTCGCTGTTGGCCGCCGCTCTGACCAAACAGGGAGCAGCTATCTGTTGACTCTGCTCAAGCTCACCTTCTGTCTGCTCTTCGCTGCCGGAACTGCTTTCGACGCTCGGCGCTTCCGTTCCGGCTTCCTCATCGTCGGATTCTTCTGCTGGTGTTTCGGAAAGAACCGGGTCCTGCTCCTCCTGATTCTGCTCGATTTTCCCAGGTTCATTCTGGCTCTCATATGCTGGAGCAGTCTCCGCCCGCGGCTCATCAGCATAGATAGGCAGGTATCCTGAAAGACTATTACAGGTTAACAGCAGTGCCAGGCACAGAAAAATAACAAAACTTTTTCTCCTCATAAAAACCCTCCCGATCTTTCTAAGACTTATATACTCCAGAATCTGCATGCGCGACTCCGGTCAACTTCATATCCTTCTGCTTTCCTATCGCCTGTTAGAGAAGTCACATAAATAATTGTTTCGCCGAATAAGCAATTCCTTATTTTTCGGATTATCCAGGACCATAAGCCTAAACCCAAATGGGAGTTGTATCCTAAAATGCATTATATTATTAACACACTCTTTCCGTTTCCCCAATCCTCCCAAAGTATATTTTGGGAAGCGATCCCATATTTCAGGCTTTTATCCAGAGTATTACAAGGATGTATTTACCAGCGCCGATTGCTTTGATATAATACTTTATGTTCCTCTAAAAGCACACAAAGAACTGCTTTTTTCCTATATATGGCAAGAAAAGTGGGATGGTAAGTGAGAGCTTATTGGAGTTTTGACCGCACCCAGGTGGCTTATATTATTCCGGCTTCATTGTATACTCTGTGGCAGGCCTGCTCAGGCTGGTTGAATCACTACTGGACCTTTGTATATCTGGGGCGGGAACCTGCCGCCCTGCTCTATATCACCTTCTTCCTTTCACATGCCCTGGGAATTGCCGCTTTTGCCTGGTGGTTGGACCGCTTACCGGATATGAAGAAAATTAAGCAGGTTGTGTTTTTATCATCAGTTCTCTCCGGCCTTTTGACTTCAAGTATGGCATTTATATCCGGGAAATCCATGGGGGCCATCGTCCTCATCTGCGGTCTCATATCTGGATTTGGTATCGCCTATCTGACCAGCTTTTTGTTTGCTGAGATTCCGGTCAATAAACGCGGCTTGACCATCGGAAGCGCGGCTGCTCTAGGTCTGGCTCTGCATTTCATCGTTTACGTCGTGCTATTTCCAGAGCAGGATGGACCCATTCTTTATGGAAAAACACTTTTCGCCGCAGTCACAATGCTCTTGCTGGCGGTATCCGTCCTCTATGTCCCCGCCTGCCACGATTATCTGTGGGAAACATCTTCGGAGACAAACCGGATTAACTTTAGCCCCGGCTCAATAAGACCGGGGCTGCTGATGCCGTTGTTCCTAATAATGACCGGCTTCTTTCTATCACACGGCCTGCAGGATTACTCAGCCACTGCTTTCTGGCTGGGCGGGGCCGACTACCTGGCCTATACACGGATTTTTCTGATAGCGGGATTTTTGGGAGGAGGTATGCTTTGCGACCTGCGTGGGACCCACATGGTCTTGAACAGCTCCTTTAGCCTTCTGGCTATGGGCTTTGTCGCTATGGCTTTTCAGTACCAGGGAGTATATTCATTTATGGCTTTCTCATGCGTGCAGGCAGCCAGTGCGATTTTTTCAATAGGGAGCAGGCTGGCTCTTCTGGATATCGCCCGCTTCTACAAAAAACCGCTCCTGGTCTGTTCTCTGGGCCTGGTGTTTCCTCTAGTCCTCAAACAGTTCGGGATCATCTCAGCGGAAATCCTTTATAAAACAATGGGTAATATGTCTATCTTTATCGCATCTCTAGTTGCGATAGTCGCAGCCCTGCCGCTGGTCTCCCTGTTATTCAGCAAGGTCACCAGCGCCTTCATTGAGAGTTTCCGCTCTCAGACCCTGGAGTTCAACCTGGCCTCAGCTTCTGACTGTTCAGACGATCTGGCCTCTCAAGCCGACGGACTGATTGACATTGATGATAACCCCGCCGATGAAGCCAGTACACCGGATAATCCCGCCCCTGACTCCGGCCCGATTAGCTGGGCAGATATGGCCCGGGAGTTCTCGCAAAAATATGGCTTTAATCCAAGAGAGAGCCAGGTCTTAAACCTTACCCTCCAGGGCCTTTCGGTAGCCGAAATGGCAGATTCCCTCCATATCGCGGAATCCACCGTCAAGCAGTACATCCGCCAAATGCTAAGGAAAACCGAAACCAAAAACCGCCGTGAACTTCTATCCATGCTGATCAAAGAGCAGAACTCGGGCATTTGATTTCTTCTAATAATCTTTATAGATATGGTTTTATATTGGATTCTTGTGGACAGAAAAGCCCGATTGATTTGATGATTTTGTATATGCTCGTGCTCAGGCAGCATAGCCCAGCAGCTGTGAGAGGTTGCTGGTTCCAAATCTATTCAGCGCCTGGTTTTGCATCTCCTTGCCCAGATCATGATAGTATTCGCCCTTATAAGGTTTAAAGCTCGACATCTTGTAACCGGAGTTGGTTTTGATCAGGGTGAAATCGACTACGATGAGGTTGTCGGAATCATTACTGCTGCTGATGACCGACCGGCAGATAAGGCGGTTGCTTTTTTCCTCCAATATCTGCACATTGTTCAGAACCAGGTGGAGGTAACCCTGCTTCAAAGTATCGATAAACTTCTTTTCCGGGTCGCCGTTAGAGAGATATATCATAGTCCTGAGGGTCTCCATATCACTTTTGTTGCAGACATCCACCCACTTGCCCAGGAAGACGATTGCTTCCTTTTCCTCGGAATCTATCTTGAAGGCTTCTATTGCCTTCCTGGCGTTTTTAACATCATCTCCCTGTTCCCAGACCGCCAGTTCCTGACCGCACCCCATCATAACCATAACCAGCACCAGGCAAAACAGAATCTTGAAAGTTCGAGCCATAATCAATACCCCCCGGATTAGCGGCAAGCCATCTAATTCTATAAATGTCTGCTAAATGCACTATTGTATTATTATGGTTATCGACGATTCCTGTATTTTACTTGAATGTGTTCCAATGGTTATTATGGTATATGTGCCCATCGGACAGTTGGCTGCGAAAAGACAGGGACAGCGGTGGCGGTTCTTTTGTGACACAAGTGTCCCAACAATAACCATCCCCGCTGTCCCTTTAACTTCATCTGCCGGTCGATTATTTAGATATGGCTGGCTTTGGATAGAGCATTGACATAGGCGAGCGCGCTGGCTTCAAAAATATCGGTGCTCAGACCGCGGCCCACCACCAGGTTGTCTTTATAGCGTATTTTTACCGTAGCATCGCCCAGAGCTTCGGACCCCTGGCTCAGCGACTTTATAGAGAAGTCTTCCAGGCGGGCGGGTATATTGACGATGCGGTTGATAGCTCTCAGAAGCGCATCCACCGGGCCGTTACCGAAGGAAGCCTCAGTATGCTCCTCACCGTCTATCTCCAGGGTGACCGTCGCCGACGATGTGGTAGCGCCGTGGGTAGCCACAGAGATATTCTTGAGGCTGATCCCATTTCCATTGCCGCTGTTGCCCATCAAGGCATGCAGGTCTTCGTCGAATATCTCTCCTTTTTGATCAGCCAGGTGCAAAAACTTATTGTAGAGTTCATCGATATTATCCTCTATTTCATAACCCAGCTCCTCTAAGCGGTGTTTGAGCGCGTGCCTCCCCGAGCGGGCGCTGAGTACGATCAGGTTGCGAGGTACCCCTATGATTTCAGGGTCGATTATCTCGTAGGTGTTCTTTTCTTTTAGGACACCGTCCTGGTGGATGCCCGAAGCATGCATGAAAGCGTTGGCGCCTACGATGGCCTTGTGGCTGGGTATCGGCACACCGCTGATACGGGATACCAGACGGCTGGTGGCGGCTATCTCCCGAGTATTGATGCTCATCTCCACCCCGTAGATTTTGGGCTGGCTGTAGATAGCCATGATAACTTCTTCAAGGGACGTATTCCCGGCACGCTCACCGATCCCGTTGATGCAGCCCTCTACCTGCCTGGCTCCGGCCCTGATGCCGGCCAGGGAGTTGGCGGTAGCCATACCTAAATCGTTGTGGCAGTGGATGCTGACGATAGCTTTGTCGATGTTTTGCGCATTGTTGATCACATAGGATATAAGTTCTCCATATTCCCAGGGAGTCGCGTATCCCACCGTATCTGGGATATTTACAACCGTGGCTCCCGCATTTATTACTTCCTCGATCACTCTAACCAGAAAACTCCAGTCGCTGCGGAAAGAATCCTCGGCATAGAACTCAACATCATGCACGTATTTCTTAGCGTGCTTCACTGCGCTGATGGCCGCCTCGATGACCTCGTGCGGCTTCATGTTGAGCTTACTCTCCATATGCTGCGGGGAAACCCCGATCCCGGTATGTATCCGGGGACTCTCCGCATCCCTGAGGGCTTCGGCGCAGACATCGATATCGGCATTGACCGCCCTGGTCAGACCGCATATGGTGACTCCTTTTATCTCCCGTGCTATGGTCTTTACTGATTCGAAGTCACCCGGAGAAGATGCCGGAAAGCCCGCCTCAATTATGTCGACGCCCAGCTTCACCAGCTGGCGGCTGATCTCTAATTTTTCTTTAACATTAAGGGTTATTCCCAGCGATTGCTCTCCATCGCGCAAGGTGGTATCGAAAACATACAGTTTGCTCATTCTCAGGTTCCTCCTTCATAATTTTAAGGTGTAATCGCAGTCCGCCAAGGTCGTCTTCCATCGAAACCACCTCCTTTTGATAGAAATAGAAAACCCTTCGCTCTTATGCATGAGACGAAGGGTTATAACTCCGTGGTACCACTCAATTTAACGGCATGCAGCCGCTCACTCTTACAGGATACGGGATGCATTATCCGATATCCCCTTCCTTTTAACGGCGGAAGTCCCCGTCCGAGCCTACTTTCATCTGATTTCGGTCGGCAGCTCCAGGGAGAGTTCAGTGTACCGCTGCGACCGCCTCTCACCAACCGGCGGTTCTCTGATTCCTGCGGATAAGCCTACTAAGCCCTGTCATCGCTCTTTTACAATATTGTATACATTATAATCATGTATGAGGTCTAAGTCAACCAGCTCGTCTACCTGCCATCTAACTGGCCGGGTAGGTGACGGTCACCTCTCTGGTTGCCGCGTTCCACTCCACATCGCAGCCCAGGTTTTCCGCTATAAAGCGCAGGGGCAGCATGGTGCGTCCCGGAGGCACTATTATTGGAGTTACATCCGGGTTGCTGGGATCGATAGCAGTTTCGACTCCATTGATGCGTGCGGTGCCATTGTTGATCCACATCACGATAGTCTTGCTCCCCAGTTCGACGGTGACCTGA
The DNA here is from genome assembly GCA_964635975.1 of uncultured Syntrophomonas sp. Taxonomy (GTDB): domain Bacteria; phylum Bacillota; class Syntrophomonadia; order Syntrophomonadales; family Syntrophomonadaceae; genus UBA5314. Next base: position 40,901 of record CAZWPO010000011.1, read on the forward strand.
TCCAGGGCGGCTTCCCAGTCCACGTCTGCACCCAGCGGCTCTGAAACGTAGCGTATCGGCAGCAGGGTTCTGCCCCCGGATATGATCGGTGCCGTATCCATAGTCTGCAGGCTGGCGCTGGCATCATCCGAGTCCTGCACATAGTACTCGGTAGAGTCGATATAGAAGCGCAGGACCACATGGTCGGCCGGGGTGGTATCTTCATCTTCTTCAGGTTCGGTCGTGTCAGCCAGGGTAGTGGCGCTATCCTGGTTGGAATAGGCAGAATAGATCCTATCACCGTCCGATGTCTCGTTATAGGCCCTGATCCGATAGGTGTAAGTCGTCCCGGCATTGAGTCCGGTGTCGCCGAATTGGTTGGCCCCTGATTCGCTCTGGCCTACCAGGGCAAAAGCCCCGCTTCCGGTCTTACGTTCTATCTCAATACCGTCTCTGTCTCCCTCGTAATCCCAGCTCAAGAGTATACGGTCGTCGGTCTCAGCACTGGCGTTGAGATCAGTTGGGGCATTGGGGATTACATACAGCTCTCCGGGAATTACTATCATAAATGGCTGGATCGTAAAATCATTTTCGCTCTGGTCCACACAGACCAGGTCGCCGTCTAAGAGCAGGCGGACCGCCACTCTCACCTCATCGGAATCCAGATTGGGAATAGTCCATTCATAGGAATTGGTATTGGGCAACGTATCAATAGTCACCCAGGTGCCGCTTCCCACCCGGTAGCGTAGTTGGGCATCGAAGCCTTCCCCATTGCTGGTCCAGGTGATATCGTGGTGCTCCAGGGCATGCCATACTTCTCCTCCGTTGGGAGAAGTAACATTCACTACAGCTGCCTCGGTGGTGTCGTGCTCCGTGTTGCTGAACACAGACTCGCCGTCTTCATTGAACGATTTGATCCTGTAATAGTAGGTAGATCCCGGCATCAGTCCGCTGTCCCCATAGTGAGTAAATCCTGCCGCGGTATGGCCGATGTTGGTGTAATCAGCTTCTCCCGGGCCTTTACGGTATACATTGAATCCATCTTCATTACTGGAGTTGTCGTGCCAGGAAAGCGCTATGCTGGTCGCATCACCTGCGCCCACGACTAAATTGCTCGGTGCTACCGGGACCGCTGCAGATGCCGTTCCCGGGAGTAGCATGGCACCGGCCAGAATAAAGCATAACATTATGCTTCCCAAAAGGAATTTTGATCTCATAAGCTTCCCCCTCGCCCATTTTTGTGAAGCAATATTTTACAAATTTTGGTTTCATAAGAACAATATAGCAGCACGCTTCACACTCTTATTATAATATTTTGCCCCCCACTCCACCATAGAAATTATACACGCGATACGACGACCGCCTTTTTAGACAGCTTAATTTGAAAAATAAAAACAAAGGCGAAGATTATACAATATGGTATAATTTTGCATAAATTTTATATCTTGACAGTTGTTTCACCATCAAGGACAATGCATATTAGGCGATATGTTTTAATGTGCAAACTTTATTGACTTATTGTTACAGGGAAAGGGGATGATGAAGCAGTCAGTATTTTTCTGCAGCAAAAACTATAGTATTTACGGAACGCGCTGAATCTCCCTCCTGCAGGGAGAGTGGGGGAACCAAATCTATTGGGGTGAATCCGGTTTTGCCGGTAGGGATTACCCTTATCCCGAATCCGTCAGCTAACCTCGCAAGCGTTGAAAGGGAACCCGAGGTTAATAGACTCGCATTAACCCAGAAGCAGCCCTTCTGGTTTATTTTTTTAGTAAGCCTCGGCCCTTTTCGAATGTGTCAAAGTAATCAGCCACATTTAAAAGGGAGTGCGAATTATGATAGAAAGCAGCCAATTAGAATATAGAAACCAGGCTCTTCAACGCAGTGAAGAACTTAAAAAAACCATCATGCCGTATCTTGAGGCCAGTCAGGAAATACCCACGGGATATTCCTGTTTTGAAAAGATCAAAGAACGCCAACAGCAAATACTAGATGCCCTATCGGGAAGCGAGGCAAACTGGCAAGACTGGAAGTGGCATCTCAAAAACCGTATCAAGGACAGTCAAACTTTAAGTAAAATACTGGGCTTAAGCGATTTGGAACAGAAAAAAATCGACCGGGTCAGTAGAGTATACCGCTGGGCGGTCTCCCCATATTACCTCAGCCTCATAGGCGATGACTGCAAGAATAGCCCTATCTACCGGCAGGCTGTGCCCGACCTGCGCGAATTGGGAAGGGGAGGGCTTATCGATCCCATGAATGAAGAACTCACCTCGCCGGCACCATGCGTAACCAGAAGATATCCCGACCGCATGATCATAAATGTAACCAACCAGTGCGCGATGTACTGCCGCCACTGCCAGAGACGCAGAAATATAGGCGAGGTAGACAGCCACGCCTTTACCGGAAATATCGCCAAGGCACTGGAATACGCATCTCACCATAAAGAGATCCGCGATGTTCTCATTACCGGAGGAGATGCCCTTCTGCTCAACGAATTCACCCTGGAATGGATATTAGATAGCCTGCACCACATGAAACATGTCGAAATAAAGCGCATCGGCACACGGGTGCCGGTTACTCTGCCGCAGCGGATCACTCCAGCGCTGTGTGGAATCCTTAAAAAATATCCCCCTTTATTTATCAACACTCAGTTTAACCATCCGCTAGAAATAACCGCGGATGCCGCCAAAGCATGCGACCGCCTGATTGAAGCGGGAGTCGTATTGGGAAATCAGGCCGTCCTTCTCAAGGGCGTCAATGACGATCCGATAACCATGAAAAAACTCAATCAAGAATTGCTGAAGATAAGGGTTCGGCCCTACTATATCTTTCACGCCAAAGATGTTCAAGGGACCCGGCACCTGCAGACCAGCGTAAAACTTGGACTACAGATTATGGAAAGCATGCGCGGTTATACATCAGGGCTAGCCGTACCAACCTACATAGTGAATGCCCCAGGAGGCCTCGGCAAAATTCCGTTGATGCCCTCATATATCGTGAGCTCAGATCAGCAATCCCTGCGCTTACGGACCTGGGAAGGAAAAATTGTTGAACTGGAGGACGCATTTTAGTATAAAAGGGGCTGTCTCAAATTAAGCTTTGAGACAGCCCCTTTCAAAATTCACATAACTTACTGCAACTTTTCCAGTGCTTTTTGCACTATCAAACCGGGTCCTAAGACCCTGATTGCGACTGAAAACAATTTAGCACGCAGAGCCGAAGTCCCGGCATCTGCAAGCGTGCTATCTTCCTCATATCCCGGTTCGCTCATTTGCTCGGTCTCCGCCATCCAATTCTGGCGCATTCTGGACATAAAGTTGTCGGCCCTGATCGTATCTTCCTCGGTGATGTTCTCAATTCTCAATTCGGCGGTTATTCCATGTGTGTCTGCGGTTTGAGCAGCCTTTTCATCCTCTGCTGTAGCAAACACGAGTTCCGAAGACCCGGCATGTAAAACAGGAACCTCACTCGCCTGTTCAACATCGGCTCGTTCCCGGAAATCGTTTATCATTGAATCTACTCTGACCTTCCAGGCCCTATCCTCTTCCGCGGTCTCCTGCTGAGAAGTTCCTAAAAATGTCATACTCTGAACCAGGTCGCGTACGCGCTCCTTCAATATCTCAATTCTTTCGTCCAGGATATTTATTTGCTTCTCGACGTCCTGCCTGAAGACCGTGGTCTCACTCATCTTCTTCTGGTTCGCTTCATCCATTGAAGTTCTGAGCGCGTTTATGATAGCCCGCATATTATCCTGATATTCTTCTAAAATAGAAGCACTAACACGTGCCTTCTCGATCCTGGTGGGCATCATATTCACCTTGGCCATCATTTCGCTTTTCTCAGAATTGGCAGCATTGATCGAGTTTTGCACCTCTTCCATCTGAGCGTTAAAACTTTTCTCCAAGGCCGCAACTGCTTCCTCAACAGTTTTTTTCTTATAACCTATTAAGGAGGTTCTAATCAACAAGCCCACCTGCCCTTAATTTATTCCTCGATGTAAGCCCGGTATTTGCTGCCAATAGCGTTTATCTCGCTGTAGAACTGCTGAAGCAGTGAGTTCCACTTATCCAGTTCCTGAACCTTTTGTTCCAGGTGTTCTAGCGCTTCTAAGTTTGCCCTTCGTATCCCCTCATCATTAGATTTTATAGATTGTTCGATGATCACCAACTGGTCAACAAAGGTGTTAAATATCTGTTCTTTACGACGGGCGAAATCCTCTATCTCTTTTTCAGCCATTCTTATATTTGCACGCGTGCGTTGTATATTGGCCCGAACTGCGTCCAGCTCGCCATATTTGGCATTTATCATGCTCTCCGCTTCTCTTTTACGATCTACGAGGAGCTGATCCACGACTTTTTGATTATACCCGAATAAGGCTTTACCAAATTTGCCCAATTCATTCCACCTCTTCATACCAGGAATATATCCTGGAGTGTTTGTCGCTATTTATTCTATACAACATATTCCAGCAAAAACCTCCTTTTTTCTTGGCGTTCTTTTAAGAATTGTCCTACTTCAATAAGCAAGCCTGACCTTTTCGAAAAGACCTGTTTATCAGGGTTATGTCTAAATCACCAACTCTAATTAATAATAAAAGTCATGGCTCCAGCAGCCCGGTCCTACAAATAAGGTAAATTAGTCCTATATAAATTAGTACAAATGTCGGAAGGATTAATAGTTCATTTTGGTCTAATCTATTCATATAGCCTAAATTTCTTGATATTATTTGTCGAAAATCTATATAGTTTTTGTATTTTATCTTGTCCCCGGCCTAGGACTCAAGGCTAAAAAAGCTAGATGGTAGGTGCTTAAATATGAGTGAACTGCGCAACTGCCCGGTATGCAACAACCTTTTTTCATATTTCGGAACCAGTAGTCTATGCCCCGGCTGCACTGATACTGCTGATAAACAATTCTCTATGATTAGAGATTATATCTACGACCACCCTGGAAGTAAGATGATCGAGGTCGCCAGAGCCACTGGTGTCAAGGAGGACGTGATCCTGCGTTTCCTTCGGGAAGGGCGCCTGGCCGCCCGGACTGAAGATATCCAGGAATAATTTCTATGAAATCTACCTGCATGGAGGCACAAAGTGATAAGGGAATCAATCAGTCGCCTTAAGCCCGGCATGGTCATCGCTCGTTCCATTTATGGATTGGATGGCCGGCCCCTACTTACTGAAAATACGGAACTCACGTTGATGTACATCGCCCGTTTGGGCAAAATGGACATCGGATCAATATATATCAAAGATGGTTTTGACGATATAGTAATACCCGAAATCATATCCCGTCAGGTTCTCTCCAACATATCCATGACCCTGGACAAGTCGGTTAAAACTATTTCGGCTGGCGGCAGCCTGGATGTTGACGCCTTGAAGAGAGGTGTCACGTCTCTGCTCCAGGATCTTATGAGCAACCGCAACGTTCTATTCCAATTAGACGACATTCGCGCCCACAGTGACTATCTGTTTTTCCATTCTATAAATGTTGCTATGTTTTCACTGATGACTGGTATATCTATGGGTTATACAGAGGGAAGACTGGTTGATCTAGGCCTGGGAGCTTTAATGCACGACCTGGGTATGACATCGGTCGATTCATCGGTCCTTATGAAAAGTGATCATCTTAGCTATAATGAACGTCAGCAAATCGAGCGCCATGCAGAAATCGGATTCAATATATTAAGGGCCCACCGGGATCTATCCACCAAGTCTGCCCACATAGCCTTCCAGCACCATGAAAGGCTGGACGGAAGTGGTTACCCGCGGGGCTTGTACAACAAAGACATTATCGATTTTGCCAGAATAGTCGCCGTATGCGACATTTTCGACGCCCTGATTTCGGACCGGCCGTACCGGGCAGGATGTCCATTGAGCGAAGCCCTGGATACAATAAAGAGCCTGACTCCGAACCAACTCGATCCTGAGATTGTCGAAGCTTTTGCTTCCAATGTGGCTATTTATCCGGTAGGCTCTATGGTAAGCCTGAACAGTGGCCACATCGCCATTGTAACCTCTGCTGACCGGTCAGATGGTGCCAGGCCGGTTATCAACATTGTATGCGATCAGGATGGGAAGCTCATAAAGCCTCCCATCATGGTGAAATTGAGCAGCACTGACCAGTTGTCGATTACCAAGCGCTTGAACGATAAGGAGACTCAATCAGTGAAATCCCGCATTTTTTCTTCCTAGAGGATATACTGTTCGCATCGCTCATATTCAATGCTTATTCACTTCCTGAATAAATTTACTATGATCATAGCTGCCCTGAATGGCTATCCTGTTGTACAGAAAAGGATCCTGTCTGCTGGTCGTCAATCCTGGTTCGACAGAAGTAGCCGCCGTAAAACCGCTCTTCTTAACAATATCCAGCACCGCCCGGTTGTACTCTCCATATGGGTAGCAGAAATATTTGACTTCATGGTTAAGCTCTTTTTCCAGCCGTTTTTTGGACTCTATGACCTGCCGCCTGGACTCCTCCAGATTCACTTTCGACAGATGGACATGGTCTAAAGTATGAGCTCCCATGGTTATCCCGGCAGCATCCATTTCCCTTATCTCATCCCAGCTGAGCATTCTGGATTCGGGCTGGAGGCGCGCCGCGGTATCGAATACATTTGTGCCCCCCACGGTATTAGTGACGATAAATATCGTGGCCGTCAGCCCGTACTTTTTTAGGATAGGAAAGGCATAGGCATAGTTGTCTTGATATCCGTCGTCAATGGTTATAACGATTGGCTTTTCCGGAAGCCGCCCCCCGTTTTGGTAGTAGTCTACGACCTGGCCGAGATTGACGGTGTGATAACCGTTCTCCTTCAGGTACCGCATCTGCCAGTCAAAATCCTCCGGCATAACCCGATAGGTCAGGCTTCCTATCCTAGGGTCAGGGCTGACTTTGTGATACATTAGAACCGGAATTCCCTTAACAGGCTTTTCCTGCATGGAATAGGTCTTGATTTCCTGTTCGACAGGCTGCTCCGGGCCTGCATCGGCTGGTGGTTGGATAGTGACGTAATCGACTGAAGCCGGGACATAGGCCGGTGAGTAATACTTCCATGCGGCCGTCAAGACAAGTATTATCCCCAAAAAGATTCCGATATGAACTAATTTACGCGAACCAGGCATGTTAGCTCCCCTAATCAATCGTAAATAAAAACGATATTAAACTGTATCCGTTTTTACCGGTCTTCAGGCACATTAATACTGATCTATAGTTATGACCTGGGAATCAGGATCCCAGTAGACAGCAGCTCCAAGCCCCTCGGCTATAAAGCGCAGAGGCACGAACATTCGGCCATTACGAATCTCAGGAGCCACATCCATAGGCTGCACCGTATCATACCCGTATTCATTGATATAGTGGGCCGCCGGATCTCCTACCAGAAGGTATATATCTACATTCCGATATTGGATCTCAGCCTCCACTCCGCTCTGCGTGTTGGCAGCACTGACGCTGGCGCCGAACGCCTCGGCGATAAAACGCAGGGGTACCATAGCCCGGCCATTGCGCAAGTAAGGTGCGGCATCCAGTTGCAGGTCGTAGCCATCGGAATAAGCAGCGGTATTGCCGATCTGCACTTCCACATAAGCGGCACTGACCTTGCTGGATGAAACGATACAGCACGTGGCTGTTAGCACGACCAATAACAGACAATTAACAATTTTTCTGGCTTTCATTGACATGCCTCCCTAATAAATACTTGTGGTAAACCATGGTTAACCGGTGTATTTCTTCCAATTATTTTATCATATCGAGTCTAATCCGTAAGCCACAAACGCTTACCGGCGAAATCAGCAGAACATTTACTTAATATATTGGGAAGTAACAGAGATGGGGCTGACATGGCAGGTTTACAAGTTATTCTAAAAGCGCGATAAATTTTATAAGTGTTCCTCGATTAGCGGCGCTGGTCCTATTTTGCATGCACCGCAATATCGAAAAGCACGTTTACCAGATATCCGAACAGGAGCACATTAGCCAGTGAGCAGATGACCAGAGCAGGAGTATAGGCGATGGAATGTGCGCCGGCCAGCGTGGCGAAAAGCACAGTGTGGGTATTGACATATATCGTGGCGCTGAAGGCTGCTGATAGGAAAAGCAGCCTTTTATCATTCATGTAAATATAGGCCAGGATGCCCAGGATAGCCGCCGGGAACAAGTATCTCTCATGCATCCGGGCCGAGAATAGGAAGACCCCGGTTATCTGTAGCAGAGCGGCGGCGGGAACCATTTGCGGACATGATTTTTTCATATACAGGAATCCGGTCGCAGCCGTTACTAGAACGATAAAAATCATCCCCCAGCTGTGATAGCTCAGTAAGAACAGCTTAACTCCGTCTTGGACATAATTGGCGCCTGTAAGGCTGAAGAAATTGAAGGCATTGACCGAAGCATACGGATATTCTCCCAGGGTCTTGGCATAAAGATCATATATCCAAAGAGGCCCCTCGCACAGTGAAAAAGGCAGCACCAAAATAAATCCGGCTATTAAGGCAGCAGCTATGGCTGTCAGCCAGCTTCTGGGATTTTTCATGCGTAGCAGTTCATAGAATAGGACTGGTAGAAAAATTATCCCCTGCGGTTTCATTAGCACGGAAATCATTAATCCTGCGGAGGAAAGAGCAACCCGGCCTTCCGTTAGTAGTATTAAAGAGCACGTTATGAGGAACGCGAAAAAGGAATCTACCTGCCCCCAGATACTGGAGTTGATTAAAACCGCCGGATTGTATAGGTAAAAAGTGCACAACCCCAGGCTCGCTGTCAGGGACAGATCCTTCTTTTTGGCCAGCCTGAAAATCAAGTAGGAAGCCGCCAGGTCAGCCGCTATGGACGGCAGTTTCAGCAGCACTATGCGGAGGCCGACCAGCGCCGGCAGGGAAGCTATCTTGCCTACTGCCGCTAGAATATATATGTATAATGGCGGGTAGTCGCACCTGGTAATGGAATAGAAGCCAAACAAATCATTCGCAGCCGAATCGGCCCAGCTCTTGAAAAAGTTGAGATCAAAGGGATGCCCGGTGATCATGTATGCCAGTCCCAGCCGCAGAAGCAGCGCACTTGTGAACAAGCCCATTAGTACTTGTTTTTCCCGCTCCGCTGGGATTCTGATGTTCATGCGTTTTCTGCTCAAGTAGACTGCAATGGCCAGTAGGAAAAATCCCGAACTACATGTTGCCATCAAGGGCGCGGCCTGTGCATCACCGTTTGAAGCAGCAGACCTGAGCTCTCGCTGGCCGGGCTGGTGGGGCGCGCTCGGCTGGCTCCGCACTGCAGTATCAGCAGGTCTCTGCCCGGTTAGTTCCGGCCTGGGATGCGCATCGTTTGCTGAAAGGATGTACGGTGTATTATCGCCTTTGATGGGAGCAACAGCTGCAAAAACACCTGGAATATGTGTGCTCCCGGCAAGGATTCCTGCTGTTAAGAGAATAAGAATGATTAATAGAAGCTTTTTCCTAACCGCACCCATGCCGTGCTCCTCTCAACCCCCGCCGCCTGTTATACACCATTAATCCATATGTTGATTCCCAGTAGTGTATTATTGAAACCCACGCGGGTGCGTGCTATGCCAGCGCCACGCAGTGGATAATATGGTGTCCAGATCGCTGTGCTCCGGCTGCCAGCCCAGGGATTCTTTGATGATCGCACTGTCGGCTACCAGTATGGGCGGATCGCCGACTCTCCGGTCTTCATATTCGACCTTGAAATCGCAGTCCGTTATCAGGCGGGCTCTGTCGATAAGTTCTAACACAGAGTGCCCCTGTCCGGTACCAACATTATAGGAGCGGCTGGGCATACCCTGCTGCAGAGCACTCAGTGCCAGGAGATGGGCTCTGGCCAGGTCCACTACATGAATATAATCTCTAATACACGAGCCATCCGGTGTATCATAGTCGGTTCCAAAGACCGAGAGCTGGCCGCGCAAGCCCAGCGCCGTCTGCATCACCAGGGGAATAAGATGCGATTCCGGCTGGTGGTCTTCTCCAATGCTGCCGTCCAGCGATGCTCCAGCCGCATTGAAATATCTCAAGGCCGTCCATTTCAGCCCGTGGATTTTTCCCATCCATCCCAGATACTCCTCTATCATCCTCTTGGTAGATCCGTAAGGGTTTATAGGATGCTGAGCTTCGTCCTCCGGTATGGGTACTTGGTAAGGGATCCCATAGACCGCGGCCGTAGATGAAAAGACGATCTGCTTTATCCCTGCCTTAAAAGCAGTATTGAAAAGGATAAAAGATTTAACAGTGTTCTCATAAAAATATAGCTCCGGCTGCTGGAGTGACTCCCCAACCTGGCTTTTAGCTGCAAAATGTATCAGCGACTCGATGCCCCGGCTTTTTATGATGCTTTCTACTAAAGCAGAATCGGCAATATCTCCTTTGAAGAAATTGCACCCAGGCACTGACTTCTCATGGCCGGTGCTAAGATTGTCCAGAACGAATACTTCTGCTCCTTCCCTGATGAGTTCCTGCACGGTATGGCTGCCAATATATCCGGCTCCGCCGCTTACAAGTACCGGTTTCATAAATTCCCTCCCAGGATGATTTGACCTTTTATTACCATTATTCTTCATGCCCAGTTGAAAAGCCTGCCGGATAATTTAACTGCCCGGGTGTTGTCAGCGCTTGCCTGTAGCTTCTGGCATTTCTTGCATAATATTTTTACTCTCCGATATTGTCTGACCGTAAAAGACCCAGAGGCGGCTTCCCTGATAGTTTATCATCACGCTGGCTGAGCTTGCCGTTACCTTGCATATCCACATCTGCCAGCGCAAACTATCATAAAACACATCCAATAGAATCGTAGACGCCAGCAGGGATAGTAGATTTACCGTCAAGAAGCGGCCTATCTGGGCAAAAAGCAACCGACCGTCTGACCTGAAGGTCCAGCGGCGGTTGAAGATGAAGCTATTGGCCAGCCCCGCCGAATATGACAAAACCTGAGCCGGTATATGTGCGGTTCCCGCTGCTAACAGCAAAAAGAATACTGAAAAGTCTACGGCCGTGTTGACCAGGCCAACTGTACAGAAGCGCAGAAATTGAGCGAGGTTTTCTTTCCTAAACAACCCGTCGGACCTCTAAAGCTCTTCTCCTCTTATTCCCTTTTGAATTTCGCAATATATACAGGGGGCGGTTTTTGGCTTCGTCGGATATTCGTGCAAGATACTCCCCGATTATCCCCAGGCTCAGTAAAATAAGCCCATTAAGGATTATCAAGCAGGCCATGAGGGGACCCTTATCGGCAACAGTGCCATCAGATATCACTTGCTGCTCTATACAGAAAGCCAGGTAAACTACTCCAACGCAGCTTACCAGCGCACCCAAATAAGCCGATATCTTCAAGGGTTTGTAGGAGAATGCTGTGATCCCGTCCAGGGCTAAGCGGAGCATTTTTTTCAGAGGATACTTGCTGGTGCCAGCGAAGCGTTCATCGCGCACATATTCAACGGCCGTCTGCCTGAATCCGACCCAGCTTACTAGACCCCGAACAAAGCGGTTTTTCTCTCCCATAGCGCGCATCGCTTCATAAACTTTTCTATCCATGAGCCGAAAATCACCCGTATCCACCGGAATATCCACATCAGTCATGAAACGAAGCAGACGATAGAATAAGGCGGCTGTCCATTTCTTGAAAAAAGTCTCCCCTTCACGTTTCGCGCGGCGGGCGTATACTACCTCAAAGCCTTCGCGCCACTTGCCGATCATTTCCGGTATCAGTTCCGGGGGATCCTGCAGATCCCCATCAATTATTATTACCGCATCCCCTCGGGCATGGTCCATTCCCGCGCTGATAGCTGCCTGGTGTCCGAAGTTGCGTGAGAATTCCAGCAATTCTACCCGCTGGTCATGCCGGATTATCTCCTGGATGATCGCCGCCGTATTATCCGAACTGCCGTCATTTACAAATATCAATTCGTAGTCTTCCCCGAGCTCTGCCATTACCTGGCTCAAACGACGATAAGTCCTGGAGACCACGTCTTCTTCGTTGTAAACTGGGATAACCACGCTGTAGGAAACGTTCATCTTTATACCTCCTGGCTTGACTCCTTAATCTGGTACAGGGCCATTGAGCCTTCTCTTTGGCCCCGGTCTCCGATCTGAGCTGCCCCGGACTGCCAGAGGTCCCTGGAGACCTCAGTGCTGTTAGCCCGAATCCAATTCAATGCCTCACTGTTGCTGCCGCCACCCTTCCCACTGGTGCCTGATGGGATAAGGAAGAATTTTACTTCTCGGTTTTGCACCATGGCCTCGAGCTTTTCTACACTCAAGGCCGGGTCAGATCCCGAAAAGCCGCCTATCGCGACAACTGCTTTCCCGGTAGAAATTATGTAATTTTCTGCGGTACCGGTGTCGCTGGTCAGCAGAAAGTACTTTTCTCCAGAACTATGGCTGTCGATATATTTGATCAGTAGGTCATCTTGGATCTGCATTGCTCTACCTGGCTGCGCCCCTCCCGGTGCCCGTCCCTTCTGTGCCGGGCCCGCCTGGGGCATTACATTATTGTTACCATATATCAGCGGGCATACCGCCCAGCAGGCAGGACCTGCCAGCATGACCAGCATCCCCAGCGCTACTGCCGCCTTGAAGGCTTTTATTTTATTATTTACTATAAATAGTAATATTAATGCACAGATTCCAGCAAAGCCTATCCCGGCTAGCCAACCCCAGCCGATCTGGTTCCGATACGGATAGATGATATATAATGCAAAAGCAGTAGTGATCAGAAGGCCCAGCGGCAGAAGCCACGACTTCCAGCCCGCCCCGGAATTGAATTCCGCCGCCATCCGAACCCATCCCGCTCCCGCCAGGACAGCTATGGGCGGCGCCATCATTATCAGGTAATAGTGATGATAGAAACCGGCAATGCTGAAAAAGACCGCCGCCGGAAACAGCCAGGAAAGCCAGAATAGCGCCTCTTTTTCCCCATCGGTCATCGCTTGTTTAAAACGCCAGCCAGCCAGCAGAAGCACGGCTCCCAGGGCCGCGAGGGGCAGCAACCAGCTTATTTGCCCGGAGAGTTCCTTCTGGAAGAGGCGCAGCGGTCCAGCCTGACCAGTGCCAAAGGCTCCGCTGCCACCGCCAGGGTTCTGAGGCCCCCCTCCTCCTGACGGCGTGAGTCCCCGGCCTTCGCTGTCGTCAGGTTCAAGGTCTGTCGGCGGACCCGCCTGGATATTGCCGGGAGGAGGTCCGCCAGGAGCTGCGACTGCTGCTCCGCCGGAATTAGCGCCCCGGTTGAGGTCTGCGGGTCGGCTGATCCGATCATCTCCGGCTCGGGATAAATCAGATACAGGTGAGGAGTCCAGGGCTGCCACTCCGCTTTCGTATGCCGGTTCCCCACGCCTCTGGGCTTCGCTGAAATCTGCTGGCCGGCCCTGCGGTGCCGGGCCTCCACCGCCGCCTCGCCCGCCCATTCCAGTTAGGCGGTTCAATCCGTTGTAGCCCGTAGCCAGCTCCAACACAGAATTGCTTTTGCTTCCACCTACATAGGGACGTTCAGAAGCCGGAGTGGCATCGACAATGAACGCCCACGAAAAAGTAACGCTTATCAGAACCACAGTAGCAGCCGTTAACACAGCCAGTTTTCTCTTCCACTCTGCCTCAAAGGCCAGGAGGTAGAATATATAGAAAGCGGGAACCACCATGTAAGCTTGGAACATCTTCATGTTAAAGCCCAGCCCGACCAGGGCAAAAGCCAGGACGATCGAGTAAGTCTTCTTCTGCTTTATTCCTCTCAGCAGGAGCCAGGTAGCTGCAAGCAGAGCGAATACCAGCATACTGTCGATATTGTTGGTGCGGCTCACCGCCACAGCTATGGGCGTACAGGCCATAATCAGGCTGGATAATCGGGCTGCGCTTCTGCCGAAGCCTGGCTTGACCAGGAAGTAGATCAGTAACACTGATCCGACACCGGCCAAAGCCTGGGGCAGAATCACGCTCCAGCCATGAACTCCGAAGGAACTTGCAAAAGCGCTCTGTATCCAAAATACCACCGGCGGTTTGTCGATAGATATGAACCCCGCCGGGTCCAGTGATGCAAAGAAGAAATTGTGCCAGCTCTGCAGCATGCTGGTTACCGCCGCAGTGTAGTAAGCGTTAGCGGTTTCGTTCTCCCATATCTTATAAGTATTTAGAACAAGGGCCAGCAGGCTGTTCAGCAGCAATACCATATCAATCTTAAAACAGGTCTTGCAGTTCGCCTTCATAAAATACCCCCCGGCATCTGATTGTAGTGCATTTTCCAGGGCTATACACATGATATCCCCGGCAGCTGAAGCGCATCTAAAGGAAGCCTTAAGTTTATATGAATTATCACTGAATGTTTACTGAAAAAGCCCGCCCCAAAACAAAAAGCGGCCGCTGTTCACCGGAATGTTCAACGATGCCGCTTTAACGAACTGCTTTTATAGGCGAGCACTAGCAGGGGATCCATACTCTAAATACACAGCCCACCCCTTCCTTGCTGTCAACACTGATATTCCCGCCATGGGCGTCGATTATGGATTTGCTTATCGACAGTCCCAGACCGGCTCCTCCATATTTACGGGTGCGAGAGGAATCACTTCGATAGAAGCGGTCAAATATCCTGGCCAGGTGTTCCTGGCTTATTCCCGGGCCATTGTCTTCCACCGACAACTGCATCCCGCCGCGCTCGGGCCGCAGCACGATATTTATACAGCCTTTTTCTGGATCGGTATGCTGGACTGCATTATGGAAAAGATTTAAGACCACCTGTTTGATCTGATCGGTATCATATTTGCAGCTGGATTCCTGGGAGTCAAGTTCCAGGCTGAGAGTGCGACTGCCGGCCAGAACGCGCAACTGGGGTTCCATGTCTCGGAGCACCGATTCCAGCGAGCCCTCTTTAAGCTCGATACGGGGAAGCCGGTCCATTTTGGTAAGCTGCAGCAGATCATGCACCAGCTTGCTGAGCCGCTGGGACTCACTGTACATGCTCTTCAAAGCTTTATCGAGTTGCTCGGGCTGATTGGCAGCTCCGCGCAGCAGGATTTCTAAGAATCCATGAATGGATGTCAGGGGCGTGCGAAGCTCGTGTGAAGCATCGGCTATAAAACGTCGCATCTGTTCCTTGGTCTCTCTCTCCGCCGTAAAAGACACCTCCAGCCGGTCCAGCATGCCATTGCAGGATTCAGCCAGGCGGTCGATCTCAATCTGCCCCTGCCGAGTCGGAAATCGCTTATCCAGATTTCCGGCATCGATCTGACCGGCCGTATCTACCATGTTACTTAACGGCACCAGTGTCCTCTTGAGAACCGGCAAAAAGGCTGCCAGGCCGAAGAGCAGAGCGATCAGGGATAGGGCTAGAAAAGCCATCAACTGGCCTATGATAATCTCCTTTAGAGGCTCAGTGGGGGTGCTTATCTGCACCAGCCCTTTGACTTCATCAGATTCAAACCTGATGGGCTGCAGCACTATCAATTGTTCTACACCATTCACATCTTTTATCATGTAGTCGTTTTCGCGACGGTCGCGTTTTACGTTACCCTCAAGAACATTCATATATTCCTGGGGGTCAAGTTTGGGCACTTCCACGTCCTCCGAACGCCTGGCGATAATAACATATCCACCCTGGTTGCTTATGAACACCAGACTGCTCGCATCATGCATGAATATTGGCCTGCGACCTATCTTATCATCAGGTTCCAGGACAATATCATTGCTGCCAATGATCGGCGGAGGCAATGCTCTGACCTCGGTGCGCAGGCTGTCCGCCTTGTTGCTGTAAATAACATCGCGCATATAGAGATATTGGAGCATGCCGATGAGTCCCAGCAGGGCTGCCAGGATGATAAGCGAACGTGCCAGCAGCTGTATACGAAGCGAATCAGTAGAAAAGTATGATCGCAATCTGCTCATGATATGTCGACCCGATATCCGGACCCGCGGAGCGTCTTAATAAGCTGGTGATCTTTGTCGTTCAACTTGTCCCTCAGAGAGCGCACATAGACCTCGACGATGTTTTTCTCTCCGCCGAAATCATAACCCCAAACCCGGTCCAGGATAAGTGATTTACTCAAGACTAATCCGTGATTTAGCACCAGGAACTTGAGCAACTCGTATTCTGTCGGGGACAGCTCCAAAACCCGATCTTCCAGCCGAATCTCTTTGCGCCGGTCATCGATGCTGAAAGGCCCGATAACTACCTCCCCGAAAAGGTTGGGAAACTGGTTGCGCAGCCGGGCATTGATCCTGGCCAGCAGCTCCTCGAAGCTGAACGGTTTGACCATATAGTCATCGGCTCCCAGATTCAATCCTTTGACCCGGTCATCGACTTCATCCCGGGCGGTAAGCATGATAATAGCGACATTTTCAGTCTTCTTCAGCATTCGGCAGACTTCAAATCCATCCATCCCGGGCATCATCACGTCTAGCACCACTACATGCGGCTGATACTGTTTAAGTGAATTGAGGGCAGCAATACCATCAAGGGCGGTTCGGACTTCAAAACCTTCGTTCTGAAGCCCCAGCTCCAAAAACTGTACAATGTTCGGTTCATCGTCGACTACCAGGATCTTGATGCCTTTTAGCTGTTCCATACGTCCACCGCCTGTTATCCTTCGTTTAATATATATTATCGATATATTGACTGAATCCGCCCTGAAATTTTACTTAAAATTTAGGTATATCTATCACATGATTTGTCAATTGAACAATTTCTCACCCTATATTATGGATTCTGTATTACACGCACCTGGCTGACTGCTCCATCCTTCAACCATTCCTGCAGCATATCGCCGGTTTTGAGGCTGCTGATGCTTACCTCCAGCCCACCGTTCCTGGCTCCGCTTGACATCTTGATATCTGAAGGTATGGTAATAGTATTTGTCTCTCCGGTCAATTCCAGCACTGGACTCTGGTTGTCACCTGATTATTGGCAGGAGGAGGAACAGCCCCGTTGTTCCCACCTTGACTCCGTGGAGCAGCCTGACCGCTCCCCTGCTGACACTTCCCTTTTTGCTTTTGCCCAGGGCAGACGGCAGACTATTCTTCAAAGCGGTAGCCGTAGCCCCAGATAGTCTTGACATTCCGATTGGAACCGTTTTCCCTTAGTTTCTTACGCAGCCGCTTGACCAGATCGTCAACCGCTCTCGATCCACCTACATAATCATAGCCCCAGACCCTGTCCAGCAGTTCCTGACGATTGAATGTGCGCTGCGGCTGCTGAGCAAGGAGGATCAAAAGCTCATATTCCATAGGGGTCAGCATTATCTCCTGCCCCCCTACACTGGTATGCCGATCATTCGGGTTCACCCGCAGATTCCCTATCTCCATTATTTCCTCCGGCACTACCGATACGGTCATGCGGCGGAATATTGAGCGCACCCGGGCTACCAATTCGCGGGGACTGAATGGCTTGGTCAGATAATCATCTGTTCCTAATTCTAGCTCTGCTATGCGATCTTCTTCATCTGCGCGCGCAGCTATGAAGATAACCGGCAAGCCGCTGCGTTTTCTGATATCACAACAGAACTCGAGCCCATCCTTCCCGGGAAGCATGATGTCCAGGATGAACATATCAGGGAATCCGCTCTCCAGGCGTCTGCTTACCTCCTCCAGGGAAGCAAAGGTCTCAACATGAAATCCCTCCCTGGTAAGATAACCGTCAACAATGAAGCAAATATTCTCCTCATCATCCACTACATAAATTGACCGCACGTAAACCACCTCTATAGATTTCTTTTTATCTATTTAGACCCGTGTGAATCCGCCAAGCCTGAATCGTCAAGCTTTTATTTGGATCTGCCGGGATGATAACTATTCAAAGCGCAAAGCCTCGATAGGGTTTGAGTTGGCAGCTTTGCGTGCTGGATAGTAGCCAAAGAACAGGCCGATCATGACTGAAAAACCCATGGACATAACGACCAACCAGGGCGATATTTTCATGGTGAGACCGGCTAAAATGCTCAATAGTTCAGAAGCAGTCCAACCCAGAAGCACCCCCAGAATTCCACCGATAAAACATAGCAGCAGTGCTTCGATCAGGAACTGGCTCAATATTGCCCTGGTGGTGGCACCGATTGCCATTCTGATCCCGATCTCTCTGGTTCTCTCGGTTACTGAGACCAGCATGATATTCATGATGCCTATACCTCCTACCAGCAGCGATACCGCTGCGATACCGCCTAGTAGGAAGGACATCATCTTGGTGGTATCCTCCACTGTGGATAACACCTCGGCCATATCTCTAATTCTAAAATCATCATCGGCCGTTTCAGCCAGCCGATGCCGCTGTCGCAGGAGAGTCGTTATATATTCCTTGAGCGGAGTAAGTGCTTCGGAACTGCTTGCCTGAACATTGATGGTGCGCACGGTTTGAGAGCCTAAAAGCCTCTGCTGTGCAGTAGTTAGAGGAATATAGATAATGTCGTCCTGGTCTTGCCCAGCGCTGTCGCCTTTATTCTGCAGGACTCCGACGACTGTGAAAGCCAGACCATTTACTTTAATGTTCTGCCCCAGCGGATTGGATCCTGGAAACAGATTCTCGACCACTGTCTGGCCGAGCACGGCCACCCGGTTCTTGTTGTCCATATCGTCCTGATCAAAAAAAGAACCCTGGGTGGTGGGCCAGTTCTTGATGTTCTGCAGTTCCGGGGCGGTGCCGTCCACCGTTGTGGTCCAGGTAGTGCTTCCCACTGCAATGGTAGCACCGCTGATACTTGATTCAGCCGCGACGTATTTTATGAGGGGCAGAGTCTTGATGGCTTCTACATCTCCATTGGTCAACTTTGCAGTATTGGTGCCTCTAATCGGTCCGCTGCTGCCGCCGGCCGAGATGGTCAGCAGATTTGCCCCCATACTTGATATCCTGTCCGTAATCCCGGAAGACGTACCCTGCCCCAGAGCCACCATGGCTATAACTGCGCCGACACCGATGATCACTCCCAGCATGGTCAATAAAGAACGCATTTTATTGGACTGCAGGCTGCGCCAGGCCATCCTCATTGTTGACATAAAATCCATCTTTGATCCCGCCTTGCCTGTTTTTGCTTATCCGGCCTGCGCGTGGCCCAGAAATGAAGCCGCCTCAGTACTGCTGTTCAGCTTAAGAACCGCTGCCTGGTGGGGCTTTTCGATCGTTTCCTCGCTTACTACCTGGCCATCGCTCAGGCGTACTACTCGCTGACAGTGTTCAGCAATATCCGGCTCATGCGTAACTATTGCCACCGAAAGGCCCTGCTCGCGATGTAACTGCTGCAGAAGTCCCATAATCTCCACGCTGGTCCTGGTATCAAGGGCTCCGGTAGGTTCATCAGCCAGCAGGAGCCCCGGCTGGTTGATCAGAGATCGGGCAATGGCTACGCGCTGCTGCTGACCTCCGGAGAGCTGTTTGGGAAGGTGATGCTCCCGCCCCTGCAGGCCCACCAGGCGCAGCATCTCCAGGCCTCGTTTTTCCCGTTCCCGGGCGGGCACCCCCGCATAGATCAAGGGCAGGCAGACATTTTCCAGTGCGGTCGACCTGCCCAGCAGGTTGAAATTCTGAAAGACAAAGCCAATCAGAATATTGCGAAAATTCGCCAGTTGGTCCTTTTCTA
This sequence comes from uncultured Syntrophomonas sp., assembly GCA_964635975.1. Classification (GTDB taxonomy): domain Bacteria; phylum Bacillota; class Syntrophomonadia; order Syntrophomonadales; family Syntrophomonadaceae; genus UBA5314. The sequence goes on from CAZWPO010000011.1 coordinate 60,435, forward strand.
GAGTCATTACATCCTGCCCGGCGAATATATAGCTGCCCGAATCAGGCTTATCCAGGCAGCCCAGCAGATTCATCATGGTGGACTTGCCCGAACCGGAAGGCCCCATGATAGCCAGCATTTCTCCTTTCATGATATCCAGTGATATTGAACGCAGGGCATGGACCGGTTCTCCTGCCCCATAGTAAGTCTTGCTTATATCTTTGAGTTCGATGAGTTTCTCAGTCATGACTATCTCTCCTTATTACTTAGTGGCAAACTCCCTAAAATCCCGGAGGTGGTCCTCCCATGCCCTGGCTGTTCTGATTTCTATTTGAACTCGACGATTTGCTGGAAGAGCTGGAAGTGTTGGAACCGGTACTGTCAGCTGCGGAATTTGTACCAACTACAACGCTGTCGCCTTCACTCAACCCTTCAATTACTTCATAATTAGTTCCATCGCTCAAGCCCAGCACCACGTTTTTCACCAGCAGCTGGTCATTCTGTTTCACTACCACTACACCCTGCTTGTTTCCCACTGCGCTTGTGGAAGCCGTGGCAGGAGTGCTCTGGCCGGACGGGCTTGATCCGGCCGGGGTATTAGTCCTGCTGTAGGACTGCCCGTAGCTGACTGCCATCATCGATACGCTCAAAGCTTCAGTCCTTTTTGCCACTATGATATTGGCGGACACTGACATTCCCGATCTGAGCTGCCCATCGGGGTCCACGCAGGAGATCAACACCGGGTAGTACTGGACATTGCTCACCGTCTCAGCTTCGGGTGTAATTCTCAGAACCTGGCCTTTAAAGTTCTTATCCGCATATGCGCTGCTGGTGAACTCAACTTCCTGTCCCACCTTGATCCGACCGATGTCTGCTTCATTGACTAGAGCGCTCAACTGCAGCTCTTCGCTCATTACCGTCAAAAGAGTACTGCTGCTGCTGTTTATGCCATTTATCTGCCCCACCTGCCCATTTACCGCGCCGACAATCCCGTCAAAAGGAGCGGTCAATGTCGCCCCTTCCAGGTCTGATTTTGCTTCTGCCAGTTTGGCCTGATCGTTTTGCAGTTTAGCTTTAGCAGTAGCCAGGTCCCATTCGCTCCTGACGGCAGTAGTTTGTGCGTCATCTAATTCGCTCTGAGATATAGCTCCGGCTTTGAATAATGCTGTCTGCCTCTCCAGCGTCTTCAGGCTGGTCTCATAAGTAAGAGCAGCACTCTGGACATTAATCTCGTCCTGGGCAAACGAACTCTGCGCCTGCTGAAGGGCCGAGGTCAGGGTCGTAGAATCCTGCTCGGCCAGCACTTGCCCAGCTTTAACCTTATCACCGGGCTGAACATTCAACGCGGTGATAGTGCCGTCATTTTTAAAGCCCATCTCGGACTTTTTGACCGGTTCCAGGGTCCCGGTAGCCTCGATTGAATCGGTGATGGTACCCCTGGATACTGTCATGGTCAGGTATTCAACCTTGCTGCTGCTGCCCAGCCATTTATACAATCCAAATCCACCGGCAGCAATAAGCAGAAGCACCCCCAGGATCCAAATGGCTTTCCTGGACCGAGACATCTGCTGTAAGCGGTTTTTTATCAATACTTTTTGAACATTCTGGGCATCTAATTGACTGTTTGCGCTCTGGATGGGAATACTCTCGCTTTCAGCTCCTGACATATACTTTCACCACTCCATCTTGTCTCCCACAGTTTAGTCTAAACGCTCGTGAGTTATTTGCTGCATTAATTATCCAGGGAAAAACTGAAAGCGTCCTGAAAGCCGGCTGAAAAATTTATTAAATATAAGTAATTTTTTCCGCTGCTGGATGCGTATAGCCGCTGAATCCAAGACAAGAGCCCGCCCCAAAGGGGGCGGGCTCAGCTCAAAGCAAGTTATGGGATTTTTATCACCAGGCTTCAGGCTGTTTACAATCCTAAGATTCTGGCGAAAGAATCCAGCAGGGCATCCTCTATGGCCTCCTGCTGCTGCTCATCTATGATCCCGGATGAGAATAGACTATCCAGAGCTTCCCTGAAGGAGCTGACCTCATTCTCGCTGGAAACGTCGGAAGAATAGAAGAGCAGTGCGTTAAGAATTTCTTTTTCCTGTCCTTCGCTGATAGTTCCATCCTCGGTCAGGCTATCCAGGGCGCTGATTATGGTCTCCTCCATATTCCCCTGCGGGGGACGCGGGGGCGGTGCTCCCCGGCGCGGAGGCGCCAGAGCCTCAGCGATAGCGGTTTCCTGTTCGCTGCTTATAGTCCCGTCAGATACCAGTTCATCCAGAACGCTCATCAGAGGATTGCTCGCCTCGCTAGCTTCTGAGTCTGAAATCTCGCCGGTACCCGAACCGGTCAGGGCTGCGGTAACAGCTTCAGCCTGCTCCTCGCTGATAGTCCCATCAGATACCAGGCTGTCGATCTTGCCTGCCAGTATCTCTTCAAAACTGCCCGGGCCGGGCGGTGGTGGCGGCGGGGCTGCTCCCCGAGCAGGCGGAGCCAGAGCCTCAGCGATAGCGGTTTCCTGTTCGCTGCTGATAGTCCCGGCCGCTACCAGGCTGTCCAGTACGGTCTGCAGGGGGTTGCCGGTGAATTGCGGGCTCTCAAGCGAAAGAGATGATTCTATGGCCGAACTGACCGCATCAGCCTGTTCATCGCTGATGGTGCCTGCTGAAACCAGACTGGTAAGCGATTCTGAAAGCTTCTGATCGACGTCATCCTGGTAAGAGCTGTCCTGTTCATCGGCTTCTAGCATGGCATTGATAGCGTCCTGACTAATCTGAACGGAATCCGCCCCGTACCTGGCAGCGAAGCCGCACGGCGCGTTCTTTGAACTGCTGGCTGCATTGTTTTGGTTGAGAGTACTGTTCTGAGTAAACATTGCATAGATGTTTGAATTCCAACTGACATTCATTGTTAATCACTCCTTTCTAATCGTATCGTTTACGAGCCTTTCAATCTGCATAATTTTCCATGATTTCCAATATATTATTTTTATAGCAAGCATATGTCGTATTTTCGTTATATTTGTAAAAAATATTGGATATTCTCGAACAAAAAAATCCCTGACAGCGACTGTCAGGGTCAGATGTCTATTATTCAGCAGTACTATGCCTATTGGCCAGTGAATTCCGGCTTGCGTTTTTCAAGAAAAGCCTTCATCCCTTCTTTCTGATCCTGGCTGGAGAACAGCAGGGCCCAGCTCTTGATCTCATTAGATAGTCCTGCAGCCAGGTTAACATCTGGAGCAGAGTTGATGCAGGATTTAGCAGTCTTCAACGCAATGGGCGATTTAGCAACAAGCAGTTTTGCTATTTTCCTGGCTTCTTCCATAAGATCATCTTTGGGTACAATTTTTGTCACCAGGCCTATTTTGAAGGCTGTGTCGACATCTATGTTTGCCCCGGTCAGGATCATATGCTTGGCCCACCCAGGTCCCACCAGGCGTGTAAGGCGCTGGGTACCCCCTGCCCCAGGCATAATTCCCAGATTAATCTCCGGCTGCCCGAAAAGAGTCCCTTCAGCGGCTAATCGGATGTCGCAGGCCATGGCCAATTCACATCCCCCTCCCAGAGCCAGACCGCTGATAGCGGCTACAACCGGCTTGGCCATCTGCTCTATCTTGTCAAAGGCTTCCCTGACGTTGTCCACGAACTGCTCGGCAGCTAGTGGGGCAGCTTCGAGCATGAAAGCAATATCGCCCCCAGCTGCAAAGGCTTTGGGGCCGCCGGTAATGATGACCGCCCGGACTTCCTCGTCACTGGCCGCTGCATCTAAAACCATGGACAGCTCTTTTATCAAGTCGTCGTTTATCGCATTCATTGCCTTGGGCCGGTTTAAGGTGATGACGCTTATGCCGTCACTTTTTTCATACAGCAGGTTGTTCAGATCCATATAATTACCCCCCGATCAATTTTCCTTTTCTATAACGGTCCACCTTCTCTTTTGCCGCCTCCCCTCTTTGCTACGACTGCACGTTTGCGGTAACAGCCGTATGAGGCATGACATTTGGCCGCAAGCATCACCTCCTATTTCTTTTGGGAATCACCTTTAGTAAGGATAATTAGCAAACATCGTGCCACCCGGGCGATCTTGGAAAAACAACGTTTTTAGCAGGCTTTATTGCTTCTGCAGCCTCACAATTCCAAACCTGCATGTTGCAAAGCGACCACAAGATATATGAATCAGCGCCGCTGGCATTGTTGACAAACAGCCATAGCTGTCGCATCATTGCCACAAATTACCGTGTATGGACTCCTCTTATGGCGCGGATAACATTTCTCCCCTGACCATAATTTATTCAAGTTCTTACTCTTGAATGCTCAGTTACCTAATTGTTACAATATAATTGCTGGTCTGAGGGCCGCATTAAATCTGGATATCAACGGGAGGCAGCTATGAGAAAAACCCCTTTTATTATGATTGGCTTAATGGTTTCATTGACACTGATGACGGTAGTCATATCTGGATTCTATGATAAAAATACTTATTTGAATATACCCTATGCAAATAAATCGGCGGCACAGAAACTAGACATCTACGTTCCCAGCGAAGGCGAAGGTCCCTTTCCGGTCATCATCTCTATCCATGGTGGCAGCTACAGCCACGGCGACAAGATGGGTACAGAGCTGGAATGCACCAAACAGGGCCTGAAAAGGGGCTATGCTGTTGTATCCATAAACTACCGTTTGAGTGGAGAAGCCATACATCCAGCGCAGATCAATGACGTGAAAGCCGCTATTCGTTACGTGAAGGCAAATGCTGAACAGTTTAATCTTGATTCCAATAAAATAGCGCTCTGGGGCAGCTCGGCGGGGGGCGGATTAGCTTCACTGGCCGGAACCTCATCTGGAGTCAAAGAACTCCAGGACCTGTCGCTGGGATACGCAGACCAGAGTGATAATGTACAGGCGGTAGTCAGCTGGTGCGGGTGCATCAATTTTTCGACATTTGACCAGCAGTTCGAAGAAAGCGGCATAAATGCAGCAGAATACCAGAACCATCCCGATTCATTCTGCTCCAGGCTGATGGGCCAGGACATTACCGAGATACCGGAAGAAGTACAGAAGGTTAATCCTGAAACGTATATCACTCCCGATGATCCGCCATTCTATATACAGCACGGCCTCGCCGACAACCTGGTCCCATCCCAGCAGTCCGCCGAACTGGCCTCCAAATTAAAAACTGTTCTGGGTGACCGCAAGGTTGTCTTTTACGAAATGCCGGGTGAAGGCCACTGCAGCACTGGCTTCACTAACTCCGCCAGCGTCAGCAAGGTGCTCGATTTCCTGGATGCGACCTTGAAATAAGAATCATACTACCACTGCCTCGGCATTTAAGTCCGGCTTTATATCAGCAAATCACACTACTTCAGCCTGGGATGTGTGCTGTGTGCGCCTTTCTGCCGAAAAGAAGATGATATCCTACCATGCAGCAGATGATCAGCACACTCAAGGAAGAATACATACGGGAATAGCCCATCAAGCCGACTACGCTTCCCAGCACGAAAGATCCGAAACTGATCCCCCCGTCCAGCAAGGCAAAATAGGTGGCAGTAGCCGCTCCAGTTCTCTCTTTGGGCGAAGACTGGATGGCTACGGTCTGGAAAGTAGGCATTAAGGACCCGTATCCAATTCCAATAAGCGCTCCGGCTGCCAACATATGCACCGAGCTGCTGCTGAAACTCAAGACCAGGGCACCAATGGCAAAAAGCATCAGGCACGGGTAAGCAATAACGTTCATACCCCGTTTGTCATAGATTCTACCCACCGAAATACGCCCGGCCAACGAGCACAAAGCAAAAACCACAAAGAAGTAGCTTCCGGCAGTCAACAAGTTTAACTGCCTGGCATACAGGGGGTAAAAGGAGACAACTCCCGAATAGGCGATCCCAACGAAAAAGGCTACGGAAGAAACAGGTATGGCTTTTCTCTCGAAAAGCGCTATTATAGAGAGCGGGGGCCGGGCGACCACCTGGTTTTCAGGCATGTGCACCCTGGTTGATATGACCGCTGCCAGCAGCACTGATGCCGTGCACAGCATAAATAACAGATCAAACCTGCCCACCCGGGCTAGAGATAAACCGATGAAAGGACCGAATACGGTGGCCAGGTTAGCCACCGTAGCGATATAACCGATCCCTTCTCCTTGTCGGCTTACCGGAACCGAATAAGGACCCATGGCCAGGATGGCCGTGGAAGCAATAGAGAAGAACACTCCGTTCACGAACCGGATTGCCAGCAGTGCATAATATTGATCAGCGGCAAAATACAATGCCGTAGTGGCAAGATAGAAGAACATGCTGCTGCTGGTGATTCGCTTCAAGCCCAGCGTGTCAACCAGCCTCCCGGAAATGGGTCTAAAAAACACCGCCGACAACAGAAATACAGTGTTTACAGCACCAGCAGCCTGATCGCTGAGTTGCAGCTTCGCCACTACAAAAATGGGCAGGGTGGTAAGCAGTGTAAAGAAGGGCAGAAAGGTGAAGAAGCCGCCGCCTAAAAGAATGATGTAGTTGCCAGTCCAGAGCTTATCCTGGTTTGCCGCCGTCCCCAACCGCGCCCCTCCTCTTTCTGATGTGTTGTTACATTTTATCTTTTCGCCGCCGAGGATGGCAAGCGGAAAGCTAAGGGACATGAGTCCCAAAATCCCACTCCCCGGAAAAAAAGGACCGCCCGTCTGACCGAGCGGAAAAGGGGGAGAATGTTCTTTGGGGGTTGGACAAAAAGGTAATCATTAATAGTTCATTGCTGCTTCAAGCGCGTGCTTCGAGGTAAACGGCATCTCTACGACCGTCTCCTGCGTCATAAACACTCTGCGCAGGTCTTCGCTGTAGTTGTCGAAGGTATATGCTGTTTCAAATACCGACGCATAATATTCCTGCATCGCATCCAGGTACAGACCGAGCCATTCGGGAGTTAATTCCGCATTCAGGTTTACCTCGACCAACGTGTCGTTCATCTCTTCGATGCTCATCGCTTCAAAAGCTTCGAGTTCGTAGTAGTCTATCATCTCATTTAACCAATTTTCCATCATTCTTTCCTTATTCATCGCGATCCCTCCATGATTTCCATCCAAATTATCATCTAATTAAACGTGCCCTGGTTCCTATTTGTCCAAACCTTATCAAACACCGTCCAAAACAATTCAGTTATCATAGTCTATTGCAATATCCGTGCCATATCTAATAATCCCCAATATTACGGGTTCCGTATCGCTTTTGCAACATTTCTCCAAATCTGCCCTGTAGCTCTAAAGATACATTTGTGTAGCAAATCTGAGCAAGGTATCAAAAGGTATACAAAGCCCGCTGCTCAAGGGTAATAGGGTATTGACAGCAAGTGGGGATTGAATTAACTTAGAAAGTGAACGAGTGTTCATTCATCAATGCAGGGGAGGATCAATCTTGAGGGTAATTAATCCTGAACACGTACGAAGGGTCATCGATTTGGTCAACCAGGGCCCCTATTTCAAGCTGCTCTCCATGGAAATAAAAGAACTGGATGTGGGTATTTCCCTGGTTGAGATCAATCTGGAAGAAAAACACCTGAATCTATTCGGAGGGATAAACGGCGGGGTCTATTCATCACTGCTGGATACTTCGACCTATTGGGCCATGTACTGTGATATACCCGAGGATGCAGGTATCTTGACCCTGGACACCAAGGTCGATATTCTGGCCCCCATCAAAACTGGCAAGCTGAGTTCAAGGGGCCGGCGCATCAAGGCAGGCCGCAACATCTGCCTGTCGGAGGCGACTGTGGTTGACCAGGATGGAAAATTGTTGGCTATTGGCAGTTCCAAACAGATGATCACCGCCAACATGCCATCCATGAGTCAGGCGGTAGAATCGATGAACCTGGGACCTCTAGCTCCTAAATTCCTCTAAGATCGGGATCATATACAATCCACCCAGGAGTAAAGGCTAAATGGAATATAATAATTTGGACTTTGACATCTGGGTCAGAGATATGAAGATGAAGCTAAACCAGAAAAATAAGATGAAGAGAGATTCAGAAAGTATATAGCAATATGAAGTAGCGGATTAAACCTGGATCAATAAAGCAAGGGGAAGATGAAAAAACAAGTAAACAAGGGAAAACGCCGGGACCCCTTGTTGCATCATCTGGCCCTAGACGTCCTTCTTGGCTGACAGTATGCGTTCCATGGTTTCTCTGGCAATTTGTACAGCCTCACGGGCTTGATTCTTATCGATAACATTATCTTTGACTGCCTGGTCAAGCGATTCAACCAGTTCTGCCGTCAACATCTCAAGATCAGACATGTTCCTTAGGATATCGGGGCTGATATTTATATCCACATTCATCCCATCTGCTTCTTTCTTACCCATGCTATATCCTCCCTGTATCTACTCATTCTGTCATCCATGTTCAATTCTTCCACGCCTCTAAACAAGTTTACCGTCTTAATTGTTTTGAGTAAAGCTCAATATAAGCCCTTATTTCCTGTTTCCGCCGTGGCATCTTTAGATTTCTTGCTTCCTTCATTAAATGCTCAATATGCTAGATATTATTAGTAAATAATGCTTAATAGTAAATTTGTGTTTACTATTTGCTTATTTTATTATACACTCATTTAAACAAATCATCGGAAGGTGTTAGAATGGATCAATTAGAAGAGACCACCAGTGAATTTTTCCTTCTGCTGGCCCATCTGCGCAATTATTACTTCCGGCCCGCGGAGCAGATCGCCCGCATTCAGTTGGCCCCCGCGCAGTTTCATGCTATATCGGTCCTGTACCGGAAGGGGCCGCTGCCCATGGGTGAACTGGCCGCAGAAATGAAGATATCCAAACAGCAGCTGACTCCCCTGGTCTCCCGGCTCATCGAAGAAGGTATGGCTCTGAGAAAGCAAGACCAGAACGACCGTAGGATAGTACTCATCCAGCTGAGCGAAAAAGGGAGATCTACCTTCAGCCAATTGGGAGCCAAGATAAGGAACAACTTTCAGGATAAACTGGGCCGGCTGAGCGATTCCGATCTCAATGAATTGAAGCAGCTCCTGCATCGGGTGCGGGCTTTGATAGAAAGTGTGGATTGATATGCTCAGACTCTTCCGTTATCTAAAACCTTATACCCGCCTGCTGTGGGCGGTAGCCTTTTTCCTGGCCGCCCAGGCAGTGGCGGAGCTGTATCTGCCCACCCTGATGTCCTATGTGGTCAACAACGGGATGATGAAGGGCGACATCCCCTATATCTGGAGATACGGCGGCTACATGCTGGCCGTGGCGCTGCTCATCAGCACTTGTTCGATCGTAAGCAGCTGGCTGTCCGCGCTCATCGGCGTGGGCTTCGGTCGTGATGTGCGCAGCCAGCTTTTCACCAGGATCGAGAGTTATTCGCTGCATGAGTTTGATAAAATCGGGACCGCCTCGCTGATAACCAGGACTACCAATGACGTCACCCAGGTGCAGACATTAGTTGTCATGGGCCTGCGCTTCATCGTCTTTACACCCATCATGTGCCTGGGCGGGATAATCATGGCCTATTCCAAAGACCCACGGCTCACCCTGATCCTGGCCGTAGTGATCCCAATAATGATTGCCTTCATCATCGCGGTGGCGAAAACCATAGTCCCCCTGTTCAGGGCCATGCAGATCAAGCTCGACCGAGTCAACCTGGTGCTGCGCGAGAACCTCACCGGTATCAGGGTTATACGCGCCTTCAACCGCATCAAGAGCGAGACCGAGCGCTTCAGGACCGCCAACCGCGACCTGACCGACAATGCCATCAAGGTGAACAAGATCATGGCCATGATGCCCCCGGCTATGATGGTGGCCATGAACCTGACCACCATCGCCATAATCTGGTTCGGCGGCATCCGCATCAGCGAGGGCCACATGCTGGTGGGTGATATGATGGCCTTCATGCAGTACGCCATGGTGATCATGTTCTCCATCATTATGGTGACGGTGATGTTCATCATGCTCCCCCGGGCCGAAGCATCAGCGGTCCGGATCAACGAAGTCATGGACATGGAACCCGATATCCTTGATCCCCGGCATCCCCTTGAGCCTCAGCAGAATGCCGGATTGATAGAGTTTATAGATGTCACTTTTTCATATCCGGGGGCGGAAGAGCCGGCGGTCAGGGATATATCTTTTGCGGCCCGGCCCGGAGAAGTCACTGCCATTATCGGGGGCACCGGGTCAGGCAAATCCACCCTGGTTAATCTCATCCCCCGCTTCTACGACCTGGACAACGGCAGCATAAATATCGGCGGCCTGGATATAAGGCAGATGGCCCAGAGCCACCTGCGCTTCAGAATAGGATTTGTACCTCAGGTCCCGGTTCTGTTTAGCGGCGGCCTTGGCCAGAATATTCTCTACGGAAAACCCGACGCTTCACAGGAGGAGATGATGCATGCCGCCCGCATCGCCCAGGCCAGTGAGTTTATAGATTCCCTGCCCGAGGGATACGACGCCCAGATATCTCAGGGCGGTGCCAACCTGTCCGGCGGGCAGAAGCAGAGGCTGTCCATAGCCAGGGCCCTGATACGGAGGCCGGACATCTATATCTTTGACGACGCTTTTTCCGCACTGGACTTTCGTACCGACGCGCTGCTCCGCGCCGCCCTGCGCCAGGAGACCCGCGCTTCGACAGTCATCATAGTAGCCCAGCGGGTCAGCACGGTCATGGACGCCGACCAGATCATCGTTTTGGACGAGGGGCGCCTGGTCGGCACCGGCACCCATAGAGAGCTGATGGCCAGCAGCCAGATTTACCGGGAAATCGTTTTTTCCCAGCTATCAGAAGAGGAGATTGCTTGATCATGAGTGCAGACAATAATAGGCAACTGCCACAGCGGAGGGCAGGCAGAGCCTTCGGCCCCGGGCATGGGCCAGGTATGACCGTCGAAAAAGCCCGGGATTTTAAAGGCACTGTTAGGCGGATAGTGCAGTATCTGAAGCCGCAGCGGGCCCGTTTCATCATGGTAGCCGGGCTGGCTGTAGCCAGCACCCTGTTCGCCATCGTGGGACCCAAGCTGATGGGCAAGGCCACCACCAAAATCGCCGAGGGCCTGATGGCCCGGTACAGTTATTACACGCAGATAGATAGGGCCGTGGAATCAAAAATGCCCATGGAGTATATCGCCGGCCTGCGCATGCAGCCCCAGCCCGCTTTCGATTTCGATTATATAGCCCGGGTGCTTCTGATACTGGTGGGACTGTATCTCTTAAGCGCGCTCTTGAGCTATATAACCGGTTATATAATGGCCGGGGTCTCGCAGGAGACCGTATACCGCATGCGCAACGACGTCAAAAATAAACTCGACCGGCTGCCCCTGAAATATTTTGACGGCCGGACCTACGGTGAAATTCTGAGCCGGGTGACCAACGACATGGATAATATTGCCATGACCCTGCAGCAGAGCCTCACCCAGCTCATCACTTCATTCGTGACCATAATCGGGATACTGATAATGATGCTCACCATCAGCCCGCTGCTTACCCTGATCGCACTGTTCACCCTGCCGACCAGCGTGCTATTCACCGCATTCATCGGCAGGTATTCACAGCGCTATTTCGCCCAGCAGCAGAAGCACATCGGTGAGCTGAACGGGCATGTTGAAGAGATGTACGGCGGCCACAAGGTGGTGAAGCTGTTCGGGCGCGAGGAAGAATCCATCGCACGGTTTGGCTCGATAAACGACCAGCTCTACCAGGTAGGCTGGAAAGCCCAGTTCGTATCGGGCATTATCTTCCCCGCCCTGAACTTCGTGACCAATATCGGCTATGTCCTGGTCTGCGTGGCGGGCGGTATATTTGTCGCCCGGCGGACCATCGAGATAGGCGATATCCAGGCTTTCATCCAGTACATGCGCCAGTTCACCCACCCCATCATGCAGGTGGCCAATATCGCTAACCTGCTGCAGTCTACCATCGCTTCGGCGGAGCGGGTCTTCGAGATCCTGGACGAAGAGGAGCAGATGCCAGAAAGCGAAGCATCCGCCGTGCTAATCCTGCCCAGGGGCCATGTCCGCTTCGAACATGTCAGGTTCGCCTATAAAGATGATGCCCCGCTCATAGAAGACCTTGATCTCGACGTGCCGGCCGGGCAGAAGGTAGCCATAGTGGGGCCCACCGGGGCGGGCAAAACTACCCTGGTCAACCTTATCATGCGCTTCTACGAGATTCAGGGGGGCCGTATAAGCGTAGACGGGGTCGATATAAGGGATATGAGCCGGGGCGACCTGCGCTCCATATTCGGCATGGTCCTGCAGGATGCCTGGCTCTTCAACGGCAGTATACGTGATAATATAGCCTATGGGCGCGAGGGGGCCAGCCCGGAAGAGATAAGCGCGGCCGCCAAAGCGGCCCATGCCCATCATTTCATTAAGACTCTGCCCGAGGGCTATGACACGGTTTTGAACGAGGAAGCCTCCAACATATCGCAGGGCCAGAAGCAGCTATTGACTATCGCTCGGGCGGTACTGGCCGATCCCCCCATCCTGATCCTGGACGAAGCCACCAGCAATGTGGATACCAGGACCGAAGTATTGATCCAGAAAGCCATGGCCAATCTCATGAAAGGCCGCACCGCTTTCATCATCGCCCACAGGTTGTCCACCATACGCGACGCCAATACCATTCTGGTCATGAACCGGGGCGCTATCGTGGAGCAGGGCAGCCACAGGGAATTGATGGCCAGAGGGGGCTTCTACGCCGAGCTGTATAACAGCCAGTTCAGCGGAGCCTATCTCGGGGAGGCCGGCGCTTCCTGAAACAAAATCCGTCGAGATATAGATAGGTAGATCTTACAGGGGACCATAAATGCTAATTCCGGCCAGGGTTACTGGTGGCAAAACTGAGCCCGGACCTTGCGCGGTCCATCATCGCCCGCAGATCTCCGCTCCAGATCAAAATCATAGCCCCGCCTGCTCCCGGCCTAAAAAGAATGCCCGCCGGTTGATATCGTTGACTTTTTCCGGTAGAGATCTGAGCATCATTTCGAGTAGCTCTTCTCCTTCTAACCATGGGGACGAGAACTTTGAAAAAGCTCCCAGCATTACCGCGCTTACTGCCTGGGGATTGCCGGCTTGCCGCGCCAGTCTATGCGCTTCGATAAAATGGCATGTAAAATCCATGCCGGAGAGCGCATCAATCAATTCCTGAGGCTCATATTTTGACATTCCCAGGTAAACAGTGGGGGGGATGATGGTCTGGGTATTTATAATAGCTGTCCCGCCGCTCTTAAGCTTACCGCAGGCGCGGACCGCTTCTGCCAGTTCAAAACCTAGTAATATGTCGGCTTTAGCATCAGGTATCAGACCTCCGTATAGATTGTGGCCGATGCGCACCTGGCTCATCACCGAACCTTCCCGCTGGGCCATACCGATTATTTCAGAAGTCCTCACTTCCATATCCCGTTCCATGGCGCACTCCCCTATGACCCGTGACGCCAAAACCATGCCCTGTCCTCCTACACCGCTTAAAACCAGATCCATATCTATTCCCCCCCTACGATGGCATCAAACGGGCACACTTCGGCGCACAGGCCGCAGCCCGTGCAGCTGTCGCCGATTACCGGTTTCTTATCACTCTCCATGATAATAGCCGGGCATCCTATGTCCTTGACGCACATACTGCAGTCTTTGCACTTTTCTTCAACGATCCTAAATGGTAAACTGTGCGCCTGTTTGATGCAGGGCCGCCGCATAATGACAACCGCCGGTTCCTGGCTGTTCATCGCTTCTTTGAGGATGGGAACGGTCTCTTTCAGCTTGACCGGGTCTAACGTATAGACCTTCTTGACGCCGCACCCTCTCACCATACCCTCGATATCTACGGGTTCGAAGCTCATCCCCATCGCAGTAACTCCAGTGCCCGGGTGGGGCTGGAAACCAGTCATAGCTGTTGTCTGGTTGTCTAATATTACAAGTAACAGAGGATAGCGGTTATATACCGCATTGACCAGCCCCGGGATTCCGGAGTGGAAAAATGTAGAGTCGCCCAGAACCGCTACCGTCTTGCGGTCCGGTTCGGCCCAACCGATCCCCTGAGCCTGGCTGACGCAGGCCCCCATGCATAGACAGGTATCGACCATGTTCAGGGGCGGCATCATGCCCAGGGTGTAGCAGCCAATATCCCCGGTGAAAACAATGTCCTGTTTACCGGCCGCCTTCTTCAGGGCATAGAAGCTGGCCGTATGGGGGCAGCCAGCACACAAAATCGGTCTTCTGATCGGCAGCTCGGGCTGCACCCTTCTGGCTGCCAGAGTCTGGTCGAGCCCCAGGAATTTAACCAGAGCTGATCTGACAATATCGACATTAAACTCCCCCACCCAGGGGCTATAGCCTGTGTATTTTCCTTTTATCCGGGTCTGGATCCCCTGCATTTGCGCAATCCTGGCCACTTCCTCTTCCAAGCAGGGGTCCAGTTCTTCCAGAACCATCACCTGCTCCATATGAGAGAGGAATCTGGAGACTATTTTTTCCGGCAGGGGGAAATCAGTGCCGATTTTCAGAACTGGTATATTTAGCTTCAGCTCACCGACAACTTCCATCACATACTGGTAGGCTGCTCCCGAGCAGATAACTCCGTCTCCTTCCCCGCTTCTAATCTGGTTGTATGGAGACGATTCAAATTCCCCGCGGATTGCCGCCAGCTTATCCAGGATCTCTCCATGCTTTATCGTAGCCAGGCTGGGGAATATCACCCAGCGCGCATCTTTCTCAAAGTGTCCGGACCTGGGGGCCGGTCTTACTCGCTCTATTTCAACATCCTGACCCGCGTGCGATACCCGGGTAGTACTTCGCAGAATTACCGGGATCTCGAACCGCTCCGAGATTTCAAAAGCATCAATGACCATCTGCTTGGCTTCCTGAGGATTGGACGGATTCATCACCGGAATCCTGGCAAACTTTCCAAATGCCCTGGTATCCTGTTCAGTCTGCGAGCTGTGGGGTCCCGGATCGTCAGCCACCACTATGATCATGCCGCCTTTTACCCCCAGGTAAGCCCCGGTCATAAGGGGGTCTGCGGCCACATTGAGGCCCACCTGCTTCATTGATACTATTGACCTGACACCGCTCATCGCAGCTCCAAAAGCCACTTCGAAGGCTACCTTTTCGTTTACGCACCACTCGGCATGAAAATCATAACGGTCCGCCAGACTGGCCAGCGTGGAAAATATTTCTGTAGACGGCGTGCCCGGATAAGCAGTCGCAACTCTCACTCCCGCTTCCACAGCACCCCATGCTATAGCTTCATTTCCATTCAATAAGCGTTTCACACCTAAACCTCCTGACACAAAAATAGCCAGGCAAAAGCCTGGCAGTTAAAAGCAATATTTTCTCCGCTTAACTACGCTCAACTATGCTCATAATACTACTGCAATGAGCCGAATCTCTGTATATTATACCACTCAGAATTAATTTGTAATATCCTGTAGGTTTGCGCATTTAGCTCACAGATCACCTGTCTAAAGACTGCCGGTAAATTTTATCTTGATATCCACTATTTCCGGTTTGTTGCCTATTCGTATCGGCGGTCCCCAGGTGCCGAAGCCATTGGAGACGATCACCTGCAGATTCCCTTTCTGCAGGTAACCCCAGTCTATATCGTACATATTTCCAGTGATAAGATTTCCAGGGAACAGCTGGCCCTGGTGGGTGTGTCCGGATAGCTGCAGATCTACGCTGTTTTGTTCTGCTTCTTCCAGATTGGACGGATTATGGTCCATGAGTATCACCGGCCGCTTCATATCGACTCCAGCCAGCACCTCTTGGAGTCCCCCCTGCCCCGGACTTTCGCCGAAATGCCCGCGGTTGCCCCGGCCTACCAGGTAGAAGCTGTTGTCGATCAGCTGGTATCTGTCAACCAAAACCGCCACCCCGGCCTCCTCCATATAGGGTATGATATTCTGGCGCATGCCGTCGTGGTTGCCCAGAACCATGTAGGTCCCCAGACGGGGATTTAAACGGGCCAGGGTGGCGCCCATATTGTGCTCTACAAAAGGCCCGATATTGCCGTCGATCACATCCCCCACCAGAAATACGATATCAGGCTTGCGCTCATTAATCTGGTTGACCAGCCTATCCAGACGTTCTTCATCGACGATGGCTCCCAGGTGGAGGTCGGAGACCATAACTGCGTGCAGCTCTTTTGCATCCCCAGCATCTTTTTCGATGCTGATATCATACTCCGTAACCACTGGATGGAGAGCGTTCCAGGTGCCGTATACCATAAGTCCCAGAATGATCAGTAGAACCGACAATCCGATTTTAGCAGGAGCGTGTTTAATGTGGTGGGGGATGAAACTCCACCACTTATCGGCCAGCCTGACCAGGTCGATCAAAACCACGATAAAGAATGCATAGAAGATGAAAGCCAGGGAATACCCGCCCAGCCAGGGGACGCTTGCTCCCAGGATCCCCTGCCCCAGGCCCATCCGCTGGAATATAATGAAGGAAAAGGTAAAGAACAGGTAAACAACCCAGTACAGTACTATATAACGGGGTTTAAAGCTGCCTGCGAAAGCCTGGTGGCCTCGCCAGCCCACATAGAAAATCACTCCGAACATTATTAAGAAAAGTATCGACCAGAAACCCATAAGATTCACCCACACAATCCAATATATATTCGCCGTAAGGATAGATTAAGGATACCATGCTTTGCCTAAAAATTGATTAGAAATTGGAGGAAAACAAGGACCCGACAGGCGAATCCAAGAATCCCCCTGAAACATCATACTGATGACTTGCGTCCGGCTTGCAGGCATATAGATGATCTGAGAGCAGCTACTTACCGGCCTGTATCAAAAACATGGAAGTGAAACGGCCGGCTGCGTCTCCCTTTTTTCGACATTCATGTTGCATTTTTGCAACCTATTGTTCCCGGTTCAATCCCTTTAAATCTGGTTGCAAAACCGCACTACAAATAAAAAACAAAAAAATGTTGCAATTTCGATACACTTTGTATCTTTCATGCAACATAACTGCATCATAACACTAATTTTCTGCAATTCCGCTCCAGAAATTATTCGCTATGTCTACAAAAATTATAACATTTTTTTACTCAATTAGGCACTCTGCGCATAGGTCTGGTTGATAATTTCCACGCAGGAATGAGGCAGCCAATCACTGATGATATCACCCACCAGCACCTTGTAGACCATGTTGTTTTTCTCGTAATTGCGGGATTCCTCATCCAAAATCGCGTTCACCGCCACTATGATGCCTTCTAACCCGTACAAATCGCCCTCAAATCCCTTGATGATGACTTTCTGTTTTAACATAATCCGTTCCCCCGTTTCTAAAAGACCTAAAGAACACGCTCTGCTCACTAGTGTAAATTTTATGCAATAATCATGCCAGATAAAGGCGTGAGCTGGTTCATATATTCATGTCTCTTCTAGCGTAAACTGCGAAACCAGCTGAAAGCAGCAAGAGAGTGGCTACGGCGGATATTGTGACATATACACCGGACAACCCGCCCCGGCTCAACGTCCCGGCGGCCTCAAAATACCTGAACGGAGTCAGGTATCTCAGAAAGCTCAGACGTCTGTCAATATCGATCATCACCGAAAGGATGAATGCGCCCAGGAGCAAGGCCGCGCTGGCAGATGCCGCATCCCTGGAACGCTTCTTGATGGCTGCCATGGCCGCTCCCATGGCCAGGAACAATATCTGAAACAGCATCATGCCGCCCATCAAAAGCTTGACCCCCCCGGCGACATAGACATCCCGGCTATAATAGCCCAACAGAACCTGGGACGATACCCAGGTCGCTGCGTTTAGGATAATCACATTGACCAGGCCAGCCATTACCTTCTCCGCCATCACCCGGCGGCGGGAGACCGGTTTGGTGAATAAGAATTCGGCCGTTTTGTACTCCTCTTCTTTGGCTATGATATTAGCGCCTAACAGGGCTGCATGTACTCCGGCCATGATCAGCAGGTATAGGTAGAGCATGCTGAAAAATCCCAGAGCGGTGGACAGGTCGATGGCGCCCAACCCTACGATAGACTGCATGGCCCGGGGCATCTGCCTCATCAGATCGTTTACCGACTGGCCTGCGCTTGAGTAGCCCGCGAATTTCGCCATTCCCCCCGCCACCAGAAACAGCGCCCCCAGGCACCAGATAACCAGAGACTTCCCATTCGCCTTCATTTCTCGAATAAAGACATTCATAATCATCTCTCCACTCAATCTGATCTCACATCCCGGCGGGAGTACATATAGAAGCTCACTGCCGCCGCGGCGGCCACCACCGCCGCTTCAGTCCAGAGGAAGGGAGCTTCATAGCGCCGGTTCTGCATGATATAAGTAAAATCGAAGTACCTGAAAGGGGTGATGAAGCGCAGCGCCCGGTCGCCGATGACCGAGCTGAACATATTGATAACGAACAGGGCGAAGACGGTCCCCAGGCTCAGAGAGATGATCGACCTGACCCTGCCCAGCACCACCGCCGCTGCCGTGCCGGCGGACAGGAATATGGCTTGCACCAGGAACAGGGTGAATGAGATAAGGAGGAAGGTCTTCATATCAAAGGGCTCGCTGACCATCGCCCATGACAGCAGCAGGACCGCGCCCAGGAAGAGCAGGTTGGTAAGCAGCAGCAGGGTCAGGGCGGCCAGCAACTTGGCAGAGAGGATCTGGCCCCGGGAGACCGGCTTACTGAGTAGAAATTCAGCGGTCCTGTCATTCACCTCCCGGGCGGTTAGCGACAGCCCAAGGTTCATAGCCTGTATAGCACCGCACAGCAGCACATAATTGAACAGCAGTGAATAGAAGCCCGTAAAAAGCCCTATAGTTTCCAGCGAGATTCCCAGGGCAGCCAGCACCGCAGCCGGGTAGGCGGCCAGGATCTTTCGCGCCTCCTGGGCGTTCTGCGCGAACGCCGGGTAGATGGATAAGAAAAAGGCAGCCAGCATTATCATGGTCAGACACCATATCAGTGCCGTCTTGCGCTGTAGCCTTATCTCCTGCCAGAATATATTCATACCGCCTTTTCGTCCTTCTCGTAGTAATGGATAAATATCTCCTCCAGGCTGGGCTCCTCCACCCAGATATTACTGATATTTATGGTGGCGATCTTTTTTATCAGCGAGTTGACACTGCCTCGGAACAGGAAGCTGATGCTGTCGCCCTCGCCCTCCAGCTTGCTAACACCCTCCATCCGGAAGAAATCACTGCTCACCCCAGCCGGCGTCTCGATCTTTATCCTCTTGAAGCTCTTCTCCTTCAGGCTGCTGATCTTCTCCAGGCTTACAATCCGCCCCTCCTTGATGATAGCGACCCGCTGGCAGAGCCGCTGCACCTCCCCCAGCACATGGGACGAGAACAGGACCGTGGCTCCCCTACGGTTCTCCTCTTTGATCAGTTCGTAGAACTTGTGCTGCATGAGCGGGTCCAGCCCGCTGGTGGGCTCATCGAGTATGATCAGGCGCGGCTCGTGCAGCAGGCCCTGCACGATGCCCACCTTGTGCCGATTGCCGAAAGAGAGGTCTTCTATCCGGCGGTCCATCTCCAGTTCCATAATCTCACCGAGTTCGTTCGTACGGCGGCTGCAGTCGCGGCCGTAGAAGCTGGCCGAGTAGCGCAGCAGGTCAATAACCTTCATCTTCTCGTAATAAAAAACTTCCGACGGAACATAACCGATCTCTCTTTTTATCTCAGTACCGTATTTGACACAGTCCTTACCGAAGATCTTAGCACTCCCGCTGGTCGGGTATATCAACGAAAGAAGCGTCCTGATGGTGGTCGACTTGCCGGCTCCGTTGGGTCCGATGAAGCCGAATATCTCGCCCTCCTCGACATCTAAGCTGACGTCTATGATCCCCCGGGCCTCACCGTAGTATTTGGTAAGCTGATCGATCTCGATAACCTTCATCGGCGGCAAAGCTCCTTCTTTTAAGCAGCTAGTTGACGCTGCTATTTATCTAGCTTATTATGCCGATAAGAAGCTATTCCGATACGCACATGGCCAGAACATTGCCAGGAAAAGGATGTACGGTAATTAAAGAATGGCTCAGCAAGAACAACGCCAGGTCAAGATGCTTGGTAAATAAATCGCAAAACTGCTGAAAAGGAAATGACACAGGTCTGCTGATAATGAAAAATAATCGTGACCAGCAGTTCCTGAAGAGTTACTGTATAATCAAGACGAAACTAATAAATGCGCACGGGAGGAAGAGACTAATGTTCTGCCCCGAATGTGGAAGCCAGGTAGCATCCGGCAATGCCTATTGCTCCAACTGTGGAAAAGCACAGAATAATCTACAGAGTGAAAATTCGAATAGTACATCTCCTGGTATATTTATTTCTCAACAGTCCACCCGAAGGGCAAAATCATCTGGTGGGATAATAACTGCGGTTTTGGTAATCTGTGTATTGCTGCTGGCCGGAGTGGGCATATACTTCACTATGAATTGGAAAAAGCCTGCGCAGGTCGTAGATACTCCTGGCCAGGTGGTCTATAAGCTTTGCGAAGCTGTAAATCGCCAGGACTTCGAAAAAGCTATGACCTTTATAGATCCTAAATATAAAATACTATATGACCTGGGCAACAAATTCGGCCGGGACGGCAGTAGTTCTGAAAGCGGTCTGCTGGAGCTCTTCCCGATGGATAGAATCAAGAACGACCTGGGAGCATCGCTGCCCCGCTTAACAGTTAAGAGCATCGATTCGGAACAGGTCCAGGGCGATCAGGCCGTAGTAAAAGCGACCATTAGCATCCAGGACAGAAAATCCTCCAGCAGCGTCAATCAAAAGGTCACCATGCAGATGCAAAAATTCGGCAGCTCGGGGACCTGGAAGATCACCAACCTGGAGTTGAATTCTTAAGAGATTTGCTGGGACGGCAGGCCAGAAGCCGCCCACTACGGCAAGAAAGGACCAAGCAGCAAACTTGATCCTTTCATTACTCTCTTAGATTATCCCCGAAAGCAAACAGGTTATTTCAAGTCAAAGTATAGTTACTTTTCCATCACTATTCATAATCCGCGTGATTTGCAAAAGTATTGCTGTTTGCTTTATCGAGCGTTACATAATAGTTCTATTTGTAGCAGTACATAAGCGTGAGTTATCCAACACTGTTTTCACGTGGGCAAAGCATAAGAAAGAATCTAAGGCTTTTTGAGTAATATCTATATCCAGGTCACCATTCCTGCGAAAACGTTGACGATATCCGCATTTTAGCGCATATTAAGTAGTGGATATTTTCCCATTTCTTAAATCATCATAAATATTACCCTGTACAGCATTAAATTTATCAAAGCGATATAAAGGGTCATACTCAGATGTATAGCCATTTATGGTTTTACGAGTACCATTCGGATAAAAAAGTTCCCCATAAACTATATTAATTGTCTTATATTTACCGTTAAGAAAAGCGTCTCTACTTTCTGATACGAATTGAGGCTGGAAAGATCCTATAAATATACTGCCATCTGGATAATGCCATTCGCCATCCAACCACATTAGCTTTTCATAATCGGGTGAATCGAGTAGATCAATATTAGAGAAGGTTTGGTCTAAGCTCCAAAGTGTCGCCCATCCCTCTATTCTTCCTTCGAAAACAGTTCCATTGTCCAAAGTAATTTTTCCTCCCCCTTGAGGTTTTCCATTAGATAAATAGCCTTCATATTTTCCATTGGTTAGGGAAAACGAGCCCGTATGATTAATTAATTGGCCAAATCTAAAAGAAGTGTCATAAGTGGTATGCGCCTCAATATATTTTGCTTCTCCATTATTGCTGGTGAATGTTCCCTTAACATGGTACTCTTGCTGTGTTTTTCTTTTAGAAAAAGGATTTTCGCACATAGGCTCCGACCTTAGATCACCATAGAAGCTACTGCCATCAGGATAATTCCAATTACCATGTCCCAAACCCATGTCGTTAATTGTTCCTCTAATGGTTATTCCATCGTTTGTCTTTAATACCGAGTAACCATTTGCATAACCTGCATAATAACCAAATGGAAGAACTTTTGTTGAATATAACTCAGAGTATCCCGGTAAAGAAAACGTTTGCACAATATTAAAATTAAACGGTTGAATCTCGTTTCCGTCTATGGTTAATGCAACCACCCATGATCCCAAACGATATTGTTCTTTTGGCAGAGTCGAGTACGCAACATTGCTTACACTGAATGCCACCGGGCATGAAGACACCAACTGTTTTTCGCCATTCTCAATGAAGAACCAGTCCATTTTTATTTCTTTTGATAGGGGACCAGTGAATTCAGCTTCAGCAAAAATTGATTCTGAATAAACAGAAAAATTCTTAAGGTATTCGCAACCGAGACCTCTGATGCCACGCTTCGTGACAGAATCGAGTCCCTGAACAACCGCAAAAGATTTTAAACCTGTGCCGCTAGAGATATCAACTGTTTGGGTTTCGGCATCATAGGAAACTTTGCAAAAGCATGCCTCAGCAACTGTTCTCAATGGAACCATTACTCTGCCGTCAATTATCTGTGTAGGAACATCACCGTATATAGCTCGATCATCCATATAAGCAGTAGAATTTCCTACGAAAACGTAAAGACATTGAATACCCGGGAATACAGCTTTTCCACATTGTTGATCCGGCATCCAATCAACTCTCAGCGCGCCCAGAGCTTCAAAAGTCTGTCGAAAGGGGACAAGTATACGACCTTCGACTATTACAGGCGGCACATCATAGCAGACCTGGCTGCCATTCACAAACACCATGGGAGCCTCATCCGCCCTCGCCGGCTCAGATGGTAGGTTAACAATAGCAAGCATGATAGCAACAACCAGCAAAATTTTGATACTTCTTAGCATTCAGGTCTACTCCTTTTCTTGTAATACCAGGGAGATTTTAAATCACATAAAATATTTATTCTACTTCAATCACCCTTAACGCCGTATTCTACCATCATAAATCTTATCTTATTCATCCAGCTTTGATAGCATCTTCGACCGTTCCTTCTTGAATTATAATCTTATCAAACCGATATGAAAGATCTAAATAGTCTGAATAACCCTTTATCAATTTTTGAGATCCATCATTATACTTGAATTCTCCACTCATATGTATTTTATATGCCCTGTCTCTTATCGTGAATCCCAGAAGATAATATGATCTCACCTAATTATGTACTCTGTTGTTCGTTTCATGATTCTTCCTCCTAAGAAGGCTAAAATAGCCCGAGCTAATAATCAGTATTTCTTTGCTTATTATCCTAAACCTTCTTCTAAAGTATCTCTTCTTAATAGATAAAAGATTATAAACCTTCAGACATATGATCCTATTGGCATATATCCGAAGGTTTAGTGCCCGACATTACTTCTTATTTATCAGCTAGCTTCAAACTGGTATTCATAATCAGGATGCGCAGCGAATGCACCGAAAGAACTGTGCGGACGATCTATTATTACATTATAACCAGACTTATATGTGGTGAAAGTTCCCCCCACTAAAGGTTTTCTTACCGTGTATGCCTTGTATTTTGTTGTTAAGGTGCATGCATGTTCACCTAAAGACCATATTCCACTTGCCGGACTGGTTAAGTTTAATGTTGTCTGTACTGTACTTGTTCTGCTCGTAGAATAAGCGGTTCCTATCTCACCCCCAGCAGATGCTCCTTTAACTCCAAAAGATGCCGAAGCGCTTCCCGATGCAGATGCACTATCATAAATCTGGGTACCTGCTTTGATTTGAAATGTATAAGGAGCTGGTACAGCGCTAAGGATATATCTTTTGTGCCAGTGGCTGTTCCAGGTTGCGACTTTATATCCAAACTCCTGATATTCGTACATGCCAGAAGTCCATTTTGCTAGAAGAACTGGGCTCGTGCTTGAGTAGTACTTAGTACCATTAGTATAACTGTTGGCTGATGCTGTCATGCTGAAAGAAAACAATAAGCATAATGTTAACATAAGTGAAATACCGACCCTATTGAATAATATTCTTCTCATTATTTTTCCTCCTTTAACTTTTCATATTTCTTCAGGTATGTCTTTTAGCTTTAATCCCTAGCCCGGTCCACCTGCCCCTCATCAAATTTCGGTCAAATCTTGTTTCAATTCTCTTGAATAAAGAATACCGTGAACTTCCGATTGCTTACATGATGGGGCGATGACAATGTCATGATTCATTA
>CAZWPO010000012.1:0-18567 GCA_964635975.1 uncultured Syntrophomonas sp.
TTATGGACAAAATATACCGTCTATCGCTGGACATTATGCGGCGGCTGTAACAGTTCATTTAAGAAGGCGGGAGTTGCCACAAGTAATATCTCTTGGATATTTTTATAAAAAGTATCAATTGGTGATGAGTCCGCATTTTCATCCACGCAAAGGAAATCGTAAATTGACTCTATCCTTTCGAGACCAACGCTTTGGTTTACGGCCTTTGTCCATTGATTGCTCATACAATATATTCCTCTGCATAAGAAAAGATCCGTCTGGCCCATATTGGTCCAACCTGAGGCACCTTTCTAAGTTCTTTGTTTTCGTTATCCATTAATATATCTTTAATTGTCCTTATGGCTGAGTTCTCTTTTATCGTTTTAATTCGATTTTGAGTTAGCGGCAACTCGCTTATATCGTTCGATACTAGCGATTCGAAAACAGAAACACTCTTCAATTGAGCTCCACAGTTTAAACAAAATTTAGAGTGTTCATATAACCTGGGCTCTTTACATCTTTGACATGGTGGTAAAGACAGTGGGAAGGCATTTGCAATTTCATCCCCAATTAATGCCATTGGCGAAATTCTAGTATATGCATGGGCGTTCCTTGTCTTCAGGCAAATATATAGGTTGCTTCCACTTATACTTTGTTGCCCCATAAAAGCATTTCGATCAATTAGAGCTCCATAATGAATGAAGTATTGTTCAAAAACCCCTTTTTCGCCTTTACTAAGTTCACCACGCGGCATCAATAATCCACCATATTGGAAAAACCCAAGTACTTTAGATAGTTCCACCGGCAATGGCTTAGTAATGGTAATCGTAACGCTTTGCTTAGTAGGTTCCTTGCCTTTATTATATTCTTTTATTAAATCAATCATTTTTGTATAAATATTGGTTCCCGTTGAAATGAACTTTTCATATGTGGGAAGTTTCATCTTCAGCGAAGTATAAATATTCATGGATTGTTTAAATGACGCTTCAATAGCATCCATTGCATCCTTCCGGGCGAATTTGATTTCATATCGTGTAGAGTCCTCAGGTGATATCTCACGGTAGAAACTTCTAACCATATTTAGCAATGCTCTAGGGATCCCAAACGCTGCATAACAAACAATATCTAGGAGTTCCTTCTTTTTTGTTAATTGAGCAAAGACCTCTGAGGGTAATCTTCTCTCAAGTAATTCGACCATAAATCTATTGTAATTAGAACTATCTGGTTTAAGCCATACGTCAATTTCTTCAGCATCATGCCCAACATGAAAGGTAGACGAATAGATGGTTACCCCTGGGTATATAGCAGCTTTAGGCGATACATATTTGCTTTTTATTTTCCGGAAAAAGTCAAAGAAATCTCTCTGCTGTTCAGTTGAAAACGCATGTGCAGCATCATCAAGAAGCAAAACACAATGTCGCTTTTCGGCCAAATCCAATATGCTTCTTATTTCTTCTTCAAGAATCTCCATAGTTATTGTTTGATCCTCATTGATTAAATCAGTTTTATCAAATTCGATTCTATTCAAAATGATATTCACTGTTTTCTTGTCAAATATCAATGAGTCGGGTTCCAGCAACTCAGTATCTTCAATGTAACTGTGTAAACCCTGATAAACCTTGAACAACATCCATTGATTGAACCAGAAAACAGCATTTGTATTCTTTTTATATAGAGGTTCTAATTTTAGAGATGACTTAAAGTTTACATATATTGCCATCGATTTCTTGTTGTCATAACAGAGCATATTGTAGGTTTTCAACATCAACGTTGTCTTACCACACCCTCTCGGTCCAGAAATTAATTTAGCACCCCATTGAGAGAGTTTCTTTACAATTATTTCCTCCTCCGGGTGTTCAATGTTCCACTTATCAAATTCTTCAAGCGGAATATATTCTGCTTGTTCGACGAATATGTTCTCGTCGATGTTGGTTACTTTTGTCATATACATTTCTCCTTAACTAGCTTGAAAGCTTCTTTACATAGGGGGGCTTCGTAAATTTTAACAATAGATCAGACAACCAGCAGAAGCCAATAAGCCTTTGTCAATGTACCAACAGAAAGAATTGTTTTCGATCCAACCTATAGCAAATTCAGATTCTTATTACATATTTCACCATATTTTATTAATTCCCTTTAGAACTATTAAGAAATAATATACCCTTTGTTCCTCTGATTCTTAGGTGGAACATATTTTTGACTGAAAAAATGTCTACTATAACATCAAGTGATTATGGGGCAAATATTCTAGCTTATTTGTTGTTTTTATTTAATATTTAGAATCTGGTCTAATTTTCTTGAAGCTTCCCGCTGCATCCGTTCTCTAACGTGCCCGTACGTGTCAGCTGTCATTGTAATAGTACTATGCCCCAGCCTTTCACTGATTACCTTGAGATCCTCACCCAGTTCCAACAGCATCGTTGCATGACCGTGTCTTAAATCGTGGAATCGGGTCTCTGGTAGTTTGGCTTTTTTTAGATCAGCCTTGAAAGACCGACTTACAAATTCCGGGTTCATTGGCTGTCCCAGCTCATCCGGGAATACCTGCTTATCCGGGTTAAACGGCGGAATATCCTCGGGTTTCATGTTCTTATGCTTCCCTCTCCATTTGAGTTCTTCTTGAGCAAGCCGGGATTTCCACGATTTAAGCTCCTCAGTTACTGCATCCGGCAGTGGGACAGTACGTCTTGATTTCTTTGTCTTGGGTTCCTGGAACTTATGGCCACCTTTGATACGGACCAGGACGCGTCTTACAGTAAGAGTTCCTTTCTTTAGGTCTATATCCTCCCAGCGAAGGCCCAAAAGCTCTGCACGCCTCAAGCCAGTGCCCCAGGCGGTTAAATAGAGTGGGAAGAGTCGGCAGCTTTTTACACTGGTTAAAAATTTGTTGGTTTCTTCAACTGTCCAGGGCATAAACTCATGTTTGATTATTTTTGGTTTATCGACCGCATCACATACGTTTCTAATAACCAGGTTGTTCTTCACGGCCCTTTCTAGGGCTGAATGCAGTACCGCATATATATATTCTACCTGCCGGTGCCCCAGAGGTCCCTTGGTTCGTTTATTACCCTTTTCCAGACGTTCATTAAGCATCTTTTGAACATGCTCTGGCCTTAAGTCTTTAAGCATTCTTTTCCCGATGGTGGGCTTCAGATGGTTTTCAATGATTCTCTTATAACCTTCATAGGTATTTTGCCGGGTCCGGGTCTTTGCGTAGGTATCGAGCCAGGTATCCAGCCAGTTTTCAATAGTTATTTTTCCGGCTTTGGGAACTATGCCTTTCTTAAGATCATCCTCGAAAGTCCGTTTTTTACCGGCTACTTCCTTCTGACCCTTACCGTAAACATAATGCTTTTTCTTCTCTCCTGTCTCAGGATCTTCATATCGAGTAACACCGACCCAGGTTCCGTCTTTACGCATAAATACGCTGCCTTCACCATACGGTCGTTTGTTTCCGCTTTTCTTTTCATGGCCCATAGTCGTTTAGCTCCTTCCTCCAAAGATTACATACATCAGAAAATAATATGGTTATCTGTTATCGTTATAATATAACTACTGCAGTTATTTTTCAAGCATATAAATGCCTTACTTGCGCATTTATGATAAAATATAACTGTTATAGTTATATTCAGGAGGAATTAGAGTGATTAATTTTAGAATTGCTGAAGTAATGGGCCGCCAAAGGTTAACAAAAAAAGCTTTGTCCGAAAAAACCGGTATTCGCCCTAACACCATTTCAGCACTTTGGTATGGTAGTAGTAAACGACTTGTTATTGAGCACTTAGATCGCCTTTGTGCCGCACTCAATTGTCAGCCTGGTGAATTGCTAGAGTATGTGCCTGATGATAAATAAGAACAGTAACCTCCCTCATGCCTTTGATTAAGATATTAGCAGCGGAAGGAAACGAAGTTGACGAAACTTACTTTCATCAGATCTGCTTACTCATCTTCCTCTTCGTCGAATTCTTCATTGTCAGGGGGAGATATTGTATAAACTCTGATCCCAGCTGCTTTTGCCGCTTCAATTCTTCTGCGCACTTCCTCCGCATTGATGCGTTCGACCTCTTTCCCTCCCTGGGTAACTATGAAGCAATCTGGATTATCATATTCAGCGTCAGCCGGAACATAGCAGGTGAATTCAATTCTATCATTCTGATGCCTTATTTTTTCCAGACGTTCAATTGAAGATTTTAAGCTCATGTTCATCTCCTTTAACGCTTTGAAGGGTAGTAAGCACCTCGATCCTGGATTACTTCCACCCCTGCTTAAAAGAATGTACTTGCTCTAATTTTTCGACTCGGGTAGCTAGATCATCTAATTCAATCGCTTTCAAAGCCATTTCCAGTGTCGTACGGGCTGCTGTTACTCGGCTGGAAGGTGTTGCCCCTTCATCCTGCATGACAGCCTGGAGCGTTGCTACTGCTTGGCTGCTGGCTTGCTGCAACTGGGCAATAGCCTGGCTGACAGCCATACGCCGAGCATCATGATAGTTCTTTTGAAAATCCGGATCTTGAAGCCAACGCCAACCGGTGGCCTCACCTATGCCGGCCTTCTTGGAAGCCGCTCTTATATTCGGTTCTGTTAGTAAGAATGCTATAAATAGTTCTCGCTTTCGATCCTGCTTAGCACCGTGCCCTTTCGGGTTACCAGACATAATAATCACTTCCCTCCCTACAGATGGTTCCAGGTGATTGATTTTTTGGATTATATCTTTTTGCGCTTGCCTACAACTCCGGCTATATAGTTCACAGGAGTAAAAGGTAATCCACCGGTTAAGGAATAACCGTTTCATCTCAGATTCTCGATTATGAGGTCCGTTATCGAGTTCGCTAGATACTGAGCTGCCTCTTTCGGATTTCTTGCCCTTCTTAGATCCTGAACGTCCACCCACGGCACTCCCTGATCCGGGCCGTCCACCAGCAGAAGTTTCTCCTGTTGTTTCGGTTCCAGAAAGGTTAGTTTCTCTACCAGGTCTACCAGATCCCTCTGATTTACTACCTTGCTGCGCACCTTAACCTGGCCGTTGTCCAGCCCCCATTCCACCAGTTGAAGTATTGCCATTCTCTCCGGATCCGGTTGCTGCTTCGCTCTGCGCAGATGGTTGAGTGCCAGTTGATTCACCGGCTGCAGATTCAGTTTTTGAAGTTCCTTGTAAAACTCGATTGTTCCTATCATCCCTAATCCCCATCCAGTAGAGTAAGCAATTCTTTCAGCTCTTCAACACTATCGGCTATGGTGGGTTCGGTTGTGGGTCCGTTAGTGTCAATTACAACGATTTGATTATCAGAAGTAGTTTCGTACTTATAGTAATCGCATCTATCCTTACATTAGCACGAACATGTAAACTTTTTTACAAAGATCAGTCGTCCAAAAAAGAGCTCCCCCCGTAGGTGACAAGATCAACCTCAGGGCCGATGCCGGCCCATTCTTTCAGACGATGATCTTCACCGGTCATTTCAATTTGCCTGGCCCATACCCGGCTGACCGTTCCCATACCCAGTTGGCTCTCCATTTCTTTACCGCTTAAATTGGTCGTAAATATTGTTGAACGCCGGTTATACCGATAGTCTATGATCTCATAAAACTTCGACCGCACCCATTGGCTCATGTTTTCAGCCCCTAAGTCATCAATAACCAGCATGTCAACTTGCTTTAAAAGTCTCATGATCTCTATTTCCGCGCTGGAATCCTCCGCCTGGTAGCACTTCCTAAGCCGGTTAAGTAAGTCAATACTCTTGATCGCTAGAGCGCTGTACCCCTTCTGCCTGGCCTGCCTAGCCATGGCCACAGCTATATGCGTTTTCCCTCGACCGCCTCGGCCAAATAAGCAGTAATTGACTACCGAGGGAGTAAAGTTCCTACAGATCATCAGGGCCTCTTCATGGCTCTCGTTTTTAGGCTTAAAACCGTCAATGCTCATATGCCCGTGAGCTTCGTCTTTCAATAGATCCCATGCCGCGAAATACCTGTCGCTTTCGGTCTGCACCTTTTGCGCTTTTGCCTTTCTTTCTAGCTCAATCTCTTGGGGAGTTCTGGTTCCTAAGCAGGAGCAGACTGATCGAACTGTGTCCACCAAGTCTGTATCTGTATAGCTGATTCTTTTGTAATAAATCTCCCCGCAGATTTCACAAACCTTCTCCATCTCGCTAATTATCTGCCAGCCCGGAGGAGTAATTTCATGGAGCGTATTAACCTTGGTACGCTTGGACTCTGTGTTCATCATTTGGTATCGCCTCCTTAACGGTGGGTTGGTTTAAATAACTCTCAAACTTTGGGCCGAATAATGTTTCAGGGCGTAAATACTTTGCCATCTCTGTATTGTTCCATTCCTGGCACTTTCTTCTGATAACAAAATCAAAGTCATTTAGCCTAAAACCCTCATTCCACCTTGCCTCTATGAGCATTTGGGTCTTTTTTGTTGTTGGTTTATAATTTGTCCCTGCTTCATTATTCAGGAGCTCAACAATTTGCCGGAACAATATTATTTTATTTTCATTCTTTTTTTCTCTTTCTTTCTTGGGGGGTCTATTCGCCATCACCTCTGAGGGTGATTCTACCCCTACGGCTGAGAGTCTATTTACCCTTACGGGTGTTTTTGCCCTTAGGGGTCTATTTACCCCCACCCACTGGGTATAATCCTTATTGATGCCGATACTACGGGCTTGCCTGTCCCCATTTACGGTGATAGTCAAAATTTTCATTTTCGCTAGGTTTTCTAGTTCTCGTCTTACGTTCCGTTTATTGATTCCAGTAGCCCGCGAAATAAAGCCTGATGAAATAGGGTGTTTAGCTCTATGGAAACCAAAGGTATAGCGCCACACAACTAGAATTATATTCAATTTGGTGCCATTCAGCTTGAGAGCGGGAAGGGCTTCCAGAATTTGATTAGGAACGGCTGTGTATTTTTCATGGTCTTCGAGATGTCACACAGCTGATTACCTCTTGCCTTTACTTGAATTTGTTAAAAATCAACCCATTTTAATCAGGGCTTTTTATCGGCCTGCCGCTCGAGTTTCAATCCATGCTTCGAGAGCCTTCACCGGTATTAGCCACCTCTTTCCAATTTTAAAACCTGGTAATTCCCCATTGCGAAGCAGCTGAAGAACCGTGCTATTAGCAACACCTATTTTGTCGGCTACCTTTGCAGGTCCTATTGCAAGTGGAGTAGTGGTGTGTTGACGTGCCATTTTGTTTATGCCTCCTTATTATTGATTTAATTCATCAATATGAGCATAATAAATTTAAGCCGTAAATAAAACGAGACAAATTACGGCAAAAAGCGAGGTGGCATTTTGGAAGAGTACAAAACTCGCGAGGCATTTGAATGGTCGTCTGCTTGGCCTAAGTTAAAGTATGAATTTGTATTTCAACAAGGCATTGAAGTCATATCTGCAATAAGCGGGTCAAAAAACGAACCTTATGAACCCATGAAGTGCAAGCCCCTTAACAAGAATCCTGAAAAACCTGAAGATCAGAATGTTTGGAGTCCTGGTTCTGCATTGGCTAGAATGGATACAAATAACCGCGATAGTATTCTTCAGTTTGTAAACAAATGGGGTTTACTAGGTCTTTGGAGAGTTAAACGATTTCAATTACTTGAAGATGGCGTTTTTAAATATTTCCCATACCGGTCGACCATAGATCGTCTTGACGGTGAAAAATATTCGGCCTGGTATATTAACTGCGATATTAAACTTTCACAAAAAAAGTACATTTGGCAGGAACCGCTCCCGGTATTTATTGCAGCAGTCAAAGAGTATCAAAATATCTTTTATAAAAGTATGGGTTTAACTGGGATGGAACCCCCCGGGCAAGTTACAAAGGATAAAAAAGCTTTGTTCTATGAGGAATGGGACATTGATATACTCAATTTCAATGATGAATCGGTTGATGATAATATTTTCGAGCCCGATGAAGATGAATCTATTAATTTATCAGTTGATATTGCAGAGGGAAACAATTATATCCTGGCCATACAGATTAACGATTGTTTAAGACAGGTTCGGCCATCGACTTACTGGGATCAAAAGAAAAAAGAATGGACCCCTGGTTGGGAATTTGCGAGTCTACTTGATGCTATTTATCTGCAATTATTTCTGGATTTACAGGCGGGCAGGTACTGGCGTAGATGTAAAAAGAAAAATTGTGGAAAGCCTTTTCGAGCCATTAATCCCAAAGCTGAGCATTGCTCAATACTATGCTCTAAATCCCAGTCAAAAACAGATTCACGAGAAGCCCAATGGATAAATAATTTAGAAGATCAATATCCCTATAAGGATCGGACTTGGATTGAAAAGACCGCACAATTATTACTTCAAGAAAGAGGAGTAGGAGAAAAAAAGCTCAAGATAAGAATGGAACAGATTATTAAAGAGGATATCTAACACTTTGCTATATATCGGGTTTAGCGTCCATTGCTTTACAGCCAATTTTGCAGCCAATTTATCTTGGTGCACTATGATTATTATATTTATTAATGGTTTATAAACTTTTTCAAAATGGCTGTATTTTGCTATCGATAATTGATAATGTCCATAATATCGGGATTTAGTAAATCTCAAAATCGTGTGCCGCGAGGCGTGTGGGTTCGAGTCCCACCTCTGGCACCAAAGAAAAATAGAGGGTTTTAGCCCTCTTAATTTTTTGTCTATTTTCAGTTTGAATTTAAAAAAAGAAGCAATATATTCCAAAAAGAGGTAAGTCTTATTATTTTAGCAGTGGACACTGGCAGCGAAAACACCTGTCATCCTGGATGTTGTTCAAACTGGCGCAAGCGGTGCAAAATATAATGGCATCCTTTGATTTATCATATTTTTCGTATGAATTCAAACCCCTGTGATGCCGAACACGGTCGCCGATCTGGTAGTAGTTAAAAACCGTATCGTCATCATCTGTACTTATATTGTGAATTTTGCCGGTGTCGCTTTGGATAACGATTATAAATGAAGTATAGTTCTCCCAGTAGTGGTCACTGCCAGATTGACGTTTTCTCTGTTTTTTCTCAATTTTCTTATCAACTACCTGTCCATCCCAGGTAGTGCCCATTTTTCTACCTATCGTCTGGAGCAATGCAATGACCATGAACATTCCTCCAATTCCCAGGCCAATATATAGCGCCTCGGGATTATCCATTTCCGAGCTGGTTTCTCCGTAAATATAAAATCCGGCTACAGCGGCTATGGCTATAATAGATGCGAATATAAAAGACCATCGTTTTGTATCTTTGATATATTTAGCAAAAGCCGGATCATGAATTCGGGGCGAAAACCCGATAAGGTTTCTTCCGGTTGTTTTATTAACCTGGTCAGTATTTTCCAGAGCACTGCCGCACTCTATGCAAAACCTGATGCTTTTATCTGAATCCGTCCCACATTTGGGGCAAAGCATATATCTCACTCCTTTTAGCTGCAGTTGCTATAGATTATATCAGCTCTATCGGCCTCCATAGCTGGAACCGCCGCTGCCTCCTCCGCCGCCGGAAGAGAAACCTCCGCCACCCCCTGAACCAGATGATGATTTGCTTGCTGCCTTGCCTGCCGATTTGATTGCGCTCTCTACAATGCTACCAATATCGCTGAAAGAATCCTGGAATGAATTAAAACCATGCCAGGCTCCGTAAGTATACCAACCATATCCAAAACGGTGATCGCCGTCCTGCAGGTTAGGAAATACCAGTTCCAACTGGCTTATTACTTCCCGTGCAACTCCCAGTGAAACTGCATATACCAGAAAATGCTCCCAAATAATGAGGCTCGGTATTTCGTGTCTTTGCATCTGTGAAAAATGCAATAGGAAGCGCCGGAAAGCCTGCCAGCGTACGAAGTCTTCCTGTCCGGACGGTGATCTGCGTTTAAACAGGCGGGGAACGACTCCCAAAATAGTCCCTGCAAGCAGTAACCCAGCTCCTAGTATGGCCTTTTCAGATACAACCATGGCGCCTATCGTGAAAAGCGCCAGACCTCCTAATACCGTAAACAAAGGCATATTACCACTGTTTTCAAAAAACTCCACCTCTTCACCCCGTGAGCTTACCGTGGCAGTCCAACCCTGCCAGAAGGCATAGAATGCTTCCCCATATTTTTTTGTGAATCTTTCTATGTCGTCCAGGTACAGAAAACCATTACCACCCGCAATAGTATAGTGTAGATAATCCAGTAATTCGCGCTCGTGGTCAATCAAACTGGCTTCCCCGGGCTTCCTCATGCCAGCAGGATCAGGCGGGAGCAGAAAGGTGAGACGATATCTTGTTACCTCTTTAGTGCCCAATAACTTGCGCACTTCCTGTCTTTCTTCTTCAATCAAAATAAACTTGCGGCGGGCCAGATCCATTATGGTGGCTGTAAAATCTCGAGCTTGTAACTTCCTATGGTTCCATAGTAAACCCAGTTCAGCCGGGCTATAATTAGCCGGCAGTTCGCGGTAATAAGAACCGTCGAATTGGGTTGGATAAGGTCTTCCGTATTTGCGCCAAAGGAAAAATACAGCCCCCAGGGCTACTATTACAAGAAGAAAAGACCCCACAATCTCCGCCCGGGCCAACCAGCGTTCACGATTGGCATCATCTGCCCATTTCTCTTCCTCAGCCAGTATGCCGGATAAAGCGTTCTTCCCGCTTTGAACACTTGCGGGCGCGTTAGGGAATAAAGTCAAAGGCGTGACTACCCGCCCCTCTACGAACGTATAGGCGGGCAGGTTTTTGGTCTGCCAGGTGACCACATTGGGCGCAGTAAAATTAACTTCGCCCTGCAAAGGTCCATGTCCCCAGATTCTAATATCTTTACCCTGCTGATATTCTTTGGCGCCCACGGGCAGTTTCAGGTTTACCTTTACTTCGCCAATCTTCTCCGCATTTTTGTTTCCAATAAACTTGCGGTATAACTCGGCAACATCATTATGCATCTTAACCGCATTAATTACCCGGTAGCTTACATTAAAAACGCGCTTTTCATCCTTTGCCTCCATACTCCAGTCAATCGTGAGATTATTGCTCTCCTTCTTGAGCAAGTAAGTACCGGGAGGGCCGTATTCTTTCCCCGAATTATATTTGTATGGCTTGCCGTTCTCATAGACTACTACATCCTGAATAGTGGTGGTATCCAGGGGTATGCTTATAAAAAACCCCTTCCACTGGCCAGAAAAATCTATAGTCAGCTTTTCCGTAACCTGCAAAGAGGCGTCCGGTAGAGCCTCGGCTTCTATCTCGACCCGCTCCATCTTAAAACTACGATCGGCCGCCCGGGCGATATCAACAAATACCGCCAAGGGCAGACTTAAGGCCATTATTAATAAAATCAACCTGCTTATCCAATTGAAACCAGATATATTTTTTTTCATAATTCAAGAAGCCCCTTTTTAGAAATTGACCTGTACATTTTGCCTGGCTTCGTTTTCACCATGAAGAGAAAAATAATCAACCATCTGGAAGCCCAGCATACCAGCAACCAGGTTAGCCGGAAACAGTTCTATTCTGGTGTTAAAATTCTGTACAGTATCGTTGTAAAACTGGCGGGAAAACGCAATCTTGTTTTCGGTATCACTGAGTTCGTTCTGCAGTTGCAGGAAATTGGTGTTGGCTTTTAGTTCAGGATAGGCCTCTGCCACAGCAAACAGCGATTTTAATGCTCCGCTTAAAGAGTTTTCGGCTTGAGCCTGTTCCCCGAGGTTACCGGCATTCATAGCCATGTTCCTGGCTTGAGTGACTCTTTCCAGGACGTCTTTTTCATGCCCGGCATAGCCCTTAACCGAATTCACTAAATTTGGTATTAGATCGTATCGCCTCTTTAGCTGCACATCTACCTGAGACCAGGAGTTTTGAACTCTTTGCCGTAACTTCACCAAATTATTGTAGGTAGCTATAAAGAATAACCCCACTCCAAGAAGCACTACCGCTAAAACAATGATTCCAACCATAATTTCTCTCCTCCCTTTTACTATGGATGCTGCCCAATCTTCCATTAAGTCAACTAAGATGTAATCTGCTTCTTTGTACGCGACTACAATTACATAAACATGGAAAATCCCTCTATTTCTTTGCTTTCCTGGTTTATACTGATACCCGCTGCCCGGAGGCTATCCGGCACCCGCTCGAAATTTTTAATTATGGTTCCTCCCATTTGATTAGTAAACCATATATATAAGGGTTTGCCGCTCTTGCCGCGAATTTCCAACCCGTTATAGGTTGCACTGGCTGCCAGCAAAGCACTGCCCGCCGGTTGGGTGGAAGTCCGCCCGCCTGCTATGGATAAGAAGGCCATAGTCAAAAGCAGCTTGCGAAACCAACCTGGATTCCTTAAGGACACCAGATTAACCGAAGTTATTTGATCATAGCGACATACCCGAATACCTTTAAAAGTAATCAGGTAAAGTGCTTCAGGAGTCAATTCAATGCGGTAGGATGCATGCCAAGCATTATAATAAAGCAATATAACACTAAAGAAGGCCAGAAACCACATAACAACGCTGATAGGCCACATTCCGGTAATAGCTTGCACCGTCCCGCCGTTGACTAATAAGGGCAGCCCATAAAAAGGCAACAAAAGTATCAACGCAACAATATCCCCTGCCAGCATACTCCCCGCGGAGTATGCAATATCCTCCCGCTCTTTCCTGCGGCGAGGCAGGAATATATAGAGCAGCAAACCCAAGGCCATGACCCCGATACCGATATTGCGATAAGGGTGATAAAGCCAACCAGGCGCCACCCGGTATGGCTGGGACATAGCCGATACACTGCTGCTGTAATCCTGGTAGCTCATCAAAAAATAGGCTGTTTTGCCGCCTGCAGTGGCACTTACATAAATACTAGCCCCGCCTTCTGGGATAAGCCCCCACTTTGCCCAAGGTATTTCGTTTGGTTTAAAATAGACCGCCACCGGCCCCGATGGCTTCCAGAAAGAGTCTTTGTCCTCTTCACTAACTCGGTTGCCGTATGATGATTTTTCATATTGCCCGCTGCTGGCCAGCTGCACCTGGTAAAAAGTGTCCCACCATTGAATGGGCTCCACTGCCATCACTTCGCCGCCGGTTTTTTCCTCAATATAGTCGGCCAGCGGCAGTTGATTCAGCCGTTTATCTTCCTTTGAGACATATCCGCTAATCGACTTTATTTCATCGGCCTGCTCCTGCTTCCAGTCTATCGTGGTTATACTGATCATAGCCGGGGTAACATAGAAAAATAGTGCCAGACCTATCAAAATACCCAAAAGTAAAGCAACGCGCCGCCACAATTCCATCCGGTCTGAAACTTCCGACATCTTAAGTCCTCCTTTTATTGGACTTATTGTGTGTCAAGAGGACAGTCTCTTGGCACATTTAATTCTGGGTCTGATAGTCCCCAATATTGTAATAATTGGGAGACCACTTTTTCACAATGGCTGCCGCCTGGGCTGAATCTATTGAAGTTAAACCAATCAATTTATAATAATCCACTGTTTTGCCCGGATTTTTGACCAGAACACTGCCCCGGCCCGGAGAATAATAGGTGATAGATTGAAATCCCACCGCCTGGTTGTCTTCCTTCACCAGCAAACAGTCCTCGAAAGTGGCAAATCCCAGGTTCAAATTTACACCCATTTCAAGCACAGTCCAGGTAATCTTGCCAGCATTATTCTGGTAGTTCCAGGTTTTCCCGACGGCTAAATTATTTTTTAGGACCGGGATGATCTCATTGGGAGTCTGATCCAGAATATAATAGGTCCCATCCGACCGCTCAACATAATGAAAACCATAGCCGAAGGCTTCTCCCTGCTCCACTCCGGTTTCCACTTCGCTCACCCGAACTGCTTCATTGGCAACTACCCTGGCGCTGATGCGCTCAACCACTCCCGCCATTCCATCCGGGTAATTGACGGAAAATGTGCACTTGAGTCCCGGTTCCGACAGGTAGGTAGAAGCCCGGCTTAAATCAACCGCAGCTGCCTTAGTTGTAGTCGCTGGTTGGGCGGCAGGGACTGTCGTCACTTGATTCTGATTTGCAGATGGTACGGTGGCCATTTTCCCCAGATCTTCGCCGCGGGAAAGCCACCAGTAAGCTCCCCCGCCCCCCATTAATAGCACGGCCAGCAAGAACACTATGATCAATAGTGCATTTTTACTACCCCCGGTCTTAACACCCAGCGGCTGAGAAGGTCCCCTGGCAGGCATAGGTTGCCCTCCGGCAGACTGATATGCTGCCGGCTTAAGCGCAGTCTGCTGATGTAAGGCAGCAGGCAACGGATCAGCCTGAGCTGGTAGCTTTTCTACTCTAGGCGAAGGCGACGGCGCCAAAGATTCAGTATCAAAGCCGCAATCGCCGCAGAACCTGTCGTTTGGCACTAGTACTGCTCCGCAAGCAGGACAAAACTTCAGGTCACTCACATTCCGTCACTCCTCTTTATAGCGCTATACCACAGCCAGTACAGAATTTCTTGCCTGGTCTGATTTCGGTGCCGCACTGACCACAGAATTTAGTATGGGGGGCGCTGCCCTCAGCAGTTTTAACTTTCCCAACAACATTGCCAGTTGCTTTCTGTAATGCCTCCATCCATTTTGCCAGGGTTTGGGCAAGCTCTGTAGCAGTACTGGCCTGATGGCGGAAACGTGTATCTCCATTAGCCTGGATTTCAAAGGAGAAAAGATGATTGGCAAATGCGGTTGGAGCCAGGAATACCCGGGAAAGATTACGTTCCTCACCATTAATCACAGCAGTCGCCTGCCAAGCGATGGAACCCATCCAACTGCTTATAAATTCTGTTCCCATTATCCTGGCCCTTTCAGCCAGAGTCAAAATCGCTTCATCACTGGTGATAAAGCCCAATTCCTCAAGCTGCTTTATATGTTCAGGTTTTAATGCGATACTGCTGTTTTTCAGGCCGGGTGTAATTTCAAACATGGTGGGCAGAAGCCACCTTTTATCCTTACTGGCTAATGAACGCTTTAATAGCTGCACAAAATCCTTAGTCGTTAATGATGAACTCACTTCGCTGCCATAATCCAGCATACTTTCCATATATGATCGACGGTAAATATCTATACAGTGCAATGCACAGACTAAGACTTCGGTTTCCATAATATTCGGAAATACTACTTTATAATCGCCCATACCCTGGGTAGCATATACACCGGACCACCATGCCAGAAACGACTCCCAATCATTAAACAGCAAGAGCAGTAAATCTTCCTCAGAGTTCACAAACTGCGCTAACACGGCTTTATCATCATTTGATAGCAGGACGTAATATTTATCATCAGCAGAACCTGCCCCACCTTTATTGAAGTATATTTTTAAATCTGGCTCCAATAACAACCTGGCAATCCGCGGCAAATTGGGACTATCCGATAGTGCTTTAAACCATGAGGAGGGACTGCTGATTGCCGCCTGTTCAGCATTATAACTAAAAGGCGAAAGACTATTCCCGGTTAGGCCCGAGCGTCTGAATAAATGGTCAATATCCCCAGGTGCCAGCTTGAAAACATCGGTGCCGGCCAGAACATTCTCATTAATATCCATAATATTACCTCCCTTGTCTGCTCACTTTGTTTCATATTTGTCAAAGCACTTCCTTCGAGAAGTACTCTTATATGATTGAATCATTTGTCCACAAATCCATTATCCCATGGAAACGAAGCCCTTCACCGCATCAGACCAGCGTTCGAGAAACTTTGTAGGAATATAAGTGCGTATGTTTCCCTGGGGATCACAGTATGTTAAGACCATGCCTGTTCCCTCCGGGGCCGGTGTCATCAAGATTTTATCTCTCATATCGGCGGGATTGATTAGTTCGCCCTGGGGGGTTAGATACTGTGTCTGCCCCCCGGGTCCTCTTCTGATCCGCACATCCACCAGATTTTGATCAGCAATACGAACGGTCTGGGTGTTGGTAAATTCGTAGGCAGGTACCCCGGCTTTTGGCGGAGCGGCATATACAGCTCCACTTTCTCCTGCTGCCAGATGATTATCCTTCATGGCCCCTCTTAATCTCTCAAGATCCATATTTATATGAGCATGACTATCTATCTCAGCCTGCTTTCCTGGTTGCGCATAATATTCATTTGCTTGAGGAACGCTGCTTGTTGCAGGCCCTGTCTTGACGGATCCTTCATCCGCTCCTTTCGCTTTGCCAGTCGCATCCGCTGCATCATCAGCTCCACTGGAAGGCGCCTTTCCCGGGCCATCAGGAGCATCGGGGCCGCCAGATGCTGCCTTTCCAACTTCATGGGAGCCATCCGCAGCCTTGGGTCCATCCCCCCCGCTCACTGTTTTGCGCGCACCATCCGTTAGATCGTCGCCGCTTCCCGGAGCGGTTTTTCCTGTTCCTTTACCAGCATCATCAGCTCCATGGAAAGGCGTTTTTTCTGCTTTATCAGGGCTAGCGGAAGCTGCTTTTGCAGCTTTGCCGGAGCCATCCGGAGTTTTGGAGCCATCCCCGGCACTACCGCCTCTGGCTATATCGTCGCCGCTGCCGGAGGCTGCTTTACCCGTTCCTTTGCCTAGATCATCTCCGCTGCCGGAAGCCGCCTTACCTGCTCCTTTTGCTATATCATCACTGGAACCGGCAATTTCCCGGCCTACACCTTTAGCTGACTTTTCTATGGCCTCTTCAGCTGCATCGCCACCCAACTCGGTTAAGCGTTTATTGATTTGTTTCAGGGTCTCATCTGCGCCTTCCTTGCTTACCAATCCCAACCCCCGGCTGGTAATTTGATCAGCTTTCATAATTTTTAGCAGTCCCTTTTCAAGAAAGTCAGCAGCTTTATTTGTAAACACCGGAAATCTCTCCAGCATTTCCCGCATTAAAGTTCCTCCGGCAGCACCAGCGAGGTACCCAATTTCCTCACCTAAAACAAGCAGGCCGATCGCTTTGGAAACTGCCTGGAAGTCCGATTCTCCCTTATTTATGGAGTCCTTGATGCGATACATGGCTTCTGCCACCGTCAAGGCTCCGTCCATCGCAACTTGTGCCCCGAGCTGTCCCACAAGCGCAGTTCCGCCGGTAGCGCCTACAATCATAATTCGGGCACCCATTCCCAGCCAGGAGGTGCTGCCATCAGCTTTTTCTCCGGTTACTACTTCCCTGGCTGTTGCGGCATTGGCTTCGAGCGCCCATCCAAGGTTTTTAAACCAATCCTCTTCCCATCGTTCTCCGGTATCTCCAGCTGTTTTTCCCATTATACGGTTGTCAATAATCTTATTAATTTGCTCCAGTTTATCCTGGTCAACCTCTTTGCCGGCCAGCATATCATCTTTAAGATTTTGTATGGCCTTGTCAACATCGCCCGGTCCACCCGGTTCGCCAATGTTATATTTATCTGCCGCTTTCTGCATTTGCTCCAGCCTCTGCCAATCGTCCAACGATTTTTTAATCGCCTTGCTGTTGGCATCCTGACGCTGCTTCATTTTTTCAATATCTTCCACAATGCGACGGTTGTCTTCAGCAAGATCATCTTGCCACTGCTCAAATTTGTCAGGGTCAACTGGATTCCCGTTTTCAGTGTTCCGCCACTCTCCCGTCTTGGCATCATATTCTATTTCCAGGCTGCGGCCATCAGTTTTACCCACCAGCACCCTCTTTTCCCCATCACGGGGAAATCCATCTGGCGTGGCAGCATCCACTGGTTCCATATCATCCGGCGCTGTCGGAGCATCTTTATCTATTCCATGATTTTTCAGAGTATTCATCGGATCTTCTGGGCCAATTACACCGCTATCTTCTGGCGAAGGAACTGTTGGCTTTTCCACCTCTGGTTGCGGCAACTCATTATTCCATGGTTTTGCCCCATATTTTTCCAGGGTTTTGGGGTACGGTTCTCCCAATTTAGGTTTAGTTGGAACCCATGTAGCGCCAAAGGGTATGACCTCTTTTTCTCCAAAGGGATCTTGAGTAGATACATTAAACGGATTGCCATCTCCTTCAAAGGGATTCTCACTCCAATGTCTTCCATCGCGGTTGTATCCATCCGCATTATAACCGCTCCAGTGGTAGCCGTCTTTGCCATAACCCTGTTTGTCATAACCCCAGGGATCATAACCATTGCGGTTGTAGCCTTCGTAATCAAAGCCTTCCCGGTCAAAACCGTCTTTGTCAACACCATTTTTGTTAAATCCGTTCTTGTCATAACCGTCTTCGTCATAACCTTGCTGCTGCCGACCTTCCCGGTCAAACCCCTCCCGGTTATAACCGTCTTTATCGTAACCGGCCTTGTCATAGCCCTTACGGTCAAAACCCGCTTTGTCAAAGCCGTCCCGGCCATAGCCATCAGCATCCCAGCCCTCCCGGTTAAAGCCCTGTTTATCATAACCAGCCGCATTATATCCTTTGGCATCATAACCGCTGCGGTTAAAGCCTTTGGCGTTATAACCGTTAACATCAAATCCTTCACGATCATAGCCACTACTGTTAAATCCATTCCGACCGTAGCCCTCCCGGTCAAATCCTTCTTTGTTGTAGCCTTCTTTATCGAATCCCTCTTTGTCAAATCCGACCTTATTGAATCCTTCTTTGTTAAACCCGGTTTTGTCGAAGCCTTCCTTGTTAAAACCATCTTTATCAAATCCCGATTGATCGAATCCTTCACGGTTAAAGCCTTCTTTATTAAACCCGGCCTGATTAA
>CAZWPO010000012.1:18667-81846 GCA_964635975.1 uncultured Syntrophomonas sp.
CCTTCTTTATCAAATCCTGATTGATCGAATCCTTCACGGTTAAAGCCTTCTTTATTAAACCCGGCCTGATTAAATCCTTCCTTATCGAATCCTTTGGCGTCGAATCCGGACTTGTTGAATCCTTCTTTGTTAAACCCGGTTTTGTCGAAGCCTTCCTTGTTAAAACCTTCTTTATCAAATCCTGATTGATCGAATCCTTCACGGTTAAAGCCTTCTTTATCAAATCCGGCCTTATTGAAACCTTGTTTATCAAACCCTGATTCATCGAAGCCCTCTTTGTCAAATCCTTCTTTATCAAAACCATCCCGGTTGAAACCTTCTTTGTTAAAGCCTTCGCTATTATAGCCCTCCCGGTCATAGGCGCTTTCTTCACTAATCTCGGTTGCTTCTGTTTTAGAGCCAGTTGCATCTTGTGCAGCAGATGCTTTGCCGGCCACTATTACATCCGCTTGGGCAGGGGCATTGTCTTCCAGCGCCCTGGTATCGATGAGAATACCATTATCAGAACTGTCAATTAAATTTCCAGAGTCCGGCTTCATTACACCAGCCTCTTCAAGGGCAGTCTCAATTATTAATCCGGATTCAAGCCCGCTTATTATCGCGCCTTCTTCATCTGTATCTATTATTATTTCAGGTTCAAGCTGGACCCGTATCACTTCTTTGTCACTTACAACCGTATCAATATTGGCTTCATTTATATTGTCTCTGCGATAGCCTGATTCAGGCGTAAAGACATGGTCATTTTCCGGACCCGAAATATAGTTTTCTTCATTACGACGGCGCCCTATTTGATGAGTTCCCTGGGCCATGCCGACTGATCCGGCACCAGTTCCGGCTGCTGTTCCTCCAGCACCGGGTAATGGCCCTCCACCAGCCGGGTATAAGGGCGTTCCACTGGCGGGCGGAACCACACCTCCGCCTCCACTCAGGCCTCCCAACGCTCCCAAAGCAGTAGCAATCAATCCAGGAACCGCCACACCGACTACTGCTTCAGTAGTATTGGCGGGCCCAGGTATATTTCCTACCGAACCTACTCCAGCCGGGCTTTCTATATAGCCTCCCGGGGATGATTTTGTTCTGCTCCCGGAAGTATTAGTTAAATCATTTGCCGAGCCATTGGTAACTTTAAAATGAGGTGTAGCCCTTACCTCACCCATTCCTCTGCCGCCAGACTGAGAATTCTGTGACCAGGTGGCCGGGTCCGAATCCATTACAGTATAAGTTCCGGCGGGTATAACAATATTGGGGGATACTTCCCAGTAAGCATTGGGAACTCCTCCCTGACCCGGACGGCTGGTAGCCTGCCAGGGGCCATAGGTCTTTGCATCGCTGCTCTTCAGGAATATAGTGCCTGGAGTTGCTCCCCGCGCATTATTCCAGTGATAGGTTGTTATGAAGGTTACAAGATGCGGACTATTAATTTTAAAGATAGTTGGAACCGTCGGCCCATTGCCTACCCCGGCTATATTCATGGTATCGGATATCTTGACCGGTTCATCCAAGGCGGTCCCGCTTACAACTTCCTGTGATGAGGGCACTGAATTATTGTTTCCCTGGTTGGTAGCTTCCTTCTTGCCGGTTGCGGGTTGATTTAGAAATCCATTGCTTTCCAGACCATTCAGCAGTTGCTGGGCCAAGCTCCTGGCAGTCTGCAAATCAGCTGCGCTGTTATTGCCGGTCTCATATATTTCAACTTCAATCATATATTTGGGCAGAATAATCCATACTCCGGCTCCGTCTGGCATCGTATACTCGTGTGTCTGATAACCGGTAATGGGAATAACACTGACAACTGCCTCGTCATCCCTATTTCTTACATTAAAGTCGATTACCGCTTGCATTGGTGTTCCACTCACAGGTTCATCTATGGCCAGGCAAACCCAACCAGTGCTCAATTCTC
The DNA here is from genome assembly GCA_964635975.1 of uncultured Syntrophomonas sp. GTDB lineage: Bacteria > Bacillota > Syntrophomonadia > Syntrophomonadales > Syntrophomonadaceae > UBA5314. Next base: position 20,568 of record CAZWPO010000012.1, read on the forward strand.
CAATCCCTTCATAAAAATTGAAGCTTCCCCCGGATACCGGTTCTGTATCGTGTGCAAGATGCCAGTATGTTAATGAATTTCGCTTGGCTATTTCATTAACTACATCACCTATATTGCCCGCCCTGGATGCACTTGGCAAACAGGTTGCCAGCAGCATAAACACCATGAATAACGCAGTTATTGCACCCAGAACTTTTTTAATTCGTTTCCTGTTTTTTGCCAGGTTTAGTATTGACAAGCTACTCACCCCCATCATTATTATGGCAGCATCCCCACCAGCATCATCCAGCCGGTAGAAAGCAGAAAAGCCAGGACTGAAGGGATCATTACATTTTTGATGCCCTGGGCGCCTTTTTTCATGACTTCGGTCCCAGCTGTAGCTGCCGCAGTCATAATTGCCGCCGAGGCAAAAGGCATCACCGCATCCCATCCTAATACAAACTGAGCCAACACTGCCAGAACAGTAAAAGGAATTATAAATAACATGCCGACCGACACCGCTTCGCGTGCAAAATGGCTGCTGGACTGACGTAAAGCAGCATTACTGGCATTGAATATCATAACCAGCAGGCTAACGGTTAAAAATCCTACTAGCAGTGAAATTAGCAGCGATAATAACAAAGTCATTATTTTGAATTCCGGTTTACTAAAAGGAATTATCATGCCAAATATTATAAAGCACAGAAAAACCGGCCAGAATTTGACACCGTCTGGTCCAGCCTGGTCTGTATATCCCAGTCTCGTCTCCACCTTTATCAACCTCCCGTTACTCTTCTTAGAAATAATACTTTAAGCTCCGATTTTACCCAGCAGGGCCCATCCAAACAGTAGGATGGCTCCACACAAGGTGGTCATGGCTATACTGAAGGCTACTCGATCCCCCGACATTTGCTTTATGGTAAACATAGTCGGCCGAAGAGCCCATAAGACGCCTGTAACCCCAAAAGCTACCGCCGTTTTCCAGCCCAGGGCTAACGAAAATAACAATCCGGTAAGGGCATAGACAAGAGTGGCTGAATAACCCAGAGCAAATGAGGAAACGGCCCATTCCATGGTGATATTACGCTGGGCCGCCTGAGATAGTGCCCAAACCAAAATCGCGATTAAGGCCACCCCTGCAGTACCATAAAGCAGGCCCAGCATAGCAATAAGGATGACGCCTGTAGTCTCGATTTGGCCTGATCGCAGCAAATCCAGACCGGTTTGTAGAAAAAAGAGAGTAAATGATAAACCGGATACCAGAATCGAGAAAGGCCATGGAATCCGGGACATTTGGCCCTTAACCACCTCTCCAGGATTTATTAACATAGTCAGCACCGCTTTCCAGCGAGGTGTTTCGATTGGTGACAACGTGTTCATAAACAATTTGGTCCTCCCTCAATTGATAATCTTGAAGATACAATAATACTGTATTAACGCAAGGCACGCCTGAGCGCCCCTAAAATACTCCGGTAAATTTTCTGCCGAATTCTCGGCTCAGTTCCTGAGATACCTCCTCCAAGTTCGTATGTGGAGCAAAATTTCCTATCATAATACCGTTTGCGGTTACTATTTCAAGTTCTCCTGATACTTGATCCTTTCTAATAATGCAAATTGACTTTAAATCACTGAATTCAACGACCAGGCGGCCATCATCACTTTCCTCCCGGGGTGTTAGAATTAGCTGCCCTTTGGTAATGGAAAGAAAATACAGCCTGGTTTTAAAGAAGCCTGCTTTAATTTTGATCTCAAAGGTCATAGACTTCACCTCAATTAAATTCTAACAATTTCATCTTTAGTAATAATGCTTCCTTATGTAGTTGGCATTGCCATTTTTGCTGGCACGATTTGTGTCGAAACTTAGAGAATAGAATGTGATATTATTAAGCTGGGAGGTCTGATACATGCAATTTTCTCAGAAGCTTGATCTGCTAATGACTATTACCAATACTACCAACAGCCTTCTAGCCCGCAGCATTTCTTTGGATGCTTCCTTTGTCAGTAGATTGCGCAGAGGAGTGCGTTCTCCAGCTAAAAATGCCAATTACATACAGTCTCTAGCTGTATTCTTCGCCCGCAGATGTAATGCCGACTACCAAAAAGCAGCACTGGCAGATGCCATGAAAAGCAGTTCCTCACTACGGCTGCAAGAATTTGAAAACTCACCTGAAATTATTCATGAGTGGCTCATGGATGGTAAAAACTCTGTCGAAGAATTCCTTGAAAGAGTTTCTGACTTCAGCTTTAAAAAAAACCAACCCCGAAAGGCTGTTAATCCCTTTGAAATAGCCGGCAATCTGAGCATCGGTAACTCGGGCATTCAAGTGTGGCATGGTGTTGTAGGCAAACAAGAGGCGGTACTAAGATTCTTGTCCCTGGTTATAAAAAGCAAGCAGGCGCAAACCCTGCTTTTATATAGCAATGAGGACCTTGCATGGTTGACCGAAAACCCCGATTTTACAGCAAAGTGGGCTGCTCTTCTGGAGCAGGTAATCAGAGCAGGAAACCGGATCAGGATTATTCATACAGTAAACCGCAAATTTGATGAGATGTTCTCCGCAATAAAAGAATGGGTTCCTATATATATGACGGGAAGCATTGAGCCATACTACTATCCCAAGACACGCGACAGGTTGCTACGGCGAACCCTGTTTATAGCACCCACAACCGCTGCCTTGGCATCTACCACCATAGGATCTGGAACAAAGAATGCGGCCAACTTTATCTATACCGATAGCAACACTATCGATTCCTTGATCGAGGAATTTAACGAATTTTTGTCCCTTTGCCGCCCTCTTATGAACATATTTACGCCATTTAGCAAAGGTGATTATTTATCGCTTCTATCAGAATTTGAAGACGAGGGAGCCAACAGAATATTAAAAGCCGACGGCTTTTCCAATCTCACCATGCCTCCTGATGTTGTACAAAGTCTATTAACGCGAAGTCAAAGCCCATACCAAAAACAATTGTTAGAATACCAACTTGAGCGGATTAAAAGATTTGAAAATAGCTTACAAAAATATTTTTTCAGAGAAATAGCTGTCCTGCCGGATCTGGAAACAATAAGAGCAGGCAACGTGCCTGCCATCTTTTCTGATATGGTAGCGGAAAAGATGCTTTTCTATACACCGTATGAATTTAGCAGACATCTTCAGAATATAATCAGACTTCATAATACCTATGATAGCTTTGACATACATTTTTCTGACAATAAAGGCTTAGCAAACTGCGTGGTGGATGTTAAAGAGGATGTGGGAGTTATTGTAGGGAAAACTTCGCTTCCAACGGTAATTTTCGCTATAAATGAAAGCAACCTGACAGCCGCATTTTGGGATTATATGACCGCAAACTTGAAGAACTCTTCTAACAGCAAGCGGAAAAAGGATTTTGTTATCAACAAGCTTACAAATGTGATTGATAATCTTGGCCAAAGCATTAACTCCCAAAAGTAAGAACCAGCAAACTTCTTCAAGGCCTTCGAATCTCTGGTTGCAAATAGCAAAGAGCCGGGATTACTTCAACAACCCGTTGTACTAAAGTAGCGTACCCTCTCCAATGCTAGCCTTATCCTCAGATGTATGCGAATATGCAGATACTTCTTATTGCCGTGTAACTGCATACTCATGAATAGCTTTCTTGTTAAACCTTCCCCCTGAACATCTTGTACTACCTCTATTGTCATGAAAGCATCTGGGTCAGAATCAAAAACAATACTTTTCAATTTTGATACCTGTAGCCTCGTGACTACACAATAAAGCACTTCCTCGTCTTCTTCGTTATAGCCGCCTTTCGCGTAAAAATGAGTTACTCTGACCTGAGCCCAAAAATCTAATCAGCCTGCGGTGTTAGTTTTGAAGTAAAATTGACTTGCAGGAGGGTTTCTAGATGAAAAGAAACAGATTCACAGAGGAACAGATTATCGGCATCCTCAAAGCCCATGAAAACGGCATGAAGATCGCTGATATTGTTCGTCAATATGGAATTGCTGAACAGACATTCTACCGTTGGAAATCCAAGTATGGCGGCATGGAAGTAAGCGAAGCTAAAAGGCTTAAGCAACTTGAAGAAGAGAATCGCCGTTTGAAACAGCTCGTTGGCGAACAAGCCTTGGATATCCAGGGGCTGAAATATATCATTGAAAAAAACCGGTAACGCCTGCTCGCGGACGCCACCTGGTTTCGGGGCTTAAGAAAGACTTGGGCTTCAGTGAAGTCAGGGCGTGCAGGTTAATTGGTATAGGGCGTTCTACATATCGTTATCAAGCGAGAGTTTCGGTTGAAAATGAAGAGCTTCAAGCCCGGTTGATAGAGCTTGCTCTTGTATGGCGACGATTCGGTTATCGCCGTCTTCATGCGCTGCTAGCTAGAGAAGGCTGGCAAGTTAATCATAAACGGGTTTATCGATTGTATCGCAAAGCTGGATTAGCTGTTCGCCGCCGAAAACGGAAACGCGTATTGACTGACCGAGGAAAACCCCAAGCGGTCCTGGCTGTACCCAATCAACGTTGGTCGATGGACTTTGTATCTGACTCAACAGCATCTGGCCAGCGGTTTCGTGTCCTGGTTGTACTGGATGAAGGCACCCGTGAATGTCTAGCTTGTGAAACAGATACGTCCTTGACCGGAGCTAGAGTCCAAAGAGTCCTGGACCGGATAGCTTTGGATTGTGGCTATCCCAGGGAGATCTTATCAGATAATGGTCCGGAGTTTGCCGGTTTAATATTAAACCAATGGGCGTATGAAAATCGAGTGAGGCAGCTTTTCATTCAGCCCGGAAAACCTATGCAAAATGGTTATGTAGAAAGCTTCAATGGCAAGCTGCGGGACGAATGCTTAAACGAGCACTGGTTCAGGACGGTTAAAGAAGCCCAGCGAATCATAGAAACTTGGCGTTTAAACTATAACAATTTACGGCCACATAGCGCTTTGAAGAACTTGACTCCGGTTGAATACCGAGAAGCTATCTCGGCCCAGATTCTAGCATCATAAATATGGCTTTTACTAACATTTCGGCTGTACAGATGTGGGGGTCAGGTCAACTCCCCTCCCGAGTCGATGAAGAATAGCTTCAGATATTTCGCCTGCTTTGTCAGATATAATCATTACTGATTTGGATTCCTTCAAACCACTCAATACTAAATCAATAACCTTATATGCTACAAAGTAAGCAATCATAGAATACATAGCATTTCCCCAGCCAAATATAAAACCAGCGGCTCCAAGAATTAACACATTGAAAACCATAATTACTTCACCAACTAAAGAGGCTAATTTTGGTCCGATAATCAAAGCCGCCTACCTATAAAATGGAAGAAAGGCGGTGAGCGATTTGGCTGGGAAAATAAGCTAGAATACCGAAGTGTTTAATCAAATATCATCTATTCGGCAAAAACTGACTGACGTTTCACCGTTAAACGCATTGGCATTTTCGGATCATACGCTCGAGGTGAGGAAAAAGCAGGAAGCGATATCGATATCATTGTAGAGCTTGACGAGCAGACCTTCGATCACTATATGGACTTAAAATTCAGGCTGGAAGAAGTGCTGCAGCGTCCAGTAGACCTGGTGATTGCTGATACGGTTAAACCACGCCTTAACACAATTATTGAGCAGGAGATTATCTATGCCTGGAGATCCCCGCCTTTATCTAGACGATATTCTCGAAGCAATTGATAATATTCATGAATTTCTGTCTAACATTGACTTATAAAATAGCGGCGGTCCCTTGGTGCCAGTTGATAGGTTTCGAGCCATAAGCTAATACTTGCGCTTTTTTGTTGACACTTTTGGGATTAGAATTCAACCCAACTCCAACTAATTTATTTTTATTTAATGGTTGCCTTATTGACTTGCGTAGCACGGTTGCGTATCATTAATGTATCGTCGACTGGGAGGTGATTTTAATGCAGTTTATCAATGTGCGGGATTTGAGAATGAGGTCAGCCGAAATTTGGCGTCAGTTAGAAGAGGAAGGCTATATGGTAATAACCTCTAGCGGAAAGCCTATTGCACTCCTTTCTAATATAGACGAAAAGCAGCTGGAGGATGGTATTCGGGCGATCAAACAGGCTAGAGCAACCATAGCTGTTACCAATCTTCAGGAGAAATCGGTTAAAGAAGGGCGAAATCAAATCAGCGAAAGTGACATTGAAGCTGAAATCAAAAACGTCAGGCGGACGCTGCGATGCGAATAGTAATTGATACAAATGTATTGGTTTCGGGGCTGTTAAATCCGCACAATCATCCGGGTGCTATCGTTCGCCTTATCGCGGGCGGGCATTTGCAGGTAGTCTACGACGCAAGGATATTGAGTGAATACCGCGAGGTTTTACATCGTCCCCTCTTTGGTTTTAATCCCCATGATGTCGATGCACTAATTGATTATTTGAAAGATTCGGGATTATTAGTTACAGCCTTTCCGTTAGACATTCACCTGCCTGATCCCGATGACGAACCATTTCTGGAAGCAGCCATGGCCCAACCTGGCATTATGCTAATAACCGGGAATAAGAAGCATTTTCCTCCCAAAGCTTGTGGTTTGATCACCGTTTACAGTCCAGCGGAATTTATAAATTACCTATCCATAAATTATGATAGCCAAAATCTTTAACTTCCTTCATACACTCCTCCATGGCCAGATTATTTTAGGGAAATAACGTAGGATCGCGAATTAAATCAAAACAGATTGGCGGCACATATCTATGATCCCGTTGTGATAAAATAGTGTCGGTCCTCTGGCACCAAAGGAAAATAGAGGGTTTCAGCCCTCTTAATTTTTTGTCTATTTTCATTTCGAACTAATTTACTGCCATTTTTACTGCAAGTAGGCATCTACCTATCCTGAGATTTCAGATGAGAATTTACCCGACAAAAAAGACTCCCAAAACAAGGAGTCTCATAAAGGTAGTTCAACTTGAAGCCCATTTTAGTTCTAATTAAAATATTCTTCTGTCTCTTCAGGGGTTAAGTCATACATAATAAATGAGGAATCCAAGGATAATTCGGCTTTTAGGGCTTCGCACCACTCCGGGCGATGTCCCTTATTGAAAAAAATGTATTCATTAGACCGTTTACGGAATAGTTGAGCCGGGTCCCCTTCATCTTCAGTATTATCGTAGACTGTGGCCTGGTCTGCAATTCTAATGATTGCCGGGAGCAACCCCATACTCCTATAGTAGCGCTGGATTAATTTCTCTTTCGGAACATCGTGGCCACCTTCTGATACTCGTTGTCTAACTCTCCTCAGGTTAATCTCTGGATCACTAGTTGTAACGAATAATACATCAACCTCATAACCGAGATCTTTAGCATCTTTAATAAATTCAAGCTTACCCTCGGTAGAAAAAACTGTTTCAAAAGCGAAAGGATCGCCATTTTCTATTGCCGTCCATCGATCAGCTTCAGCTGCATCCATAGCCTCTTTATAGCGATCCTCCATTGATTCGAGGTGACCAAAAAACCTTATGTAATTGTCCGGGCAGATATACTTCATTCCAAATTGATCAATATATCCTTCAACTATGGTTGATTTACCCGAACCGTTTGGTCCTGCCACCACTAGTAGCTTCAATTAGCAATAAGCCTTTGCCTTCTTCGCTTCGAAGACAATTCCTCATGAGTTTTAGCAGCAGCCGCATCCAGCTTTTCGGCTGTGACTTTATAACTGTAAGGTTTTCTGAGATTTGCTATTATTGATCGAGCAGCTTTTTCTTCTGGTGTAGCTTTTGGTATTTTTGCCATTTAAAACACCTCTCTAATATAAGGCCGTTTGTAACTTTAATTTTAAGACTTATTTCAGAACTAGGCAAGTTACCGGATATAATGCTTTATAGGTTATTATATTTATCGCAAATGCCGCCAAAACGTTGAATTGGTTCCCTATTTTATAATTATCTCGGCTGGCTACGTATTTAAGGCTCCACCTTTTCCCCGCAGAATACTTTGGATAATTTTGGTACAAGACATCCTTGCCCCTGATCTCCCCTACCCCTAAAATGGAAGAAAGGTGGTGAAAGGTTTGGCTGGGAAAATAAGCGAGAAAACTGAAGTGCTTAATCAAATATCATCGATTCGCGAAGAACTGAATGAACGTTTCACCGTTAAACGTATTGGCATTTTTGGCTCGTTCGCCAGAGGTGAGGAGAAGGCCGAAAGCGACATCGATATCATCGTAGAGCTTGATGAGCAGACGTTCGATCACTATATGGAATTGAAATTCAGGCTGGAAGAAGTACTGCAGCGTCCAGTAGACCTGATTATTGCTGATACAGTTAAACCACGCCTTAAACCGATTATTGAGCGGGAGGTTATCTATGTCTAGAGATCCCCGCCTTTATCTGGACGATATCCTCGAAGCTATTGATAATATTCATGAATTTCTGTCTGACATTGATTTTGAACAATTTGAGAAAGATAAAAAGCTCAATATGCGGCACTCCGGTGTTTAGAAATTATTGGTGAAGCATCCGGCCGCCTTGTAAATAATTATAAAGACATAGCACCCGAAATCGAGTGGCGAAAAATCATTGCATTACGAAACATCTTAATTCATGAATATTTCGGTATCAGCTTGCCTATTGTTTGGGATGTCATCCAAAATAAGCTTGCCCCTCTTGAAGAATCATGCAAAATGCTTCTGAAACAGCTAAAGAATTAAAGAATCCCCCTAATACCAACTTTAATAATCCCGTTGTGATAAAGTAGTGTCGGTCCTCTGGCACCATAGAAAAATAGAGGGTTACAGCCCTCTTAATTATTTGTCTATATATCTCATATCTAATTTACTGCCGTTTTTACTGCAGTTTTATATTAACCAAACCAATTAAGTAATCCGGGCATTAGAATCAACGACAATTTCCACCATATTAGAAAAATAAGAATCCAGGCTAGTAATGTTATTATATTTTCAATTTCCTTCGATTCATTGTAGGACAACATTTTAAATCTTCCAGGCTTTGAACGTTCTTTAATAATCGGCCAGAAAACAGGAATACCATTGTCCGTAAAAGCGTCTGTCAAAAGATGCATTCCATAACCGAGATCTTTAGCATCTTTAATAAATTCAAGCTTACCTTCGGTAGAAAAGACTGTTTCAAAAGCAAAAGGATCGCCATTTTCTATTGTGGTCCATCGATCAGCCTCAGCTGAATCCATAGCCTCTTTATAGCGATCCTTCATTGATTCAAGGTGACCAATAAATCTTGTGTAATTGTCCGGGCAGATATACTTCATTCCGAATTGATCAATATATCCTTCAGCTATAGTCGATTTACCCGAACCGTTTGGTCCCGCCACCACTAGTAGCTTCAATTAGCAATAAGCCTTTGCCTTCTTCGCTTCGAAGACAATTCCTCATGAGTTTTAGCAGCAGCCGCATCTATAACCGCACCTCCCGATGCGTTCAGTTACATTAACTGGTTGCTTTTTTAAGGCACAAGAACCGTCCCCGCGCCTTCCCGCGCCTTCAAGAACCGTCCCCGCGCCTTTTCCCACGCCTTCCCACGCCTTCCCACGCCTTCAAATAATTATAAAGACATAGCCCTGCCATCTGCCAAAACTTCGTTGGAAATGAGGTCAGATGAACGCGCCGGTTAACTGGCCACCAAATTTCACTGTCTCCCCCCTGCCAGGCAGCCTTCACTGGCCGCAAACATTACTAACTGCAGTCTGTCTTTAAAACCATAGCGCAGAAGCATGCGGGAGATATAATTGCGCACTGTTCCGTGGCTCAAAAAAAGGAGTTCGGATATTTCACGCGCGCTCTTTCCCTCCAATAAAAGGTGTAAAATGCTTAGTTCAGTATCGGAAAAAACCGCCCTTACTTGACCGCCTGGCTTTCTCGCTTCCTTTTGAGCCGGGAATATTCGGTACTTTTTCATGGTGTCACGGATAATTGATACAAGCTCCTCAAGTTGGACATCCTTGAGCACATAGCCATCAGCCCCGGCATCCATAGCGCTTTGAATATTGTTTTCATCTCCAAAGGCGCTTAGAATTAGCACTTTGACTTGCTGCATCTCAGATTTAATTGTCCTGGCTGCATCGATACCATTTCCGCTGCGGGTATATATGTCCATCAAAACTATATCCGGTTTTTTAGTTTTGCATAGTTCAAGAGCCTGGTCAGCGCATTCTGATGCGCCCACTATTTCAAAATCCTGGTTGTCCGCCAGAGCCGCCACAAGAGTCTCACACAGCAGCATTTGATCCTCTATAATCAGAATACGAATCATCGGAATTTCCCTCCCATTCCTCCGCAGAATATATACCTATTGGAATATATTTTCTATGGATGCAATAAATCCTTTATCAGTCAAATACATGTCACGATTGTGTTACAATATCGTTAAGCCTCATTAGGAGATTAATTCTCATTCCGGGGAGTTGTTATGCGTGTAATTGTCGCTGCATTTTTTCTAATGGCACTGGCTTTTGTTTTTCCTCAGACAATCTGGGCCGATGATGAAAAAGCCCGGGTTCTAACAGAAGAAAACTATTTTTCCAATCTTGATAAGGTGATTCAGGATTCTGGAATCGCGGTTAATCTTACAACAATAGACGCCCACCGGCTTGCCTTGCATCTAGCCGATTTCCATGGAATCGTGCAGCTCGATCAGTCCCGATGGCTGGCTTTGCAGGAGGCTGGCTGGACCGATGGCAAGTGGACTCCTGATTACGAATGCACCGTAGTATTTGTTGTTGATCAAAGCCGCGCACCGCCAATCCGGGGATGGCATGATCTGTTGACTAGTGATGTACCGATCGCTATCTCTCATTATGAGACTTCCCTGGGGCAAAGTACCATTCTCGCCTGCGCCCTGGCCCGGGGTGGTGATGAAGGCAACCTGACTCCGGCTTTAACTTATTTCAGGACTTTGCACCAGGCTGGACGTCTATACGATACTGGTGAAAGATACGATTATCAATTTGATCACGCGATGCTTACCAAAGCTCCCGTCGCTATTATGTGGGATTATCAAGCCGCCGCAATAAAAAAGGAACTGGGCAGCAATTATGTCATCGTAGTCCCGGAAGAAGGATCGCTAAAAATAGAAGCCGGGCTTTCCCTATCCAGATATTCCAACCCTTCCGATAGAGCCCTAAAAGCTTATTTACAAAGCGAAAGGGGCCGGGAACAATTGAGTCTGGCTGGTTTTTGCCCAGCGGGGAGCGATTTGGCATACGCACTCAAACTGCCCAATCCTACCTCTTTCTACACCATAACGGACCACAGGCAGTGGATTACTACTTCCTCTAACCTGAAGGCCTCCTGGAAAAGGCAGGTCCGGCTCACCCATCTCTATTCGCTCGCATCCCGCAGTGAAATGATGCTTTTTTCCTTGCTCATGTTTTTTTTGTTGATCTTCTGGAGCGCCAGTATGTATATGCGTATATCTCCCGGCCTGGTCAGGCGCATTTTTGTCGCCTTCGCTGCTTTTCTCTTATGGCTGCTTATATTAAAACTAATTAAAGTACTGACCGTGGATGATATGGAAATATTTATTTGGCATCTATGGTACACCGCTCTACCAGCATATGCCCCGCTGTGGTGCTGGATGTGCTATGCCTTTGTCTATGAACGCATGCCCCCCGGGCCAGTTCTTTTTGCACTTGTGGCGCCAGCACTGTTCTTTGCCCTGGCCGGGCTAACCAATGATCTTCATCAGGCGATGCTCATTTTACCAGCAGATAGGATAAATATAGGAGCACAATACTCACACGGGTGGATATACTGGACCATGTTGGTCTTTCAGGCATTGTACATAGTGAGCGGGGTCGCGCTTCTGTTGCGGTTCGGATACAGCCGGCACAAAAAAAGGCAAGCCACTTATGTCCTGCTTTTCGCAACTATCATCTTATCTTTTTCGTTGCTGTACGTAAAAAAAGTGCCTTTTTTCTTCGAATTGGATTTTGTGGTTGTGCTAATCCTGTTATTTGTAGTTTTCATGGAGATTCTGGCCCGGGACCGATTGCTGGGTATCAACTACGCTATCAAACCATTCCTCGCGGAATTCAAAGTTCCCCTGGCCGCATTAAACGAGTCGGGAGAATGGATTTACAGAAATGCGGCCATGATGGCGTTTACCGCTGAAACACCTGCTGCTCTGTCCGCCTCCGATATTAAAGGGCTCCTGACCCTGCCGGCCAATATAACCGGCCTTAATTTCCCGGGAGTTAAGCTTCACAGCAGCAGGATATTTCATCCTTTGATAACTCGAATTCCCGGGGGTTATTCACTGGTTCTCGAAGACAGAAGCGAAGTGGAAGCAATGTTCAAAGTACTGGCAGAAAAACAGGAGGGCCTAAGACAAATCAACCGCCTGCTCAAGCGCCGGCATGATATGGAGTCATTTTTGGCTGCCACCCGTGAAAAAGCTGAATCTATGGCCAGGCTGGAGGCGGCACTTTCTCTCAAGCTCAGGGAGCTGTACCACTGCATGACCAGCATAGGAAATGAAGATAATTTGACCAATTGGCTGCACAAACTGCAATATGCCCGGCTACTGGCCGGTTTCTGCCATAGCCGCCTGCGTATCAGCATTATGTCACTCAACAGTCCAACTGCCGATTTTAATTATCTCTGCGACATTTTCAAAAAAACGCTCAAAGACCTTGACAATTATAATATAAATTCCTATCTCTCGATTCAGGGGGAAGGCCGACTGCCATCTGAAATAGCTCTGATACTCTATGAAGCTCTGTTCATCACCTTGAAATTAGTGGTCGGGCTGCCCGGATTATCGCTTTATCTAGGCTTGAGATTGGATAATTCAGGTATAAACTTTTTCATCAGACTGCCACTCCTGGTTGAGGAAATCGAACAACTAAATGGATCGCACAGCTTATCCTTTGGTCAATATGACCTTGAATTATTGCAAAAGTACAACGGTAAATTTGAACATCTGGATGATGATGATGGCTCGCTGATCAGGTTAAGTTTTATGATAGGTGGTGAGGAAACAGATGAAACTGTATCTTGCCACATTTGATCAACTGATTGGGCTAAGTATTCTTCTCTTTATTACTCTAGCTGTGCAGTCGCTCCATATTGCAGCAGTATTATACCAGTTTTCGGCTACAGATCGCTTAAAACGAATCGCGCTCCCTGCCGCCCAGCTTTTCTATACCCTGTTTACAGCCCTCGAAGCTGCCTTCGTACAGATAAAAACGATCGAAGCCGGATTGGCCGCATTCCCGGAGCCACTGCGCTACGCACCGCTGGTCCCGGTCGTAATTATATCAGCAGAACTTGCAGCCCGCCGCGGGCCAACGGATCCAAAGCTTTCTCAGTTCGGGCTCATGCTTTTATTTCTTGCCCGCTTGCCATTCTTTGATAAATACTTGGGAGAGCACTATTATACTTTGGTGTTGATTACGTCCTCGGCCGTCCTCATATATTCTACGCTGGCCTTTATGACTCTTATACGCTTGGCAAGAAGTACTATTACTGCCGCCACACCAAAATCGATTTTTGATTCAATGGTCTACGGGGCGCTTATAGCCAACCACAGAGGCAAAGTTCTGATTATCAATCCGGCTATGAACCGGATTGTTAAAACCCTGGGATTGACGGAACCGGGCTACGTCAAAGCCCTGGAAACAGAGCTGGAAGATAGGGCAGTCCAGAATCAAGTGCAGTCTACGCCTGATGGCTGCTTGCTGCTCAGTTCAGGTGGAAATGCTTTCTGGTTTAATAAAGAGACTTTCCTGGTAAAAAATCGTTCGTATCAAATGATTACCGCAAGTGAAGTCACCAGAACCTATTTATTAATGCTTGAAACTGCACAAGCCAACGTGGAACTAGAAGAAGCGAACAACGGGCTTGCGAATTTAGTTGAAGAAGCCTCCCAGACTGCGTCCTTAGCCGAAAAACTCCGCATCAACCAGCTGGCTCATGATATATTAGGTCAGCGTCTTACCCTGGCTACTTCCTCCATCGACCTGGCTATACATAAAGGAGTCAGTGAGAGAAAAGAAATCGACCAGCGGATTCATAATTCAGCCTTACTGCTGGATCAGAGTTTGGACGATTTATTTAGCGAAAAAGAAATGGGCTTCCAAGAAATGTTCCAGTCGCTGTCAGATATTTTTGACCTGATTGAAGTCAAGATCCATCTCGCTGGCGACCTTCCCCAATCTAGTCATGATGCCTTATTAGGTCGCATCCTCCGTGAAGCCGTAACCAACGCAGTAAGACACGGGCGTGCGCTAAATATTTATGTGGATATCACGCATGGCACACAACAGCTAAGCATGACGATAAAAAACGATGGGATAAGGCCAGGCGGACCACTCTTCTTCAATACAGGTATGGAAGGGATACGCCAGCAGCTACTCAAAATAGGAGGGCGCCTGGAGATGGACACGCAAGCAGAATTTGTTCTAAAAACCACGCTGCCATTAGACGAGTAATTCAGACAGAACGCCAGTATTAGCCCCAGGTTTTTTAAACTAACTTTGTGACAACTGTAACCCGGGCAGTGATGACAGGTGTGAATTGTTGTAACCAATGCCAGTGAATACAATAAAGAAGATTGTAGTTCCGAAAGCCGTCGTTATTTCTGTCCTGTGGAAGTGTTTTTTACAAAATATCTACCATTAATATTTTTCAGAATTTAGCTTTTTAAATGAATTTATACATTGACAACGATATAGCTTATCAATGCAGTGCAAAGCTTACCATATCTTGTCTTGGATACGAAGGAGCGGTCCGGCAATGGCGGTTTTACCAGATCCCCCCTTCTGCTTTGCAGTGCGGCCAGCAATTGGTCTGAAGTCATAAACCACGCCGTTATATTTGTGGAGACGGAATTGTATGGAGAAATTTATTCTTGTCAGGAAGGAGGTTGGCATCTAAACAAGGATGGTCCCCATAATATTAAACAGTAGTGCGCTTGCGCTTCTGATTAATATGCAACGAGTTGCAAAAACGAGGAGGAGATGCTATGAAGTCAGTTAAAATGCTATCGGTACTGGTTCTGACTACCTTTCTTATGGTTATACTTGCTGGATGTTCTGGGACAAATTCCTCAACCACGTCCACATCAGGGAAGAAAGAAATATCATTACCCCAGGGTTGGGAAATGAAGGATGCCATATCGGCACAGGATGTTGGAGCAATCGTCGGGGAAACGATGACTTACTTCCCAGAAGCTGGCAGCAATGCCAAGGCTGGCAAACCATCCTGCGGGTATACGGTTGCCGGCAAAGACTTTTCCAAGATTGGATTCTATGCATACGTAAACGGTGGAAGCAAAGAATTCGAGAGCACCAAAGGATTCGCGGTTAAGGATTCGGTAAAAGAAGTGCCCAATATTGGAGACAAGGCATACATCTGCGATTTTACTACTGGAGCATCAGCGATTGTGGTTCAGAAGGGTGAAACGGTAATAAGAGTAGACTGGAATCCCAAAACCTACAGCAAATTTGACAAGGTGGAACTTGGTAAAAAATTGGCCGAGAAACTGATGGAAAACATGTACAAATAGGGAGGTGCTGTCATGAGAAGACCAGGACTAATTCCCTCTCTGCTTCTTATTGTATTTTTAACTTCCATACTGGGGTGCTCTCAGAGCGGCTCTCCGGGCGGCGTGGCCAATCAGGCCAGTGTCCCCTCTATAGAGGGCAGCACTTTTGACGCTCAAGGTTTTACTATACTAGTTCCCAAGGGCTGGGAAAGTGTAAAGATCGACGGCGGCGTACAAATGTACAAAGGAAGTGACATAGTTCAGGTATATATCCGTGGATACAATATGACAGCCGGAGAAGACAAAGGCCAAACCGAAAGCAACTCCAAGCGGTACAACGGAACCCAGCCCGAACAAATTGACATCTTTGGTATGAGGTTCTGGAAGACCACCTATACGGCGGCCTCAGTATATCAAACATCTTATCTCAGCATGAAGAACGGGCAACTGGTATCTGTGCAAGCTGCCGGTCCTGATCATGACAAAAACGAAACTATAAAAGGCATCTTAAATACTCTGAAATTCAAATAGGAATTAGGGGGGAGAATTGGATGCAGGCGAGCGATATTTTAATACCGCTGTTGTTCCTGGCAGTTCTGGGCGGCATGGCCTGGTGGTTAACTGCGGGCAAGGATAGGGGGCATAAAACCCGAAACCGCCTTGCAGAAGCGAACGGCTGGAAGTACGAAGCCGGTTCAGAAGTATATAAACTGGGCGATGACAGGCAGCAGAGCAATATTCTATACCGCCTTTCCGGGAGCCTGACGGACGGCAAGACCTGGCTGATGGAAGCCCGGATGCGCATGGAAATCGACCAGTCAGGTATGAGCGAGCAGACTTTCTGGCAGATGCCGTGGGGTAATATGACGCTGCTCTTGATGCAGCGCAGTTCGGTTCCTGTCCCCCGGGAAATAAAGGCGGCGCTTTTGCTCAAAAACGGCATAGATATCGATTTAAACGAACTGCATTCTGTTGATATAACCGGCATTTCAACTTTATCGGACCGGTATGAAGCCTATGCGGATGACCCTGATAAAGCCTTAGATTTACTTGGGCAAGCTTCAGATTTTGTTGCCTATTTCTCCGATGCAAAAGCATGGCCGTCAATATGCATATCTCCTGGGAATACAATAGTTCGTCTACCGCTTGGCCTGGAGAAGCCTGCAGATATGGAAGCTATGGCCCGCCTTGGCCTGTCGCTGTACAGTCGATAGTACCTTGGCATAAACTCGATCGGAGGGAATCCATGATGAGTAGAAACAATAAGTTGCTGGCGATATTGTCCCTGTTGACCATGCTAACATTCGTTTTTACATCTACCGCCTACTCTGGAGTTGGAAATAGCACCAGCCATTCATCTGGTTCCAAAAGCTCAAAATCGAGCGGTAGTTCCAGCAGTTCAAAATCAGGAACCTCCAGCAGCTCCAGTTCAAAATCAGGGACTTCCAGCAGCTCCAATCCAAGCTCATCTTCTTCCTCAAGCCAGGGATCTAGCTCTTCATCCCCAGGTTCCACTTCTGGTTATGCTGGCAACTCATCCGGCGCTTACACAGGCAGCTCCAGTTCACCTGCTGCGGCTTCAAAAAGTGCCGGCTGGGCAGCTGCCGCTCTGGCTCTAGTCTTCGGCCTCCCTCTTCTTGCCGTATTGGCCGGTATAATCATCCTGGTCATTTTTTTATGCAAGAAAAAGAATAGAATAGAATCCGGGGCGGCCGCGGACCTCTACCAGTCCCACGATGTGGATCTTACCGCCTTAAAGGAGCGCGATCCAGATTTTAATGAAGAACAGTTCATGGCCAGGGTCAGCAATATCTATGTTCAACTACAGGAAGCCTGGGAATCCAAGGACTGGAAGAAGGTCCGGCCTTTTGAATCAGATGAACTCTTTAACATGCACAAGCGCCAGCTCCAGGAATTTATCGACAGCAACACAACCAATGTAGTTGATGATATTGCTGTTTTAAAAACGGCGCTGGACAATTATCGAGAACATGGTGAAATTGAAACTCTCGATGTATATCTCAAAGCTAGAATAAGGGATTATGTAAAAGATGATGCAACGAAAAAAGTCATTGAGGGCGATCCCAAGCAAGAAATAATAATGGAATACATTCTAAGCATGTCTCGCAAGAAAGGGGTTCCAACCAGAATCGGCGAAGGCACTACGGTTAATACCTGTCCCAACTGCGGGGCCAATGTCAGTATTAATGCTTCCGGTGAGTGCGAATACTGCGGTAGCGTCGTTACTAGTGGCGATTTTGACTGGGTGTTAACCCGCCTGGATGTATTGTCACAGAATTAGTCCGATACTATTAGCCTGGTATTATGCAATATTAAAGTTCAATCGTTTCATCACAGACTACCTGGCCATCCCTTAATTCGATAGTTCGGTCACATTTTAATGCAATACGCCGATCGTGGGTTACCAGAACAAAAGTGGTCTGATACTCGTGGTTAATCTCCCGGAGAAGTTGAAAAACACGGAGGCCATTATTGGAATCGAGGTTGCCGGTGGGTTCATCTGCCAGGACAACCTTAGGCTGGTTGATAAGAGCCCTGGCAATGGCCACACGCTGTTGCTCTCCACCAGAAATAGCATTGCTTTTGTTGTCCCGGCGGTGGCTCATGTCCACCCTTTCAAGCAGTTCCTCAGCCCTCATTCGAATTGCTTTATCGGCGTAACCATGGTAGATCGAATGAGGAATGAGGACATTTTCCAAAACTGTAAACTGGGGCAGCAGAAAGTGAAATTGGAAAATGAAACCGATGCTCTGGTTTCGAAAATAGGCCAGCTCATTGTCATCCAATACACCGATATCCATCCCGTCAAATTTAATCCTGCCATCGGTGGGTCGATCAAGCGCGCCTATAATATTGAGCAGGGTACTTTTTCCCGAGCCTGAAGCCCCGACCAGAGAACAGAATTCCCCCCTCTTGATTTGCAGGTCTATACCAAAAAGCACCTGAGTAATAACCGGCTCATTGAATACCTTGGTCACTCCGCAAATTTCTATCAAGGGCTTATCCATTACGTATTACCTCAATGGGATTCAATCTTGCCACCTGCCTGGCAGGTAGGTAGGCCGCAACAATCGCTGCAAAGATCGTTATCAGGCTGATAACGGCCATAGTCAGGGGTTTGAATAAAAGATCAAAACTAACACCGGAGCTGGCAAAAACAATAAAGAGCTTGGCCAGTAGAGCTCCCAAGAGGTTGCCGGCTGCGTCACCTGTAATGCCCAGTATGGCTCCCTGGATTATGAATATGCGGGATACACTATCAGTCCTAATCCCCATTGCCTTCAATATTCCGATCTGTTTAGATTTTTGAACAGCGCTAATAGCGAGCACCGAGCTGATTCCCAGGGTTACAGCTAATAATACAAAAAATTGGATAGTATAGCTGGAATTGGTCTGGCTCTGCAAACCTGATAGAAGTGAAGCATTGGTCTCCTGCCAACTCTCAACTTTATATCCAGGTAGGCGAGCTGCCCACTCCCTGGCAATGATGCTTGCCTGAAAAACATCATTGACCTGAATTTCTATCTCAGATACCCGGTCAGGTAGAGCCAGCAGATAGCCAACCCTCTGGCGCTCTGCCAGGACCCAGCGGTTGTTTAAGGTTTCCAGCCCCAGGTCAAAAATACCTGCAACGTTCGCTGTGAAGGGATCATTGCCGGTTGTCTCCAGGATAACCGGGCTTCCCACCGACAAATTTAACTGTTCGGCCAGCTTGGTACCGACTAGCACCGTACCCGGTTGGAGTTGGTTGGTCCCTTGTACTATGCTCTGACCTATCTTATAAAGCTGTTCCGCTTCTTCCATGTTCATACCACGCAGGGCGATACTTTGAGATCTGGCCCCGTGACGGATGAGGGCTGGTCCATCAAGAACCGGAAGCACGGCCTTTATTCTAGTATCTTGACGAAGGGCCCGGGTAATCACCACCCAGTCAACAATGGGATTATTATCTTTGCTGCTGGCATCTATGGTAACAACATTTGATGAGGAATCAGCAGGCCTAACTAAGCCCACGGGTGAAGAATCCCGGGTAACTGTGATGTGTGGTGAACGCCCGACCGTTTTCTCGATCAAATTGGCCTGCAAGCCATCAATAAGAGCGGTAAGGAAAACCATTACGGCAACCCCCACCGCTATACCGAGAAGAATGAGCACCGTCTGTCCCCGGTTTTCCAGTAAGAAGCGTACTGCAACCTGCAGTTCAAATCTTAATCGTCTCCCCATAGTTTACTTCTCCGCTTTTCCGCCCAACCTGACTTTAAGGCCTTCACTTATTCCATCAGGCATCAGAATTATGTCATCATTTTTCAGGCCCTGACTGATGATGGCTCCTTGTTCAGTACGGCTGCGAACAGCTATGCTGGTAAAATGAGCCCTCCCCTCAAGGTAGAGCCATACTCCGGTCGTTCCGTTCTGACTGCTCAACCAGCGGTCTCCCACTATGAAAGCCCGGGAGGGATACGAATCCATTAATTGAACTTCTACCAGACGCCCCGGATTTAGTTCCAATGGGCTTTCATCCAAATCCACATAAACATTTAGTATTCCTAATCGCGAATCAGCAGCCGGTTCAATTGCCGTTATTATTCCGGGCCAGATTTTCTGTGGAGCTCCGGGAAGCCACGCTTTGGCCGGCATTCCTTTGGTTAAGATCTCGCGGTATTGCTGATCGGGTTTAAGATGGATTCTGGTAACGGATTCTGCTCCCATCCAAATTGCCGCCTGGTCCTTTTGTACGAGTTCACCGAGCTTCGCGTATATTTTCAAAACCGTCCCGGCAAACGGAGTCTTGATATAGCACTTGTCAAGGTCTAATCGTGCATCCTGCAGTGCCAGCTCTTTCTTGGCAACTTCATTCATTAACAGCTTTATGCTACTCCCATCAGGCTGATACGAATCAGCTTTAGCCCGTGCCAGAGAAGCCTCTTCCTGGCTTACCAGAGCCTCTTTCTCTGCTGCCTCAAGGGTTTCCTGAGAAATGGCTCCGGCAGAGGCTAGACTGCGCATCCGATCAAGGGTCTTTGCCGCCTGTTTGGCCTCTTCGTCTGCCCTAATACTGTCGGCCGCGGCTTCGGCTCTGTCAATAGTCTGCCCTTTTTCAAGGTTTATCCTGGCTGTCTGGACATCGGCTTGGGCTAACTGTACCGCCAATACAGCCTGTCGGTCGTCCAGGCGCACTAGGATTAGACCTGAATCTACCTTGTCTCCTTCATTTGTCGCGATTTCCACAACCTGTCCCTCAGCAGGAAAAGATAAAGTGGCATCTTTCAGAGGTATTATCTCCCCACTTAACTCAAGGGCAGGATAATACTCCTGCTCTTGAACTTGAAGGTATTCCACCGAAACTCCTGAATAGTAGCGATAAGCGCCATAGATAACCAGGATCAGAAGGATTAAAAGCATTTTTGTCTTATGCTTGGATATTGCTCCCACTAGTTCACCATCCAGTTAGATGTTAATAATCCAATCTTCTTCACATTTGGCCTGAATCCTCTTTCGATGCAAATGGAGACAAGAAAAATGCACTGCCTTCAAAACGTCCTCATGACTTCTGAATAATCCTCAGTCATTTCAGCCTTAACAAGGCTATCTTTCCAACTCCAGCTGTCTCTCCAAAATACTTGACCAGGCGTGATTCAGGTTTTGCTTTACTTTTTAATGCACAGCTCATTATTTTTGCCACTGCGTTAATCCAGAAAATAAACAGGGGGCTGTGTTGAAACATTAGTATTTCACTCACTGCCCCCTGGCTATTTTTCTTCTATGCCCCTGGCAAGCTATTTATTTGTGAATTTTATTAGAGCCTAAATGCTCCTTTAGCCAATGACTGCGGTTGGGGTCTTTCTCTACGAAAGAAACCTCGCAGCCACTATTTTTCAGCATCTGGGCCAAATTATAAATTCTATCCAGATCGTATTTCACGCGGCCACCCCAATTAACGATTACATGCAATTATAACACTCCCCTGTCTACCAACTGGTTCTTCGAGATTGGGGTTTGTAACAGTCTCTACAGTAAACCGGTCTATCACCGCTAGGCTGAAAAGGTAAGCTCGTTTCTTTCCCACATGTAGCGCAAACTGCCGCATACATCTGGCGGTCAGATTGACCGTAACCACGATTTCCTCTCATTTGTGCCTTGCGAGCGGAACGGCATTCCGGGCATCTTCCGGGCTCATTTTCAAAACCCTTCTCTGCATAGAATTCCTGTTCGGCGACAGTAAATGCAAAACCACTTCCACAATCTTTGCACGTTAAAATTTTGTCAGAAAACATAAAAAACCTCCTAATTATTATCGCTAATATCGAGGGAATATTCTGTCATTCTTTACTCCCCCAACTTGAAGCAATCAGGAAGGTCAGTTTATCCACAGGCTATTAGGCTACAAAGAGTATACTTTATAGTTCCTGAAAATGCAAATATTTACGGGATTTTCACCAACATCCGTGTAACCTCCTGTAAAAACGGGGTTACTCCTTAGTACTATTTCATCAAATGAAAATGGGCTGTACTTCATTGTTAACTTGCCCAGCAACCGGCCCAATCTTCAATTAGCTCTTACTGGTTTAGTAGAAAATATTCGTTCCTAGGCAATGGGAACATAAAGCGAGGTAACTTTATTGTTAGCCGTTCTAATCTAACCCACCCTTCCGCAAAACACAGAATATGTAAAGAATGCGTAATAATATGGAATATTCAAGATGAAATCAGGCGACTCATTATGGCACAGACGCTGATATTCCGCCCAAACTTCAGGCGAGACTTCTGACCCAACTTCTCCCCAACGCATGTTAAAAAGATCACTTAATGAAGCTCGTATTTCTGGACTTAAGGGAGGGCAGATATCTCTAACAAAAGTCCGAGCGTGCAGGTCGTTTAAGCCCGCACGGCTAAACCATTCTAAAGCACGCATCATATGATGCTCGGGATTCATGACTGTTTTTAACGGAGCGATTCCTGAAGAGGTAGCATTCAACCTGGCCTCCAGCATTGGGAATCCGGGCAGCAGATTTTGCGAAGACCACATCATAATAAAAACTCGTCCTCCTGGTTTCACAACCCGTTCCATCTCCTTTAGTAAAACTATGGGATCCAGAGGAGCGTATCCGGCAAAATCCATGCTGCAGGCCCAGTCATAAGTGTCTTCTTCAAATGGAAGTTGAGATGCATCACCCTTTTTGAACACGATCCCATTTCCTACATATAATTCAGATGACAAATAACGTGCTCTGTCCAAGACATCGTCGGATATATCGATCCCTGTAACGTGCCCGTCAGGTCCCACTGCTTCAGCGAGAAGTAATGTGTTTGATCCGATTCCGCAACCTACATCCAAACCAACACTTCCTTCGGGAAGACGCAATGATTCTATTATGGTCCTAATAATTGGTTCTCGCAAAGGATGTGCCAACTCTAAACTTCTAATGTATTGTCCCAGATCAGACATCCGATAAGCCCCCCGATCTTCGCAGACTTTATCGACCAGTTATTCTGATACATCTGACAAATCAGTTCTAAAAAAGGGATTCGTAAATAAAAAATGATGCTCGTATTTCTCGTAATCCTTTCTTCCGATAAAGGCCATTACTGCTTCCGCAAGCAATTGAGCTACGTTTTGATTGAGTAAAGCTCCTAACTCTTTGTTCCCCAACCGCGGATAACCCAGGTGTCCATACTTACTCATTTCTGCAAGCACTCTATCCGGGGAAGACCAATCTTTTGCTTCAATCAAAGCATCTGGCAGGTTTCTGTATTCATTGCTCACTATGGAACTGTCAATGTCCAGCATGTTTGATGTCTCGATCCAACCGGCATGAAAATCGTTTGGATATAGTTCAATCATTCGGCTTACCTCTTCAGGTCGGTTTGTGTCAATACCAAGTTCAGGCGCCGAAAATATTGCTCCCATCGGCGAAAAAGCGCGTATACCGTGTCTTTTATTGATTTCAGAGCAAGCCTCTTCTACTGCAATTAAATGCCGGGGATCGGCATGTGAAGCAATAACGACAATATTGGAGATTCCCCAGGCTGCAAGGCTTTCCAATAGCTCGCAAAGAACATTCCGGACTGTAAGTTGTGCAAAATATATGTTTCCATGCAACGCTGTAACTCCCGCGCATGCAATTGGTAAAGGAGGCAGATGCAGAAAATTATATTCAGGCAATTTTTCCACTAAAAGAGCTGTCGCATCAGCCCTCCACTGTTCCCCTTCATAGATGTCCGTGCCCAGAGGCAGGTGGTGGCTGTGTTCCTCAATCGGGGCCACGGTGGCAAACAATACTGTTTTTGCCTTGTCGAGTTTATCGAGATCAACCCATGTCATTTCCATTACATTCTTAATAATAGCCACGAAAACTCTCCTTTCATCATCGCCATACTTTGAGCATACCATATCCCAATATTTATCAATTGTCTTTTTTCTCAGAATAATGCTTGTGTTTCTCAGTTATTTTCGATGAAGCAAAGTTGATCCAGTCAATAATCTTCATACATTCAATCCAAAGCTTAGCGCCCTTTGGTTTAAATTTACAAGGAAATTATTAGCAATAAATTTGGATCATGAATATTCTGTTTTAAAGACAATCAACCAAACAAAGGAGGTGAAGTTTATGAAAAAGGATTATAAAAAACCTTTGAGTTCATCTGAACTTATGGATGCCATTGAAATTGCACTAAATGAAAAGAGATCCTTATCAATAGTCTCAGTTGGTCAAACTGAAGCCTTTATCATGGCTCAGTACACTATATTTTCAGAAGAAGAATTCATGAATCATCGCGAGGCTTACAATGCCAATCGAGCCGTCAAAACTGGTTTCTTACACCGGGGTGTCAGATTCCCAAATATTGACGCCCGTGATGACGCAGTGGCTGCGGCAAGAAAGGCTGATATTATAGGTTACAACTTAATCGAACCCTGGGCTAAACAGTTTACCGAAAAAGTGTTTTCAGCGTATCTGATTGAACCCGAGGTAATATTTGAGGCAAATATCAGGCGGGTCATTATGTTTTCGCAGCAGGCCAAGTTTGCAAATATCCTCCAAGGGAGAAATGTCCTGTTGGTCGGTTCTCTCGCCCCTGAGGCCAAAGATGCTATGGAGGCAAAGTATTTAGATAAATTGGATTTTAATATTGTTGGCGCCATTAGCATTTACGAATATGACGAAATTCCAGATGTGAAAGAACAGATTTGCAAACACGATTTTGATCTTTGTCTACTTGGAGCCGGGGTAAATGCGCTTATATTAGCACCCTTTGCGGCAGAAACTTGCGGGGCAGTGGCATTTGACATCGGTTGGGGGATCAAATCTCTGATAGACGGGGAGGTAGTTCTGGATTCATTTATCAATGATGTAATCGGTTTAGAAAATCTGATGAACATGTAGTTGGATCAAAGAAAGGAAAACAAGCAATGAAATTACTGGTTACCAGCGGCGATTTCAAACATCACCTAACACCAAATTTCCACTATCTGCTTGAAGAACTGTCGAGACTTACCGATTTGACAGTATGGTATCAATCCGGCGATATTCAAGATATTTTAAGCGAGCTGGGCTTTGTCCCGGACTTCATTTTTATCAATGAGTACGGGGAGACCAACTCGCCTAAAATTACCGGCCTGTCGGGCCTGTCTATTCCTTTTGCCGCTGCATTGCACGATCTGCATTACCAAATTCCAGAGAGAAATAGATCGTTGGGCCAGGATAAGGTACAGCATATCTTTTCTATCGGCAGAGATAAGTTTTACGAGTGGTATCCCAATCACACGAACCGGCTTTGCTGGTTGCCGCATCATGTAAATACTAACATTTTCAAGGATTATGGTTTGAATAAAGAAATCGACTATTTAATGATGGGCGCAGTTCATCCCCGCGTGTATCCACTGCGCTATAAAATTCTTAACCGTATGAAGAATGTCACCGGCTTTATATATCACCAACATCCAGGTTATCGTTTTTTCAACCATGATGACCAGGCTTATGTGCACGAAAAATATGCCCGCGAGATAAATCGGGCTAAAATTTTTCTCACCTGCGGTTCTGTCTGGGGATACCCATTAGCCAAGTATTACGAAGTTCTTGCCTGCAAGACCCTACTTTTGGCCCCGGTTTGCAGCGAACTTGGCGATCTGGGTTTTATCCCAGGGGTCCATTATGTTGACATAAACGAATACAATTTTATGACGAAGGCCGAGTACTATCTGCAGCATGAAGCCCAACGTATGGCTATAGTGCAGCAGGGTTATGAGATGGTTCAAACACGGCATTCAACAAGAAAAAGGGCACAAGAATTGCTTGATATGATTGCCGGTATTCTTAAGCAATATCAATGATCTCTGATTCATAGACCTGGGAGGCATACTTATGATCAACATATCTAAGCCCATGATCGGTGAAGCCGAAAAAAGAGCTGTCCTTCGAGTGCTTAACTCAGGAATGCTAACCCAAGGGCCGGTAGTACAGCAATTCGAAACAGCTTTTGCGAAATACTGCGGGGTAAAGTACGCGGTAGCCACTTCTTCAGGAACCACTGCCCTGCACCTGGCGCTCTTAGCCCACGGAATCGGACCTGGCGATGAGGTGATTACCAGCCCTTTTACCTTTATTGCTACTGTCAATGCCATTTGCTATGTTGGTGCCACACCGGTGTTTGCCGATATAGATCCCCAAACATTTAATCTCGATCCCGGATTAGTAAAGAAATCAATAAGCTCCAGAACCCGTGCCATAATCCCTGTCCACTTATTTGGATTGGCGGCTGACATGGACCAGTTTTCTAAGATAGCAGTCCAGAACGATTTAGTACTCATTGAAGATGCCTGCCAGGCCCATGGCGCGGAATGGAATAATCAAAAGGTCGGTTCCTTCGGAACTGGCTGCTTCTCGTTTTATCCCAGCAAGAACATAACCTCCGGCGAAGGCGGCATGCTGACAACTAATGATGCAGCAATTGCCGAAAAGGCCCAAATACTGCGCAATCAAGGTATGAAATCCAGATACAATTATACAGATCTGGGCTTTAACTACCGCATGACCGATATACATGCCGCTATCGGATTGACCCAGCTTTTCAGATTAGAATCGTTTATAAAAAAACGGATTCATAATGCTCAATATTTAAGTGAAAAGCTTAATCAATACGTATCATGTCCGCTGATTCCTGAAAAAGCTCGTCATGTTTTCAATCAATATACCATCCAGACTGACGTTAGGGATAAATTATTGAATGTACTACAGTCCAGTGGTATTGGAACTGGTGTATATTATCCATTGCCAGTGCATAAGCAAACTGACTTTGCCGGAAGTCCTTCTCTCCCTCTGCCGGTGGCTGAAGAATTATGCCAGAAAGTTCTCTCCCTTCCGGTGCACCCCGGACTCACCCAACGGGATCTTAATACAATTGTTGTAACGGTTATAGAATCATTTGACAGAAAGAAGTGAAAAAAATGGCAGAGAAAATATCCACATTAAAGGCAGGCGTTATCGGCGCAGGAGCTATGGGACGCAACCACATACGTATTTATTCAGAGCTAAACGATGTAAAGCTGGTGGCTATTGCCGATCCCGATCTTGATTCCCTGAATCGCAGCACTTCTCTTTTTTCGATAGATGGCTATGCAGACTACCGGGAAATGATTGAAAAGGAAGATCTGGACCTCATCTCTTTAGTCGCACCCACCAGTCTCCATTTTCCCATAGCCAAAGAAGTAATAGGATGCGGCATTCATATCCTGGTAGAAAAACCGTTGGCATCTAGTGTTGAGGAAGGCTGTGAACTCATTGCTCTGGCCAGAAAAATGGGCGTAATTCTAGGAGTTGGTCATGTCGAGAGATACAATCCGGTTATTAATGAGATGAAGAATCGAATAGTCCAAGGAATACTGGGGAGAGTTTTTCAGATTACTATTCGCCGAATCGGTCCATTCCCAGAACGAATAAAAGATGTCGGCGTGCTGCTGGACCTGTCTACCCATGATATTGACATACTGCATTATCTAACTGAAGCCGATATAACAAGATCATGGACCGAGTCAGCCCGATATCTACATGAAAAAAATGAAGATTTAGCTGTAAGTACCTTGCGCTTTTCCAACGGGATCATAGGGATTTTGATAGAGAACTGGCTTAGTCCGGCAAAGGTTCGAGAAGTTGTAGTTAATGGGGAGCAGGGCATGCTAGTTGCCGACCTCTTGACTCAGGATCTATATTTTTTTCAAAATAATTACTCCATCGGGACTTGGGAAAGCCTTAATTCCTTTCGCGGTATGAGCGAAGGAAACATGACACGTTTCCATATACTAAGAGGCGAGCCGCTGCTGCTGGAGCTTGCCGCTTTTGCCGAATCCGTCCAGAAGCGGCAAGCCTTCAGAGCCAACGGCGAAGACGGGTTAAAAGCCCTTCAGATGGCAGTACTGTTAAGCAAAAGTGCCAATAATCAAGTCCATGACCATATTGCGATCAATCCCGAATAATTGGGGACCGAAGATCAATTTTGGGTTGCTTTACAACTCTGGCCGGTCTACCCGTGACCAGCGTATAAGGAGGAACATCTTTGGTGACCAGGCTGCCAGCGCCGACTACGCAGCCTTCACCAAAGTGGACACCCGGCACCGCCGTAACTCCAACTGCAATTCGCACACCCCGCCCGGTTGAAAATCCTTTCATATTTTGACCGTGTCCCTGCCGATGAAAAGCAATGGCATTGTCATTAGCCCCGATAAAAAATGGAGCTATAAAGGTGTGGTCTCCAATGTTGCAGTATTTTGTTATATGATTCTGCGAATGAATGCCGCAGTAATCCCCTATAATGGTGTCCCCCTCACACGCGGTTAGGTTTCCCAGGTAGGTCTTTTTGCCAATTATGGTTCGTTCTCTTAAAACACAATTATGCCCCACTGACGATTCGGGGCCAATCTTACATCCATGATAAATTACGGCTCCACTCCTTATTTGGGCATTCTCACATATTTCCGTTTCATCTTTCGGGCAGTCACCTTCATAATATCCCAAGACCACATTATCCCCTATTTTTGCTCCGCTCTTAATAGTCACATTATCGTATATTGTGATATTGCTTCCCAGGCTGACCCCTTCCTCGATTGTTACGTTATTCCCCCTGCGCAAATTGACTACGAGCATCATAAAGCCTCCCTATGATTAAAAATGACTAGCAGTCTGCTAAGGAATAATATGCCAGGTCTTCAGGCGATGTGATTGCCAAAAGGCCCCTAACATTATTTGGTAATACAATAACCCCGGCCCAATTGCACGCATACAATAGAAGCAAAAATAAGTCAGTGGGGTATAAAAGAATGCCAGCACCAAATTTACTGAACTCAGCACAATTAATGGGCCAAATCCTTGCCGCCCTGGAAAACAAAATACCTTTATCAGTGGTATCCGTGGCATGCTGGTTGTAGAAATTTTGAGGATGATGAGAATGCCTTTGTTGGAGAGAAATACGCCCGGGAATTGAACCGCGCCAAAATCTTCTTTACCTGTGATTCTAAATATCAATATCCGGTTCCCAAGTATTTTGAGGCAAGCGCATGCAAAACTTTATTGATGGCATCTGAATCAAAAGAATTGAAGGATCTAGGATTTGAGCCCGGTATTAACTTCGTGGCTATAGAAGAACAAAACTTTGAGGAAAAGGCGAAGTACTATCTTCATCATGAAGAGGAGAGGCTGAAAATTGCTAGGCAGGGATATGAAATGGTTCACTCCCGTCATTCCACGGTCAAGAGGGCTATGGAAATGGCAGCTATTATTGAAAATATCATAAAATCTTGAACCAGAAACAGAGGTGGAAATCAGTGTTTCCGAGTTATAGCGCTTTTGTATGTCAGCAGGAAATGATTGCGGTAGTCGGAATGGGCTTTATTGGACTTCCTTTAGCTGTGTTATTAGGTCAAAAATATAGGGTGCTGGGTTATTATTGGAGGTTATAACGATGAATATAGTGCTGGTCACCGGGGTGGCAGGCTTCATAGGGAGCAGAGTGGCCACTATGTTATTAGAAGAAGGACATTTTGTAATTGGAATTGATAATTTAAATAATTATTACGATAGAAGATTAAAACTACACCGCCTGACCAGTTTACAAGGGAACTCGTCCTTCAAGTTCTACCACCTGGATATTGAGAACTACGACGCTTTAAATCTGGTTTTCGACCTGCATCACCCTATGGCGGTAATAAACCTGGCTGCTCGGGCAGGAGTACGCTATAGTATGGAAAATCCCTTTGTATATGTCTCAACCAATGTAATGGGGACCGTAAATCTCCTCCAACTATGCCGATTTTATACTGTCTCAAAATTCATACTGGCCTCTTCTTCGTCTCTCTATGCCGGGCATGAACTTCCCTTTCAAGAGAATTTAGCGGTTAACCAGCCAATTTCTCCATACGCTGCCTCAAAAAAGGCAGCTGAAGCGCTTGCATATTCTTACTATTATTTGTATGGCATAGACGTAACTGTGCTCAGATATTTTACCGTATACGGCCCGGCAGGCCGTCCGGATATGAGCATTTTTCTTTTCATTCATAAATTAATGAAGAATGAATCTCTCACAATATTCGGGGATGGAACACAAAGTCGGGACTTTACCTATATTGATGATATTGCCAGGGGAACTTTGAAAGCGCTCTCGCTGAAAGGATATGAGCTCATTAATTTAGGGGGCAGCCACCAGATCCAATTAGATAGAATACTAAACATTTTGGAAAATTATACAGCAAAAAAGGCAGATGTCAATTTGGAGGAGTTTCACAAAGCCGACCTTAAAGAAACCTTATCAGATATCGGAAAAGCCAACCGCTTGCTGGGCTGGCGTCCCGAAATAAGTATAGAGGAAGGGCTAAAAAGAACAGTTTGCTGGTTTAATGAAAACTGGTCCTGGCTGCAGGATATCAATATATAGTCGGTAATTCGCAGTTCTGAGGACTTCAAAAGCCTCAAAAATAACTCTCACATTCTCATAATGTTTTTAATGCCGATAATACGGGCTATCCACTCATCCATAACAATTCTTTCGCTCACCATGCTGGTCATTCCAGAGCCGATATCGAAGGCCACTTTACCCATGCATCCGGATATGTAGGGCGCCAGGATAAGTGCGTTGATACCGGCTGATAGTAAGCAAACATCAAAATCGTATTTTATAATATCTTCTTTTGCCTTTTTTATTTCACCATAATCGCTGATGCTTATCGCCCCTACGATCTCGCACTGGTATGAGCGGAGATATTTGGTTTCAATTTTTCTTTTTATCTCCGGTGTTTGAGAACCTACTAATAGAAGTTTTTTACCTTTCAACATGCAAATAAACTTTTCCTTTTGGGAAAACATGATAACCCGTCTCAAGTGGGCCTCAAAAACCATGGCTGGATTAATATTATTTAGTGCAAGAACCTTCTCGGCTAGGAGGCAGGCCGGTTCAACAATGGTATTATAGCCGATAATATCAGCCTTTCTTGCAGCTTCTATTGCTTCATCCCGGGCTTCAATATTGGGAAAGCGTATTCCACGGTGGCAAAAGCCTTCCTTAAAACCCCAGTTGGCAACTACTGCTTCCGGGTGACGCAGGATTTCTTCCTCGTTAAAAATTGAATACTGGGCCATTGTAAAGGCCTCAGTAGCTCCTACTGATACAATGGACAGGGGGTTGTTATGCGATAGAGCCTGACTGATGACGTCCATCAGAGCAGAACTCCCTAGCTTTATTGGTTGATTCAATTGCTCACCCCTCTGCTTACAGCATGAAACACATTCCATATCAATGAGCAGTACCGCCTGGCGGTTTTAGTCAGGACAGCCTGCTCCGAAATACTCTACAGGTTTTTCCAGAACCTCTAGAGTTCCCTGGTCCGAGGATAAATCCAAACAGTCTCTCCACCCGCTCCTCTTAGTATCACTCGGGAATACTCAGCAGCTACTGCAGTAGACAAAACTATAGCTTCTCGGTCTGTTCCACACGGAGCTAAACTCTCCCATTCTCCAGCATCAAAGAATAGGCCATCCGGATCATTATCAAATCCCACCTGAATTTTGGCCTCGACACTAAGCGACGATGAAGCATTACATACCATATAGGTAGCGCATTCTCTTGAGCCTAGAGGAATCGGGGTTGATCCCACAGGTTCAGGAGGGATAGGGATTGTCTTCTGCTCTGTATTGTGAATATTTATTCTGCCCCGTGTAAAATTAATACTTAAATGGGGCCAAACCGTACTGTACGGGTGATTAGTGCTATAAAATCCTACCAGGCTATTGGATAATTCATTGCCAACCAGCATAAAACCATTATTAACGATCGAGCCCTCCAACCAGCTCTTGACCAAATCAGTGATATCAATACTTATCGGCCCTAAAGGGGTTGAACTATCAATGTATTTGGCACTCTCCCATATCGGACTAAAAGGGCTGGGATTGAAAGGTGGTTGATCATTCCATGTGACACTTTCTTGATCCCAGTTGTTTAATAGCCGTAAAACCGAGATATATTCGCCAGTAGCGCTTGTTTCGTTTCGATACATGTATAAGTTAAGTTCGGCGGCATTAATAGTACTGTCTGATGGCAGAGTGCTCAAATCAAACTTCAATGACGACCTATATGCATCTCCTGCTTGCGTAAATTGGCCGCAAAAAAGAGCGATACTGGTTCCGAAATTTTGTTCCGGATACCATTCCGAAACATATGCATCATTATTTGGCAGCAGTGAAAGCAACGCCATTACAATCAGCCCCTTGAATTAATAATGCTATATCATATGAGCAACACCGCCAAAGGGCTACCAGCATTAACCTCCATTGTTTTATTTATCCTTTAAATTGGCCGGGTCCAAATGCTCGGATGATATTGCGATATGGCGTAGATCTTAATAAGATATTTGCCCAATAAAAAATCCGCGTTTAAGCGGAAGCAATCTGATGACTAAGCTGAGGGGGGCTATAACGCCCCCCTGCTCATGTTATTTGTTCTTTAAGGCTTCGATTTCTTCTTCGACTTCCTCTGCTCCTTCGGCATAGAATTTTTCTTCATCAGGATCTAGTTCTTTAAGAAGACGCAAAAATTCTCCAGCATGAACCCGTTCTTCATCGGCAATGTCTTTCAATACTGCTATCGCCAATGGATTATCTGTAGATTCCGCAAGCTGCATATAAAGCTGGATGGCTTCATATTCTGCAGATACCATGAAGCGAATTGCTCTGACAAGCTCCGGTTGCGTTAGCTTTCGATCTTTCGCCAATCCCGAAAAAGGTTGTCCAAAATCCGGCAAAGCAAGCCCTCCTTCCTGTGCTATTTTTTATGGGCAGCCAATACTAAAAAACCTGATTGACTTTAACACGCAATATTCGACGAGGATGGTGGAATTCCATCATTGGTATTTTATTTTTTGGGGTAATTCGTCCACCAACTCGCAGATGCTACTCATCAAATGCCTCTTCGACCTTCCATACCTTCCATACATTGCCCACAAGATCAGGTCCCGGTTTGAGAGTCTGTTTGCCAGGCCGCCAGCCGGACGGTGTGGCCTCTGTACCTTCGGAGGCTCGAACCAACTGAAACGCCTGTACTTGACGAATTGATTCTTTAACATTCCTGCCTACCGGCGGAGTCAAAACCTCAAATCCTTGTATAACACCATCCGGATCGATAATAAACCGGCCTCGTGTCTCAATACCGCTGTCTTCATCATAGATGCCATACGCTTTGCCAATGCTCCCATCCTGATCCGAACACATAGCAAAGGGAACATCATGTCCAATCATTTTAGATAACTCATGATCATTCCACATTTTATGAACAAACACACTGTCTACGCTCATGGATATAACTTCAGCGCCCAGGCTTTGAATTTCGGGGTGTTTCACAGCAACTGCTGAGATTTCGGTAGCTCAAACAAAGGTAAAATCGCCAGGATAAAAACAGAGCAGAACCCATTTGCCCTTAAACTCTGCGAGGCTGATGTTAACAAATTTGCCCTGATAGAAAGCTGGCGCTACAAAATCAGGAGCTGGTTTGCCCACTCTTACCATCGATTTCTTCGCCTCCTTCGCTTCGGTTTGGATGGTCATGTCCGTCTCGGTATCCATCTTTTTAATAGGTGGTCGCTGACATCCCGGCTTGAATTCCTCTGGCATTAGGATAGCCTCCTTTCTTTAGGAAATAGCCGTCTGTTTGATAATTATGGATTGTAAAACTAACATACCATACGGGATTCTTATATACAAGAAAGGGTTTTTGCCTATTTCACGTTGCTGCCATTAGTTTCATAACTCAAATTTAATACATCAATAAAACTAAAATATAGTTCACTGGCAGCATCGGTTCGTTCGTGCTCCAATAAAAAGACTCCGTTCTAAACGGAGTCTCATGCTAGCATTATCGAGACCAGCTCAAAGATTTATTCAGTCCATGAGTTTTCATGAGCTATTTAATAATGTTTTTCTTAAGTTCAGGTATTGCTTGTTTGAGATCGGCAATTAGAATATAATCGGCCATGCTGTTCATAAATGCTTTTTCATCGCTGTTGATCGATACTATGGTTCCCGCGTCGCGTATCCCGACAGTAAACTGCACCTGTCCGGATACGCCAAGGACGACAGCCAGCTGTGGTTTGCATATCTTCCCTGAGAGCCCTACTATTCTTTCCTCGCTGAACCACTTTTTATCACTGGCTACCGGCTTTGAACAGGCTACTTCGCCGCCCAGTGCCCTGGCAATTTCGTTTACAGCAGCCAGATCTTCGATATTCTCAACCCCCTGCCCGACAACCAGGAGTATATTTGCTTCTTCGATTTTTACGCTGTCCCCGGCTTTCGCTCTGGTTTCGACAAGTCTTAAGGCTGAAGGTTTTACATTCACCCTGCATTCAATGATCTGCCCTTCGCCCCGCTTATCGATGGAAGAGAAAGAGCGCGGTGAAATAGCTATTACCTGATTTTCAGCAATGATATGCTGGGTGGCTACGGCCGCCCCCCCCAGTACATTTCTAACACACAAAAGTCTGTCATTCTCCCAGCTCATCGCTTTAACATCACTCAAGCATCCGGCTCCCCATACCTGAGCCAGCCGCCCGGCCAGTTCTTTTCCCCGGCGGTTGGAGGCCAGAAGAATGATGCTCATAGCATTCTGCTCTGCCGTCTGCTGCAGGGCGGAGGCCAGGGCAGCGGTATCGGAGATGCTCAAGTTTGGCTCGCTGATCGATAAAACATTGACACCCCTGGCAGCCAATTCGGCTGCCTGCTCGGGACCGTTGATGGCAGCAGCTGATACCCCTAAACTCGTTTCTTCAGCTATAGACATGGCGGCGTTGAGCAACTCCAGGGCAAAAGATGTAGTTTCACTGTAGATTAGTATCCCGGCCATACTACTTCCCTCCTAGAAAGCCTTCTGTCTCCAGGGCTTTGATCAATTCATCGATGCTCTTCACTTCAATCTGCCGGCGCTGCATCTCCGGCGCCAGGCTGCTCAAGGTTTCTATTTTGCCTTCCGGAATTTCATCCGCGGGGGTAACTTCTTTGGGTTTCCTGCCGGCTTTTAATATTTGGGTTACCGAGGGAATTCTGGGCTCATTGATGTCGGCCAGAACGCTTACCACCAGCGGCAGATCACCCTCCAAAATCTCCTCCGAGTCTTCCAGGGAACGCACGATAGAAGCCGTGCTGCCGTTCAGAGTAATGCTCTTTACATAGGCGGCCTGGGGCATGCCGAGGATTCCAGCTACCCGGGAGCCTACCTGTCCGGAGTAATTGTCCCCGCTGCCTTCGCCCAAAATGATGATCCCCACGTCATCTATCTTAGCTATATCCTGGGCGATAAGTTCGGCGCTGACAGCGCTCTCAGCACTTTCCAGCCGGTCGTCAATAATCAGGCGAGCCTCATCAGCGCCGGCGGCCAGCGCTTCTTTTACGGTATCTTCCAGGGCTTCTCTCCCGACTGCCACTACAATCACCTTTCCTCCTATGGCTTCCTTGATCTGCACGCCCGCTTCCAGGGCATTCTTGTCAATGTTACCAAAGGTAAGAGGTACGCCATCCAAAACCGGCTGACGGTTCCTGATCCGGATCTGCTTGAGATCTGCTATCTGCTTCATGGCAACTACTATATTCATTGTTAAACACTCCTTAAATTGAGCCTGCTGACAAAAGCCTGCCGCGGTATGTCTCTAGCCGAAGCGGAACTGTACCCCCGATCCGCCGGCAGGATAATTCCACTCCAGGACCTCCGACCCGCAGGCCAGAAGGCAGGTGCCGCATTCCAGGCATCCATCCACGCTTAAAACCACTTCGGCTTTGTTGTTTTCCAGATACAGCCCGGCCGGACACACCAGCACCAACTTCTTTAAGCGAACGTCTTTTTCGCGGCCTTCTTTTATCCGAATGTGAAACTTCTTGTCCTCTTTGAAGACATTCAGGCCGAGCTTGGCCTTGAGTCCGATGCTTTCGCTCATATTTTCATCATTCTCCTTCCCACCTTCAGCAGCTTCCATATCTCAGCCATTTTAAGATACTTTTTCACAGTGGGATAAAGCCTATCTTTGGGGCCTGACGGCACTGCATAAAGATCTTTCATCATACTTCCCGCCAGCTCGGGGTAATGGCTAAAAAGGTCACGATATTCCAGCACATGTAGAGATTCCTTAAAGTTCTTAAAATCTCTCAATACAAAGCTGTCATTTAATAATTGTTCGTAGCAGGCCAGTCCAGCTTCGCTGAAATCGCCGCGCTCGCAGGCTCTGATTACCGCCTGGGCAGCCAAATACCCGCTGGCTAAAGCATATTCCATTCCCCTCACCGTCACCCCGATATTCATAGAAAAGCCGGCTGCGTCTCCGGCCACCAGAATTCCATGACCGTAGAGCCTGCCCATTGAATTGAGGCCGCCTTCGGGGATGACATGAGCAGAATATTCGACAGTACTGCCGCCCCTGATGAGGCTCTGCACTTCCGGGCGCTCCTTGAAACGCTCCAGCAGGTCGGGGGCTTTTATTGCCGGAGCATCGTATAAGGCCTCAATACCAATTACTATTCCCAGACTCAGGCTGTCTTTGTTAGTATATAGAAAGCCGCCCCCGAACTTGCCGGCGGTGACATCGCCCATAAAGAGGCGCGCCGCCCCTTCGTCGCCGTTCAAGTTAAATCGGTCTTCCAGTATTTGCCTGTCCAGTTCGATGACTTCCTTGAAGCCTACCGCATGAGTTTTGGGGTCTCCAGCTTTTCTTAAGCCCGCCTTCTGAGCGATAAAGGAGAGCACTCCATCGCAGGCTATTACTACCTTGGCCCTTAAATCCTCGCCTCCAGCCCTAACTCCTGCAACCCGACCGTCCTCAAATACAAGATCGTCCACCCGGCTTCTGCATACCAGCATGGCGCCTTTCTTTTCTGCTTCTTTGGACAGCCATCTATCAAATTTGCCTCGCAAGACGCTGCAGCTCTGATGCGGTTCATCTTTGAGTTCCTGTCCGGCATAGCGCAGGGTTATGGAGCGCTCCCGGCCCATCAGGCAGACTTCTTCATGGGCTATGTGCCTTTCCAGGGGGGCTTTTGACCACAAATCCGGGAACATATCCCTGACCGGACTTACATACATGCGCCCGCCGGTCACGTTTTTGGCCCCGCAGTAATCTCCTCTCTCCAATAAGAGCACTTCTAATCCCTGTGACGCCAGGGTGTAGGCGGCGGCCAGGCCCGCCAACCCTCCGCCCACGATTATAGCATCAAATATTTCTTCTGCTTGACTCCCCATAATAAAAACCTCGTTCCCATAGCTGTTTTCACTGTTCGCACCGGAGCTTTAACCGTTTAGCACAACGCCCGCCACAATCATCTTTTGCATATCGGCCACACCTTCCACCTGGGGGCCCATGATGGCATCGCGGTATAGGCGCGACACTTTGTAGTCGTTCATCAGACCATAGGAGCCGTGAATATCAACAGCTGTCCGGGCCGCATCGGCAAAAGCTTCGCACACAAAGGTCTTGGTCAGCGCCGCTTCCTTGGCGAATGCCGCCTGGTCTTTGGCATCATTGGCCAGGCAGCCCAGCCGGTAGGTCAACCAGCGGCAGGCCTCATACTTCATAGCCAGGTCAGCAATTCTTAATTGAATAGCTTGAAACTTGGCGATGGGCTCGCCCCTATGGGTCTTTTCTCTGGCGTATTTAACCGATTCCTCATAAGCAGACAGGATTCCGCCCAGAGAGGTGGCGCTGATGCCCACTTTGCCGAAGGCAATGCCGTAAGTTAGCACCGGGAATCCGCCCCCTACTTTGCCGAGCACGTTTTCAGGCGGCACCGCTACGTCCTTGAAATACACATCCAGGAGTTCTCCGCCGTGATAGCCCATTTTGTTCCAGGGTTTGGATACGGAATACCCCGGGCAGAACTTTTCCACTATAAATGCGGTGGGTTTGCCGCTCTCTGCATCGGCTGCAAACAGCACCATGGGGCCAGGATAATTTGCATTGGTAATAAAGCGTTTGGTGCCATTGATGATATACTGGCCGTCTTTTTTCACCGCCGCAGTAGTAATCTGCTTGGGGTCAGAGCCGGTTCCGGGTTCGGTAAAAGCGAAGGAGGCCAGCTCTTTCCCCTTGCAGGATGGGGGCATATATTTTTGTTTTTGCTCTTCGGTTCCGAATTTATCTATGGCTCCCAGGCCAAGGCAGTTGACCGATATGGCAATTGCCGGACCACTGGCCACTTTGCTGATCTGCTCCATGGCCAACACGTAGCCGTCGTAGCCGGCTTCCGCCCCGCCGTAAGCTTCTTTGAAGGGCAGTCCGCAAAGCTCGAGCTCGGCCAGTCCCGCCATTATCTCCCGGGGAAGTTTGTTCTCCCGGTCTATTGCTTCAGCCGCAGGCAGAATAGCTTTCTCACTAAATTCCTGGGCCATCTTTTGAATGAGGAGTTGTTCCTTGCTTAGTGTAAACTCCATCCCCTTGTTCTCCTTTCCATCTCCCTGGCAGAGGAGCGCAGACGCTCTGTTCTCCCCCGCCGCCTTTCATGCACTGTTTAATAAATAAAATAGTCGCTGTCGATGTTTAAAACCGAGGTATCCGCCAGTTTGATTATCTCAGCCAGGTTGACCACATGGGGCACTTCATTCAGAAGATAATAGCGGGCGGAAAGGATCTTGCCCTGGTAGAACTTGTAGTCGTAGTGGTCGGTGCCCAGTTCTTTTATTTTCTGGTCGGCCAGGAGCGCCTGCTCCAGGAGCAGTTTGCCTCCCAGCATCTCTGCCGTAGCCATCAGCACCCGCTTGGCAAAAGTCGGGACTAGACCCAGCTTCTCAGCATCCTGGGTAAACCCTGCCATGGATTTTTGAATCTCTTCATAAGCCGCCAGGGCTTTTCCTAACTGCGCAAATTCTTTTTCAAAGCCGGGCGTGTTTTTGTTGGCTTCGTAAAAATCTTTGTTATCCTGCATCCAGCGGCCAAATACAGCGCCTTTTTCCATGCCCCATTTACGACCCACCAGGTCCATGGCCTGGATATAGGTGGTACCTTCATATAGAGTGTTTATCTTGGTATCGCGGGCCAGCTTTTCGCAGGGATAATCCGATATATACCCGTAGCCGCCGTATATCTGTATGGCTTCGGTGCCGACCAGATCCCAGGATATTTCGCTGCAGTAGGCTTTGGCCAGCGGGATGATTACCTGCAATTCGTCATCGGCTTTCTTCTGCTCGACCGGATCAGGATCCCAATGGTTGACCTCGATGTCGAAATAACCTCGATAAGTTATAGCCCGGCAGGCTTCGGTGATAGCTTTGCATCTTAAAAGAGCCCTTTTGATGTCTTCGTGCTCGACGATGGGGACTCTACCCTTTTTGGGATTGGTGAAAGGCGTTCCCTGGACCCTGGTGCATGCATATTCATGGGCGTTGTGATAGGCATTGGCGATCACGCTGATGGAGAGAATTCCGCAAACCAGGCGCTCTTCGTTCATCATTTTAAACATGAGTGCCATACCGTCGCCCTTGCCGTCATGTTCCAGGGGATTCCTGCCCAGCAGGTAGCCGCGGCAGCCGTCATTCTCGCCAAAGCTCAAGGATACGGTAGGATTCCCGTGCATGCCCATTTTGTGTTCGATTCCGGTGGCGGCCACATCGTTAGATTCCATGCTGCCATCATCGTTCACCCAGTACTTGGGCACTACAAACAGGGAAATGCCTCCGGTCCCGGGTTTGGCTCCGTCCACCCGGGCCAGGAACAGGTGCACGATATTTTCCGCGAAATTATTGTCGCCATTGCTTATGAATATCTTCTGGCCTTTGATTTTGTAAATCCGGGGATCATCGGTTGGATAGGCCTTGCTGTTGATTTCTCCCACGTCAGAACCGGCCTGGGGCTCGGTTAAGCACATAGTTCCCGTGTAATCTCCGGAAAACATTTTGGGCAGGAATTTCTGCTTGATATCTTCCGGGGCCAGCTCGTTTATCAGCATGGAAGATCCCTGGGCCATAGCCAGGAAAGGAGGCACAAAGGCCGGATTGGCAGCTGAAAACATTTCCCACAAGGGGAACATCATAACCTGGGGCAGAACCACCGCACCTTCACTGGTGTCGTTATTGCTGCATCCCCAGCCTTCCGAGATCAGCTTCTTATATACCGGTGGAACCGTCGGCGAAATGATGACCTGGCCGTTTTCAAATTTAATAGGATTTATCTCCCCGTCATCGGAAGTCGGCTCCACTACATCCTTGGTCATTTTCAAAACTGTGTCCAGGATCATGTCCACATCATCGACGCTGTAGTTGTCCCGGTATCTCTTGTAGGCCAGTATTTTATTAAGAGGGAGCCATTCTTTTAAGATGAATTTGAAATCCCTGGTGTTCTTATACGCAAAGTTAGAAGCCACTTTTTTATCCCTCCATTTTCTAATCGTTCTTAAGCAATCGCCTTTAAAAAGGAATCCGGTTGGTCGGGGACCAGATCTTCATTTCCTGAGCGCTCTTTATAAGATCATCGCGGAAATCCGGGTGGGCAATACTGATAACTCCCTCCGCCATACCCCATATGGAGCGGCCTTTCATATTGACCGCACCGTATTCGGTTACCAGGTAGTGCACCATTACCCGGGGGACAGTAACCACAGCGCCTCTTGGCAGGCAGGGATTTATGCGGGATTTAACATTGCCGGTCTTGTCGGTATAGGTTGAATTGAAAGCCAGGATGCCCTTGCCGCCTTTTGATTCCCAGGCCCCGATATGAAAATCAAGCGAGCCCCCGGTGCCGGAGATCTGCCTGATACCGTTGGATTCCGAGCATACCTGAGAAAAGAGGTCTACCTCTATGATGTTGTTGATGGAAATAACGTTGTCTTCCATTGCTATATATTTGGGATTGTTTGTGTAGTCACAGTTGTAAGCGGCGACCTGGGGGTTGTTGTGCAGGAACTCATGGGTTTTCTTATTCCCGAAACAGAAGGTAAAGGAACTGCGGCCCACGTCCCTGGTCTTATACTTGTTGGTGATTTTGCCGGCTTCATACATGTCCACCATGGCGTCGCAGAACATTTCCGTGTTTATACCCAGATCTTTGAGGTCGGACTGGGCGATTAAAGCCCCGATAGTGTTCGGAACTCCGCCGATACCCAGCTGTAGGCACGCCCGATCCGGTATCATGGGCATTATATGCGCAGCTATCGCTTTCTCGGTGGCAGACGGCTCAGCTGCCGGAGGCATCGCAAATATACTTTCATCGCTTTCGATTATAAAATCCACATCCCTGATATTGATGGATTCCATTGATCCGCCCATGCAGTAGGGATTCTTTTCATTAACTTCAACTATAATCAGATCCGCATTTTTCAGGGTTGCATAGGTGTCAGAAGCAGCAATGCCGAAGTTGAAGCAGCCGTGGGAATCCATCGGGCAAGTCGTGAGAACCATAACATTCTTCTTCAAGAAAGGCTGAACCACATCACCGCGTATTTTCTGCAGGTCGTGGTACTGGGTAGGAACGTAGGAAATCCGGTTTGTATCGCCCAGTTTGCGGTCCAGGCCGTTGAAGTGGTTGCTATAGTAAGTGAAGGTCTTCATTTCCGGGTCGTTTTTTACCACCATGGGGAATCTGACCGATGATGCACAGTCTATAGTCACATTAGTCAGATTCTCTTCACCAGCCCTTTCTCCCAGGGCCTTGTCAAATTCAGCCGGGAACAGTCCGAAATGGCCGTATCCAACTAAATCGCCGGACTTGACTTTCTGGGCCGCCTGGCCTGGAGATATCAATTTGCTTTTGTATTCATCTAAAAAAGTCATTATATCCTTCCTCTCTCAAATTGTTTATCTCTAATTTAATAAAATTCCTAATCACACCGCCTTCCTGATAATTCACCTGGGTATTCCGTTCCATGCATTACTTTTGTTGATTTTTCAGCGCGCTGTTTTAAGTCTTTACTAGTGATAAGGCAAAAAGCATGCCAACAATTAAAAGCCGCTGAGAAATAAAGAAGAACCGCGCCAATCGCGGTCCTCACGGTTTTCTGCATTGCTGCATTCTTAATTTAAATAAAACTCATTCGCCTGTTCCATTGTGTTAGCTTTTGTGTCAACAGTGTCACGCAGGTGACACTATGGCACAGGCTTTAACGCCTAAATCCCAATTTTGTAGCTCCGCATCTTGCGATAAATGGTATTGCGCGAAATGCCCATGTGGCGGGCTACGCTGCTGACATTGCCCTCGAATTCCTCCAGTAGGCGCAGGATCTCCTCGCGCTCGCTTTCTGCCGACGACTGGCGGCTTAATTTTCGCGCTTCGTCTATGGTCAAGCCCTGCATATTTTCAGCCCGGGCCGTCGGTCCGCCTGGCTTTTTGTCAGACAATCCCCCGGGCTCTGGGGATGAATCTTCCCGCAAATAGGCAGGCAGAACCTCTTCGCCTATTAAATTCCCTTCGGTAAAAACGATGGCATTTTCGATCACATTCCTGAGCTCCCGGACATTCCCCGGCCAGCGGTAAGCGCAGAGAATATGCATGGCCGCGTCGCTGATGCTTAAAGTATCCCGGTTAAACTGGCGGCATATGCTATCCACAAAAAACCGGGTAATAGGCGGTATGTCGAGCACCCTCTCCCGCAGCGGAGGGAGTTCGATGCTGATGACATTCAACCGGTAAAACAGGTCTTCCCGGAAGCGGCCCATCTGCACCTCATTTTTCAGCCTCCGGTTAGTGGCCGCTATTATCCTGACATCCACCTTCTTAGGCGTTGAACTGCCTATCCTGGTCACCATCTTATCCTGCAGAAACCGGAGCAGGTTCACCTGCATGTCAAAAGGCATTTCGCCTATTTCGTCTAAGAATACGCTTCCACCGTCACCGACCTCCAGCTTGCCGATGCCTCCACCCTTGCGCGCCCCGGTAAAGGCTCCTTCTTCATAACCAAACAGCTCGCTCTGGAGGAGTTCTTTGGGTATGGCCCCGCAGTTGATGGCTACAAAAGGCCCTTTCAAACCGCTTTCATCATGAATAGCCCGGGCCACCAGTTCCTTCCCGGTCCCGCTTTCTCCTTCTATCAATACGCTGGAGGAAACCCGAGCCGCACGTAAAATCAAGCTCTTTATTTCGTTCCATCTTTCACTGTGGCCTATCAAATTATTCAGGCTGGAAGCTTCTTCGCCGTAAACCCCGGGGAACATATTCTTCGCACCGGTCTCCGGCTCTTCCCTATCAACCACAAATCCCAACACGGTTTGCTGAGAACCGTCTGGATTCCTGGTGATGCGCCGGCGCACCAGGGTGCAGGGAATTATTCCATTGGTGCCCTTTAAGGAGAATTTGCTGATGAACTCATTGGGATCACTCGACAAAAGATGGTCAAGAACCCGGTTGTCGTCAGCCAGCAGATTGCCCAGGTATTCGCCGATCAACGATTCTCTGTCGGCGATTCCCAGCATGCTGCAGCAGCTCTGGTTAACATTTATGAGGTTCTCCTGCGCATCAACCACAAAAAATCCGTCATGAAAAAAGTCAATGATTGATGAGCAGGTGTTATGGTAAATATGCGTAATCTGCGACTGTTCGGCCTTGTAGTATATCTGATTCTCGATCACTTTCACGCCCAGCTTCAATGCCTGTAAAATCCCGGTGGGCAGTTCCTCGGAGTAGTTGTAGGCTGCCAGTACCCCGATCAGCTTCGCCTGGTTATGCACTGGAACCGAAGCACCGCCGGCCGAATGATAGCTCTGGCGATAGTGCTCAAAACCGGCGACTTCCACCGGTTTGTCCTCCACCAGGGTAATCCCGACAGCGTTGGTACCGATGTCCTGTTCCCGGAAGCGCAATCCCAGCAGCTTATCATATTTATTATCACCTGCCACATCCACGATATAGCCATCGGGATCGCAGAGCAGCACGGAATTCAGGCCTTCTATCTCGCTGAGCTCGCGCATCACCGGCCTGGACAGCGACACCAGAGGCAGGTTTTCGGCCAATTTGGTCTGCAGCAAGCGGTTGGGAAGCTGAGGCTGGTTCTTCGCCTGCGGATCCACCGCCCTGCTTCTTAACCAGGACCGTATAATTTCCGGCCTCACCTTGCCCTCGGGGACCGTCCCATGCTTAATGAACTTCTCCCAGGAGAGGTATATATCCGGTCTAGAATATGCACGCATAAAATTATCCCTCAAATCTTTGATCTTAAAGCAAAGCCTATACTACATTTATATAGTTTGTCCACGAGATAA
This sequence comes from uncultured Syntrophomonas sp., assembly GCA_964635975.1. GTDB lineage: Bacteria > Bacillota > Syntrophomonadia > Syntrophomonadales > Syntrophomonadaceae > UBA5314. The sequence goes on from CAZWPO010000012.1 coordinate 64,726, forward strand.
TCAATATAGCGAGAACTATTGCGTAATCCTCTCATGATTGAGATTTATTAATATTAAATTTTAAGATCACATAGCCTTCACTACCGCAGATGCCAGGGTGCTGACCTATATGCTTGATACAAATGCCCGTAATATAGCTCCTATGTCGTTCACTAATGTGGTTATCAACTTTCAACAGGCAGCAATACCTTAAAATTAGGGTTCAACCAGTGAAGTGGCTTGCTTTTATCCGTAGCCCATTTCCACAGGTCCTATGAGAAGGTAAAAAATAGCCCTCCCTAACACCATGATCGGTGCCCGAGACGGCTCTAACTTGGCGCAGAATACTACTGCGGCGATTTTGCTTATTTAATATCCATTTGGAACTTCTCTGCAGCAATGCTCAAAATAGCAGACCTCCAGCAGGGGCCAGAGACTGGTATCGGGATACTCCTTGGAGAAAAAGCCCAGCAAGTTATTGGCAGTTTCATCACCTCTCAGAAGCAAGCCATTGTTGATAATGGATCCGTTGTACCAGCCCCTGACCAGATCGGTAATACAGATTTCAACCGTTCCGAAAAACCCTGATGGAACAGCTTCTGTTCCATCAGAAGTGCTGTCAACCAGCGGCTGTGTGTTCCAGGTTACATCGTTTTCACACCAGGGCTGCAACACCCTGTAAACGTTGACATCGATATAGTCGCAAATTTCGTTTCTATACACTGGCAGCAGCAGTTTGGCTTCGGTTATGCAGCTGTTGGGGGGAATAAAATTACACCCCAGGCTGCACAAATCAAATTGAATCAAAGAACGATAGATATCTCCGGGTTGCTTATATTGGCTGATATACAGGTATGGAACAGCACCAAAGTTCTGATTGGGGAACCATTCGGCAACATAAGCGTCCTGGACTGGAGCGAAGAATATTGTTGACATGCTAACCATCCTCCTTAGAATATATTACACTATATGGTATTATTTGGATTATGGTTTTGTGCTAGCTCCGGGTAAGTGCCTCCAGAGTTCAGGATCTATTATTTTTACTGCCGAAACGACTCATCGGAATATCAGTCGAAGCTAACCGTTTGCACGGATTCTCGGTGGGATAGGCCTTAGATAAAAATGTGGGCTTTTAATTTATAAGGCCTACGAACAAATAAAGGGGGAGCAAGAAAAATGCCCATTTGAAGCTGCTAAACAGCAGCGGGGAAGCGCACCTTGAATATAGTTCCCTGGGTGCTGGTCTCAAAATCTATCCTGGCATTGTGGCGAGCCGCTATACTGTAGCATACGGCTAGGCCCAAACCTGTACCATTCTCTTTCGTAGTAAAAAAAGGAGTTCCTATCTTGTCTCTGAGGCTCGAATCAATACCTATGCCTTCGTCCTTTAGGTAGATGATAACATCATTGTTTTCGCTCGAAGTTCCGATAGTAAGTGTCCCGCCAGATGACATTGCTTCCAGACCATTGCGGGAAAGATTTAGAATCATCTGGCGGATCTCATTTTCATCAAGCAGCACCCTGGGGGGTTGACCAAGATCCAATTTCAAGCTTATGCCTTTATAATTGGCATCCGCCATAATCATAGGCGAAATACTTCTAATAATCGCATCAAAATATTTGGGCTGTAAATCCACCCTCTTATCCTTGGCCAGCCTCAAATATTCAGAGATTATCTCATTAGCCCGGTCCAGTTCCTCAATCATTATGTCGAAATATTCCTGATCCTCTTCATAAAGTGCTTTGCAGCTAATCATCTGCAGAAACCCGCGCACTGTCGTCAGAGGGTTTCTGATCTCATGCCCGATACTGGCGGCCATCTCGCCTACAAGATTAAGCCGATCGATTCGCGCTATTTCCGTTTGCAAGCGCGTGTACTCGGTAATGTCTACAAGTGCGGCCAGGCAAGCTGGCTGTTCCTTAATATATATCAATTGCCCCCAGAATAAGCCATGCCGTTTTTCCCCCAGAATATTGTTGAAGTCTATTGGGATCTTATCTATCCTTCCCTTTTGGGTAACAAGCGCCCTGTAATCCAAACGCTTTTTCAGATCTGTATAAAAATTCAGCTCCTCGAGAGTACGATTAATTACCTCGGGGCGTGAAATATTGAATTCTGATAAAGCGTAATCATTAATATCTATTATCCGTCCATCATACAAAGCGACTACTGCCATTATTATCGGGCTCCCATAAAATGTGTCGAAAAAACGCTCCTCAGACTGAATCATGCTGTTTTGGGCTTCTTTAATGTCAGCAATATTCCGGCCCACCACAAAAACCAGATCTTCAGTTGAAACGGGCACGATATTCCATAGGATCCATTGATAGGAACCGTCTTCTTTGCGGTAGCGGAGCGTCAGCTGCCGTTGGCCGCTTTTGCCTAAAGCCCCCATGGTTATTGCTTTGAGAGTTGCTGGTATATCGGCAGGATGAATAAATTTGTATATAATCTCAAAAATCGTTTCTTTGCCGGTGTACTTAGCTGCCGCGGCGAAATTATTGTTTACCTGTTTGATCTTCCCTTTCAAGGATGTTATCAGAAAAAAATCGGTGGATAGATTAAAAAACAACTCCAGCTCTTTCTCCGCCTGCTGGCGCTGCACAATCATCCTGTCTATATAATTATTGCTCTCCTTCATTCTTTCACTTACATAAAACTTGTTTTTAGCCTCCAGCTCTTCAATCACTTCTCGCATTCTTATCAGTTCGTTATATAAATCCTCTTTGGTCGCATCTTCTTTATGCAAAGGCTTAAGACCCCCTCGATGATCATTAGGAAAACTCTATTATCTGCCCGCGTCCTTGCGATGGGTGCGCAAGCTTTTTGCACCAACAAGTTTAGATATTTATCGTTCAAATATGCCAATTTTCTCCACCCATATTCTGTAAACCAGTCTTTTTAAAACCAAGACCCGCTACTCCGATCTGGTAGCAGGTCTTAAATTGATCTATTCGCCCCTGTTATTTGGTTAAGGTAATTTATACAAAATCCACATTATCATTATTTATTTTTTAGATAAACAAATCAAGAGTATCTTAACGCAATTTTTTCCAATAAGCAATGCCCGCAATTATTACTTTCAATAAGAACAGTCGCTTTATGATATTTATTGCTAATCAGGAAGGATTAATGTAAAAACAGGCAGAAAACTATAGCAAATCTTAACATGAAGAGGAGTTCTTAAAATGCAAGCACATTCAGAAAGTCGATCGTCATGGATGCGTAAGACCTGCCTGGTTTTGGTAAGCATACTATTACTCTGTGCAATAAGCTCATGCAATAAGAAATCTACAACAACAATAGATCCGAGCAGTCAGCAAGCCGTCCCAAACCAGGTCAGTTCACAGCAACCATCCGGCATATTGAGCGGCAGCTGGTCAGGCGCCTATTATTATAAGGATGGTAGCAGCGTAGCGTTTTCGGGCGGCGTGCAGCAAGAAGGCGAAAAATTCTCGGGTAAATTCACCGAACCGAGGACCACCTTTGGTCCCATGATGGGCACCATTGAGTTTACCTTCACCGGTACTGTCAAAGACAACCATGTGAACATGGAAAAAACCTATGCCTATGATAAAACTCACAAAGTTACTTACACCGGTACATACTTTGCGGATGAAAAGAAGATTAAAGGCGAATGGGTCATAGGCCAGACTACAGGCCGCTTCGAAATTACAATCCAATAGCCTCGATAGCGAGAGACTCACTCTCTGGCGTCCAGGGTCTGAGAAATAAATCTTTGATCACGCTGCTAAAACATCGATTATTTATTGTAAAATATATATACACTGGAAGAATAATCTCAAATATTTCAAAACCGCAAATATATCAGGGTAATATTTTTTATCCACTGCTCATTAGCAAATCGCTGTTCGGTGAGTGCTGAAGATTTTTAACTGTACTTCAGAAGATCGTTGGGAGGATATCAAACGATGAAGAAAACACTTTCTTTTAAATCGATAACGGCAATTATCTGCATGATCTTGTCATTCTCTTTCATCATTGGGAATGCGGTTGATGCGATAAATAGTCATAATACCAAGCCTGCATCAGCCAGTAATGGGTCAACCGGGAAACGTATAATTTTGCAGCTCAATAACCCGGTGATGAACGTGAACGGTACGTCAGTCGAGATCGATCCAGGTACTGGTGTAGCTCCCATTGTTAAAGACGCCAGGACGCTTGTGCCTGTACGCAAAATAGTCGAGGAGATGGGCGGAACAGTTGAGTGGAATCAGGCTGCATCAACAGCCATTCTTTCATATAACGGCAGCACCATAAAATTGATTATTGACAGCAGTACTGCATATCTGAATGATGCCGAAAGTCATCTGGACGTCGCTCCTATCGTGTTAAACGGCAGAACTATGCTGCCGATAAGATTTATTGCCGAGGGCTTTGGCTTTGATGTACGTTGGGATAGTTCTGATTCATCCATTACAATTACCTCAAATACGAATTCGAACACTGGCAGAATACCGGCAGGTACGTCTCAGGTCTTTATGACCACGGATATAAGCCCTGATGGATTGAAAGCCGTTTACCAGGCCTTAAACCGCCCTATGGGTGGCAGGGTCGCTATCAAGGTCCACATGGGCGAGCTGGGCAACACCAATTATCTCTCACCTGATCTTTTGAAAGACCTGGTCCTTTCCGTAAACGGAACCTTCATTGACAGCAACACCTATTACGAAGGTTCCCGTTCCAGTACCGTTGCGCATTTCCAAACCGCCTACGATCACGGCTTTATGGAGTATGCGCCAGTAGATGTTTTGGACGCCGATGGGGCCATCACTTTGCCAATTGAAGGTGGTACCTATCTATCAGAAGCTATTATTGGTTCCCACTATAGAAACTATGATTCAATAATTTCAATAGCACATTTTAAAGGGCATGATATGGCTGGATTTGGCGGTACATTTAAGAATCTTGCGGTAGGAATGGCTACCCCTAACGGGAAGAAAGCCATCCACCTTGGTGCAGGAGCAGACGAACAATGGTCCACACAGGATTTTTTGATAAATATCACTGATTACACGAAAGCCGTTATGGACGATATGGGCAACAATATTGTATATATTAACGTGCTTAATAACATTTCCGTTGATTGCGACTGCTTCAGCAATGCGGCCAAACCCGAAATGGCAGATATCGGCATCCTTGCTTCACTTGATCCCGTAGCGCTGGATAAAGCAAGTGTTGACCTCATCTATGCAGCACCCGACGGGCAAGAGGTCGTGGAACGGATCGAATCGAGAAACGGGATGCTCCTACTGGATTATGCGGAACAAAGCGGGCTCGGCAGTCAAAAATATGTTATGGTGAGGTTAGATGGCTGATATCATCAGGCGCGAGGCCATATACCTATGGTTCTATTTCACCATCCAATTCAATCAGATTGTTCCTTATTGGATGTTCGGCGTTTTCTTCGGCTCGTTGATCTCCGTATTCCTTAAAGAAAAAATACACATGCTGCTAAGCTCTATTCAAAACCGGCGTCTGGGAGCTTTTGGGGTGGTCCCGGCCAGCCTGTTGGGAATAGCCTCTCCGCTCTGTATGTATGGAACCATACCCATCGCTGCATCATTTTCCGAAAAAGGCCTGCGAGATGACTGGCTGACGGCATTCATGATGAGTTCTATTCTATTAAATCCCCAACTGCTGATATATAGCGCTGCTCTCGGCAGAAATGCGCTGCTGATACGTTTTTTTTCCTGTCTTATTCTGGGTATTACAGCGGGACTTCTGGTAAGATTCTTTTATCAGAACAAGAACTTCTTTAATTTTTCTGGTTTTGCAGAACCGGAGGACCGGGATACCGACCCCAATATGCTGCTGCGCCTGCTAAAAAACATGTGGCGGAACATAGAGGCTACGGGCGTATATTTCCTAATAGGCGTTTCCCTCTCAGCGCTGTTTCAGCGTTATGTATCTGCTGACGCCTTTGCCGGTCTTTTCGGTCAACAACGCGGTTTTGGCGTCTTGATGGCCGCAACCATAGGAGTACCCCTTTATGTATGCGGCGGAGGAACGATCCCTTTACTGGCAGAATGGCTGCAGAGCGGCATGAAGATGGGCTCTGCCACTGCCTTTATGATCACCGGGCCCGCTACTAAAATTACCAACCTCGGGGCCGTCAAAATCGTTCTGGGAGCGAGGCGCTTCATCCTCTACCTGGCATTTACAATCCTTTTTGCGCTTGCAGCAGGGATTATCATAGACACCTTTCTTTAAGTGCCGGGAAAAAGATCTATCAAGTTCTTCCCCTGTTTTTTCACACCGCCCCTTTCGCTTAAGCAGCTATCATCCAACAGCCTGCAAGCCAATCTTCACATCTAAAGACGAATCGGAGAAGTATCCGGGAACATACTCGAAGGCAATAAAAGATATACATAGGGAGTAGCACCAGGCTCAAGCCTTTCTATTGACCGTTAAACAAGTGGTGAACCTTTAGCCGTGATTTTCAATAGTATGGTATTGCAATAATAAAAGGATTGCCGGAAGAGCAGGGGGCTAAAAGTGATGGCTGCGATATGTGTTATTGGACTGGGCTATATCGGGCTGCCCACGGCTCTAGTCCTGGCTTTGTCGGGGCATGCAGTGACCGGAGTAGATACAAACCGGCAGCTATTGCAGGAGCTCTCCCACGGAAAAACCCATCTTAAGGAACCTTCACTGGGCCAAACGATCAAGCTGGCTATCGCTGGTGGGAATCTGTCGTTCGCCGAGGCGCCAGTACCGGCTGATGTATTTGTTATTGCCGTACCTACGCCATATAAAGAAGACAGGTCCTGTGATCTGAGCTTTGTGATGCAAGCCATAAACACCACTCTTACAGTCCTGGGCAGTGGGAATCTGATTGTCGTGGAATCCACCATTCCTCCAATGACCTGTGAAGAAACAATCAGATCGCTCATTGAGAAAGAGGGATTCGTTGTCGGTAAAGACATCTTTTTGTCTCATTGCCCGGAAAGAATCATGCCCGGTAAAATTATGAGAGAAATAAGTGAAAATGATCGGGTGATCGGTGGTTATACAGAGGATTGCGCACGGAGGGCTGCTGATGTCTATAGTACTTTTGTCACCGGGCAAATCATGCTGACCGATCTGCGGAGTGCGGAAATGACCAAATTAATGGAAAACACTTTTCGGGATGTGAATATAGCTCTGGCTAATGAGATGGCGAAGATATGCGATCGCCTGGGAATAGATGTTCTCAAAGCGATCGAAATGGCCAACAAACATCCACGAGTCAACTTCCTAAGGCCTGGTCCCGGGGTCGGCGGTCACTGTCTGGCAGTTGATCCCTATTTTATTATCGAAAAAACTCCGGACCTGGCAACCTTGATTGCCGAAGCTCGCAAGATCAATAGTGAAATGCCTGGCTACATCGTGAATAAGACCCGGAGCCTATTAGCCGGCATAGATTTGCCTAAGATCTGTATATTTGGCGTCAGCTACAAAGGGGATGTGGAAGACACCAGGGAGAGTCCGGCTTTGGAGGTGCTGCGATCGCTCGGATCAGAAGGCTTCCAACTATCAGTATACGATCCTTATGCGTTATATGACGGGCAGGAGAAAAATCCCGAAGAGGCAGTTAGAGGCATGGATATGATACTCATCCTCACCGATCACAGCGAATTCAAAACCATAGATTATACGGGTCTTTCAAGAGAGATGAGACACAAGATCATTTTCGATACGCGGGGGATATTGAAAGAAGATAATCTCAACAGTGACATCTCACTATATAATCTGGGTACTGTATTTCATTTATAATCAGGCGATTCCAATCCAGTAGCTTATCCATTATTCATCACTTTTCTATTCTTTCCCAGGCGGATAGCTGATCCAATGAAGCTGTGGAGCAGCTTTTTTATGTTTGGGCATCTCACTATCGCCAGGCTGCCCTGAACGCAGCAGGATGTCCTGCAGGCTGTTTTCCTTTGATAGATAGATTTGAGCACTGTGGTAGATCGCCGCCTTAAGCATCTGACTGCAATAAAAATACTATATTCCTTAGCGTTAATAATTCTGTCCGGAGTAAGCCACACTTTACATCAAGCGCCAAAAATATGTAGGTATTTCCTGACTTTCCTTGTAAACTATAATATATCGAGGAGGCTTAAATCTTATGACCGACGCTACCCGAAACTTCGACAGAGCTGCCGCCACCTGGGATGAAAATACCGGGCGAATCAAGATGGCAGCCAATATCGCCAATGCCATACTAAACGCCGTCCCGCTTGATCAAAATATGAATGTTTTAGATTTTGGCTGCGGTACTGGTTTATTATCCCTGCAATTTCAGCCGCTGGTTGCTAGTTTAACCGGAATGGATAGTTCAGCGGGAATGCTGGAGGTTCTGAATCAGAAGATTGCCAGCCAGGATTTAAGTAATATCAACACCAGATATGTGGATATCGAAAAAGGCGATGTGCTGGGGGGATTATATGACCTCGTCATATGCAGTATGACGCTGCACCATATAAGAAATCCCCGGGCACTTATGGTCCAGTTCAAAAGCGTATGTTCGCCTAATGGGTATATCTGTATAGCGGATCTGGACAGCGATGGCGGTCTATTTCACGGCGGGAATAATGAAGGTGTTTTCCACAATGGGTTCGACCGCGAACTGATGCGGCAGTTCTTAAGACAAGCCGGCTTTGAAAACATCCAGTTTCGCACTGCCGCCGAGGTAGTCAGGTTCATCCCGGGAGGGCTCAAACCTTTTAGCATTTTTCTGGCTACCGCTCAAAACCTGAAAAAGTAGTATACACTATCAAGTATGCCAGTTCATATCTGAACTGCAGCTAAAAACATATAGATAAAGCGCCTTCTCCTGTATATGTACCTATGGTTGAGCCCATATCACCTATGATGATCTCTTCGCGAGGCTGGTAACGTTGTTTGATTGCTTTAGCCAGCTCTTCTGCTTCAGCCAGGCAGTTTAGATGACTGATGCCGAATATTTGCTCCGAGGCGGATTTCCCAGCATATTCATCTACCATATCCAGCATCCTTTTGACTGCCTTTTTACGCCCCCGGGCCTTTTCCATGACTTCTATCAATCCTTGATTACTAGCCCTTAAAATCGGTTTGATATTCAAAAGATTACCCATAATTCCTTCGTGTTTTTTCAGCCGACCACCTTTTACTATGTTTTCAAGCGTATCCAACGTAAAAATTACTTCGCTGCTCTGTCTGATGCGAGATATCTGCTCAATGATCTCGTCGGCATCTAAATCCCGGTCTGCCATGTGGGCGGCTTTTACAGCTAAGATTCCGAGACCCAAAGATACCGATTTGCTGTCATAAATGCGGACCCTTTCCGATGCCATGGCCGCAGCCGCGACATTAGCAGTTTGACAGGTGCTGGACAGTTCAGAAGAAATGCAAAGCAGTAAAACCTGGTCTGCTCCGTGAAGCTCCCGGGTAAAAACATCGATAAAAGTAGCCGGATCTGGAGTCGATGTCTTGGGCAGGGTATTGGATGAGCGCATCTTAGCGGCAAACATTTTGGGACTCAGCTCGGTTCTATCCAGAAAAGTCTCGCCATTTTCAAAACTGACCTTCAAAGGTATGATCCCGATATTAAGACTCTCTAAAATCTCGTCAGGCAGATCGCAGGAGCTGTCACAAAGAATTTTGACTGACATTCATTCACCTCAACATCATATTTTTATCGCGGCTCCCAGCACCAGCAGGAGCCATTGGGTTAAAGGTCTACAGCGAAATTTGGGCCTTGTCAATCCGCTCAGACCCAAAAATTCTTTCACCGCCCAGTACTTATCGACCAGGCAGACCAGGAATGATTCCTTAAACGACGGACGCTGCCAGGTCCGCGGGTACATGTGCTTTAAGATAATATCTCTTTCCACATCATTGACGTCAGTAATCGCAGAAGCGTTGTCCAGAGCTATTCGCGGGTGCACAACACCATGCCGCCCTTCTTCCAGGGTTGTGGTCCGGTAGTCGTACAAAAACAGGTCATGCATCAGTCCTCCCCTGGCGGCAGACCTGTAGTCCCAGCCCAGGGCTTTGCACAGCAGGTAACTCGTATATGATACGCTCAGGCTGTGGTCCAGGCAGCTGGTTTTCTGGTGGTGCCTGAAACCGCCCATCGACTGAATCAGTGGGTGAAAAACCAGGTCTTCAACACATGAGATGTACTCGTCTTGCTCCTCGTAACCTTCCATCCAGGTTATGTCTAACATGTTCACTAAAAATGTGATCCTCCTTGTGAAGTGCCTTCTTCTTCCGTGAAACACTTTGGGCTCAAATCAAAAATGACATTTTCCGCAGTTGCCCCAATTTCCCCAAAAATTGAGTAACATAAAATTAATGCGTTATGGTCAACGCGTCGCTCAAAAAGTTCATCAGCTGATCCTTTTCCTTTTTGTTCAAAAGGGCCAGGTTTTTTTGAAAACCCGAGAGATACTTGCTGATCCACCCAGAAAACCGGGGATCCATACCCGGCAAGCTAGCTATCACCGCCCCACTGAACATGGCCAATCCCGATTCGGGATTTACTGCCTCTGAGACTATCTTTTTAATCAAATCTATACTCTTATCACTCAAGTTCTGCAGCTGAGTAACCAGAATAGTAATAACATAGGCACTGAATATCATCGGGCTTTCGATAGCAGGCAGTTCACTGAGAAGCTTCCTAGCCGCTTTCGCAGTCTTTTTTACCCTTACCTCTTCGCAAACAGACAGCAATTTCTCTTTGATATGTCTCCATTCTCGTACTGAAGCTTCTACTGCCTTTGCAGAAATAACCTTATCCAGCATATGCGTCGGAGAAAATAAAACCATGGCCCGTCCTGGATGCTTCTGTACTTGATTGACTTCGTACTGACTGGAGACCAATCCCTCTTTTTCAAGATTCTTCAGCATCTCATAAGCACTCCATTTGCTGATTCCCAGCGCCTGCGCCACACGCACATAATGCACAGGCAGGTTAGTGGATTCATAAATTTGTTTAATTGTCTTGAGAAAATCCAAGCGCCGCCTGGTTATCGCCATATCAGTGCCCCTATCCGCTTCATCGACAATGAAAATCCACAATTTCCCCAAAAGCTAAATAAAGTATATAACCTTGATTTTAGCGGTGTCAATGTTTTTTGCAAGCCTCTTTAAACCCGCTTGGATGCAGCTGAAACCATGATCGTTGCCAAAATGCTATTCGGATAATATTTAAGGATTCGCCTATATCTCTTATTTCAATTGCCGCCAGTTATAATTTGCCAACCCGTACCTGTACCGACCGGTAAGCGGGGAATCCGGTAACCGGGTCCAGCAAATCGTTGTCAGTCAGGAGATTGGCATTGGCTTCCGGCCAGCCATGGGGCATCATCGCCACTCCCGGCTTGGCTGAAAAGCTCAACTTTACCGGACGTGGCGAATCCGGGACAGATGGCTGTGGCTTCCCGCGGTCGAAAAGTTAGGGGTGCCAAAGAGGCGGGCGAACATCTCCGCATAGCCGGTATACTGTTTTTTGACCACGACCTACCCCACATTTACAGCCAGGGCTTGAGGTCTATGCTTCTCTTTTGTATTAGAAATTTTACCAGCAATAATTTCCAGTGCATCATTCCAGGATATCCTCTCCTGTGCTTATTAGGATTCGAAACTCCTTGTTAATGAATAATGTATGCTTAGTAATCGATTATCCCAGGATATACATTTGTTACCAGAGGATAAGTTGAATTTTAAAAGAATATCTGCATAGGACTAAACCTTATTTTAACTTAAGCAAAATGTGAATCCCATTTCTTATTCTTAGGAGCAGATCCATTTGGAAATTTGCCGGTGGAAATGGGGCCCTGGAAAGGAGCAGCGCCTGTGCGATCATTAATCCTGCTAACCAAGAGATCGAGTTTGCTTATAACGAGCTTATTGCTGGTGTTCATATTTTCATCACCAGCCCTGGCCGCCAGCATTATTTTTGAGGACAATGGCCAAAGAGCCAATGCCACATCTCCGGGATACTCCTGGGAAGAATACTTCATGCGCGAGAGTGAGGGCCGCATCGCCCGCAGCGGCGACACACCCTGGAGCATTCAGGGAAATTCAATATACTATCAGGCCAGCGGGCAAAATTCTTACATAGAAGATTTCATCCAGACAAGTGAAACCTTCCCGGTAGACAACACGGTTATAGAATTTGATTTCCGCGGCAGCGCCGGCACCACAGCGGGTTATGTTGGGCCGGTCGTCCTCTGGGCTACAGATGCCGAGCAGCGAACCGGTTTCGTTCAGGCTAATGACGGCCGGGCGGCTATAGGTGTTCAAGCATGGTATCGATGGGAAAACGGAGGGACCCGGGGCCTTATCCTTCATAAAGGCGGTTCGTTCAGCGACTACGGCAATGCCGTCTTCGCCGGCCTCAATCAGCAGGAATTCAGCCATCACAGGATAACTGTTAAAGACAATAATATCACTTACGAATCTGATCAATTCCCAGAGCTAACACTGCCGCTAAGCTCAGCGCTGGCATCAGGAGAGCAGCGCCATCTATCGCTGGGAGTGAGACTCTATGACCAGGGAGTTCCGCAGATTGTTGAATTCCGCAACATAAGGATTACTTCACTGGGAGAAGACGGGGCCGATGTTCTCCCTCCCGATACCCTTATTCCGCATGACACAGATATAAATAATCCGCATTCAGACTTGAATGACCCATCACATTATTACCAGACCTCCTATCAATTTCTTCAGTCAGTATTGAATCAAGATTTCAGTAATGCTATAACGCTTACCTCTACGGCCTTTCAGAATCAGCCCGGAAAGAGCGGTCTGCTTTACCTGCGCGATTATCTGCTTGCCGAGGGCGAAGGCACTGTCGTTGGGAAAAGCGCATCCGTAAGCGATTCCGGAGTATATGTTATCGTTTTTGTAGAGTATGAAAACGGGGCCAGGCTTTCTGTTCATCTGAATTTTGAACAGGGGCTGATTGACACATTGATGGTGAGGTGGGGAAGATGAAAAATGTTTTTGCCAGTTTTCTAATTCTGATATGTATATTGTCATCCCCGGGAGCAGCAGGAGCGTTGATATTTACACCTATTGTGGACCCCAATGTTTCCAATCCTGGCTCAGATCTCTATGTGCCTGAATTTAATGGCAATGAAAGCAGTATTCTGGCTGCCACCTCCCAGGCCTGGAATCAGGATATAGAGAAATTAAAAGCGCTTGAGAAGAAGTACCCCGGCAAAGGATTTCAAGGGTTTGCCGAGCAACTGCAGGCCAGGCAGAAATATTATCTGAATACTACAACCTCCAAAGGATGGAGTGCCTGGGGGAGTACCCCTGCTTATGTTTCCGCGGACAACACGGTGTGTTTAACCGACCTGTTCTTCAGCAGCACTTATCAGCCTGAAGATAGAATTGCCATTTTGATTCATGAGATGCAGCATATCGAACAATACCGCCTTTATCGATTCGGCAGCAATTTACTCAATTTGTCAAGCTTTGGCTTTATAGCCAAACCTGCAGAAACCGATTCTTATATTGAAGAATACAAGTGGCTGAGAATATTCGGCAGCAACCAGGGCTTTGAGATGCAAAACGTTATTTTTGCCCTTATCGAACAGGGCGTCATTAAGAGCGCCGCCGACACTGATCTTCTCGACCAGCAGCTGGGCATTCAGATTCTGTCTAAAATCACCGCCCAGGGTTTGGATAAAGCTTTGAATGGGGAGGAAAACATTCTGCCAGGTGATTCTGCCATCACTCCCCTTTCCGTTCTTCCGAATATATCAACCAGCCTGGTTGGAGCCATAAGCGAATTCTCCCTGCCCCAAAAGCCAATCAATATTCCGGCGCGAGTGCAGGGCAAAACTGGCTTCACAATTCCAGGGCCGGGAACCATGACCTTAAAGGTAGGCTTCGCCTCTTCCAAGGAATACGGTCCCCGTTTTGTTGGTGATGAACTGGGGTATCGCAACCAGGCCTACTTGATCTTCAAACACTCGGCCGGAGAGGTTAAACAGAGTTTCAGCAACGGTTATAACAAGGATTGGGCCTATGTCAGTATAGACCGCCATTTTGACGGTTACGACTCCTGCACCCTGACGGTCATACCCCAGGGATGTTCAGCAGGCATCAGCCCGGTCACTGGCGAACTGGTAGAAATGAGCGATGGAAGCGGATATATCTACTATGGTGGTGCCTACAAGCTGGAACTCCTTTTCAAACCTGACCAGGCAGAATCTGCCAAAGCGCCTGATGTTGTTCCCGGGAATATAAATGTTAGCATCAACGGTCAGCCCCTGCTTACAGACGTTTCTCCTGTAATACTGGGCGGTCGCACTATGGTCCCATTGCGAGCCATTTTTGAAGCCCTGCAGGCTGAAGTATACTGGGACGCTGACACCAAGACAGCAGTCGGCATAAAGAGCGGAACCATCATAAAATTGGTGATTGACCAGGCCACTGCCCTGATTAACGATCAGCCGGTCGAGCTCGACGTACCAGCCACTATCATCAATGGCCGCACCATGGTTCCCGCCCGGTTTATCTCGGAAAGCCTGGGCAAACAGGTCGAGTGGGATGCCCTTACACAGACCGTCAGAATCAGCGATTAAGCATAAGAAAGCAGCTTCCGATATCTTCGGAAGCTGCTTTCGCTAAAATCGAACTCCATCAACAATAACAAATATAGAAGAAACAGCAGCTGTGGTACAATTATTTCCAGCAGGTTCATGCATCGTTGAAACTGCAGATTCTGACCTGCATGATCTGCCACTGGGAGACCGTAAGACTTTTAAATGATGAACAATTGTAATATTGCTGTGCCGCTTATTCCCTCGCAGGTATGAAAATATCATATAATTATGAGTACCGATGGGAAAATATATAAGATAGTGACGGCAGCATTGAGATCAGCTAGCCGCCTTTAGCGCACTATTGTTTAGTCAATCAAGCATGTGATTACAACAAGGAGGTCGGTAATGTGAAAAAGCGATTGGCATCTAGCTTAATAGTCCTCATAATGCTCCTTTTGCTTCTCCCCGCTTATGCTATGGCGGACGCCAGGTTTTATATAGGCAGCAATTACTACAGCATTGACGGTGTGGAACAAGAAATGGAAGTAGCACCATACATAAAAGACTCGCGCACATTTGTTCCGATACGCTATGCTGCCTATGCCCTGGGATTGTCAGACGAGAACATTAGCTGGGACAGCCAGAGCCGGACCATACTTCTGATGAATGATGAACAGGTGGTCCAGTTGGAAGTGGGCAGTCCGGTGCTCATGGTAGGTGGTGGTCAGTCTCTCATGGAGGTAGGCCCCGAAATAAGAAACGGCCGAGCCTGCCTACCTATAGCATTAGTGGCCAGGGCGTTTGGCTGTCATGCTTCCTGGGACGCTGTCAATCAAATGGTGACTATATCCAGACAAACTGATTTATAGGCTGCTATTGACCAGGATGAGATACGCGCCTTGTCCCTGCGAGCATTGGGATAAGATCCGCCGGGCTGCATAAATTTTTCTTGATCATAATTTGCGAAATTTCATGATTGAGGAGTATTTAAGGTGCGTCGATTGAACCGCAGACACCTGGTTGTTTCGCCCCGCTTACATTATCAATGAATAGTATTTTTCCATAAAGCAGATATTGGCCTTTCACGTCGTTCGACGGGGTGAAATGGAGAGGAGGGGGGCATATGCCCCCCTCTCGGAGTAAGGAGATCAAAGTCAAGGGATATACCCTTGATTTCTAATTTCTACGTCTATTAAGCAGCGATGTTCTTCTTGGCAGCTCTTGATGCAGGAAGCACATAGCTGTACCAGTACACACTGCCCACGAATATTCCGCCACCTACGATGTTGCCCAGGGTGACCGGGATCAGGTTCTTCATGATGAAGTTGCCCCAGGTCAGGGGTGCCAGTGATGCCTTGTAGGCAGCTATGGCAGCCGCGGCAGCATCAGGAGTCATGGCAGCGGTAACGGTGGCATTGGCAGCAAAGTCTACTATGCCAGGGATATGGGATACCAAAATGCCCATGGGGATAAAGAACATGTTGGCTACGCTATGCTCGAATCCGCTGGCAACGAAGGCCATGATCGGGAAGAAGATTCCGAACACTTTGCCAACCACGTCTTTGCTGGCCAGGGCTAACCATACAGCCAGACATACTAACCAGTTACAGAGGATAGCCCGGCAGAACGCGGACATCCAGGTCAGTTTCACTTTGCCGAGGGCTACAGCGATAGCTTTGGCTCCAACTGCTCCGTTGAACAGGCCAACTGCAGGTGCGCCATCGAAGAATCCATAGAAACCACCGGCTAAGATATAAACCAGCAGGAGTGAACCGATAAAGTTGGCTATCCAGATGATTACCCAGTTCTTAAACAGGTCGCCCCATGTGCAGTCGCCATTAAGGGCGCCGATCATGAAGAACATGTTGTTGCCGGTGAAGAGTTCGGCTCCACCTATTACTACCAGCATCAGGCCGGTGCTGAAAACTGCTCCAAACATAAATTGTCCGAAGCCGTTGCCCAGGAACTTGGGAAGGTCATTGCTGATAACTGTGGCCAGGTTGGCGCCGAATCCGATGTAAGCACCTGCCAGCATACCCAAAACGATCAGCTGTCCCAGGGACAGGGTGCTCTTCTTGCTACTGGCTCCGCACGCGGCGGAAGCTACTTCTCCAGGAGCTAGGAAATTCATGCAAACTCATCCTCTCATATACTATGATTTTTCAAACGCAGGACAGGAGACACTGATCATCCAACCAGGATCAATGTTTTAATCGGGTTTTTTTAGCTCTCAACTTATTTCAACCCCGGATATATACGACCAGTATGTCAAACTGATAGACTAATTTAGCTTCGCTGAATAATCAGCTTTAAAGTGTTTTAGAGTAGTCAGGAACGGAGACGGAGCTGCTTGGCCCAAGCCGCACAGGCAGGCTTTGGTCATAACCGTTCCTAACCTTTCGCCAAAGTCCAGGTCTGCCACCTTGCCATGACCTTGTTTTAAGCCGTGCACTATTTCATGCAAGCGCTTGGTGCCCTCACGGCATGGGGTGCATTTACCACAGGATTCATGTTCAAAAAATTTGGTTATGCGATCAATTACATCCACTATATCCCGGGTTTCATCCATCACAAAGAATGCTCCGGATC
>CAZWPO010000013.1:0-80460 GCA_964635975.1 uncultured Syntrophomonas sp.
TTTTCTAGTCAAATTAATGAAACCTAGAGTTTTATTTGCTTTGCGCCTCCTTTCGGTACGTGCGCTTCTATTTATTTACATATTTGTTATTCTTACTATTGCTGTATTGTCATTTATAAGGTTTTATGGTCCATTTTGTCATTTCCTTTTTTTGATATCTTCTCGATGTGAAAAGATCTTTAGTCTATGAAGCATACATGAAGCTTATAGAAAGTCCGAGCATGTCGAACATTTTGTAGCATTTTTCTTCTTATTCTTTAAATATTCCACATTTTATATATCGTCTGCATATTCTCCAGGCTTTAATAAGAATGTGGTTTTTCGACATATTTTTTTACAACTTGTAGAGATACGTCCTCAATTGGTCGGAATACTAGACTCAAGTGATATTTATTCAAAATAGCGGAAATTGAGCACCCACATATTGGCTGCTTTTTGCGGTTGTTGCAGCACACCTGCTATGGAAATGGATTTAGCGCGCAAATAGGCCGGAAAAGTGATGGTTTTTGAAAGGAGTTTCCTGTTAGTTGAGACACAGCTGTTTTTGATGCTCTACAAGAACTGGCCGCAACTCAGTACTTTATCATTAAGATTTCAAAGGCTATCCGCAACGATAAAAAGCCCGTGATAAGGGATGTCCCTCTAACACGGACCGTTTCAGCTTCTTATGCAAATTTCCTAATCTTTATTTACCCAATTCTTCAGCCAGTGCCCGGCTTTTTTCGGATAGAACCATTGCTATACTGGCAGCATCCTTGTTCTTGCCGAGGATCAGCGTGGATGCCAGATCGGCGAAGAGCTTTTTTAATTCTAAAAACAGTTTGGTGATCATTGGATACTACCTCCCCCCTGTTTACCCAATCATTATATAAAAATTTTAGTCAATTCGATTAGGATTTACAATATAGGACCAGAGGAAACTTGAAACCTGTATCTCCTTATTTTAACAGCAGCGCTATGGGGCAGTGGTCTGATCCTTCAATGCGGTCCATAATCCGGCAATCCTCAACATCAGGCAGCAGGTTTTCACTAATATAGAAATAATCGATGCGCCAGCCAATATCGCGTTCCCTGGCCTTGGTACGCATGCTCCACCAGGAATACTGGACTTTTTCAGGATACAGATGGCGATAGATATCTATATACCCGTGTGATAAGAATTTGTCGAGCATCTCCCTCTCCACGGGCAGAAATCCGGAACGCGACTGGTTGGCAGCCGCATGTTTTAAGTCGATTTCACGATGAGCAGTGTTAAAATCTCCGCAGATTATCACCTTATGCCCTCGCTTTTTCCACTGATCACATATCTCTATAATATTATGATAGAAATCCAGCTTATAGTTCAGCCGTTCCTGGCTCATCTGTCCATTGGGAAAATAAATATTGAACAGCACAAACTCTTCATGCTCGCTGATTATCAGACGTCCTTCGCTGTCGATACGTTCTACGCCCGTATGTCGCACGACTTTTCGAGGAGGTCTCCTGGTATAGATTGCCACTCCGCTATAGCCGGCTTTATCCGCCCAATGCCAGTAGCTCCGGTATGATTCTATATTAACTAATTCCTGACTCAATTGGCCTGGATTGGCTTTTGTCTCCTGCAGGCATAAAATATCTGGTTGCTCTTTTATGACCCAGTCAATGAATCCTTTTTTTTGCACAGCACGAATGCCATTAACATTCCATGAATAGATCTTCATGATCATTTCTCTCCCCAAACTCGCTTGTGATAGCTATTAGTCTAAGGAAGCTTTTTCATGATCTTCCCGGCTATTTCTTCTAATTGCGGAGAAGAATAGAGTTCGACTTTTCCCTGATCGGTAAGTTCGTTTAGTCTTATGTCCCAGGGAAGCCCACCCAGAAACTCGATCTGGTTCGCGTCAGCTACAGCAGCACCCTGACTCTTTCCGAAAACTTCAATAGTCTCCTGGCAGTGAGGGCAGACTGCAAAGCTCATGTTTTCAATAATCCCTAATATTGGGATATTAAGCTTGCGAGTCATCTTGATGGTCTTTTTAACTACCATTACAGCCAGGTTTTGCGGAGACGAAACGATTACGATGCCCTTGACCGGAAGAGTCTGCATTACGGTCAGGGGTACGTCTCCCGTTCCAGGAGGCAGATCTACTATCAAGTAATCCAACTCACGCCAATCAGTTTCGCCCCAGAATTGGTTAACCGCTCCTGCCAGCATCGGACCGCGCCATATCACTGGATCATCTTCATTGGGTAAAAAGAAATTTATTGACATCAATTTTATCCCCAGATGAGTCAGGGCAGGCAGCAGGCCGTAGTCGCTGGCCTTCAGGCTATGGCCCTGGATACCGAATATTTTAGGCTGACTGGGTCCGGTTATGTCAGCATCCATTACACCGACCTTCATTCCGCTGCGAGCCAGACTGCTGGCTAAAAGAGCAGTGACAGACGACTTCCCCACGCCACCCTTGCCACTCATGACCACGATGACATTGCGGATATCATTGAACACCCCGTACAGGCTTTTTTGACTGCTACATTCGCTGGCTTCGATATTGCATCCATTTTTTGAAGGACATGTATTGCATTGATCTGACATTATATTTGCTCCTTTCGAAATTTGTCCGGTACTATTATACAATTAGAACGCTTCAAAAACCATTACAATTTACCTATAATCGATTCTCCATAATAAGCTTGACCAGGTTTTTCCGGAACAGCTCGTCATCTTTTGCACTGCGTCTCTTCGGATTGATGGTTTTATATCCGGCTCGACGAGCTTTAGCGTTTAAATACCGCTGCATCAGCATTGCATCTATTTGTTCAGGCTTGTATAGCCAGCCGTTGGGGTGTATGACAAAAGCCCGACGGGCTGTTATCATGCCGGCCAGACCATAATCCTGGGTAACGATGATATCCCCTGTACTGGTCATGTTGACCAGAGCCAGGTCAACAGCCTGACTGTCCCCGTCTACCTGTATTATCTTCCCATGCCTGCTTTCTAACATGTGATGGGGATTTACGACAAAGATAAGCTCAAGGGAAAAATTACGGGCTACATCCTCTATGATCTGCTTTACCGGGCAGGCATCAGCATCCACTAAAATACGCATAACCGCCGCTACAGCCTCAGGGTCTTGAGCCCGAGCAAGGGATCCAATACTCTGCGGGCTTTAATCCCTTCCATTTCCATGATGACACCCTCGACTACCAGGTAGACCTCTGTTCCACTCCGCAGGCAGCCGGTCAAGCTTTCATTGTCATGTCCCAGCGCCCCGTGTAGATGCAGGCTAGGCTTTCCATCATCGCCGCAGATCAGTGTGCCCATAGCCACTATCTCATGGCCGGATTCGATGCTATGCCAGATAGGGTCTGGCGGAATTATGCATTCTTTGGGCCCGGTAACGATATTAGCCTTCTGTAAAGCACCCAATAGCATGACAAAAGCCGTGTCAATACGTTTTTTTTCGGCCATATTTAATATTTCTTGAATGAGATCTTCACCGTGTTCAAATTTTACCAGGAAAACACGGCCTACCCTTCCTTCTTGAGTCTTCATAATGCCTCCCTTATCCTGATTATAGACATTTATAATTGCCTTTTTGTCCTCAAAAATATTATACCCTGATACTGTCTTTTCTTTAAGTGTCTGAAGAAACTGCGGAGCAGTATCGACAAATTCAAATCATTACCGGAGTGAAATAAGTGCTCCCCGAAGGGGGCGACACGCCAGTACGACCAGGGGGTATTAGAACCTGCCGCCTGTTTTGCTAATAGGAACTCGAACGCAGCCATCCATCTTTGCGTTAGGTTTTTATAGGTCTATGGTGTAAGCTGTTGCTAAGGTGTTCGTATAGATAAGTGAACCCACGCTAGGAGTTGATGCCTTTGTCCAGCGACGAATATCTCGCGCGCCAGGCTTTAAAGGGTGACCTGGCCGCTTTTGAAGAGCTTGTTAACCGGTATAAAAATCTGGTTTTTTCTATTGTCTATCGCATTCTGGGACAGTACCAGGAATCCGAGGATATCACCCAGGATGTTTTCCTATCGGTTTATCAGAAGCTCTACCAGTTTGATTTAGATAAAAAATTCAGACCCTGGATTCAGCGAATTGCGGTGAACGCCAGTATCACTGCTCTGCGCAAGCGCAAAAAGATCATCAACCTGAGCTTCGATGAAGGGTTGGGCAAGGATATCGATCCCTACCTCCCCGCTCATGTTCCCGACCCACAATCCGAGTATGAAAAAAAAGAATTGAAGAATGAAATCAACCAGGCCCTGCTGAGAATAAATGATGGATACCGAATGCTGCTGGTGCTGCGCTACCAGTTGGATCTGGACAACAGTGAAATAGCTGAGATATTAGGTGTTAGCCGGGAAAATATCGAAGTAAGACTACACCGAGCCCGTAAAGCCCTGCGGCGCATTGTGGTGAAACTTTGGAGTGAGAGGGGGTTAAGCGATGAATTGCCAGCAAGCAACTAAACATATCTGGGATTATTGCGACAATAAACTATCCGCTTCGCTGGGTTTTCTTCTGGAAAAGCACTGTGAAGAATGCGCAGATTGCCAGCGCCACCTGCGGCTCACTCGCATGGAAAATGAAGTGCTGAGCGATTCACCCGAGCTGCCCCCACTTCCACCTGCATTTACCTCACGGGTCATGAACAACCTCCCGACTGCTGATAAGACGCACAGCATGAATATGAAGAGGCTGAATCCGGGCTGGTTAAGACAAAATCGCCGCTGGACCGGATCTGCTCTTTTGGGTTTGCTGTTATTAGTCGTCATGGTTCCGATGCTGCTCGACAACAAGTTGATTCCCTGGGGCAATATGGATACTATCCCCGGCAGTGACACAAAAATGGCAGGCACCGCCTACCCCGATCTGCAAAACCAGGACCAACTGGGGAATGCTGATGTGGACTCTATGCTTCAACTTTCGCTGCCATCTGTAAGCACAGACTCCCCGAAAGAATCGAATAGCGATGCTCCCACCTCTGTCCACCAAGAAACAGCTGTTTCGAGTACCCGCCAGTCAGCAGTTCCGACAGAGTCCAGCCGAGGCGGAACCGTATTCCCCTACTCCATTCATCTACCCGCCGCTTATACTCAGGTAAATAGCCCTGTTTCTTCCGGTGATTCAGTTGTATATAGATACGTTCAAGGGGATTCTGAATACATGCTTGAAATTACTGTTACCCGGCTTCCGGTCTCAAGCGAGAATGCCTGGGAAGATACTCTTCCTCCCGCCACTTATTCAACTTCTGATAATGCAGAATCATCTGCAGGTAATGTGCCCCGGGAAGCTATAAAGAACCAGACATCAGAACCTGTTCCCCCTGCTCATATCAATAGCGTTGTAAGCTGGATCATCAAAGATGATGATCATTTTTACAGGATTACCATCGACGGGAATTTGAGCCCTCAAGAACTGGCTCTGTTGGCCGGATCGATCAAATTTCAGAAAGGTAGTTGATCAGTAGATCATATGATGAAAAACTGTAAATATATCAAAATCCCGTGGGATGTGTATTTATCCACGGGATCTAGATTTTACGTGAGCAGTATAGCTTAGGAATAAGCAAATCAGTCATCCTCTACTTGATCAGCGAAGAAATGGAGCGAAACTCTGGATTGCTGGAATCAACCAGCAAGTCGAAAAGCACGGTTTCAGTATTGGTGATCACCGCACCCAGGTCATGCATAAGGGCCAATCCATTCTCATGGTTTTCATGGAATCTTGAACATACGGCATCTCTAACCAAATGAACGTCAAAACCATTTTCCAGCAAGTCGCGAGTGGTCTGATAAACGCAAACATGGGTTTCTGTGCCGGTCATCAGTATGGTGCGGCGGCCCATCTGTTGGAGTAAAACCATCATCTCAGGTGTAAACGCCGAGAACTGAACCTTTTCCAGACGATGATGTTCGGGCAACATTTCTTTTATCTCGTTAACTGTCGGACCCAATCCCCGAGGATATTGTTCTGTAAGCATAACCGGCAGGGCGTAATGATGGGTCAAAGACAGCAGCAGCCTGGTATTGCGGCACACCTTTTCCCTGTCTGACATTGCCGCGAGAAGCTTCTCCTGCAGGTCAATAATCATAAGAACGGTATCATCTCTCTTCAGGCGATACTTGCTCATAATTTAACCTCCTCCTTCAATGTAATAAGTCTATCGGAATTATTTCTCACAATCAACTAATTAAAGTCGAGTCTCCATAATATGAGAAAATTAGTGCAATGTTCCTTCACTTATTGCATGCTGGATATTGCTTTGTTATCCTTTAAGTAACCTTCTTAAACAAAACTGGGGTGAACCTCTTCGGTTCATCCTTTTTTTTCTTTGATAAATATCAACTTGTCTTTGTGCACCGCGTGTCCGAGTGGTATATTGAATATGAAGTATCGGAAATGGAGGAGAACTTCATGCTTAATGATAAGATATTCCGGCTTTATGATAGAAAACCCGGCATCCTTGGCCACGATAATCTATTTAAATCAGCAGTAATGGTCCCGCTGGTCAAAAACGATTCCGAATGGAGCATCCTCTTTCAAAAACGCTCCTCCCATATCAATCGCCAGCCCGGGGAAATATCGTTTCCAGGAGGTGCTATAGAAGCAAGCGACGAAGGTCCACGCTTCGCAGCGATCAGAGAATGCTGTGAGGAACTTGGGCTGGAGCCTCACGATATTGGATTCATTGCCGATCTAGACATCTTTGTCAGCCCTTTTAACATGCTGATTACACCCTGTATAGGCTATATCCACCACCCGGAAAAGATAAAACTCGATCCTGCGGAAGTCGAACGTATTTTTTACGTCCCCCTCCAATGGCTCCTCGACTACGAGCCTTTAATAACTTCAAACGGCCTTACCATGCACTGGGCTGAAGATTTCCCAGTAGACATGATTCCTTATGGCAAGAACTACCCCTACAGAAAAATGCTCTACCCACAGCATATCTATATCTGGGAAAACGAAATAATCTGGGGTCTGACTGCCCGCATACTCACTCATTTTCTGGACTTAATCCGCTAATTATTATCTCCAACCAGCTCAACCGCATCACCAGAGCGGATCCATCCGCTCTCCAAAACCCTTGTAAATATGCCCTCCAGAGGCATAACGCATGTTCCCACCTGTTTCTTTATAGCACAGCCCTGGTTGTGGCACTCCTTTCCAATCTGGGTCACTTCCAAAAGCACTTCTCCCGCTCTGAGCTTGGTGCCCAGCGGTAGCCTGGATACTTCAATACCTTCCAGAGTTATGTTTTCAGCAAAATCGCCAAAAGTTACATCGGCTCCCAGAGCCTTCATTTTATCTACGCTCGATTGCGCCAGTAGGCTTACCTGGCGATGCCATTCACCACCGTGGGCATCCTCTTGAATACCATAGCCAGCTTCTAAATAGGCCTCCTCGACATTGCTCTTTTTTTCTCCGCGCTTTTTCGAGATGTTGACTGCCAGTATGGTTCCTCTTTCCATTATCATGCTCCTCACCTTGATGTTTCACAACTATTATAGCTTAATTGACGCCTGGTGAATTAATCTACTAAACTAAAATTGATTCATTTGATTTTAATTCCGGCTATTGATTTTACAACGTCTAATCCTTTACTTTACATTATTAAAATTCAAATACAAAGGAGAATTCTATGGCTGATTATTACCTTTTGGACCAGCCCCATTTGCTCCAATTACTTTTTTACCCGCGCCGGGACCACACCCCACCACCGCCTGGATCCTTTGATTATGGCGTAAACACTGGTGATGATGCACTCATCATATGCCGTTTCTATCTCCACCGACCAGGGTGGCCATGGTTCATCTACTTCCATGGAAATGGAGAAGTTGCCAGTGATTACGACAGCATAGCCCCTTTTTACCATCATGCTTCCTTTAACCTGGTGGTTGCCGATTATAGAGGTTATGGCTCCAGCAGCGGTTCCCCAAGTTTTGCTCATCTCATCGATGACGCCCACCTCATATTCAAGGCCCTGCGTGATAAGATTTTAACGATCGATCCCTCTCCCGACCTTTTTTTAATGGGAAGGTCGCTGGGCAGCATCAGTGTCCTGGAACTGTGCGATAATTATCAGGATTTGATCAAGGGACTGATTATCGAGAGCGGTTTTGCTTCTGCTACCCGCTTGATAAAACGCTTTGAGATCCCCGTCCCAGGAGTCGATTTGGATGCATTGGAAGCCAGTTGTATTGAATCCATTGCCCGGATAAACTGCCCGACATTGATCATTCATGGCGCGAGAGACAGCCTGGTACCGCTCGAGGAGGGCGAACTCCTCTACCAGACTATATCCAGCAAAGAAAAGAACTTTACCGTTATCCCGTTTGCCGATCACAACGATATTATGTTCGCCGATCCAAAGCTATATTTCGGATCAATAACCAAGTTCGTCTTCGGCTATGCTCATCCCCAAGACCTGGACGGCAAGGAGGATGTTTATGAGTAAAACGGCAGTCATCAGCGGTATTAGCGAACTTGCACCCCGCAAAAACGCCCGGGGCCTGAAAACCCTCGACTTGCTGGCATCTGCAGCGGATCTGGCCATTATGGACGCAGGATTAAGAAAGGAAGACATAGATGGTCTTCTGGTAGCGCCGGCATCTGAGGATACTGCATTTATGTGGCCTTCGCAGGTAGCCGAATACCTTAAGCTCAGTCCCGTCTTTATGAATGTTGTTGAATTGGGCGGTGCAAGCGCTGCGGGCTCGGTATTTCGTGCAGCCCTCCTGGTCTCATCGGGTATCTGCAGACACTGCCTGTGCCTGAGCGGCGGAGCCTGGGAACCAGATGTTTTCAACAGCCGTGAGGGTAAAACCGCAGTCATGTCTGCTCCTGAGATAAGTTATGAGCTGCCTTACGGCCCGATGGGTTTTAATTCAGCATATGCACTGGTCGCCCGGCGCCATATGCATGAATATGGCACGACCCCTGAACAACTGGCAAAAATAGCCGTTGATCAGCGGCAGAATGCTTTAAGAAATCCTCTGGCTTTGTTTGGCAAGGACCCATTGAGCATTGAAGATGTCCTCAGCTCTCCTCTTATTGTTGATCCCATACATCTTTTCGAAATAGTCAGGCCCTGCAGCGGGGCTGCCGCAGTGATAGTTAGCTCGGCGGATCATTCATCCGATCTCCCCGCTACCCCCATCGGGGTCCTGGGCATGGGGGAGGCTTACACCCATAATTCGATAACTTACGCCCCCAGCTTGACCAGCAGCGCTGTCAAACCTGCTGCCGAGCGGGCTTTTAAGATGGCCGGCCTAAGACCTTCGGATATCGATTTGGTATCACTCTACGACTGCTATACTATCACGGTTTTGATAACCCTGGAGGACGCTGGTTTTTGTCCCAAAGGTGAAGGCGGGGCCTTCGTTCAAAGCCACGATCTGACCTATCGAGGAAGCCTTCCCTGCAACACACACGGGGGCCAGCTGTCCTGCGGCCAGGCTTCGTACGCCGGGGGCGCCTCTCATATCATTGAAGCAGTAAGACAGCTCCGCGGAGATGCGGGCCAGCGGCAGGTAAAACGCAACCAGCTAGCTTTTGTAAACGGCAACGGCGGTACGCTCAGCACCCAGTGCAGTCTGGTTCTAGGGAGGTTTTAAGATGAACGCTTATGTCGACTTTTTTTACGAAAAATGCGCGCTGAACGAGTTCTGGTTTCAATACTGTCCCCATTGCCGCACCGGCATATTTTATCCGCGGGGTCAATGCCCCTCCTGCCTTAAGAGCGATATTGAATGGAAAAAAGCATCAGGGCGGGCAACCCTCCATTCGTATACAGTCGTTTATGTAAGCGCTCTACAGGAATTTGCCGGGCTTCTGCCTTATGTTTATGCTCTGGTAGACCTTGAAGAAGGCGTTCGTATAGCCAGTAATATCGTAGACTGCCCTGCTGCTTCACTTAGGGTGGATATGCCCCTGCAGATGGCCTGGATTCAAAGGGATGGTCGCTATCTGCCTGTTTTCAAACCTGCATAAAAATTATATCCCCAGCTGAGAACCATTTTCAAATCATCGCAATATATTGAGAGCAGGGGGATGAATGCTTTACTCTACAGGCGTTAACGTGCTTGGCTCGTTATTCGGGACTCTGGTCGAAATAGCAGCAATCTATCTATTTGCTTGCAGCGGTATTAGCATTCCCCCCTTCTTTGCTTGTTCAATGCCACTGCTAACTCAACCGTTATACATAAAATTTACTACTAATTTAACCTGCTGGTTTTTTATCGGCTTTTTGGGCGCCGGGCAGGATTTTTTTATTTTTCCCAGAAATAGTATATATATTTTTTTTGAGGAGATTTTGCGGATGAGTAAACATATGGTTAGAGTGATGGTAGGCATATTGCTTATATTTTTGGCGTTTCCCGGATTGGCTTATGGCGAAAACAGTGATACAAACACTTTGTTCCCTGCCGGCAAAACCATTGTGTACACAATTGGAAGTTCCAGCTACCTGGTTGATGGACAGGTATACGAAATGAAAGGCTCTGCCATAATTGTAGACGCTCATACCATGGTGCCTATACTGGACCTTGCCAATCCGCTCGGAGCATCATTGAAGTGGGATGCCGAACAAGAAAAAGCCACTTTCGATCTCCATGGAAACAGCGTTGAAATGATAGTAGGCAGCAGTCATGCACTGATAAATGGAGTAGATACTCAAATCGACAGCAGTTACCCCCTGATACCCTCACACCTCCAGGTGTACGTTCCCTTATCTGTGATAGCCACCAACCTTGGCGCCCAGGTAAGCTGGGATGCATCAGGACAGCAGGTCACGGTAATCTGTCCCTGATGTTTAAATTATAGGTTTATAATATTCTTATTCTATTTTCCATAATTAGCGGTTGAGTCTTCGAACTGCCATTTTCCTTATCTCCTCTAATCCTATGAGGATTATGGGGCAAAGTATTAAAATCTTTAAATCGCTGAAGGATATAGCCTGCGTCTTGAAGATTCCTTGAAAAACAGGTAAGTAAATGATGGCCATAGCCAGTAGTATTTCGATGCCGATCCCGATATAAATCAGACTGTTCTTGCTTCGTATGGTCTTGTTAAAAGACGAAAATTCTGACCTGCATGCAAATGCGTTCCCTACCTGACTGGCTATGATAGCTGCTAAAGCCATTGTGGTTGCATATTCATAAAGCCTTATGGTTTCCACAGGTGCAGTATTGTTGAGAACAGAAGCAGTAATAATACCCAGCTGCGACAAATCATATCCCCCACGGGACCAAACATAAATAAAAAGGGCTATTGCCAGTACACCTTCGATAATCCCCAAAAAACCATAGGCTCGCAAAAACAGATTTTTCTCCAGCAGGTTTTTCCGAAAGGCTTTAGGCGCTTGTTTGAGTGTGCCTTCTTCCGGAGGTTCTGCTCCAAGACCCATTGCAGGAAAGATGTCAGTTCCGAGATCAATAGCTAAGATTTGCAGGACATTCAACGCCGGAGGCATCCTAATAAAGAGCATGGCAATAAAGGGGGCAAATTCAGCAACATTTGAGGTCACTATATAGGTTAAAAATTTGCGAATATTATTGTAAATTGCTCTTCCTTCTTCTATAGCTTTTATAATAGTGGCAAAGTTGTTGTCCAGCAGTATCATATCACTAACTTCCCTTGCTACGTCAGTACCACCGATACCCATTGCTATTCCTACATGGGATGCTTTTAGCGCCAGGATGTCGTTCACACCGTCCCCGGTCACCGCGACAATTTCTCCAATTCTCTTATACGCTTCGATAATTCGAAGTTTGTGTTCGGGAGTTGCTCTTGAAAAAATAATCGGCTCACTGCTGCTCAATATTTTTTCCAGCTCCAGTTCAGTCATAGTATTAAGCTGATGATCGTTGATAATATGGTGCTTATCCATCACCAAGCCGACCTGTTTGGCAATTGACGCAGCGGTCAATCCATAGTCTCCCGTAATAATGGTAACCTTTATCCCGGCAGACGCACACTGGCTTATAGCCTTGAAAACTTCGGGCCGGGGGGGATCAAGCATCGCGGCCAGGCCTAAAAAGACCATTCTGCGATCAGCACATTGTTCCTGGTTAATTTCGCATGCCAAAGCTAGTATTCTATATCCCTCTCGAGCCAGCTGGTCGTTTTTCTCGATAATCTTTCTCCTGCTTGCATCGCTCAGATCTACTATTTGGCCATTAAGGTAAATCTGAACGCACTGATTGATTACCTCCAATGGCGCTCCCTTGGTAAAAACTAAACGCGTACCGCTTACAAAGCTGGTGCTGCTGATATTCCGGACATCTACGCTCATCCTTTTTTTCTCGGAACTAAAAGGAATCGTCGCCATTCTTTCAAATTGATCTCTGGTAGACTCTACATTGATGCCCAGTTTTTCTGCTGCAATTAACAGGGCGGCTTCTGTCGGAGGACCTGCTATCTTCCAGCGATCGCTGTGTGCTTCGTCATCAATAATGTTTGCCTCCGAACATACCACAGCTGCCGTTAAGATCATTTCAATAAGGTCTTCTCTACCGTTGATCTCGACCCGGCCTTGTTTTTCGACACCAGACCCCTCAAAAATGGCGCTGGTATCAATTGTCCATATTTTCTTTACTGTTAATTGATTCTCGGTAATCGTACCTGTTTTATCAGTGCATATCACCGTTGTGGAGCAGAGGTTTTCTACGGCTGATAGTCGCCTGACCAGTGCGTTCTGCTTGGCCATGCGCTGTACGCTGACTGCAAGGGACAGGCTAACCGTAGGAAGCAAGCCTTCCGGCATATTAGCAACAATGATGCCTATGGCAAAAACGAAACCGACTTTTGGCCCCAGGTCACCTATATAGACTGCCATTAAAAAAGCGAGTATCCCCATGGCTATGCAGACTTTGGTTATGAACTTCACTATGCCCTGTACCTGGATCTCGAGGGTACTTTCTCCCCTTTTTATAACTTGGGTAAGCCTCGATACTTTCCCTATCTCAGTTTGTCCGCCCACTGCATATACAACTGCCATCCCGTTGCCTTCGGTTACAGTAGTCCCTGCAAATATAAGGTTTGGGCTTGATGTAGCATTTTTATTGCCCAGCTCAAAGCTCTTTTCATCTCGCTCAAGCGGTATTGATTCTCCGGTGAGCAAAGAATTGTCCAAAAAAAGGCTGCTTGTCCCAATAATCCGCGCGTCTGCAGGCACACGATCCCCGGCTTCAACTCTTATTAGATCACCAACCGTAATTTCATGGGCTAAATGGATAAGCAACTTGCCATCTCTATATACCTTTACCCGGTTGGGAAGCATCGCTGAGAGTTTTGCCAGAGCCTTGTCAGCCCTGTATTCCTGAAAAAAGGAGAATAAGCCGTTGATAATTATTACCGCCCAGGTAGCATATGCTAATTGCGGCATTCCGGCAATAATAGCCAGTACTCCGGCAATCCATAAAAATAAGGCCATGAAATGGATAAACTGGCTGACAAACTGCTTCAGCAGACTGACTCGAGCAGCCTGTGGGATTCTATTTTCTCCATAGCGATTTAGACGCGCCTGAGCTTCTAATTCCTCCAGGCCATCGATGGAAGTCTTAAAAAAGCCAAAAGCTTCATCCGGTTCTAGCCGGCAAATTCGGTTAATATCGAGTAGATTTTCCTGCATCGCATTTCACTTACCTTATGGATTTTGGGAGCAACCAGGTTCTCTCTCAGGCAGTTTAAGGGGAGCTTATAAGCTTAGTCCGGTTAGTGGATAGCTCTTAGTGATAATTGTTGGATATTTGATTTAATAATAGATTACTCCAATAAATCCGAAATAGTCGATATGTAAATTAGTCTTAGTCGGGGCGCTGGCTCATTCAAGTGATTTTCTCAGCCGGCAGCACTTGCGGGCACCGAAACCCCAAGTATATCATTGATAAAGCAGAATTATATCAGCACATGCAAAAAGAGAGGTAAATTCATCATGGCTTATTCAAGGGAGCTTGAACACAGAACCTTAGGTGCTATGATTTCGATATACTGCCGTAATGAACATAAAACTGAAAGAGATCAGTTATGCAGCAGCTGCAGCAAGTTGCTCAAGTATGCCGGTCAGCGCATCGACAAATGCATCTATGGTGATAATAAGCCCGTTTGTTCTAAATGTCCAGTGCACTGCTACAATGCTGATATGCGCGATAAAGTCAAAAAAGTCATGCAGTATTCCGGCCCGCGAATGCTCCGTAAACATCCGCTGCTTACCGCCCGCTATTTCTATCGGAAACTATTCAAAAGCAAAGTAAGAAAAGGGGAGGCATAATCGCCTCCCCTGGGTAGACTGGTTTAATTCTGAGACAGCACATCCAGACGTGTCAATACCCAATCAAACTCTCCGTTGCTGACAACGCTGCCGCAGTACTCACATTCCCCGGATGCATTGATGCTGACATTGGCGCCGCAGTTGGGGCAGGTACTTACTACTGTGTTTTGAGCGAGCCTGGTGGTTACACCCATTTTCCTGCTCATAACTAGTTCGTACTCCATATATATCTCCAGGTTGGGATCGCCTTCGATTACTTTTCCGGTGTTGTCATCGACAATGTAGTCTTTCAAGCGGACCCGCATGTATACGTCCAATGATTCGGTCGCACCGTTATCATGGTAATCAGTGATCTGGGTACGCAGTATGCCGATGTCATCAACGACATTGGTGGTATGACTGTCAATCAATTCCTGCAGCTGTTTGGCATGAGTGTTGAAAAGTTCATCCGATTCGAAAGGCCTGACTTTTTTCCAGTCCTTAGCCTGCCAGGCTTCCTGCAATTGAATAAACATATTGTTCACCCGCGAAATAAAGAGGTCTTCGGAGAAATCGGGATCCCTCTCCCGCAGTTGGATGAGGGCTTCCCTGAGATACGCCGGATCAGTACTGGGAGCGGCTTCTTCCTCATAATAGTCTTCTTCGTAATCGCCGCCGCCGCCCCTCTTGCGAAGCATAAAGAAAACCACCAGCCCGACAATGACTATTATTATCAACCATGATGGATGGCCTAACAATGTGCCCAGAAACAAACCGTTCATAAATCCGCCTCCGGAGGAAAATGATTTGCTGCTGGAGCTGGATTTTGAACTGCTGGATTTGGACGTGGAGTGACCTACACTATGTCCCACCGCTGCATCGACAATGTTGGTGAAAGCAAATGTGCATAATACCAGGCAGGCCACGCATATGAGCATAACTTTACTGTATTTCCTCAAGGAGATCATCCCTAATCCTTCCCTTCCGATTATGACGAATTGCTTAATAGTGATCAGCTCTGTGAAAGAACATCCATTCTGGTCAATACCCAGTCGAAATCGCCATTGCTCACTACGCTGCCGCAGTATTCACATTCACCGGATGCGTTTATACTGACATTGGCGCCACAGTTCGGGCAGGTGCTGACGACGGTATTCTGAGCAAGCTTGGTAAGAACGCCCTTCTTCCTGCTCATAACCAGTTCATATTCCATGAATATCTCCAGGTTGGGATCACCTTCAATAACTTTGCCGCTATTGTCGTCTACGATATAATCCTTATAGCGAACCCGCATATAAATATCCATAGACTCAGTAGCTCCATTATCATGGTAGTCTGAGATTTCAGTGCGCAGTATAGCGATGTCATCGACCACGTTAGTGGTCTTGCTGTCTATAAACTCCTGCAGCTGCTTGGCATGGGTGTTAAACAGCTCATCAGATTCGAATGGGCGTACTTTCTTCCATTCTTTAGCCTGCCAGGCTTCCTGCAGCTGTACAAACATGTTATTTATCTTGGAAATAAAGAGATCCTCAGAAAATTCAGGATCGCGCTCCCTAAGGTCAACCATAGCCTGGCGAAGGTATGCGGGGTCTTTCACCACTGCTGCCGGCGGTGCTTGAATATCCGGAACACTTCCACCTTTCCTCTTCTTCAGTAATACAACAACCACAATGATAATAATCGCAACCAGCAACAGGGGAATTCCAATAAAGGCAAAAAGCAACCCTCCAAAAAATCCTCCGCTTGACGCAGCCGCGCGGTTAGAGCTGGGAGTTGTACTTGTATAGCCATTGCCGGAGCTGCTGGTACTCCCGCTGGAGCTGCTGCTTGAGCTGCTGCTTCCGTAGTCTTTGCTGCTGTTACTGCTCGGGCTCGAGCTGCTAGAAGAACCCGATTTCGAAGAAGAAGAACCTGACTTAGTACTTTTGGAAGAGCTATGGCTTGTGGAGTTTCCTACAGCGCCGTCTACAACATTGGTCAGGGTAAACGAGCACAATACCAGGCACGCCAAACATATCAGCAATACTTTACTGTACTTCTTAAAGGAAACCATAAAATATCCTCCAATATATAAGAAAACCTTTTTCTATCTATTGATCCGCCACCAGTTAGTTCTGGGACAGCACATCCATTCTGGTCAATACCCAGTCAAAATCGCCATTGCTTACTACGCTGCCACAGTATTCACATTCTCCGGATGCGTTAATGCTGACATTGGCACCACAGTTGGGGCAGGTACTTACTACGGTATTTTGCGCCAATCTGGTTAAAATTCCTTTCTTGCGACTCATGACCAGTTCGTATTCCATGAAGATTTCCAGGTTGGGGTCACCCTCCAGGACTTTTCCGGTATTGTCATCTACGATATAGTCCTTGTAGCGGACCCTCATATATACGTCCAGGGATTCAGTAGCTCCATTATCATGGTAATCAGTTATCATGGTGCGTAGTATGCCGATATCGTCGACTACATTAGTCGTATGGCTGTCGATCAGCTCCTGCAATTGACGGGCATGTGTATTAAAGAGCTCATCAGATTCAAAAGGACGAACCTTTTTCCAATCCTTCGCCTGCCAGGCTTCCTGCAGCTGTATGAACATATTGTTGATTCGGGAGATAAACAGGTCCTCTGAAAATTCAGGATCGCGCTCCCGCAGTTCAGCTAGAGCCTGCCTCAGATAGGCCGGGTCTTTAACTGAAGCCATGTTCGTGACGGCGGCTTCTGTATCCATCATTGGAGCAGGAACTCCCGCGGTTCTCTTTTTCACAACCATCACAATGACAAGGATGATAATGATGATAACTACGATTGGTATGAAAATAAAAGCAAACAACAGCCCGCCAACCAGCCCCCCTGCTGAGGCCGAACCGCTGCTGCC
This sequence comes from uncultured Syntrophomonas sp., assembly GCA_964635975.1. Taxonomy (GTDB): domain Bacteria; phylum Bacillota; class Syntrophomonadia; order Syntrophomonadales; family Syntrophomonadaceae; genus UBA5314. The sequence goes on from CAZWPO010000013.1 coordinate 17,129, forward strand.
CGATGTGCTGGTGGAACTGGAACTGCCACTATAGCTTTTGCTCGAAGAAGAAGACGAGCCCGATGACTTGGAGCTGCTGCTTGACGAAGATCCATGACTAGTGCTGTGCCCCACCGCGGCATCGACCACATTAACCAGGGTGAAGGAGCATAATACCAAGCAGGCAACGCAGATCAATAATAGCTTGCTATGTTTCTTCAAGGAGATCATGATATCACTCCCTATAATTTATTGCCGCAGTTGCTGCAGAAGGCGGCGCTTCCATCCAGCTTGGTGCCGCAGTTTGAGCAGAACTTGGCCTGCGGTGCTGCTGGAGCTTGAGGTGGCGCTGCCTTGGTACCGCAATTACTGCAGAACTGTGCTCCTGCTGCCAGGGCAAAGCCGCAAGCGGCGCAGGCAATCCCAGGAGCGGCGCCGGCTGCCCCGGGTGCTTGCGCTGCCGGTGGAGTCTGACCGGTTTGATTTAATGCTGTTCCCTGAGCGCCCATGGTTTGCGCAAATACCTGACCCATGGCCAAACCAGCTCCCATGCCCATACCGGCCTGCATCATACCAGCACCGCCGCCCTCGTTGCCTGCCGCTGTTTCCATTACATCCAACTGGCGGACACGGGTGTAATTATCCATTCCACCCATCATATTGATCCGGGTGCGCTCGTTGAGCATAGCCTGGATCTCCTCAGGAAGAGAGATGTTGGCTATAGTAAGAATGGTCATTTCCAGCCCCAGGTTGGCAAAGCTTTCCTTAACAGCCGTCTTTAAGGCTTCGTTGATAATATTGTAGTTGGCAGCCAGCTCGGCTACTGTGACTTTCTGCTGGGCGAGAATGGGTGCAAAGTGGGTTATGATAAATTCTTTCAATTGATCGCGCACCGTGTCTACTTTGAATGTCTGGTTGGTGCTTGATACAGTGCTGACAAATATTTTGGGATCGGTTATAGCAAAAGCAAACGATCCAAAGGCGCGTAGCTGCACTTGTTCGAACTTAGGATCAGAAACCAAGATAGGATGGGGAGTCCCCCACTTCTGGTCAAGCATCTGCTTGGTGTTCACGAAATACACGTCTGCCTTAAAGGGTGACTTGAAGCCATAGGCCCATCCCTTCAAATCCCCTAAAACCGGCAGGTTCTGAGTATTGAGAGCATGCGTACCTTCTCGAAAAACATCAGCTATCTGGCCTTCGTTAACAAATACAGCTGCCTGACCTGGACGGACAACCAGCTTACCACCGTTTTGGATCTCATTATCCTGCATGGGGAACTTGTAGACCAGAGTATCCTGTGTATTGTCTTCCCATTCGATAATGTCAAGAAATTGTTTGGATACAAAATCAAAGAGGCCCAAGGTAATATTCTCCTTTCTCCCATATAAATTCGGGTTCGACTATAATCGCTATATATAACAATTATCGGTCGAAATATTGTATTTGTTAATACCCTTCCTTAAAACTTTAACAAACAGGTTGCCGCAACTGCCATAAGCAATTATGCTCTTAGATATGCTTCCTGCTCCAATATATGCGTCTGATCACAAGGTATGGCATATATATTACAATTTCATTGACCGTTCGGCTCAATGCCCGGCTAAAATATATATAATAAGCCGAGTGTCTTTAGCCAGGTATCAGGAGGTATTAACGGTGGATAAGCACAAACTGCATCTACAGGAGCAATTCGACGCCGCTGCTCGCATCTATGATCAACAGAGAAGAAAACTGATTCCCTGTTTTGATGATTTTTACGGTACTGCAGTGGATTTAGCACAGATGGCCGATCCCGGAGGGGAGATACTGGATCTAGGAGCTGGAACCGGTATTTTGTCATCCTTGATTTTCAAGAAATTCCCGCAGGCCAGCTTTACCCTAATTGATTTGTCAGAGCAGATGCTGGATATAGCCCGCAGCAGGTTCACCCACGCTGAAAGGTTCCGCTTCGTCACAGCTGATTTTGCAGACTACGCTTTTGGGCAAACCTTCGGACTGGTGGTATCTTCATTATCCATTCATCACCTTGACAGCAAGGAGAAGAGATCTCTCTACAGGAATTTGTTTGACATCTTGGAACCGGGGGGAACTTTCATAAATGCTGACCAGGTGCTGGGAGTCGATCCTGCCATAGAAAAGCTCTACAAAGAGCACTGGAAAAACGCGGTGGAAAACAGTGGTCTATCAGGTGACAAAATAAGGGAAGCTTATCAGCGCACCCTTCTTGATAAAACGGATACTGCTGACGATCAAATAAACTGGCTTTTACAGGCAGGCTTCAATCCCGTTGATCTGGTATACAAAGCATACAGTTTCGCGGTATTTTATGCCCTCAAACCATAACCCGACTCCCCGAATAGATCGCCGCACCATACTGCTAATCATATATCTTATAGAGCTGCCAATTTCCTTCGACAAGGTCCTGATATATTTCCACCACCTGACCTTTCTCAAGAAATAGTCGGTAAAACATTTTCTCATTTTCGCCCACCCACCACCGTCCGGTATCAGCCCAGCAATCCAGCTGATCAGCAACCGCATGCCATCCATCATACAGCAGGACTTTTTGGGGATTTCCCTGTTGATCGAGTTTGACCTGGTTCGGCCTGTCGACAATTTTCACAAGCGCCACCTCGAACATGTGTTTGGTATTCTTATTATATTATTTATTCCCGCAGTTTTTCAATAGTGTCTTCTGCTCCAACTTGAGCAGGCCCGGCCTGGATATTCGCTAATTTTGCCTATTATTCTTTACAGTAATTTTTTTTGTTTTTAAGCCCTTGTTAATATAGCTTTCAGCTTCTGTTCAGTAAGTGGCGTTATATTAGGTTTGTGAAATAAAATGAAAGGAAGGTGCTCTAAATCTATGTTTCGTAAAACCATGCTTGGCGGCGCCCTCGTATTGGGCCTACTTCTGGCTGCAGCCTTCGGGTTTTCGGCTTTTGCCGAAGAAGACGCGAGCGACACGCGTGCCGACAAAATGAAGGAAGCTTATCAGACATTTATTACCAAACTGGCTGAAAATCTCAACATTGATGAGTCTGAACTGGAGGCAGCTCTTGAAGAGACTCAGGAGGATATTCTGGCTGAACAGGTGGAAAACGGTGTAATCACCCAGGAGCAGGCTGATAAAATGTCTGAAAGGGGTTTTAACTTCGGCTGCATAAGCGGCCGCGGAGGTCCTCCTCCCGATGGACAGAAAGGTCCGGGCGGACCATGTGGTCCAGGTGGACATGGCGGCCCAGAGCGTCAAGATGATGCTTTCTCTTCATCTTCGGGATCTTAAAATCAACTCGACTGAACCTGACTTAGCTGGGCTCTCCCCTACTGGGGGGTGGCTCAGCTAAGTCTGTCAAAGTTGGCAGACAGTCATCTTTTATAAATCTGGCTCAATCATGATCCCCTTGCGGGCAAGATTCTCCAGACACTCAATCAAATAGCCGTCGTTATGCTCCGGATAAATGGTAGGACCCTGTACGGTGACCCGAACGTAGTCGCCTTCTTCATAAGGCAGACAATTTCTTCCCCTGTATAGTGGATCATTCCAATCCTGGCTGGTTCGATAACCTCTCCTGCGCATCTCTTCCATTACCTTCAGATGAAATTGATAGAGATAATCCGGCCCATGCCCGAATACATAATCCACTACCGAATGCTTTTTACCCCAGGAGTTTCCACGGAGCGCGCAGCACTCCCGGTGCTGCCCCAGCAGTTGAGCATTGGGCAGCGAAGCAATAATTCTCTCATGCCATAGGCGCATCGATATTCCCCCCGGACATCTCAAACGGCGTTCCGCATAACAATTACTTAATTGATCGCAGCTGAAATACGATATTAGAATCATCCGGCCCAAGATCAATTGAAGATGATTATGAGTACATTATGCGGCCTTTATTCTATGGTTTATTGAGGGTGATTTTTATATGTATCTAGGACTGTTTCTTTTTGGAGTCGCTTGTTTCATGCTGTACTCGCAGGTGATAAGGCGCACTCAGAAATAGTAGTAATTCCTCACAAAAAGCTTTCAAAGACCCCAGAAAAGACTAAGGGAGGCCTAAACCTCCCGTTTTTTCTATGGTGCGGATGAAGGGACTTGAACCCCCACAGCCTTGCGACTACATGGACCTGAACCATGCGCGTCTGCCAATTCCGCCACATCCGCATATCATCAGCAATTGAAATTATATTATAAGCTGTAGGTGCTTGTCAAGAATCAATACCCTTCTATTTTGCCTGCCAAAAATAGCCGGCGCTGGCATAGTATAACCATATTCTGCGCCTATTGAGCGATCAGGGTTCACCAATCGCGCTCGCTGCCGCCCCCACCGCCGGACCCGCCACCTCCAAATCCGCCGCCGCCACCGCCAAATCCACCACCGCCGAAGGGTCCCCATATGAATATGCCATGGCGGGCCAGAAAGATACTAATTATCAGGAAAAATATTATTCCGATAATTTGGGTCCAGCTTGCCGTCCGGGTGTTTCTAACCGGACTGGCACCTGTCTTCCCCTGCTCGATTCGCTTGATCGACAGGCCGTATTCCTGGTTAACTTCCTCCAGTAATGCGTTATAGGTGCTTATTATCCCGGCATCATAATTTCCTTTGGCGAAATTCGGCAGCAATTTTTCATCGAGTATCCGCCCGGTCTTGCCATCGGGCAGCCTTCCTTCCAATCCGTAGCCAACCTCGATCCTGGTTCTGCGCTCCTTCAGCGCCACTAATACCAGCACGCCGTTGTTCTTGTTTTTATCTCCTATTCCCCAATCCCTGAATAGCTGCAGAGCATATTCGCTTATAGGTACATCTTCAAGGGTGGCTACTGTCACAACCACTATCTGGGCACCGCTTTGCGCCTGTAAAGTCCTGCCGTTCTCAGCGATAGCCTTTTCAGTAGACTCGGCCAGTATTCCAGCCTGATCCAGACAATAGAAATCCGCAGGCGGCTGGAGCATGGCTGCTGCCGCCAGATTGCTGTGAATCAAAACACATATCAGCAACAGGCTTAATAGGAACCCCCGCTTTTTCATACTGCCCCTCCTTACGGGGTTTTAGAACTAAAAACTGACCTTTGGCACTTGTTTGGCTTCTTCACTGGCTTTGAAATAATCCCTGGCCGAAAAACCAGCCATATTGGCCACCAGGTTGGTGGGAAACTTTTTGATCCTGGTATTGTACACCTGTACCGCATCATTGTAGTCCTTGCGGGCTACGGCCAGGCGGTTTTCGGTACCGGCCAGTTCATCAGACAACTGCCTGAAATTGGCGTCTGACTTCAGGGCAGGGTATTGCTCAACTATAACCAGCAAGCGTGACAATGCAGAACTCAGTTCGCTGTCGGCCTGGGCCTTGTCAGCAACTGTATTAGCACCTGCCAGCTTGGCGCGGGCTTCTGCCACTTGCGTAAAAATCGCTTTTTCTTGAGCGGCATATGCTTTGGTGGTCTCAACCACATTGGGAATCAGGTCGTTTCTGCGCTGCAGTTGATTATCTATTTGGCTTAATTTGCTGTCGATATTCTCATTGGCAGTTACCAGTCCATTGTACATAGATACCCCACTGACGATAGACAGGACCAGGATGCCCAGAACAACCCATAATCCAATTCGACTCATTCATGATACCCCTTTCCATAAATATTGCGGCAAGGCCTTGCCATTGTCCTACATTTTACACTATTTATAAAATCAGGAGAACTAATTACATGGAAATCATTAGCACTCCTCGTAAGTTTGTAGCCATTTGTTCATGGATTGTCAGCTTGCCTTAACTTTCCCTGCCAGGTATTTTTCGCTTCCAGAGCCTGGTCGATGCTATTTAAAACCTCCCACTTCCTGAGGCTCCACTCGGGCCCCAAAAGCAGCTCCCTGGGGCTGTCTCCGGTCAGACGATGAACCACCATGGTATCAGGCAGTATTTCTAATATCTCAATTACTAAATCCACATATTCCTCCTGGCTCAGAAAGGGAAATTCCTCTACCTGGTGCATTGCCGAAAGCGGCGTATCCTTTATCAGATGCAAGAGGTGCAGTTTTATTCCCTGCACCGGTAGTTCAGCAATGGCGCCAGCACTAGCCATCATATCTTCGCGAGTCTCCCCGGGAAGGCCTAGAATGAGATGAGCACAGGTCTCAATTCTCCTATCCTGAAGCTTATGCAATGATCTCAGAAAATCATCGAAGCTGTAACCCAGGTTGAAGCGTCTGGAGCTTTTCTCATGTATACTCTGCAGCCCCAGTTCGACCCACATATAAGCGGACCGGTTCACCTCCTCCAGGACATCCATCACGCCATCTCCCAGGCAATCCGGCCGAGTCGCGATCGCTAACCCAACCACGCCTTCCCAGCCCAATGCCTCCCTGTATAAGTCGGATAGTTCTTCGGGCGGAGCATATGTATTGCTAAAAGCCTGAAAATATGGAATATATTTGGCCCGGGGCCATTTCCGGTGCATTATGTCCCTTACTTCATTGAACTGCTCACTGATGGGAGTCCCCCTCTTTCCGGCAAAATCTCCTGACCCGCGCGAGCTGCAGAATAGACAGCCTTCTCTTGAAAGGGTGCCGTCACGGTTAGGGCAGGTAAACCCCGCATCCAGGGCAACCTTGAAAACCTTCTGCCCAAATTTCCGTCGGAGGAAATGGTTGAGGCTTAGATATCGTTTTCCATTCCAAAACCTGGATTCATTATCCTGTCTATTCACATACCCTGCCTCCCTGAAAATATGATATAATTCTTTCAAATTTATGATCGCACTGCAAGCGATCCGCTTCTTTTGACGAGTCATTTCAGGTTTTTTGGAGGTAGCCAGCATGAAATCCGAGTTTAAAAAGGAATATATAGCCATAGTTATCGTTGTAGTTTTAGCCGCAGCAATCCTGTACTACTGGTCGAACCGCCACCCCATACCGTTTGTTATAAACGAGCCCGCAACTCCCCTGGTCCTGGACAGCGAAGACTTTGTTCTTAAAAACAGTTTAGGAAGCATCAAGGTGGGAAGCTCCAGCTATGAAGATGTAGTAGCCTGTTACCCCAAGGGAAAGAACCTGGGGCTCAGCACCCTGTATCGGCCGGAAGGAAAGTCGCTTTTGTTTGAATTCGGCAAAAAAGACAATCTCTTGATCGTGGCTCACATTGAAGAGGCAGGTCTGAGCACTTACCGGGGTATCGCGCTGGGCGATTCCCTTGACAAGGTCGAGACGGCCTATGGACCTCTTTATACATCGGTAGGTACAGGTCAGGACGAAAATGTGGATATAGTTTACGGCAAAGGCAATAAAATCGTATTCAAAATAATAGACCATAAGGTGAGCAAAATCGTTGTCCAGCACGATGCCGTAACCATTTAGGCGTCGGCAGCAAGGATTTTCAATTACTGCCCATCCTTCCATTTCCACCATTTGAGCAGTTCAGTGTCCGGATGCGCTGGAACAGTTTCAGTAGCCTAACATCCAGGTCTTTGCTAATGAACTGAAAGAAAAATGGGCAGGAATAGGGGTGCCCTGCCCACTGTCCTTATCCCGCAATCAATCGAATGTTATAATTGTTTGAAGAGATTAACCATCTCAATAGCTGTGATTGCAGCATCCACACCTTTATTGCCGGCCTTGGTCCCAGCTCTTTCTATAGCCTGCTCAATAGTGTCCGCGGTAACCACCCCATAGATAACCGGTATCCCGGTGTTTAACCCGACCTGGGCTATTCCCTTGGTTACTTCAGCAGAAACATATTCGAAATGGGGGGTCGCACCTCGTATTACGGCACCCAGACAAATCACCGCATCATATCCTCTGGCTGTCATCTTCGATGCTGCCAGGGGCATTTCAAAAGCGCCCGGCACCCATGCTACTTCGATAGCGGCGGGATCAACGCCGTGACGAGTGAGCGCATCCAAACAACCCGACAACAATTTGTTAGTGATGAACTCGTTGAACCGTGATACCACGATGCCAAACTTTTGACCATCCCCGATTAGTTTTCCTTCATAGGTTTTTCCCACCATATTTATTGCCTCCTAAAATATAATCGCTTTAAGCCTCAGAAGAAACTGCGGAGCAGTATCGACAATATTGATTCATTCCCGACGGGAAACAAAATAAGTGGTCTCCGGAGGGGTCAGCACACCTCTGCAGCGAGGCGGGGGTTTGGAACCTGCCTCCTTTTTGAATTGGAACCAAAACGCCTCAAGAAACTGGAAACACCCGTATGAGCTAAGCTTATGCCCTGAGGGTGCTTCATTCCTCCTTGTTAAACATTTATAAGCATATGCCCCATCTTCTCTTTTTTGGTCTGCAGGTAGCGCATATTTTCCTCCTGGGTCTCCATCTCGATTGGCACCCGTTCCACAACTTCCAGCCCGTAACCTTCCAGTCCCTTGATCTTTTTAGGATTATTTGTCATCAGGCGCATTTTTTTGATGCCCAGATCGACCAGTATTTGGGCTCCAATTCCATAATCGCGTAGATCGGCTGGGAATCCCAGTTCCAGGTTGGCTTCTACCGTGTCGCGTCCATTGTCCTGCAGCTGGTAGGCTCGTATTTTATTTATCAGGCCGATTCCGCGGCCTTCCTGGCGCATGTAGAGCAATACCCCCTTGCCTTCTTTCTCGATCATGGCCAGTGCGGCGCCCAGCTGGTCCCCACAATCACAACGACGGGATCCGAAAACGTCACCAGTCAGGCATTCAGAGTGAACACGGACTAAGACCGGTTCATCAGGTTCCCAACTGCCCTTGACCACCGCCAGATGGCCTTTACTGTCCAAAACCGATTCATAGGCAACTGCTGTAAAATCGCCATATTTTGTAGGCAGCTGCGCATCGGATATGCGCACTACAAGTTTTTCATTGCGGCGCCGGTATTCGATCAGGTCCGCTATCGAGATGATTTTTAGCTGGTGCAGCTGGGCAAAATCGTACAGCTCAGGCAGCCTCGCCATGGTCCCATCCGCGTTCATAATTTCGCAGATCACAGCTGCCGGATAAAGCCCGGCCAGGCGGGCCAGGTCAATGGATCCTTCCGTATGTCCGGTACGACGAAGGACACCGCCGGGCCGGTAACGCAGAGGGAATATGTGACCAGGCCTGCGGAAATCCTGGGATTTGGCTCCCTCATCTATTAGAGCCTTAACAGTCTCTGCCCGTTCAAATGCTGATATCCCGGTTGATGTAGATTTATGATCAACCGAAACTGTAAATGCTGTTTGATGATTATCGGTGTTCTCGACCACCATTGGTTGAATATCCAACTCATCGAGGCGCTCACCCAGCATAGGCATGCAGATTAGACCGCGGGCATGGGTAGCCATAAAATTGATTATTTCAGGGTTGGCCTTTTCGGCAGCGATAACCAGATCTCCTTCATTTTCGCGGTCCTGATCGTCCACAACGATGATCATCTTCCCCAATTTGATGTCATTGATCGCTTCTTCGATTGTATTCAACAATGCTGCTACCTCCTTTTAAGAATATATAAAAACTGGGAAGCAGTTTCCATACACCGATGCAAGGAGACGGTGAATCAGAAGCCGCTGCCATATTGTTAATAGAAAACTGACCGCTTAACGAAGCGGGAAACGTCTTTTCTCCTCGTTATATGAATCCGTTTTCAGCCAGGAAATTTAATGATAGGCTGCTTTTCTCTCCAGGCAGGCTGGGATTCATTAGTTTCTCAACATAGCGTCCAATTATGTCACTCTCCAAATTAACCGGATCTCCTGGGTTCTTGCCCCCCAGCACTGTCTGTTGAGCCGTATGGGGTATGAGAGAGACTGTAAAGCTGTCGGCGTATACATCGACTACGGTCAGGCTGATCCCATCTACAGCTATAGATCCCTTGGGAACGGTATATCTCAAAAGAGAAGCGGGTGCTTCAATTCTAAACAGAATAGCTATATCCAGGGTCTCTTTCTGAATTAGCCTGCCGACGGCATCAACATGCCCCTGTACTAGATGGCCTCCCAAGCGGTCGCTTAGTCGCAGCGCACGTTCCAGGTTGACCGGATCTCCATTTCTCAAGTGTCTAACCGTAGTCTTACTAACCGTTTCCGGCATCACATCGGCAGTAAAGCTGTTTCCGTCATGAGTGCGCACGGTCAGACATACTCCGTTGACAGCTATACTGTCCCCCATTTTAACGTCCTCCAGCACCTTTTGGGCTTGAACGCGAATTCTATAGGAACGGGCGCCAGGTTCTAAAACTATCACCTTGCCCAATTCTTCAACGATTCCAGTAAACATCTAAATCACCACCCTGTATAGGCTGTAAGCAGCAGATCCGAACCTATGCTCTGCCATGTGACCTCTCTGAGTTCTAGCGCCTCTTTCATGAACCGGCGGCCGCCTCCTCCTACTGGTCCGGGTGCAGCATTTCCCCCGATGATTTTAGGCGCTATAAACCAGTGAATTTTATCAACCAGGCGGTTTTCCAGCATAGCAGCATTTACTTCCGCTCCCCCTTCCAATAACAGGCTTAGCACTTTTCTTCTGCCCAATTCTTCGAGCACCGCTGGCAGGGATAATAGAGCTCCCTCGCCGTCCAATATTAAAACTTCAATCCCCAATTGCTCAAATTTATCGACTCTTTGCTTGTCGCAGCTCTGGTTTGCTATCAACAGGGTGCGCTGTTTCTGGCTGGTCTGAGCTATTTTACTACCCTCGGGCAGTCTAAGTTCTCCATCCAGGATTACGCGCAAGGGATCACGGCTATTTACGCTGTCCAACCTGGTATTAAGCATCGGATCGTCTGCGATTACAGTTCCTATACCCACCATTATGGCGTCATAAGTATTGCGCAGATGGTGCACATACTGACGCGAGGCTTCTGAACTAATCCAACGGGAATCACCACTGTAGCTGGCTATTTTCCCATCCAGTGTCATGGCGGTCTTCATAGTAACAAAAGGCCGCTGGTCGCGTATATATTTGAAGAAAGCTTCATTCAAACGATCTGCTTCTTCTTTTAAGACATCTAAAGCGACTTCGATTCCTGCTTCTCTTAACCGTGCTGCACCCTTTCCCTCCACCAGGGGATTCGGGTCCAGGGTGGCTGCTATGACCCGCTTTACACCAGCTTTGATCAGCGCTTCCGTACACGGAGGAGTCTTTCCATGATGGCAGCAGGGCTCCAGTGAAACATATATCGAAGCCCCCCTGGCCAGCGAGCCGGCCCTCTGAAGTGCCACGATCTCCGCATGCGGCGTTCCGGCCTGCCGGTGATATCCTTCTCCCACAATGATACCGTCTTTGACTAGCACAGCACCCACCACCGGGTTGGGGCTGGTTCGCCCCAGCCCAAGGGCTGCTAATTCTAGTGCTCTCTGCATATACTTTTGGTCTTGTGATTGCATAGTAAACCTCAAAAAATAAAACCCGAATACAATTCGGGTTTGGGCAAGCTTATTCACAGGTCTGTTTTCAACACACCATAATAAACCTTCTTCTCCCATCCAGACTATACTGTCGGCCCCGGAATTTCACCGGATCCTGCCTTGCGGCTCGCGGGCTGTACCGCCGATAGGGAATTTCACCCATCCCCGAAGAAAGCTTGAATATTCATTTAATTTGCATTTATGTTATCATGAGTCACCGTCCGGGTCAAGTTCAGCCAGGTTTTTCAATATCTGTACAGCCTGCGCCGGATCATCTGATTTAAACACATATGAACCAGCTACCAGCACATTTGCTCCCGCCTTCACCACCGCTTCCCCGGTTGCCTGATTGATGCCTCCGTCAACTTGCAGATAGGCAGATGAGGAACAGGCGGTAATCATTTTGCGAAGATGCCTGACTTTAGGTAGTACCGATGGAATAAATTTCTGGCCGCCAAAGCCCGGGTTTACGCTCATTAGCAACACCAGGTCCAGCTCGCTCAAGACATATTCCAATCCAAACAGCGAAGTAGCCGGATTCAATGCAACTCCCGCCTTCTTGCCGTGGTCCTTGATAAGATCTATGGTCCGATGCAGATGGATGCAGGCCTCCTGGTGCACGCATATCAAATCGGCACCCGCATCAGCGAAAGCCGGGATCAGAAGCTCCGGTTTTTCTATCATGAGATGGACATCTAAAAACATACCCGTATTTCTTCTTAAATCTGCCACTACTTGCGGTCCAATGGTAAGATTGGGGACAAAGTGCCCGTCCATCACGTCTATATGTAGCCAGTCGGCTCCAGCATCCTCGACTGCCTTGATATCCCGTCCGAGATGGGCAAAATCAGCCGACAAAATGGAAGGAGCTATCAATATCATCTATAACACCTCTCTTTTTCCATAACTTCGGATAACAGGCTGGTATAATTCTGATAGCGGAAATCAGGAATCAGTTGATCTTTGAGCGCTTCTTTTACCGAACAATCCAGCTCACCGACATGCAAGCAGTCTGCAAACCGACAATGCCTGGAATACTCTTCAAAATCCGGAAACAGGTTTTTAAATTCCCGGCTGGGAATGGCCGGCAGATCTAAAATACTGAAACCAGGTGTATCGGCTACCCAGCCATCGTTCCTGAGTCTGAAAAGCTCGACATGTCGGGTAGTATGCCTGCCCCGCCCAATTTTGCGGCTAACTTCCTGGGTGATTGCCTCACAACCGTCTAGTAGTTGATTGAGCAAGCTGGACTTCCCTGCTCCGGAAGGACCTGCTAAGACCGCTATTTCCCCGTGTATTTCCTCTTTCAGTCGTTCAATACCGGTATGATCGAGTGCGGAAGTACATAGCATGGGGAACCCAGCCTTTGGGTAATATTCCATGATCGCCCGGGCGCTGTCATGCGGTTGAAGGTCGCACTTATTCATGATGATCAGAGGCTGCAAATGGTGAAAGGCAGCAAGAACCAGCAATCGGTCCAAGAGCATGGTGCTGGGGGCTGGCTGGTTGCATGCGAGTACAATCAGGACCAGGCTGACATTGGCGATGCGAGGGCGGTATAGTTCGCTTCTCCGGGGCAGGACTTCTTCCAGTACTCCGGTCCCCGGCTCCAAAGTACTTATGATAACCTGGTCCCCCGTTGTTACAAGATCCTTGATCTTGCCACGGAGACGGCACTGGTATACGATTTTTTGCTGATCCTCAATGTAGTAGAAGCCGCTGTACTTTTTAAGCACCAGCCCTTCCACCTTTTTATTCAGCATAATCTCCCTTTCAGATGTGGCTTTTTTTAGCGCTTGTGCTAAAATTTTTCAGTCTTATACAATACACCGTTAAGATATACTTCGACTTTAGCACTACCATAGTAATTAACCGCTACGGTAACTTTATCTCCCGCACGGTGGGGCTCATTATAAACATCCCTGGTCCCCTGATTGTCGGTGACCCTGACCAGCACCTGGTAGAATGACTGATCACTGGGAAGAGTATATGAAAGCTGCCTGGTCTGTCCAACCGGACCCGGGCCGGTGCTAAGAGTTATACTCACCGCGCTGTTCTCATCCACTTCGGTTCCTGCCGCGATGCTCTGTTTGCATATCTGGTTGACGAAATACTGGGTGCTGGACTCATGCTTCACTTCCTGCAAGACCAGTTTTTTGTCGGTCAACAACTTCCTGGCATTATCCAGCGTCATACCTGCAAGGTTGGGCATCTGCACTTTGTTAACGCTCTTGCCGCTACTGACGATCAGCGTTACCGTGCTTCCCTTTGCCACTTTGCTATTGGCCCCGGGGCTGGTGGACAGCACGATATTTTCCGATATTTTTTCATCAGGCTTTTTCTCGATTTTGACTACCAGCCCGACCCCGGTCATGGCCAGTTCGGCATCATTGGCGGTTTTCCCCACGACTGCAGGGACTGTAACCTGCTCGGTCCCCAGGCTGACCACAACTTCTATCTCCCGGCCTTCTTTTACTTTCAGCCCTTTAGCAGGATTCTGGGAAATGACTTGATCAGCCGGATACTGGGTGCTGGCCTCCTGAGATGCAACTTTCAGTTCAAGGTTTAAGGCCTCCAGTTTATCCCTGGCCTCCTTGGTGGTCAAGCCCACCAGTTCAGGAACCTCAACTTCTTCCCCGAAAAACCCTCCGCTAGTAAATAAATATCCCGCTATCATGCCTACTAGAGCGACAGCAGCAAATACCCAGGTAATTGGTTTAATCTTTTTCTTGCGCGGCAGCCCGTTACTGTCGCTGGATTTCTTAAAAAATCCCTTTCCATCATTATCGCTGGCAGCCATAGCTGCAGCCGCTCTGCTATAGGGAAGTAATGCTGACTTCATGTCCTGGGCGCTGGCAAATCGCTGAGCCGGCAATTTTGCCATAGCTTTAAGAATGATACCCTCCAAAGCCTTGGATATTTCCGTATTCAATACCCTGGGAGGAGTAGGATCGTCGTGAATATGTTTCAAAGCGACCGTTATTGGACTCTCCGCATCAAAAGGCATCTTGCCGGTCAGCATCTCATATAGCACACAGCCAACCGAATAAATATCCGTAGTTCGGTTTACTGGTTCCCCTCGCGCCTGTTCCGGAGAGATATAGTGGACTGAACCTATTATATTGCCTCCGTAGGTAATGGTTTTTTTACTGATTGCCTTGGCTATACCGAAGTCAGCAACTTTTACCATTCCATCGTCGGTAATTATAATATTATGCGGTTTTATATCCCGGTGAATTATGCCTCTTTCGTGAGCATGATGCAGGCCATCGCAGATCATTGCCGCAATAGTGGAAGCCTGTTCCACCGACAGCGGGGCGTCGCGCTGTATGACCTCTTTCAAGGTCTGTCCCTCTATGCATTCCATTACGATGTAATAAACATCTTCCTGCTGACCAACATCAAAAATATTTACTATATTGGGATGTGACAGCTGGGCGGCTGCCAGACCTTCGGTTTTAAATTTTTGAACAAAGTTCAAATCGCTGGAATATTCGTCTTTTAGCACCTTAACGGCTACGATTCGATCCAACATGCGGCAGCGGGCTTTATAAACCATAGCCATGCCGCCCTCTCCGATAAGCTCAACAAGTTCATAACGCCCGCCTAGAACTGTGCCTATTCCTATCAAACTCTTAACCTCCCACTTAGATACGCAACAATATGAGTGTAATATTGTCACTGCCGCCATTTTTCAGGGCAAGCTCCATTAATCCCTGCGCGGCTTCACCAATGGTTAATAACTGATTCCCTAAAATCGCTGCCATTTCCTCTTCACTCACCATATCGCTCAAACCGTCGCTGCAGAGCAAAATGAAGTCTTCTGCTTGAATGAGTTCCTGATAGTAATCAATAGTGACTTCCTCTTCCACTCCCAGCGCCCTGGTAAGTATATGATTATATGGATTTGATCTCATTTCCTCTGGCTTCAGTAATCCATCCGCCAGGAACTGCTCCGCCAGGGTATGATCGCGAGTTGCCTTGCGAAGAATCCCGGAGCGCATCAGGTAGAGTCGGCTGTCGCCGATATGGGCTATCTCTAAAACATCTCCCATTATCAATGCTGCTGTCGCAGTTGTTCCCATTCCATGCAGAGCTGGCTCCTTTTGCGCCTGGTCCCAAATAGCCCGATTCGCTTTTTTCAGCCCGTCGACCAATGGGTGTTCTGCCTGAATAGCAGCGCCTGCTTTCAACTCCCTGCCGATTGTATCTACTGCTATCTGGGAAGCGACCTCCCCCCCATTGTGACCTCCCATACCGTCACATACAAGCAGGAGACCCAACTCTTCGTCAACCAGGTAGCTGTCTTCATTTTGATTCCTCACCAGACCTGTGTTGCTCAATGCCGAGACCTTCATGAATAATTAACTCCTCGTTATGATATCAGAAAAGGTTTAATATAATAAACAGAAATTAACTCCCCTACTATTCCAGCTCTGTCTGACCACGCAGCTGACCGCAAGCTGCTTCTATATCCGCGCCTTTTTCCTGTCTAATAGTTACATTTAATCTTCCGGCTTTTAGCCAGGACAAAAACTGTTCCACCTTCGACGCTTCTGGTTTTCTATAGGGCAGACCGACAACTTCATTATAAGGAATTAGATTAACATTGGCGAGCAGCGGCCCCAGCAACCTGATCATATTGCTGGCATCCTGCCGGCGATCATTTACCCCCGCCAATAATATGTATTCAAATGTTACCCTGCGCCCGGTCACTTCTATATAATTTTTGACAGCGGCCATCAGTTTTTCCAGAGGGTATTTTCGATTTATAGGCATCAGCCGACTGCGCAGATCATTGTCGCAGGCATGCAGAGAAACCGCCAGGGTTGCCTGCAGCTTCTCTTTTCCCAAACGCTTTATTCCTCGCACATCACCTGATGTAGAAATCGTAATATGGCGCTGTCCTATATTAATCCCCCGTGGGTCTATCAAAACATATAATGATTTTATCACTTCATCATAATTTAGCATAGGCTCACCCATGCCCATGTAGACCACATTACTTATCCGGCCCGGCTGGCCTCCTGGCGGATACATCCCCAGTTCCCGGTTCGCGATCAGAACCTGTCCTACTATTTCGAAGGATTTTAGATTCCGTATAAATCCACATTTACCAGTTGCGCAGAAATCACATCCCAGCGGACATCCCACCTGGGTGGAAATACAAATAGTATACTTTGATTTAAAGTCAGGCTCTTGCGGAATAACCACACTCTCCACGGTGTTGCCATCACCTAACTTCATGAGGTATTTCCTGGTTCCATCCCTTGATACCCTGGTCTGCAAGATCTCTGGAATCGAAATGCAGGCTGTACTCATAAGCTTATCGCGGAGCCCCCCAGGAAGATCGCTCATCGCCGCAAAGCTATGCACCCGCTTAATGTATATCCATTTATAGATCTGCCTGCCCCTAAAAGAGGACTCTCCCATAGAGCTCAGTAAGTTTTCCAGTTCATGAATATCCTTTCCCAATAACTCAACTTTTTTCATCAATGCCTCCTCATCAGGGCGTAAAACATTCCATCGGTGTCGTAGGTTCCGGGAAGGAGACAGAGCATGCCCCGTTCTGCGGCCTTCTTGTCTTCAGGTTTTAATTTCCAAAAATCAATGCGATCGGCAAATCCCATCAGCTCAAACTGTCGGTGGCGCTGCAAAAAGTCCTGAACTACCTCCTGGTTTTCAGCGGGATTTATAGTACATGTTGAGTAAAGCAGGCATCCGCCCGATTCAACTAATCCACTGGCGTTTTCGAGTATGCTGCGCTGCAGACCGGCAAGATTTTGCAGCATTTCCGGACTCTTCTTCCAACGGGAATCCGCCCTTCTGGCCAGCACACCCAATCCGGAACAGGGAGCATCCAGCAAGACTCTTTGTCCAGCCGGAAACTGCTCTAAAGTCCTGGTCAAATCATATTCGAATCCCTTGACAATAGAAATACCGAGACGCTCACAGTTTTGTTCTAGAAGTTTGAGCTTGGCGGAATAGAGATCGAAAGCTGCAATCTGACCATGATTGTTCATAAATTCAGCCATATGGGTACTCTTTCCGCCAACCCCGCAGCACAGATCATAGACCCTCTGGCCGGGTTCGGGGCTCAGAATAGCAGCAGCCAGCATAGAGGCTTCATTCTGAATATAAAATGCACCCTCTTTAAAGGATTTCGTATCATGAAGTGGCGAGTTCAGCGATTCGATCCTCAGGGCATACGGGACACAAGGGCTGATTCGCGCCAGCACCCCTTCGTTCTCCATCTCCTCAAGTAGGCCAGCCGGGTTATTTTTCAGGGTGTTGCAGCGTATGACCAGAGCCGGGGCATGGTTGTCGAATGCCATGATCCTCTCGCTTTCAAGCCGGCCGTATATTTCGAGTAGCAGTTCAACTAACCAGCGCGGGTGGGAATAATATACGGAAATTTTTTCGGTTTCGTCCTGAGGATAGCTCAACTGGCCGAGCTGGCGCAAAAGATTTCGCAAAACCCCGTTAACGACCCTGGCCAGACCAGGGCCGGTTTTCTTTCGCATTATAGCTACTGCTTCATTGACTGCTGCATAGTCTGGAACGCGTTCCATGAACATCACCTGATAGGCAGAGATACGCAAAACGTTTCTCAGCCAGCGATTCTGAGAACTTATATCTGCTTTTAAGAAAAGATTAAGCACCCAATCCAGGTGCTTAACCATTCTAACTGAACCATTAACTATTTCCGTAAGCATCCGTCTATCAGCTGGAGAAACGCTGATTATGCGCAGCTGCTTTTCCAATAGCAGGTTGGCATATGCACCATTTTCCATTATCTCGCAAACCAACACTGCTGCCAGTTCACGAATGGATAGACTCGAGTCTTTCTTTGGCGTTTTTGACATTCCTTCTCCTTATTCCCTAATCATCGCTGCTGCCGCCCATAAATATCATCACATAATACAAAAGGCTCATAATCGATGAAAGAGTTGCAGCAACGTAGGTAAGCGCCGCGGCTCCTAACACCTTTTTTACCATAGGCGCTTCATCCTCAGTGATCAAACCCGCCTCAGCCAGTTGAATTACTGCTCGCCGCGAAGCGTTAAACTCCACCGGTAGAGTCACCAGGTGAAATAATACTACCATTGAGAATAGAATTATTCCAAGTAGTATGAGATTGGCAGAGGCCAGGAAGAATCCAAGCATGATAACTATCCAGGACGCCCCCGAGGCGAAATTGGTCACCGGCACCATGGCATGACGAAACTCCAGCGGTCCGTAGCGCTGCTTGTGTTGAATAGCGTGCCCCACCTCATGAGCTGCCACCCCGATAGCAGCTATCGAACTGCTGGCGAAGACCGGGTCGGAAAGCCTCAAGGTATGGTCACGCGGATCGTAATGGTCGGATAGATTGCCCGCAACCGCTTCAACACGTACATTATTTAGTCCGTTTCGCCCCAATAGAACTCCGGCAGCCTGCGACCCGGTGTAGCCGCGTGAGTTTCGCACCTGTGAATAGCGTTTGAAGGTTGATGAAACTCTGGCCTGGGCATAGATGGACAATAATAAGGCCGGAACCATAAAAATTAGATAAGCAAGCATGTCCTAACCCTCCTTGCACATTAAATAGAAGGCCTGTTCGATATCGTCAATACTAACATCGGTATCCACACAAGGACCATTAGGCCTGATATTTAGAACTCCCATCACCGGTATGGCACCGGCATCCTGAATTCCCGACGATAGGTCCCGCTCGCAGGCCACAGCGATTATTCCGCGCGGTTTCGCATCTTTTATGAACTTACGCGCCAGGGTGCCCCCG
Organism: uncultured Syntrophomonas sp.; assembly: GCA_964635975.1. Classification (GTDB taxonomy): domain Bacteria; phylum Bacillota; class Syntrophomonadia; order Syntrophomonadales; family Syntrophomonadaceae; genus UBA5314. The sequence continues at coordinate 36,260 of CAZWPO010000013.1, forward strand.
GTAGCCACCTTTACAAGCGCTCCGTGCTCCTCGGCAAACTCCTTTAATTCCCCTATTTTGCATTTACCGCAGGCTTTGCAATTGTTGATATTGACAGTAATTTTGTGCTGGCACTCTGAATTCTGCAAACAATGCGGCAGTAGAATCATGATCTGGCTGCTTTTTATAAACGGTTTTTTGACTCTGACGACATAATTATTGACTTCGATAAATGATCGTAAGATGTTCTCTCTTTTTATACCAAGTATTTTGCCGGTAATCAATGTTAGTGGAAACAGAATTTCATTGGCCAGCTGGGTTGCCGTTTCAAGAGATGGTATGCTTTTTGACCTTGCTATCATCACCACCAGTGAAACGATCCCCACAGACAGAAGCAGTACAAGCCCCCCTAAAAAGCCTATTATCAGGGTTAGCAGCACCTGGTTTACAATCAACTGGCGATTGTTGATCAGATACCATATCATGCTTACTATGATCAAGGCAAAAAGCAGGCTCCCTCCCAGAAGCCCGATATATAATCTTTTATGCGCGACCATGTTTACTCCTCCTGCTTACCCAACTTGCTTCGCTCGTTCAGCGGGAATCCCTTCATGAATTCCCGGGCTCCCATCCTTTTCCTGCCCTGTTTCTGAAGCTCTAATATCTCCAGGGTTCCTTCCCCGGTTTGAACGACAAAACCGTCAGCAGTGAGGTCAACAATCATTCCTGCCTCTCCTCTGCCCTGCTTATCCAGCACCCGGCTGCGAAAAATTTTCAAGCGCTCATCTCTGAATATAGTATAGGCTCCAGGCACCGGACTCAGTCCTCGGATGTGATTGTGAATATTGAATGCCGGATAGCCCCAATTGATCTCCTCTTCATCACGTTTTATCATAGCGGCGTAACAGGCGAAAGCAGCATTTTGTTTCCGAGGCTCAATGCGCCCATTTATCAGCCCATCAATAGTGCTGATCAGCAGCCTGGCTCCCAATTCTGCCAGGCATTGTTCCAGTTCCCCGTGGTCGATATCCTCTACTATGGGCGTTTCCGCCTGCATAAGAATATCCCCGGTATCCAGTCCTCTATCCATCAGCATGGTAGTGATCCCGGTTACTGTCTCACCATCCATGATTGCTCTCTGTATTGGTGCAGCTCCACGATAACGCGGAAGCAATGAAGCGTGTACATTAACGCATCCCATCTTTGGTATATCCAAAATCTCCATAGGGATGATCTGACCGTAGGAAACCACCACGATTAGATCAGGATTCAGCCTGCTAATTTCCTGCCTGGCTTCCAGATCCTTTATTCTGGCAAATTGCAGAACCTCCAGACCATGCCGCACAGCCACCTCCTTAACCGGAGTAGGCTGAAGATGCTTGCCGCGACCTCGGGGACGGTCTGGTTGACTCACTACACCAATTACTTCATGGTGAGAAGCTATGAGTGCTTCAAGGCTGGGCACAGCAAAAACAGACGTCCCCATAAACATGATCCTTAAATGCTTCATGCTCTCTTCCTTTTGACATTGGTAGCTTTGTCGATAAATAATACGCCATCAAGATGATCTATCTCGTGCTGAAATACGCGAGCCAGCAGCCCGGAAGCTTCGACTTCGTACTCCTCACCACGCCGGTTTAGACCGCGCACTTTTATGTTCAAGGCACGGGGGACCACCCCGCGCACGTTGGGAACGCTCAAGCAGCCCTCGGTTCCTAATTCTTCGCCTTCTTTATCTATGATTTCCGGATTTATCATCTCAAATAAATTGTCTCCCGGATCTACAACTATGATACGTTTCGACACTCCGATCTGCGGCGCCGCTAAACCAACGCCATCGAATGCATATAGGGTATCCACCATGTTATCGAGGACCCTTAAAACACCGGCATTTATATTGGCTACCGGCATGGCCTTGGCACGCAAGATTTCGTCCGGCAGTGTCAGGACTTGGTATACAGACATTCTATTCCTCCTTACATCGTAACCAGCGGATCGATATCTATCTCGATTCTTGAATCCGCAGGTCTTTCCCTACTAATTATATACTTCCCGATGCTCGATAATAAAAGAATATTCGGTGATTTGACCAGAATTTGATATCGGAACCGCTTGTGGATGCGGAGCAGCGGGCATGGCGCCGGCCCCAGTATCTGAGGCATATCTTCTTGTGCATCCAGTGCTTCTTCGATCAGCCTGAACAATGCCCGGGCAAAAAGAGAAGCTGTATCCTCCTGTTCGGAACTACTCACCACCCTTAATATATGCGTATAAGGAGGATAGGACAAGAGTTTTCTGAATGCATTTTCTTCTATGAAAAATCCCTCATAATCATGTCTGGCCGCCTTCTCGATGACATAGTGTTCGGGATTATAACTTTGAATTATTACCCTGCCTTTGACAAATCCTCTCCCGGCACGGCCTGCTGCCTGCACCATAAGTTGAAAGCCCCTTTCACCGGAACGGAAATCTGGCAGATTTAAAAGGCCGTCTGCGTCCACGATCCCAACCAGGGATACTGCCGGATAGTCCAGACCTTTAGCAACCATCTGGGTTCCTATCAGGATGTCTATCTCACCGTTTTTCATCTGGGAAAGGATTTCTTCCTGGAGCCCACTGCTGCTGCTGTCTATGTCGAGTCTCCTAACCCTGGCTCCAGGGAAGTGTTTCTTTACCTCTTCCTCAACCCGCTGGGTGCCTATCCCCATCTGGTCCAGCGCCTGATTGCCGCAGGCCGGGCAGGTCTGCCGGGGCGGTTCACTGTATCCGCAGTAGTGGCATAGGTTTTTATTATTATGACGGTGGTAGGCCATCGCTACTGAACAATTGGGACATTGCAGAGCTTTGCCGCATACTCTGCACATGGTTAACGGAGAGTGTCCCCGGCGATTAATAAATAATATACTCTGCTGTCCTTCCTTCAGTTCCTGCTCTATTTTCTCAAGCAGGAGGGGTGCAAGCGCCTGCCGCCTGATTGTTGATTTTTGAACCCGACGCATATCCACTACTTCGACCTCTGGCAAATCTGCATCCCGAACGCGTTCTTTCAGCTCGAGGAGCTTAATTTTACCGGAAACTGCCCGCTCATAACTTTCCAGGGAAGGAGTAGCACTGCCCAGTAAAAGCAAAGCATTCTCAATTTGTGTTCTTTTACGCGCGGTCTCCCGCGCATGATAGCGAGGGGTTTCTTCCTGCTTATAGGAATTCTCCTGCTCCTCATCCAGGATTATCAAGCCAACATCAGGCAAGGGGGCAAAAACAGCCATGCGGGTTCCTAAAACCAGATCGATTTCCCCACGTGACATGGACGACCAGAGAGCAGTCCTGTGGCCGGCCGCCATCCTGCTATGCAAAACCGCCATTCTTGGAATTCTCGAAGAAAAGATCCCCGTCAGGTGCCTGGTCAAAGCAATCTCTGGAACTAGAACAATCACCTGTCTGCCCTGCTTTATGACTCTTTGCGCTATCTGCAGGTAAATTTCAGTTTTACCGCTTCCGGTGACCCCAAAAAGCAGTGCCTCCTGGAATAAAGCTGATTTTACCGCCTTTTCAAGTTCCGCCAGAACGGTTTCCTGGTCCAGGTTAAGCTTAAAATCTGGCGGCACAAGTTCCGTTTCAAGCTGTTCTTTAAGAATCAACCCTTTCTGTAGGAGACTCTGAATCACTGTTTTTCCGAATTTTTTATCCAGCTCTGAAGCCTCAAGGCTTTTATATTCAGCTATCAACTGCATGGCCTGGGCCTGGCGCGGCGCTTTTCTTAACAGAATTTCAAAGTTTTCCCGGTCATGGCAGTTGGCCACATACTGCCATTTTCCTCCTCGTTCTTTCACCGGAACCGCTCCCAGGGTTTTGATTATACCCCGGGACTTGAGGATTTCCAACTGCCCCCGACCGACAAGATGCAGAGCCTGATCCCATTCCATAAACCCAAGATCACGTAGTCTTCTAATCAACTCAGCAGCATCCTGTTCCAGCCCATTTTCCAGGGCTGGATCACTATGACCCAGGACAATTGTTTTCGCCTTGCTTCTGGAGCGGGGCGGCAGCATAGCCTTGACTGCGGTGTTCAAAGGGCAGACTGTATTCTCGGAAATCCATCTAGCCAGTTCCAGCAAAGTATCATTGAACACTGGCTCTTCTTCATATATCTTCGTGATCGCTTTGGGCAAAACACCGCGGGGCGGCTGCTCCAACTCATTAATAATCCAGCCTTCCAGCTTCTTGCGTCCGAGCTCTGCGATCACCCTTCTACCCAACAGTGAAATCGACTTCTGGACCACATCAAGGCTGTATGTATAGATCGGAGGCGGTTCAATTACTGGAATATCTAGAAGTACATCTACATATTTCGTTAAACTCATCTCCCTTTTGTATATGCAAACTTTGAAGGGCGGGATAAATCCCGCCCTCAGCTTGTCAAAGAAGTTGGCAAGCTGACAGTTGTATGTCAGTCAGCTTGAATTTAGAGCCCGGCCTGTTTTCTAATCGCTTCTGCTTTATCAGTCTGCTCCCAGGTGAAGTCAGGATCATTGCGCCCAAAATGACCATAAGCCGCCGTCTTTCTATAGATGGGACGCCGCAGTTTCAGATCTCTGATGATGGCGCCCGGCCTCAGGTCAAAATTAGCTCTTATCAATTCGATGATCTTTTCCTCTGGGATCTTTGCGGTGCCAAAGGTCTCGACTCTTATAGAAAGCGGATTAGCTACTCCGATGGCATAGGCGAGCTGTATCTCCAGGCGATCAGCTACCCCTGCAGCTACAAGGTTCTTGGCTACCCAGCGGGCAGCATAACACGCAGACCTGTCAACCTTGGTGGGATCCTTGCCGGAAAAAGCTCCGCCGCCATGCCTGGCCATTCCTCCGTAAGTATCAACAATTATCTTTCGGCCGGTCAAGCCGCAGTCTCCCTGAGGACCGCCAATAACGAAGCGGCCGGTGGGATTGATATAATAAAGAGTATTATCATCCAGCATGCCTTCAGGCACCACAGGCTTCACGACGTTTTCAATAACGTCCTTCTTGATGGTTTCCATATCCACCTCGGGATGATGCTGACATGAAACCACCACGGTATCGACCCGGATGGGCTTATTGTCTTTATACTCGATAGTCACCTGAGTTTTGCCATCCGGCCTTAGATAGCCAAGGGTTCCATTCTTTCGGACTTCAGCCAAACGCTCGGCCATCTTGCTGGCTAAGAAAATAGGCATGGGCATCAGCTCTGGGGTCTCATTACTAGCATAGCCAAACATCATCCCCTGGTCACCTGCACCCAGAGTCTCAACTTCTATCTCCGACATTTCCCCATGTTTCTTTTCCAGGGCTTCGTCTACACCCATGGCGATGTCACTTGACTGCTCGTCTAATGATGTTAAAACAGCGCAGGTATCACAGTCAAAGCCATACTTTGCCCTGGTGTATCCAATATCATGTATGGTCTTACGAACCAGCTTGGGAATGTCTATATAGCAATCGGTTGTGACTTCACCGGAAACCAGTACAAGTCCGGTAGTCACCAGAGTCTCTGCAGCAACCCGGGCCTTAGGGTCCTGTTCGATTATGGCGTCTAAAATAGCATCTGATATCTGATCAGCGATTTTATCCGGGTGGCCTTCCGTGACCGACTCGGAAGTGAACAGATTCTTGTACATAAAGCTCTCAACTCCTCAAACTTGTTGTTTTAACAGGTCGGCCACCTTGTCCATAATGGCTTCGGCAACGTCAGTCTTGCTCATCTTGGGCAGAGACTGCATTTCCCCGGAGCGGGTTATAAAAGTTACAATATTTGTATCTATGGCAAAACCAGCGCCTTCCTGGGTTACGTCATTTGCAACAATAAAATCAAGGTTTTTACTTTCCAACTTCCTGGCTGCATTCTCAAAGAGGTTTTCGGTTTCAGCCGCAAAGCCGACCGATATCTGTCCGCTGCGCTTCCTTTTTCCGAGCTCCTTCAAAATATCCGGATTTTTGACCAATTCCAGGATCAATTTATCCGAGTCACCTTCAGTCTTCTTTATCTTTTGCTCCGATTTAGCCGCCATTCGAAAATCTGCAACGGCCGCTGAACCGATTATCACATCACATCCGGCTTGTAAATCAAGCATCTTCTGACACATTTCCCCGGCGCTCCATACCTGAACAAAATGGACTCCTACCGGAGGTGGAAGATTGGTAGGTCCGCTAACCAGGATCACCTCGGCTCCCCGTGCAGCAGCTACTTCAGCAATACAATATCCCATCTTGCCAGTTCCGCGATTGCTAATGAACCGTACCGGGTCTATATCTTCATTGGTCGCCCCTGCATTAACCAGAATTCTCTTGCCGGCCAGGTCTTGTCTGGGGTATAGTATTGCACGGATTTGTTCGTAGATCTCGTCTACTTCAGGAAGTCGGCCCGGTCCGGTGACTCCACATGCCAGTACGCCCTCCCCTGGCTGCATGACTTGGCAGCCGTGGCTCAAAAGCTGTTTGATGTTTTGCTGTACCGCCGGATGACGATACATGTTGCTATTCATAGCCGGTACAACTAAAACTGGGGACGTATTGGCCAAGTATACAGTACTCAGCAAATCATCAGCTATCCCGTGCGACATTTTGCCTATTATATTAGCCGTAGCAGGAGCAATCACCAGCAGGTCGATCTCCTCGGCGATACCAATGTGCTGGACCTTCCATTCCTGAGACTCCTGCCACAGATCACTTACTACTTCACGACCTGAGAGGGTTTTGAAAGTAAGCGGATTTACAAAATGCTGGGCAGACTCAGTCATGATAACAATCACGTCAAACTCGTCTTTTTTTAGGCGACTGACCAGTTCCGCGATTTTATAAACAGCTATTCCGCCCGTTATGCCAATGCCAACCGTTTTAGCCATTTCAAACCCTCCCTCTTAGGGCTTATTAACATCAGGTTGCTGTATAATTATCTTGCCGCTAATCAATTCGTCCAGAGCTATGGTAACCATGCTGGACAACCGGTAATCTACGTTATTTTTGCTTTTTTCCGAAAGAGCGCGCGCCCTCTTGGCTGTAGCTACGACTACAGCATATTTGCTATCGGCTATACCAATCAATTCTTTCGTAGATGCAGGTATCAATTAATCACCCCTCCAACTTTTTGATCATTTTACAACGTTCCGCAATTATTATCGCTCTTACACGGTCAATAGCATCATCAATTATATCATTAATTACCATGTAATCATAATCCTGCATATGCTCCATTTCGCTCTGGCAGGCAGCTAATCGAGCCTTTATGTTCTCTTCGGAGTCCTGGCCCCGCTTATGCAAGCGATAGACCAGGTCATCGATACTGGGCGGTGTTATGAAAATAAAAACCCCTTGAGGCATTTTTTTCTGAACCTGCAAAGCTCCCTGAATATCAATCTCGAGGATTATATCCTGTCCGGCAGATAGGTTTTCCAACACAAAATCCCGGGGGGTTCCATATCTATTGGAGTACACCCGGGCCCATTCTAAAAGCCGGTCCTGGTAAATCAATTCATCAAATACTCTATCATTGACAAAATAGTATTCCCGCCCGTTTTGCTCGCCATCCCGAGGAGGTCTGGTGGTTACGGATTTCGATACAGTGACTTCGTTTATTACATCTAACAGACCCCGCACGATTGTGCCTTTCCCCACTCCCGAGGGACCAGAAATTATAAACAGCTTACCATTCCTGACCGTCATAATACTTACATCTGCTTAGGCGTCTTCGCTGGAATCTTTTGATGAAAGCCGGTTGGCTACCGTTTCCGGCTGCACTGCTGATAGAATCACATGCCCGCTGTCCGATACTATCACCGCTCTGGTCCGCCGGCCATATGTAGCATCGATCAGCACACCTTTTTCCCTGGCCTCCTGGATCACTCTTTTTATAGGTGCGGATTCAGGGCCTACGATAGCTACGATCCGGTTTGCGGCTACTATATTACCAAAACCTATGTTAACAAGCTTAATATCCATCACGTTCCGGTTTACCCGGATTCACCTCCCACTAATAATTTATTCTATGTTTTGGATTTGTTCGCGTATTTTCTCTAATTCGGCTTTCACTTCAATTACAGTTCGATTCATTTCCAGATCACTGGCTTTTGATGCTATCGTATTGATTTCTCTGAACATCTCCTGCAGTAAAAAGTCACACTTACGACCGATAGAATCGCCTGCGGCCAACATCTCATCAAGGTGCTGGATATGGCTCTTGAGCCTGACGATTTCCTCGGTAACATTAGACTTGTCAGCAAAAAGAACTACTTCCTGAGTTAAACGCTGTTCATCCAGCGTTTCGTTTGACAGCAATTCAGCTACCCGGGAACGCAGTTTCTCATCATACTCTCTGACCACCTGAGGGGACCTGTCCTCCAGCGCCTCAACCATCGATAAAATCAAACGGCTTCGATATTGAATATCCTTGGCAAGATTCTCGCCCTCTTTTCTGCGCATCTCCAATAATCCGGCAGTAGCCGTCTCGAGAGCCTGACTAATTACTGACCAGAGCTCATCCAAATCTTCCTCCTGGTCTTCTAAATTGAAGACTTCCGGAAGTCTAAAAACGTCTATAAGACGAATATCTGGCGTAATATTTAGTTTTTCTGCTAATTCCTTCAAATTATTATAATAAGCTATAGCTAATTCTTTGTCAAGTTTGATGTTGCGCTTAGAATCCCCGATTTTTTCGATATTAAAGCTGACTTCCAGACGCCCCCTGTTCAGGCTGCGCTTTAAATCCTCTTTAATACGTTCTTCCAAAATATTATAGCGCCTGGGCATGCGAATATTTATGTCCAGGTAGCGGTGGTTGACTCCCTTCATTTCACAGTTGACCAGATACTCGGGACTGTCCACCTGAGCCCGGCCAAAGCCGGTCATACTTCTAACCATATTAGAACTCAACCTTTCCGAGTGAATTATACATGCGCGTAAAGGCTTCTTCCATGCGCTCCTTGTCGACGGTCATGGCGATCCTGAAATAGCCTTCGCCATATTCTCCGTATCCGTTGCCCGGAGTTATGATAACCGCAGCTTTTTCAAGCACCAGCTCGCAAAAAGATGCAGAAGTATAGCCTTTTGGTACTGGAACCCAGAAGTATAGACTTCCTTTGGGCTCTTTTATATCCCAACCCATTCGGGCAAGTCCCTGGCTAACTATATCTCTTCGATCCTGATATATTTTACGCATTTCGTCAACGCAATCCTGTGGTCCATTTAGCGCTTCGATCCCGGCATATTGTATAGCCTGGAAAACACCAGAATCCACATTTGATTTAAATCGGCCCAGAACTTCCACAGCATCCTTATTACCGCAAGCCCATCCCAATCTCCAGCCAGTCATATTGTAAGTCTTGGATAAGGAATGGAATTCTATCCCAACATCTTTAGCACCTTCGGCTTCCAGAAAGCTAGGTACCTTTATGCCGTCAAAAGCCACTTCGGAGTATGGTCCATCATGACATACCAGCAGGTCATAGGATCTGGCAAAATCAACTACTTTCTGGAAAAAAGATAAATCCGCTATCGCTCCGGTCGGATTGTTAGGATAGTTAATAAAGAACAGCTTGGCTCTTCGAGCCACTTCGGCCGGGATATCCTCGAGGATCGGCAAAAACCCGTTCTCTTCAGTTAGAGGCATAATATGTGTAGTTCCACCTGCCAGTTGAGTGCCGATAGCGTAAACAGGATAAGCAGGATCTGGCACCAGACTGATGTCTCCCTTATCCAGGTAGGCGAATGAGATATGGGCCAACCCTTCCTTGGATCCTAGCAGGGAAACCACTTCACTGGACGGGTTCAGGCTTACACCAAAGCGTTTTTGATACCAGTCGGCAACCGCGCGCCGGTAGGTAATCATTCCCACTGAACTGGGGTATTGGTGGTTGGCCTGATCATATATGGAGGCGGCCATGCGGTCTATTATATGTTTGGGCGTGGGCTGATCAGGATCACCGATGCCCAGGTTTATAATATCGATTCCCTTTTCCCTGGCTTCCTCAATTTTCTTCTCAATACGGGCAAAAAGATAGGGGGGCAGGTTTTGCATAGGGGTATTTTCTTTCATTACTACATCCTCCTGTTTCTTGGAATAAATATATAAACTCTTGTATCAGACTGAACTCAGTCCGATAGACTAATTATTATCTACCATGCACCAATCTGTCCACATCTAACAGGCCTGAGAAAACTTCGAGGGCCGGGCCGCTCATGTAAACGTGGTTGTCGGATTCGTTCCACTCGACCTGCAAATCGCCGCCCAGAAGATGAATCAGACAAGAGCGTCTGGTCTGATTGTTTATGAAACCGGCAACCAGCGTCGCACAGGCCCCTGTCCCGCAGGCGAGTGTTATACCTGCGCCGCGTTCCCAAACCCGCATGATCAATTCATCCGGGCTTAACACCTGCACGAATTCAACATTTGTGCGGGCTGGGAACATATCATGATTCTCGATCAGTGGTCCCCACTGTGCTACAGGCACTGATAGGATATCATCTACAAATATAACACAATGTGGATTGCCCATTGAGACTATTGTGGCATGGAAAGTCAACTTCTCAATTTCCAGTTCTATACCATTTGCAGCGCCCGTACCGGCTGCCGGAATTGACTCCCTGTCCAAGACAGGCTCCCCCATATCTACCTTGACTCCCAAGAAAGTGGCTTTTTCAAATAGTAATTCGGGGTAGCGGAGTCCAGCACCTGTTCGCACCGACAGGCCGGCAGACGAGACCAGGCCCCTCTCATAGGCAAACAGGGCTGCACAGCGAATGCCATTTCCGCACATTTCCGGTTCACTACCATCCGAATTGAACACCCGCATAAAAATATCTGCTTCGCTATCTGGCCCAACCACCAGCAGGCCGTCAGCGCCAATTCCAAAATGGCGGTCGCAGATAATCCGGGCATGCTGCTGCAGTTCGGCGGCTGCCTGCCATGAATCTGCCCTGACTATGACAAAATCGTTGCCTGCTCCGTGCATTTTTGTAAAATCCACCTTTTGCCTCCTTCTCATTAACAAAACAAGTAGATTCTAACACATTATTTCCCTTACTAAGCATTTATTTTAGCATAATCGTTTCGGGAAACGGAAATTCTTTGCAGAGTATACAGTATAAAACTTACGATAAACCTGGGTCCAGCCAGCATAATTACTAAAATTAACTGCCAGTAGTTCAGAGCAGTCGTATGGAAAATATTTTGCATGAACGGTAGAAAAAGCACCGCCGTTTGCATCACCAGCGAGCAAAGAACCGCAATAAGCAGAAAACGATTTTTGAAAAACCCCAGTTGGAAAGGAGAGTACTGTTCGGATCGGCATTCAAAAACATAAAAAAGCTGCCCCATAACCAGAGTAGTCAGCGCCATGCTGCGAGCCACACCCAGGTCAGGTGATCCGTTTAGACGGGTGTAAATTATTCCGGCCAAAAAAGCCGTCAGGGTTACAATGGAGATATAAAGCCCCCGTCCCAGAACCTTATAGCCCAGTCCTCGGGCAAAAATCCCTTCGCTACGGGGACGGGGAGGGCGGTTCATGATGCCCGGTTCAGGAGGTTCAAGCCCCAGCGCCGCTGCTGGAAGCCCGTCAGTAACTAGATTGACCCAAAGGATCTGAATTGGTAGAAGCGGCAGCGGCATTCCCAGTAAAGATGCAAAAAACATCACCAGAACCTCACCGATATTGCACCCCAGCAGGTACCTGATGAATTTCCGGATATTATCGTATATAGCCCTTCCTTCATATACTGCCCGGACAATGGTTGAAAAATCATCATCAGCCAGAACCATAGCTGAAGCCTCTTTTGCTACTTCAGTGCCGCTGATTCCCATAGCTATACCGATATCCGCCGCCTTTAAAGCCGGGGCGTCATTTACTCCGTCACCGGTCATAGCAGCCACTTCCTCCCGGCGCTTAAGAACCTTGACGATCCTGTTCTTATGCTGCGGAGTTACCCTGGCAAAAACACGAACCCCGGTAGTCTTCTTGTACAATTCCTCATCAGATAAATGCTCCATATCAGAACCGGTTACCACCTCTTCTCCGCTCGCCAGGCCGATCTGCCTGGCTATAGCCCTGGCAGTCCCGGGATGATCCCCGGTTATCATTACCGGTATGATCCCGGCAGCCTGACATTCCCGAATAGCATTATCCACTCCGGGGCGCGGAGGATCCAATAGGGCCGTAATGCCCAGCAGGCAAAGACCGCTTTCCAGCTCGGATTCTTTCATCTCTGACGCCTCCTGATTACTGACCACGCGAGCGGCAAAAGCCAGCACCCGCTTACCCTGTGATGCCCATAAATCTTGAATTGATAGGAAATGCTGCACTACTTCAGTATTCAATGGGACCATTCCTTTTTCACTGAAGACTGAAGAGCATAATGGTAGCAATACTTCCATGGCGCCCTTGGTCATTAACCAGGTCCGATCATTTTTTACGACCAATACGCTCATCCGCTTACGCTCGGAGTCGAAAGGCAGTTCGCCCAGTCGTTTATAAGGCTCGGATAATCCGGCCTTTCCAGCCATAGCCAGGAGCGCTCCCTCCGTAGGATCGCCATCCAGGTAATATGCACCCTTTCTTCGTTCCAAGCGCGCATTATTGCAATTGAAAGCAGTTTCTGCCAATAAACTTGCAGCGGGATCACCTCCGATCGAGAACTCCCGCCCACTCTGCAAGAAACGTCCAAGCGGCTCATAGCCATCATTTTCGATTTCGAGCATCCGGTTTAAGGTAGCCAACTGGATAACACTCATTTTGTTCTGGGTCAAAGTACCAGTTTTATCAGAGCAAATAACCGTAGTGCAACCCAGGGTTTCAACTGCGGGAAGTTTTCTGATGATTGCATTGCGCCGGGCCATCCGCTGCACCCCCAGTGCCAGCACAACTGTCACAATAGCAGGCAGTCCTTCAGGTATAGCTGCCACAGCGAGGCTGATCCCGGCCATGAACATCGTTAAAAGCGGCTCCCCTCGATATATGCCCATAATTGTAACTGCAGCGCACACAGTCAGGCAGATAACAATAAGCACTTTACCCAGACGATCAAGCCTCTGCTGGAGGGGTGTAAGGCCTGCTTCGTTTTCTTTTATGATACTTACTATCTGGCCCATAATCGTATTCATCCCGGTAGAGATCACTATTGCCCCGGCCCGCCCCCGGGTAACTATAGTTCCCATGAACGCAAGATTGCTCTGCTCGGCCAGCGGCACCTGGTAATCGTCAATAGAATCTGCCTGCTTCATTACCGGCACAGATTCACCGGTCAAGGACGACTCATCCACCTCCAGGCTGAACGATTCCAGTATTCGGACATCTGCGGGAATCCTGCTGCCGCTTTCCAAATAGACGATATCTCCCGGCACCAGTTCAGCGGCTGCTATTTTAAACCTTTTCCCCCCCCTTAACACCTGGGCGCTCGGTGTGGTCAGCTTCTGGATTTCTTCAAGCGACTTCTCCGCTCTGTATTCCTGTACAAATCCCAGGACAGCATTTATGATAACGATTGCTAATATTGTTACCGCATCAGCAATGGATCCCACGACTGCAGATATCACCGTTGCTCCCAACAGCACTAGAACCATGGTGTCAACAAACTGGTTAAGAAACAATATCAATGGATTTAATCCGTCATCGCTTTCCAGTTGATTGCTTCCCCGTTCCAGGCGATGCCTTGCCTCTTCATTTTCAAGTCCCGACACAGTACTGCTGTGAAGCTCAGATATGACTTCCTCCCGCTTCATCTGCCACCAGGCTTTTTGCTCCATTGTACGCCTCCAGAGGTTTTTAAAATTTCTATTCCCCCGGAGGGCATAAAAGAACAGCGTGTAGAATCGTTGCAGATGCTTCAACATATTGCAATATGTAGGCAGGATTAATCTGTACTGTCTTAAGCTTTTATCCGATTGATGTTTACAGAAGCGTACTCAAGAACGAAGCCTTCACGTGGGCAGAGCAATAAGTGGGGGCACCTCTTCCCCGCAGTTAAGGGATGTCCAAATAGCTTGGTTGACTGAGCGGGAGCATGAATGACTCGAAAGCATACTGCAGAAACTGACAGCAAGGCATACAAAAAGCCCACATATGAGGCGGGCTAGAGTATGGGACACATCTCCCCTGCGGGTAAGCAATGTCCCCGTATCATTAATGTTGATTGAGCAAGTTTTTGGAATATCATAGCTTTAGGTTTTGCCTCAATCTGAAATCTGGGAGCGGATCTGCTGGCAAAACCCGTTACTAATCAGCTCACCCTCTGGAGCAAGGATAACACGGGCATCGTTTAGGTTGTAAAGCGTTTGGTTATCCTGCCTTTCGAATATTCCCCAGGACTTCAGCATGTAGTCTGCAACCCGGTGGCCGATTAGCATGATATAGTGGGGCTGAAGTATATTGATCTCTTCCAGGATGAATGGCAGGCAGGATATAATTTCATTATCCGCTGGCCTCACCGGTATCCCTTCACACTCACGGCCATTCAACATACATTTATTGTCTTTCTCTAATAAACGGGCGTCTGAATAGCAACTTAAGCTGTCTCGAGTCGAGCATGCTTTAGGCTGACATCGAGTAAGAAAAGTGTGATATATTTTGTCGACATTGAATTCTCTTTTCACAATGTTGCGCAGACCAATGACATTGTTCACATTGCAAGTAAAATGATTGTCGTATTCGAATACCATCATCAGTTCGGGTTCAAGTTCACCTTTACCCAGCGATGGTTTTCGGACGCACCTGGTCAGCGATCGACAGCGTTGACACTTAACGATGCGGTCTTCCATCTCTATGATTTGCTTTATGTTGTCTTCCCTTGTACGTGTCACCATTCTAACCTCTCCACGATAACTCCCCTGATTTTGTTATTTTATTTAATGTCTTCCTCAATTTTCCTTTTATTCGACATCTGAGAAGCTTTTCCTGCTAATCAGAAGATAAATATTTCCAAAAAAAGCACGAAAATCGTTTATATTATGACTATTTGTTCTTTATTTTTTCCAAATAGACCCTGGTTCGCTCATTTATCCCCCAGGTTGCATCTGCCATTTTTGTGCTAATATAGCTCCGCATATTATCGTCAATGTCAGGTGCGGTAATGTCAATAATCAGCAGGAAGGCCCTGAGGATATCGGTAATATTAGTAAATATTCTTTCCACCGGGACAAACTTTAGTAATTCGTCCTTCCTGCCGTAGTAATATACCAGTCGTTTTATTACCCAAA
This sequence comes from uncultured Syntrophomonas sp., assembly GCA_964635975.1. GTDB lineage: Bacteria > Bacillota > Syntrophomonadia > Syntrophomonadales > Syntrophomonadaceae > UBA5314. Next base: position 51,452 of record CAZWPO010000013.1, read on the forward strand.
CCAACTCAACATTTGTCCACTGCTTCTGGTCGATAATTTTCTCCAGCAGAGCTTCTGGGCCTATGCTAAACTCCAGTTTCTCAATTTCTTGCCATTCCTTGCTTCCAACCACCGTTTCCGGTAGTCCGAACATCTCTAAGACCTTATCATGTTGCTCCGACATTTTGACCTCCATGTTAAAAGCACTAGCGAAGTACCCGTCTGGCTCCCGCGTATGTGTTCAAATAGTATCCTTCAGTTAGAGATGAGTAAATAACTCCTCCGCTTCTAGGAGAGCTCGAATGAATAAATTGCCCGTTCCCTGTGTATATGCCAGCATGATTGATCCCAGAACCTCCACAAATAAAGAACACCAAATCCCCGGGCTTGAGATCAGACTTATCAACATGTATTCCTTGTGAAGCCTGATCTGCAGCGGTTCTGCCGAGACTGTAGCCCTGCTGTCCAAAAATATACTGAACAAACCCAGAGCAGTCAAATCCGCCTGGTCCTGATCCTCCATATTTATAAGGAGTACCCAGATATTTAGCCGCTTCCTGCAAAATAGAGGCAGCGATTATGGTTGAACCGCTACGGCTGGGGGCAGTGTAAGTTGCTTCTTCATTCTGGACTTCTTCCTCAGTGTATTCTTCTTGTACGAACTCTTCTTCTACAGGCTCATTATTGACGACCACTGCATGCGCATTTCCATTTATCAACAAACGGTCGCCCGGAAACAGGTTATCACTGGTAAGATTATTGATACTGCGTAACTTTTCCACCGTCATATTGTGAGCATTTGCTATGGACCACAAGCAATCTCCGGCTTTTACGATATAATAATCTCCACCGGAGACACTCTGAGCTTCTCCAGAACTGCTCGAATCCTGAGGAGAATAAGAACTGTTATCTACAGATAATATCAATCGGTCACCAATATGAAGCATATCCGATGCTAGATGATTCAATTCCTTTATTTCTGAAACCAGCATATTATGCTGGCGAGCAATGGTCCATAAACTGTCACCAGATTTTACTATGTATACTTCCTGGCTGGCATTGACCGGCATTGAGGCAATCAGAATCATAGCCATTACCGCAAGTATAGTCTTGAGTTTTCTCATCCCACCAATCCCTTCTTTTAATTCTGTAATCTTATAAGTTTCTACACGAATAGATAACATTCCTCCCCAAAAAGGATATTTTACCGTTTTTTATCTTTTTTGGTTCTGATAGAAGTCAACCATTGCATCGAATAATTCCTGGTTTATGCCAGAACATCCCAGGCGTCCACGGTTTTCCGGGCTGCCCGTGCCGTGAAAGTCCGACCCGCCGGTAACAATGAGTTGCTTGCTCCTGGCTAACTGGCAATATTCCTGGACCTGTCGCTCACTATGCTCTGGATAGAAGACTTCCAATCCTTCTACCCCCATATCTATAATATCGTTTATCATGTGTTTTTCTTTTATTAATCCCGGATGCGCCAGCACGCTTATTCCACCGGCTGCCTTTACTAGTGCAATAGCTTCATCAGGGGTGAATTTATAGCGAGGAATATATGCGGGACGGCCTTTTCCGATGTATTTCTGAAAGGCTTCCTTAAGTGAAAATACAAATCCTTTATCCATCAGGGCCTGTGCCACGTGGGGCCTGCCGATCAAGTCCCCCCGGGCAATTCTCTGCACCTGTTCAAAAGTGATTGAAAGTCCCATGCTGCGAAGCTTATCGACCATCTTCAGAGCTCTTTCAAACCGTGCAGCGCGAATTTTAATCAGTGGCTCTTCAATTGGGGAATCATGATATTCTATAAAATAACCCAGGATATGAATCTCTGATTCCCCATAATCTGTATTTAGCTCAATGCCTGGTATAAAGATAATGGGAAGACCTTTCCTTTCCAGATATTCCTCCGCTTCAACCAGACCGGCCATGGTATCGTGATCGGTTAAAGCCAAACCTGGCAGTCCCATTTCTACTGCCAGGTCAAGAATCTGGTTCGGATTCATCGTTCCATCAGACGCACTTGAATGCACATGCAGATCGTAATACACTCTTTTTTCTCCTGTTCCTGCCCAGCTCCTGGCCAATTGCCGTTTCAGGCGACACGACACGGGCAGATTGTTGTGTGAGGCTATTCCGGATGCTAAACAGTATATCATAACTTTTAGATCAGATGATTTGTTTTAATACCCGCTTGGCGTTTTCCGCCAAAATCAATGAAATCTCTACGCCGCTGAAACCGCGCTTCTCAAGCAAGTGAGGCAGATCTCTATAAGCCTGGACTCCAGGCAGAACAATATTATCCGCACCGTCAAAATCCGAACCCAGGGCCAAATGCTCTACTCCTATTAGTTCCGCGGTCCATGCTATATGGTCTAGGAAGTTCTCCACACCCGGAGCCACACCATTTAGAACGAAATCAGAAACCTGCGTGAAACCTATTACTCCGCCATTTTCTGCAACCGCTTTTAACTGGCTGTTGCTAAGGTTGCGGCGGCAGGGGCATAGCTCATAGCTGTTGGCATGAGTTACCATAACTGGTTTTCGATACAACTCCAGGGCCTCGAAAAATGAACGGGGACCCATGTGAGCCAGGTCCAGAATGATGCCCAGTTCTTCCATCACTTGTATCACACATCGACCAAGGGGGGTAATTCCTTCGTATTCGGCATCAACCCCACCGGCCAGGAGATTGCCAGGATTCCATGTTAATCCCAAACTGCGAAGACCCATGCTGTGCAGTAGATATAGGATTTCGACATCCTTCCCCAGGGCTTCGCCGCCCTCGAGGTGCAGCAGGCAACCCATCTTTTCATCGGTTCCGGCACTTTCGATTTGTTGGTATGATGTCAGTGGATAGACCAGAGAACTATATTCTTCCAGGGCTCTTTGGAAACGGTTTATCTGCAGGAGAATCTGGCGCAGGCAGATATCGGCCTGATCAGGCTGAGCAAAAAGCGCCATAAATTGAATCTTTATTCCAGACCTCATTGCCCTTTCTATATCAAAATGTAAATCGTTTTTCAGCATAGATTGACCTGACTTCACCAGTTGTGATAAAGTATCGCAATGTAAGTCGACAATTTCATACATTGATAATCCCTCCTCCGAGCAAAAATAAAACCTGCCTTTAAAGCAGGTAGATTAACTATAATGCTTTACAAACTGATATGTAAATCTATCTTGGCTCTATAATCAGTTTTATTGCGGTTCTCTCTTCCCCGTCAATCATGATGTCAGTAAATGCTGGAATGCAGATCAAGTCCATTCCACTCGGAGCAACAAAACCCCTCGCAATAGCTATTGCTTTTATGGCCTGATTAATAGCCCCCGCGCCAATAGCCTGGATTTCAGCAGCCCCCTTTTCCCTCAAAACCCCAGCAAGAGCACCTGCTACCGAATTTGGACTCGACTTAGCTGAAACCTTTAATACTTCCATCAGAAAACCTCCCTCAGAAATAAATACGACTGAAAATATGTCTGTTGCTCTCTCTCTCTACATCTATATTCTAATAAAAAATGGTAATTCCTCCTTTTTCTTTTCGTCATTATTGGAGATTATATCTATTGTTATTTTATTTTCTTGGAGAAACGGTCGATTTTCATCACTTTCTTGTCAGCACAGTCAATAGATAAAAGCACTCCCTGGATCTGGACAGCCCCCTTGGCTACTTCCAATCTTACCGGACGCTGGCTCAGGAATTTTCTAAGGACCTGGTCTTTATTCATTCCCAGAATTGAATCAACCGGGCCGGTCATGCCCAGGTCGCTTATGTATGCGGTGCCTTTTGGCAAAATACATTCATCGGCGGTTTGAATATGAGTATGGGTTCCCATCACAGCAGTCACCCTGCCATCAAAATAGTGCGCAAACGCCAATTTTTCAGAAGTAGCCTCGGCATGAAAATCTACCAGGCAAATATCCCAAAGCCCCTCTATCTCATCGAGTATACTTTCAACTTTTCGAAACGGGCAGTCGAGATTGTCCATGAACACCCGGCCAGATGCATTAATCACAGCAATCTTCCAATCGCCAGCCTCAATTACAGCAAATCCCTGCCCGGGCGTGCCTTCCGGATAATTGCAGGGTCTTATTAACCTGGATTGCTCGTCAATGAACTCGAAGATTTCTTTGTTATCCCATACATGATTGCCCATGGTTAGAACATCAATCCCAGATGACAGAAGTTCGTCGGTTACCTCTGAGTTTATGCCCCTGCCTCCGGCTGCATTTTCCCCATTGACCACTGTGAAGTCCACACCATAATCGTTTTTTATCACCGGCAGCATCTCTTTGACAGCTCTGCGTCCCGGCCTTCCAACTACGTCTCCAACTACCAATATCTTCACTAGCAAACCTCCATAGGGCTCTATTTCCATATTATCTATTCTTACCTGATGGACCCTGCCTCAATCGTACCTCAAAAATCGCCTCCGAGGTAGCAGTTCTTATCCAGGATGGCTTAAATAATTTAAAAGAGGCTGACCCAAAAGTCCGCGAAGGGCTAGAGGGACAGCCTCTTAATTCTTGATATCAGTTTCTATTTAGCAAACTCTACTGAACGAGTCTCGCGGATCACCATCACTTTTATCTGTCCTGGATAATCAAGATCTTGTTCGACCTTGCGTGCAATATCCCTGGCTAGATTTATAGATGCCAGATCATCAATTTCGTCAGGCTTTACTATTATCCTCACCTCACGACCGGCTTGAATAGCAAAAGAACGATCTACACCGGCAAATGAATCAGCAAGGGCTTCTAGTTTTTCTAAACGTTTTATATAGGCTTCCAGGGTCTCTCTTCTCGCCCCAGGTCTCGATGCTGATACCGCGTCAGCAGCCTGAACCAGTATTGCCTCCACACTTTCGGGATCCACATCACCATGATGGGCAGCGATAGCATGCACAACTTCTTTGCTCTCCCGATACTTCTTGGCCAGATCAACGCCGATCTCCACATGCGGCCCGGTTACCTCATGGTCAACGGCCTTACCAAGGTCATGCAGCAAACCAGCCCTTTTGGCAATCATAACGTCAACATCGAGCTCAGCTGCCATAATCCCTGCTAAGTATGCTACCTCTATGGAATGTTTGAGTACATTCTGACCATAGCTGGTACGGTATTTCAGACGGCCCAGCAATTTAATGATCTCGGGATGAAGCCCATGTACACCCACTTCGAAAGCTGCCTGTTCTCCAACCTCACGAAGTTCCTGTTCGATCTCCTTCTGGGCCTTCTCAACCATCTCCTCTATGCGGGCGGGATGGATGCGTCCATCGGAAACCAGATTGTCCAGAGCTACCCGGGCGACTTCCCTGCGGATCGGGTCAAAGGACGATAATATAACAGCTTCAGGCGTATCATCAATGATCAAGTCCACTCCGGTAAGGGTTTCAAATGTTCTAATATTACGTCCCTCACGGCCTATTATGCGGCCTTTCATTTCGTCATTGGGAAGAGCTACTACTGAGACTGTAGTTTCGGATACCACATCGGCGGCACATTTCTGAATAGCCAGCGACAGCACGTTCTTCGCCTTTTTGTCAGCCTCTTCCTTGGCTTCCGCTTCCAGGGATTTAATCATTACGGCCGTTTCCTGGCGTATTTGCTGTTCAACGTTATATAGCAAAATTTCTTTGGCCTCGTCTGAACTTAAACCGGACAGACGCTCAAGCTCTTTGAGCTGCTGGGTTAGTATAAGCTGAAGATCATGCTGGGTTTTTTCAATGACCTTCTCTTTCTCATTGATAGACTGATCTTTTTTCTCTAGATTTTCGCTTTTTCGATCGAGCATCTCTTCCTTTTGAAGAATTCGTCTTTCAATCCGGTCAAGCTCCCGACGTCGGTCCCTGGTCTCTTTATCTGCATCCTGCCGGTTGCGATGTATTTCGTCTTTCGCTTCTAGAAGTATCTCTTTCTTTTTTGCCTCTACTTCTTTACCGGCTTCTTCAAGTATTCTTTTTGCTTCCTCTTCAGCAGCACCGATCCTACCTTCAGCCAGTATCTTCCTTAGATAGTAGCCAGCTGCTAACCCAATTGCCAAAAAAATGGTCACGGCTATTATAACTGCAAAGTTTACTTCCGTCTCGTTCACCTCCTTCTTCAAATCTTAGTGCCACAAAATTTTATGTGTTATTAAAAACACAAAAAAACCGAGTACTCACTCGGTTAGTTGAAACCAGATAAACTCGTCTGTCCCAAACAGGCTTTTTGCCTAAACTTCATATTCATTTGATCCCCGGTAAAGATGAAGCTTAGTACATACTGACTGTTAAATTCAACCCTGCCACTGGCTGTATCATCTATATCCACAAACCAGCAACTCAATGCTGCCGGTTATTATTCCAGGAAACATCGAATCCACCAGAACCTGATTGTTTATATGGTCAAGTCACGAGTTATGACTGCTCAACTGAACCTTAATAAAATTTTAGTTAGTTTCCATATGAGTGTCAAGCTTCCTCTGGATGGGTAGCCATAAGATTGGAGATTTTCGTCGAATTTTTTACTCTTTTTTCCAGGTCTGCGGAAAACTGCGGGTTGTTCCTTAAGTATTCTTTGGCATTCTCCCGACCCTGGCCGAGGCGTTCTCCATCAAATGAGTACCATGACCCGCTCTTCTGAACTATATCGAGTGATGCGGCAATATCCAGAAGATCCCCCTCCCGTGAAATACCGGTTCCATACATGATATCAAATTCAGTGGTTCGAAATGGCGGGGCTACCTTGTTTTTTACAACCTTTATCTTGGTGCGGCTGCCGATAATTTCAGTTCCCTGTTTTATAGCTTCACCCTTTCGGACCTCTACTCTCAACGACGAATAAAATTTCAAAGCTCTGCCCCCGGTAGTGGTTTCTGGATTTCCATACACCACCCCGACTTTTTCCCTTATCTGGTTTATAAAAATAACACACGCGCGCGATTTGCTGATATGTCCGGTCAGTTTGCGCAGAGCCTGCGACATAAGCCTGGCCTGCAGACCTACATGAACATCGCCCATCTCACCGTCCAACTCAGCTTTAGGCACCAGGGCGGCTACGGAGTCAATGACGATTACATCTATAGCACCACTTCTGACCAGGGCCTCAGTAATCTCAAGAGCTTGTTCGCCAGAATCCGGTTGTGCTACCAGCAAATCATCGATATTAACTCCCAAATTTTTTGCATAAAGAGGATCAAGGGCATGCTCTGCATCTACAAAAGCTGCCATTCCACCTTCCTTTTGTGCCTGAGCGATAGCATGCAGCGCCACTGTTGTCTTTCCTGATGACTCTGGGCCGAATACTTCAATCACTCTTCCCCGGGGAAATCCTCCCACCCCTAGAGCCAGGTCGAGTGATATACACCCGCTGGAAATGACCTCGATGTTCATAGCGCTTGCTTCGCCCAAGCGCATAATGGAACCTTTGCCAAACTGCCTCTCGATGTTTTTGATGGTATTGTTCAGTGCATCGATTCTGCCCTGGTTATTATCCACTAGGAACCCCTCCCGCAAACATATGTTCGATATAATTTTATTATTTGCTTTACTGCTTGTCAACACCGATATCGATACATGGCATCAATATCCGTTGAGAATATATTTTTCAAGTATTTCGTATGACGGCCCCCGTTGTGATAGCTTGCTCTCCATAAGGTAAAATTCTTCCACCCTGAACTCTAAGACTTCCCTGCTCTGGCTGGAAGAAGCCGCCCTGGTTTGCAGCTCGCTCAAGCCTCTTTCCGATCGTACTCTGCCCAGTGTGAGGTGAAAACTCCTTCTTCTCTCGGGCTCAAATCCTAGATCAGCCAGAAAAGCATCGATTCTCTCCCCTAAAAACTCCGCCTTGTCCATTTCCCCCCGGATGCCGGCCCAGATGATCCGCGGGCGATTGCGGTTAGGGAAAAAACCCAGAGTGCTGAGTTGTAAACTAAAAGGCGGACACGACTCGGCGACCACCGTTAACCTCTCCTTAAGAGGAAGCAACAGAGCAGGTTGGACTTCGCCCAAGAATTTAAGGGTCAAATGATAATTTTCTTTTTCCACCCATTTAACATCAGGCTTGTTTATAGCCAGCTCGCTTCTCAATGCAGCGGCATGGTTGACCACGGCATCGTCTACCGGGATAGCAGTAAATAATCTCATTTCCTGGTGCCTCCCCCGCTCAGATGTCTCCTCAATAAATCAAGGGCTGACTTGGCTGATAAAATGCGAATAGCATCCCGGCTTCCTACAAAACGCAGTTCCTTGACCTGGCTGACTTCTTGCCCATCCAGGCAGATATATACTAGTCCAACTGGTTTCTCAGGAGTTCCACCGTCCGGTCCAGCCAGGCCTGTGGTTGCGAGTGAATATTCGCTTCCACTCAGGGCGCGGACTCCCCTGGCCATAGCTACTGCGGTTTCAGAACTGACCGCTCCTTTTGTCTCGATCAATTCGGGTGGAACATCTATTACTCGGCTCTTGGATTCATTGCTGTATGTGCAAACTGAACCCCAAAAGTACTGGGAACTGCCCGGACAATCGGTCAGCATTTTAGAGAGCAGCCCCCCCGTACACGATTCGGCTACAGATATGTTCAACCCCTGTCCTTTGAGCAGTTTCGCTACGTTATCCTCCAGGCTCTCCTCGTCATAACCGAAAATATGGTCACCCAATTGCTCCTCTAGCCTGGTGGCAACTTCGTCTATCAGGGTTCGGATCTGCTCATAGTCTTCTCCTTCAGCGCTTATTTTTACGTGAACTTCACCGTCTTTGGCCAGGAGCGCCAGCGATACATTATCATACTGCCCCATAATGTCTCCTATCATCGCCTCTACCTGCGACTCGCCTGGACCCAGAACCTTGATGCTCTTTCTCACCACCCGGACCTGAGTGTTGAACCTGCTCTTCAAGAGGGGGAGCGCTTCGTCGATAAACATTTTCTCCATTTCACGGGGCGGACCCGGAAGCAGTATGATGGTTTTCCCTTCCTGCTCCAGGTACATTCCCGGAGCTGTCCCGACTTTATTCATGAGAGTTTGAGCCCCGGCGGGGAACATGGCCTGTTTCAGATTTGCTTCTGGCATCTCGCGACGGCGATTTTCAAAAAATTCACGCAAACGTCTCTCTTCTTCATCTCTTAGCATCAGTTCCAGTCCGAGTTCCTGACAGGCAACTTCCTTGGTAAGATCATCCAGAGTAGGGCCCAATCCACCGCTGGAGATGATTAAGTCAGCCATAACTATTCCCTGCCGGAACGCATTGCGAATATATTGTTCACTATCTCCGACAATACATTTGCCTACCACCTTGAAGCCGAGTTCCGTCAGGCGCTGCGAAATAAACACGGAATTGCTGTCTATAGTGCTGCCAAGCATCAGTTCGGTACCGGTCGATATAATATATGCGCTTCGCAAAGGATTCAACTCCCTCTTAAGTACTTGAGCTTATCTGACTTATGAGCCTTTTTTTATAATGGATAGTCTTCCTCGCTTTATACATTTCTACATTTAATGCCGTTCGCCCTGTCTATTATCGGAAAAACAAGCCAAAAATAAACAGCCTGCTCCATGCAATAAGCTGGAACGAGCTGTTCTAAAACTGGCTATGGACTGTCTTCTAATTTGTGAAGCTGTTTTGAATAATCGACAAGAATCTTGAACGGTCCAGGGTCTCTTCTTCAAAAAGAAATGCCGCCAGGCTATCCAGGGCATAATGGTTTTCTTCCAGCAGCCCTCGAATTCTTTCTTCCAATCCGGCTATTATGCTTCGGCACTCTTCATAAGATTTATCCCCGGGGAGGTGGTCCATTTTTATTATGCCCAGTGAAGAAAGACCACTGGCGACGATCTCCTGGGCCAGGGACCAGGCATGCGAAAAATCATTCTGGGCCCCCGTACTGCGCCCGCCCAGACTGATCTCCTCGGCTGCCGCTCCGGCGAGGGCCACCATGATCTGTCGTTCTAGCTCCTCAGCCGTATACAAATATTGATCTTCCTGAGGAGAGCGCCGCATAAATCCCAGTGCATTTCCGCGCGGGGAGATAGTAATGGATGATACTGAACCCGGCTCCAGCAATTCACTGGCGATAGCATGACCGCTCTCGTGTACGCTGACTCTCTGTATTTCCTCCCGACTGGGCATGCGGTCCAGTTTTTCACCCATAATTACTTTGTTTACCGCTTCGCTGAAATGCTGCCTTTCGATTATCTCGCAGTTCTCACGCATGGCCAGAATAGCCGCCTCATTGGCCAGGCTCTCCAGGTGCGCCCCAGAAAAACCGAACGTCTCCCGTCCTATCTCATCGAGGATCTCCCGGTCGGCCAGAGGTTTGTTGCGGGTGTGAATGTCGAGGATTTTGATCCGTCCGTGGCGGTCGGGCAGGTTAACCTGGACCTGGCGATCAAATCGCCCCGGTCTCAAAATGGCCGGGTCCAATAAATCCGCCCGGTTGGTTGCCCCGATAAGTAAAATCAGCGGATCTTTGTTCTGATTAAGACCGTCCATCTCCACCAGAAGCTGATTCAAGGTCTGATCGTACTCCATATGACTGGAATGGCTGCCCCTTTTGGCCCCCAGCACATCCAATTCATCAATAAAAATAATAGCGCTCTTCTTGTTCTCCCCGGCTGCTTTTTTTCGGGCATCTCTGAAAAGCTGGCGAATACGTTTTGCACCGACGCCAGCATAAATTTCAATAAACTCAGCCCCTGATGCAGCCATGAAGGCGGAACTCGTAAAACTGGCTGCGGCTCTAGCCAGCAAGGTTTTACCGGTCCCTGGCGGGCCGACTAATAAAATCCCTTTGAGAGGTCGAATTCCCATGCGCACTATCTCTTCGGCATTCAATAAGAACTGCAGCGCCTCTTTGAGTTCCTTGATTGCTGAATCCTGTCCGCCAATGTCTTCAAAACCTATAGCAGATGCCGCATCATGACCGCTGCCTACCTGCTCTAATCTCAGGCTTCCCTGGGTTTGCAGAAAATAGTAGAACCCACCCGCCAGTAATCCCAGCAGTAGGATCGGCATAACATTTATTCCGATTAAAGCTAGAAACAAAACGATCCCCAGTCCAGATCCTACTGCAAACTCCTTCAAGGTATAATCCTCCCATTCTATCTTGTACGATGATCCCGTCTTCACCCGATAAGCTTTTAGAACTGCAAAACATCATGGATCCAGGCCGGTCTCGATCACTTTCGTCTCATTACCTCTGTCTATGACCTGGTATATATAGTCACCGCCGTCGTCAAGCTGAATTATCAGGTTTTCTTGATCTACGAACAGCTTGTAACTTACACCCTGTTCTGCTGTTCTCCTGGCTATTTCCTGATCCAGCCAAATAAAACGGTTGTTGGAGAGTGATTCATATATAGCCGGCTGCATATGCTGCATAAAGCTTTCCAACTCTTGATTGGGCTGATCAGTCAAAGTCAACGAGTAGTTCTGCTTGGGAAGAGAACTGCTCAAAGTCTGATTTATAGCACGGTATGTCTTTTGAAGATTGTCGACTCTCTTCATGTAAATATCCACATTATATGTCTGGCCCTTTTGCTCCAGCGAAACCCGGTCCACACCCTCTATAGACAGCAGCTTATTCTGAAGCGGTTCATTTATTCCCAGCCGCTTATACAGGTAAAATCCCGAAAAGGAAACCAGCAGCACCAGAATCAGGGTTATAATTGTAATTGCAATCCTGAATTCGCTTTTCCCGGGCATTTATATACCTCCTCTACTGGTCCATTATATCACGGGCGAAAATCTTGGAGGCCTATTAAAATATGGTAATGTTGGGCTTTTGGAGCATTTATCCCACCCATCTGCGCGGTAATTGTTATAGATGAGATTTTTAGCTTAAGCAGGCTAAAGACACACCAGTGAAGCTAGTAACGATAATAGCATCCCGGGTGTTCATAATTCATAAATTCTAGAAAAGATAACGGCTTGCAGCAATATTTGAAAGGAAGGTTTAAGACGCAGTTTCTCGTCAGTGTACAGGTTTTTGGAATTCTTCTGTGAGCCTGAGAAATTTCAAGAAGTATTCTACACCGGATACCAGAGTGATGATTACTGCCAGATACATAAGCCACATATGAATTGGGAATTCTATAAAACGGACCGTAACCGGTAGCAGTATAGCAAACAACACCGCTACGATCTGGGTGAAAGTCTTCATCTTGCCAAGCATACTGGCCGGTATGACTATCCCCTCTTCAGCCTTATATGCACGCAGTCCGGTTACAGCGTACTCCCGGCCCAAAATGACTATCACTATCCAGGCCGGTATTCTATCCAGCTCCACCAGGCTGATCAAAGCGGCAGTAATCAACAGCTTATCGGCAATGGGATCGAGTACGATGCCCAGTTTGGTAACCTGCTTCCAGCGGCGTGCCAAAAAACCGTCCAGGCTGTCAGTAAGTGCAGCCAGGAGGAAAACAGCTGCCGCCCAATAATCTCCGCCAGGCATCCGTATTAGCAGGAGCACTGCGAACAAGGGTATTAATACTATTCTTAATACGGTTAGACTATTGGGAAGGTTCATCGTTTATTTCTCCGATCATGTCATAATTACGCACTGCTTTTAGCAGAACATCGTAACTGGTTCCCTTTTTAAGTGGGCTTTGGCTTCTTATTATTGTAACACCATCTACTTCAGGAGCCTGAAAAACTCCCCTGCCCATGTAGAGGTTTTTTGAGACCTGAGAAGACACCAATATCTTTTGCCTGCTCTGTACTCTAGATATATTCTTGCGCCGAGTTATCTTTCTCTGCTGATCCAGGATCAGATTCAGCCGATTTACTTTCACGTCTTCAGGGATCTGCCCTTGCAGACTCTCTGCCCTGGTTCCTTCCTGGGCTTGAAAGGCAAAAGCTCCCAGCCAATCAAACTTTACCTGCCGGGCGAATTCCATCAGTTCAGTAAATTCGTCCTCGCTTTCGCCCGGGAAACCCACCATTACAGTTGTGCGCAGACTAAGTCTGGGAATTTTCAAACGTAGCATAGCAAACAGCTCTTCCAGGCGGCTGCGCTGGTGGCCGCGTCCCATTGCTTTTAATATCCGATCAGAAATATGCTGAATAGGCACTTCCAAATATGGAACTATTACACTGCTAGAGGCAACCTTTTCGATAATCTCATCGTCGATGTGGGCCGGGTGCAGATACATCAAGCGCAGCCACTCCAGCCCTTCCACCTGTTCCAGCCTTTCGGTAAGCGCGCTTAATGAAGCTTTTCCATACAAATCTTGACCGTACAAGGCAGTGTCCTGACCTATCAGGGTGATTTCTTTAACTCCTTGGCGAATCAGGCTTTTGGCTTCACCTACCAGCTCTTCAATAGGCCTGGAGCGAAGTCTTCCTTTAATCTGAGGTATCGCACAATAAGAGCATCGGTTATCGCAGCCCTCCACAATCTTGAGGTATGCCCATCCTGGCGGAGTGGTCAGTATTCGCCTGCCCTTTTCAATGAATGTTTCCGGGGGCGGCGCCACTCTAACTATCCTATCCCCCTTAGACAGCTCTCCAAGAACCTGGTTCAAAGTGTGCATAAAAGGCAGCCCCAAAACGGCATCCAGCTCACCAATCTCCTCGAAGAGCTGTTCTCCATACCTCTGGGCCAGACACCCGACCGCCAGCAGATATTTCAATGGACCGCTTTCCTTCAGTTGGGCAGTCTGCAGAATCGTATCTACGGCTTCTTCCTGCGCTTCCGAAATAAATCCGCAGGTATTTATAATAACCGCCTCGGCTTGTTCAATATTTTGCACCAGTTGATGATCTGATCCTCTTATGATCCCCATCATAATCTCAGTATCAACACGGTTCTTGGCGCAGCCGAGACTAATAAATCCAACCTTCACTCAATTTCTCCAAATTTTTTTATCATTGCTGGGCGTTATATTCATGCGGCCCGCTGCCCTGTAGAGGCGGCTGTTCTTTACCGTTTACGGTCACCTTCAGGCTCCTATTGCCCGATTTGAAAGTAACATTTTTGTTCCCGGCAAATGTCTTTTTCTCCCCCTGGGCCAGAGTGCCGGAGAACTGCTGCTTGCCATCGACAGTGACCTGTATCCAGCAGCGTGCCAGCGCTTCAAGCTCTACTTGCACACCCGATACCTGCGCCGGGCTTTGACTAGATGGCACTGGAGGTGGAGTTTCCGTCTGAGTGGTCTGCGTATCCTGTGTCTGCGTCTGCGGAGCTTGCGCAATTTTTTCCTGACCTCGGTTGGCAATATACGAGGCTATAAAACTTCCCAACCATAATGCTATCACTAAAAAGACAATCCCGGCAGCAATATTTTTGATGGGCAGACGCTTACGCGAAGCCACAGGAACCCGCTCCAGCCTTTCCTCCATCTCCGGCTCTTTTTCACGGCCATAAGCAAGTTCCCTGAATTCTGCCACAACTTCCTGCTCATCGAGCCCCAGTATTGATGCATAGCGTTTTACAAACCCGCTGGCATAGACTGGCGGCGGCAAGACCTTGAAGTTCTCATTTTCCAGAGCCTCCAGATAGTACTTCCTGATTTTTGTTTCTTCCTCGATATCCGCGAACGATAGGCCCGATGCGATTCGCGCATCCCTAAGTCTTCTCCCAAATCCCATGGTTTGCATCCACTCCTGAACCTGGTATTTATAATCTAAAAACGTTGTTAGCTGTTGCTGCAGGCCGATCCAACGGCCATTCTAACCGCCTGCCGGGCGTTGTACCCTGATGACAGGCCATAAACCATCCCGCCCAGTAGATAAGGCAGTGTCTTGTCGGGATTAAATTTCTGGCTGGGCAGCAAGGGAAACTCTACTATGGATCCATTATCTATATACAATAAACTGCTGTCACCATCACTGACCAAAGCATAACCTTGATCCATTTGTTCCAGCAAGTGTGACGTGCATTTTTCCACCTGCATTGGATTTCTGACCCCTATCACCGCTACTGTGAAACGCGATATGGGATCGGGGATCTGCTCCACGGAATCAACCGTAAACCCGGTGCACATATAGGGCAGCCGCTCCTGATCTCTGTCCAGCCATTTTTGCACAGCATACTCCATAAAAACTGGTTCGATCAAAAGCCAGTGGCAGTTGATGGCCACCCATTCCTTCAGGTTAATGGCTTCTTCATAGTCTGCCAAACTAAATCCTTCTTCATAAGCAAGTCTACCATTAACCCTTACCAAACGGCTGCTGCGTTTATCTGAATGGCGTATTAAATTTGCAATATCGGCTTCCCGGCTCTGCAGCTCTTCCACCAGGTCGAGGGCCAGGTCGTCATTTCCAACAATGCTTACTACTTTGAGATGTAAGCCCAAACCCTTCAAAGCTTTACAGCTATCCAGAGCAAATCCTTTGTAAGAAAGGTCTATATCGGATTCTCTTCCAGACCCGTGAATATCTATCTCCAGAAAAACACGGCCTATTACAACTATCGAAACCTGCTCGTTGACCACATAACCTTTTCCCATTATGGCACCCTTTTTCATGAGATTGGATATGTGCACAGCTGCTGATGAACGGGTAATCCCAAAGTGACGGGCCAATTCCTCCTGCGATATCATAGGATGCCTTTTTACAAACTCGAGAATTTCTAGTTCCCTTGCCGTCAATCTCATGCAATCTCCCCGTTTCTCATCATGCCAGTTGTTTATACCAGGCGGTTTCGCTCCAGCAGTTTTTCCAATTGTTCTTTGTCGATCAATACTTCCCTCTTCTTATTATTATCAATGGGTGATACTATGCCGCGGTCTTCCATGAGGTCAACCAGTCGCGCAGCGCGCGCATACCCTACCCGAAGCCTTCTCTGGAGTAATGACACCGATGCTTTCCTGCCTTCTACAAATACGCTCACTGCATCCCAGAACAGTTCATCGCCTTCATCCATTTCGTCCATAAATGCTCCGACTTCTTCAAATGCGTCCTCCTCAGGAACATCGCCCGTCTGTTCATGGATAAACTGAACCGTATTTTCAATTTCCCCGTCTGACACATAAGCGCCTTGAACTCTGTAGGGCTTGACCGCACCTACAGGGAAAAACAGCATATCGCCTTTACCCAGCAGCTTCTCGGCCCCGCCCATATCAAGTATAGTGCGCGAATCAGCCTGAGAAGAGACTGCAAAAGCAATGCGCGATGGAATATTGGCTTTGATGATTCCGGTTACCACATCAACCGAAGGCCGTTGAGTGGCAACGATCAAATGCATTCCGGCTGCGCGGGCCATTTGCGCGAGACGGCAGATGGAGTCTTCTACCTCGACCGGCGCTACCATCATCAAGTCAGCCAGTTCATCAATTATTATTACTATATATGGAAGCTTTTCTTTTACTACCTGATTGTAGCGCTGTATATCTCGAACTCCCTTTTCTGCAAAGAGATGATAGCGCTTTTCCATCTCGTTGACCATCCAACGCAATATCTGGGCGGCCTTTTTGGAATTTGTCACTACCGGCGTAAGCAAATGCGGTATCCCATTATAGACTGTTAATTCCACCATCTTGGGATCAATAAACACCAGCTTCAATTCATCCGGGGTAGAATTATACAGGAAGCTCATGACTATACAATTCAAGCATACACTTTTTCCCGAGCCGGTGGAACCAGCAATTAACAAATGAGGGAGTTCACTCATGTGAGCTACTACAGTATTGCCAGTGATATCTTCACCAAGCGCGAAGGCTAGAGGAGTGTTTATCTTCTTAAACATAGGCGAACTCAAAAGCTGCCTTAAGCCCACACTCATAATTTTTACGTTGGGAACTTCTATCCCCACGGCTGACTTTCCAGGTATGGGGGCTTCCAGCCTTATCCCCGGCGCAGCCAGATTTAACTGCAGGTCATCGGTTAGGCTGAGGATTTTGCTGACCTTAACACCCGGAGCCGGCGACAACTCGTAACGGGTCACAGCAGGGCCGCAGCTTACCTGGTTTACTTTTACCTTGATCCCAAAACTGGCAAAAGTATCTTCCAAAACCGATATGCTCTCACGGATGTTCTTCTTATCGATAGTCTTTTCATTGCGGATACTGCTCAATATATCCAGAGGGGGTTTTTGATAGGGCACGCCCGATTCCCTGCTGCCTACCCGGGCAGGAGTTCTGGGAACTACCTGCGCCGGTTCCTCATCAAGGTCGAAGAGAGGCACCGCTTCAATTACTTTGGGCCTCTCCATGGCTGCTTCATTTTGCACAGCAGCCGGGGTTCCATTGATAATGACCGGTTTGTCGATAACGGCCGCAGCTGTATCATCAGGCACCGCCTCTTCATAATACAAATGTTCGCTTACAAAACGTTTGAACTGCATTCCCTGTTTATATATCCACCGGGCAATTTCTCCGGGCGGTTGGTTTACTATAAATATCAATGACAGGACAAAGCTTAGAATAACAAGCGTCAGCGATCCGATTTCACCCAGCAACTTGTCGATGACATATGCGACAGCTCCACCGATATATCCTCCACCCATCGCGCGGCTGCCAGCTTCCCATGGATCAAGGCCGCCGGGTATATTGTATAAGCTCAAAGACACCAGAATAGCTGTACTCAAAACCGCTACCCCATACATACGTAAGGACCAGGTCTTTTTCTCCAGACCTATGTGGATAGACCAGCAAAATAGAAAGAAAACCGCGACATAAGTACCGTCGCCAAACATAACCTGCATTCCCCGAATGATAGATGTGCCGATAATACCTAAAAAAAGCGTGTCCTGGGGAATGCCTTTGAAGCGCTGCAAACCGACATAAAGAAATACGGAAAGCATAAACAATACTATAGATAACACTTCCCGCCCCAGTTTTGCCCTGGCCGCGTCCTGGACTTCAACTGGCCGGGCTTTTTTGCTTACCGTTTTAACTTTTCTGCTATCTACTTTTTTCCTGCTCATTAATGACTCCGTCGGGAAGCTAAGCGTTAATTCATACCAAGAACGCCACACGCAATAATGGCAATATTAGTCTATTTCAAATATTTCTCCTGATGCAAAAATATTCCTGCCCAAAGCTAAATAAAAGCTTACAGAAACAATCTTTCACAATACCAATTAATTATAGCATAGCGCGATTGGCAAAAGGTTATAGGGTTCCATCGCTAATTACATTATTTCCCGGGCAATTAAAACTCACAGGATTTGACCGTTCTTGGGAAAGGAATGACATCCCTGATATTGCTTACCCCACTTACATACATTATCAGGCGTTCAAATCCCAGACCAAAACCGGCATGTTTTACTCCTCCATATTTCCTCAGGTCCAGATACCATCTCAACTCTTCCTGTCCCATCTGCAGTTCTTCCATTCTGCGCTCTAAATAATCAGCCCTTTCCTCTCTCTGACTTCCGCCTATCAACTCTCCGACGCCGGGAACCAGCAGGTCCATAGCAGCCGCGGTTTTGCCGTCATCATTGAGCCGCATATAGAAAGCTTTTATATCCCTGGGATAATCACTTACAAATACTGGTTTACCAAATACTTTCTCGGTAAGATACCTCTCATGTTCAGTCTGCAGGTCGCTCCCCCATTCCACCGGATAATCAAAGTCCTGTGCGGAATTCTTCAATAAATCAATCGCACTGGTATAAGTTATACGGACAAAATCAGAATTTAAGAGTTTCTGCAGCCTCTCCAGCAGGCCTTTATCAACAAATTCGTTAAAAAACCTCATTTCTTCAGGGGCTTTCTCCAGGATAAATCCAACCAGATACTTCACCATATCTTCAGCCAGTCTCATATCGTCATTCAGATCGGCAAAAGCTATCTCCGGCTCAATCATCCAAAACTCGGCGGCATGCCTGGGAGTGTTCGAATTTTCGGCCCTGAATGTAGGCCCGAAAGTATATACATCTCGAAACGCCAGAGCAAAAGCTTCCGCTTCCAGCTGCCCGCTTACTGTAAGATTGGTGCGCCGCCCGAAGAAATCCTGGGTAAAATCCACCTCTTTATCAGTCGTCAGGGGAGGACTTTGCGCATCCAATGTACTTACCCTGAACATCTCCCCGGCACCTTCAGCGTCGCTGGCGGTGATGATAGGCGTATGAACATAAACAAAACCCCGCTCCTGAAAGAAGTTATGGACAGCATAGGCCAGCAGTGAGCGCACTCTGAACACTGCTGAAAACAGGTTGGTGCGGGAGCGCAGGTGTGCTACCTCTCGCAAGAACTCCCTGCTGTGGCGTTTGGGCTGAATCGGGAAATCTTCTGGAGCATCGCCCTCCAGGGATATCGAATGTGCCCTGATCTCGAAAGCCTGTTTGGCCTGGGGAGTCAAGACCATTTCCCCCAGAACCCTTACGGCGGCCCCGGTGCGATACCTGGCCACCTCTTCAAAGTTGTTGATCATGTCTTTTTCATATACTATCTGAACACTGTTGAAGTGAGTACCGTCATTTAGCGTAATGAAACCGAAGGACTTCTGATCCCGGTTGCTCCTTATCCACCCGCTGATTTCGACTTCAATGCCGCTATATTTTGCGCTGTCCCTGACTAGCTGCCTGATAACTGCTCTCTCCATATCCTTACCCCCGTTTTAAATACTTGTCTGCCATATTATTCTATACCGGATTATTCTAATCCTATCTCAAAATTTCACCATCTGTATTAATAATATGAAAAACATCCCGCAGCACTTCGAGAATTGTACGGGATGTAATGTCTATAGCCTATCTTATGATGCTCGCAGAGTAGATAGTTCAATCCAGCTCCGGGCGCAGGTGCAGTATGCTGCCTGGCTGCAGTCTGCTGTTCATATAATCACTCAAGTCGGTGCTGATCACTTCAACAACCCTCATACTCCTGTTCTCGCATGTTTCGGCAGCCACTACTCCGCCGGAAGGCAGCCGGTAGTAGCGACGCTCGGGGGGCTTTTCCTGTTCGGAAAAGATCTGTGCTTCAGGAATGTAGTAGATCACTGTACCATACCCCCGGTCGCCATTTTCATCTTGTGCAGGTGGGCCAGAGCTTCCTTAATGCCGCCCACTTCATCGATCAGCCCACAGTCGACGGCATCCCTGCCCACCAGTACCGTCCCTATATCACGGGCCAGGTCCCCGGTCTTAAACATCAACTCCCGGTATCGCTCTTCGCTGATCCGGGAATGCTCGACTACAAATCTGACCACCCGGTCCTGCATCTTATCCAGGTATTCATAAGTCTGAGGTACTCCGATCACCAGCCCGGTCAAGCGAATAGGGTGAATGGTCATGGTAGCGGTCGGTGCTATAAAAGAATAATTGGAGCTGACCGCGATCGATGAGCCTATGGAGTGCCCGCCCCCCAGCACGATAGAAACAGTTGGTTTTGATAAACTGGCGATCATCTCGGAAAGTGCCAAGCCCGCTTCCACATCGCCCCCGACTGTGTTCAAGATCACCAGCAGTCCTTTTATATTGGGATTCTCTTCGATGGCGACCAGCTGCGGTATTATGTGCTCGTATTTGGTGGTCTTATTCTGCGGCGGCAGCACCATATGCCCTTCCACCTGCCCGCTGATGGTCAGGCAGTGAATATCGCTTTTATAGCTGGGCACTTCCAGCTGTCCCAACTCTTTAAGAGTATCTACCTTTTGACTCTCCTGCCCTTCTTGAGTAGGATTATTTTCCGTCAAGATCATTGCCCCTTCCATGCAAAACTAAATCATAGCTTTAGCTTTGCTCAAAAGGTAAAATTCATACCCTATCACTAGCTCAAAAACCCTTCACTGAAGCAAAAACTCCCGCCCCGGGCAGGAGAGACGCGATAAGAGGAACAAGGGGACGAGGAACAAGGGGACGGGTACCTTGTTCACATTTCATCAGGCATTGTGAATTGTTGTTGGACCTATTCCAGTCAAACGGCTAATTTGCCTTATAGTAACCCCTTCTAGATCCTTCATTTTTCTCAGTACTTCGTCTCGTTCCTTCTTGGGCATTTCCTTGAGAGTTGTTATTGATGCCCCTCTCATTATCCCTTTAAAAAGCTTTTCAGCTTCTTCATCTGTTAGTCTTTTTTGTTCAAAATAATCAAGGCACTGAACGTCCTCAGATTGTTCCATAAAGGTATGAAAAGCTTCATGTTGAGCCTGCTTGTCTGTATCGAATAAACCCAGAATAAAACTGGTTTTGGTGAGGTCATACGGATAATCCTTGTCACCAAAGTAAACCCGACAACTACTCCATGGATAGGCCTCCGGTTTTTCAATTATCCCGGCTTTTACTGGATTTTGATGAATGTAGCGAATGACGGTTTTCAGATAGGAATCGTCTTCTACATTTTCGCTTTTGAATCTATCCTGAAACACATATCCTTTGCGCTCGTATTTCCAGTTGTACCAATATGCGTAACTGCCGCCCAAGCGCTTCATTATCAACGATATATTATCTTTAATCTCATGAATCAGGAGGTGAACATGATTGCTCATTAAACAGTAACCTAAAACCTGGGCTTCTCCTTCTTCGCTTATGCGGGAAAGGGTTTCTAAATATCTCTTATAATCATCTTCATCATGAAAAATGCTTTGGCCGTTAATACCGCGAACCATAATGTGATAAATCCCTGTTTTACTAGCCTGCCTGGCATACCTGGCCATATAGCTTCCTCTTTTCGTTTTCCTTTATTTTACTCCGGAAAAGAAAAGCGAACAAGGTACCCGTCCCCTTGTTCGCTTGCGTCCCCTTGTTCGCTTGCAGATAGTTTAATAGATCCAGCGTGTTTTTTACGCGTCGCTCTGGCATTTTATTTTATAGCATCCGTCCATAATTTAAAAAGCGCATTTATGACATCACACTCTCTTCTGCCTCCCCCTTTCGGAGAAAATCCTGCAAATTGGCCTATTCTTATTCCATTAATTACTAAATAAGATCCAGTCATCTTAGGAGCAAAAAGAATCTCCTCTATGTCATCCCAGGCAACCCTGTTTTGAGCCATCCCTTTTCCATTAACATTAAGTAACTTATGGTAAACAGCCCCATCTGTAATAAAAACACCCTCTTTACCATTATTAAGAATAGTAGCGTCAAATATTAGGATTGGTGTTTCCTTATCCAGATCATAAGGAGCATATCTTTTACGGGCGTTTTTTATCTTCCGGGGTTTAATGAAGCCATTATACTGAAAGTTTGAAAAGTTCCATTTAAATGGTCCTTCGTTAACTTCTTGAAAATATGCTTCGGCTATCTCTGTTAAAACTGAGGGGAACATTAATGAAATACCACCTTTTTATTGACTCTGCAGAACTTGATACAAATCTGGCGCTACCTGTACTACCGCACCTTCAAGCGTATCAGGTTTGGGGTCAATACCAAATATATCTATTGCTACTTCGGTGCCGTGTGTTAGTTGGATAGCGTTGGTATAGACGAAAACCTTTCCTTGGGCCAAAACATATTGACCAACAAACTTAATCTCTCCGCCATAACCTGCTGCTGTTCCAGCACCTAATGAACCCGCTAATGCGCTAGCATTTACTGTAATAACCGCAACACCAGTCTTAATTGCTGCGTCTTTGGTATTCGGATCGTTCCAGGTTTCCCCAAATAGTTTCCAGGCGTTATTCCAACCTGGCCCAATACTATCCCACCCTTTGCCAAAAGCATCCCATTGCCCACTACCGAAATAATCGGAACAACTAGCTTGAATAAAACCTACTGTATTAGAATTGGTAGAACTGCTGCTACTTGAATTAGATCCCAACCTGCTTTGTGAAACGCTGGACGCAAATTTTGTTATTGCGGATGTAATTGATGATACTGTTGTATTAGAACTAGTTTTCTTGGAACTCTCACCACTTTTCGAAGATGATTTAGACGAACTTATAGCTGATTTAATAGCAGATGCTACTCTAGCTATGGCCACCGCAACAGCCCAGTGACCGCTGGGGTCTATATTGTTAACCGGGTCGTTGGCACAGTAAATATACAAGTTCAGACTTAGTGGATTTTTAATATTCCCTTCGTAACTATCCTTAGAAATCATGCGTGAAGTTGCAGGGTCATAGTATCTAGCTCTTAAGTAGACATTGCCGCTCTCATTATCCAGGTATTCTCCGCAATACCTGAAGGGATTGTGGTCGTTAGTCTGGGCGTCTTTTTCTTCTCCGAAAGCATCATAGAGATAATTTCTCGTGACTGCTCCCTGCTGATCGGCCAGTTGGATAACATCTCCATGTGCGTTATGTAGATAATAACCGTTTAGCTCGCTTTTTATCAACCCGTTCCCGCGGATATATTTATCGATTATCTGGCCGCTGTCATCCAACTCCATAACCATGTTGGCACCATCCCAGATATGCTGGGTTGCCTGGCCGTTTACGTCTTTGCTTATTCTGAGACCTTCAGGATTATAAGTATATTTTGCGGTAGTTACGGGATTGTAATAGCCGATTAATCTGTTGAATCCGTCATATTCATATTGTTCATAACATGGTGTATTCGCTTCGCTTTCCAGACTAATGCCGGCTGCTTCCCCGCTCTGGTCAGTCAAGTCGTTAAATAGTTTGCTGATCTGGTTGCCATTGGCGTCATAGAAGTATTCGGTGGTAGCCAAAACGTCATTATCTTTCTGGGTTTCTTCCCAAGTCAGACGGTCGTTGGCGTCATAGGTATAGTCAATCTCAATTGAGGTTTCTCCGGTAATACATTTTTTGATCCTATTGCTTGACAGGTCATAGGAATACTCAGTAGTGGTGCTGTCTTCAGTTTCTTTGGTCAGCCTTCCCAGGTCATCATATTCATAGCTGGAGGTTTTGCCAAGGTGATCTGTCTTGGATTTCTGGTTGCCATCCAGGTAATAGGTGTAAGCGTAGCTGGATAAGGTATTACTGCCCAATTTATTGGACATTTCTGTTATTAGATTGGCGTCATTGTATTGGAATTCAGTTTTTATACCATTATCAAACTGGGCTTCTCTACGGTTTCCATTGGAGTCATAGCTGTAGGTTGCTCTTAATGTGCCGCTTTCTTTCACCTGGGTAAGATGATTGAGTTTGTCATAGGAATAGTCTAAAACAATTTCGTTCTGGCCATTGTTCTTTAATTTGTAGCTTATTCTATTACCAGCCAGGTCATAAGTATAGTCCTGGGTGATTCCATTGCTGTCTTCGTGGCTTATTACCCTTCCCATATTATCGTAGCGCAGGCTAACGCTTATATTTTCGTTTTCTTCTTTGACCATTGCTCCATTGGGAGCGTAGCTAAACTGCTGGCTCAACGTTTTTCCATCGGGCTGGGTCACAGTGCATGTAAGCAGTCTATTTAAAGCGTTATAGGTATTTACAAGCCGGTTCTGATTTCTGTCGGTTTTGCTGACCAGGTTGTTGTTCAAATCGTATTTATAGGTTTCGCTGTTGCCCAGGGGATCGGTTTGCATGGTTACCTGCCCCAGACTGTTGTAGGTGTAGCTGGTAATGTTAGCCCCATTGCCGGTTGCCATACTGGTCAGGTTGCCTACCCCGTCATAGTCATACTCAGTGTAATAATCCTGGCCGTCATCGTTACTGGCTACTTTTATGAGCCGGTCTCTTTCATCATATTCAAATTCAGTATCTCGATACACTTGAGCTTCTCCTGGGCTGTTGCTGCTGATGCTTTGTTTGGCCATATTGCCTTTAGAATCATACTCATAGTATTTTGTGCTGTATTCGTTATTGATAAGCGGTATTTCTTCTTTGATAAGCCGGTTCAGATCGTCATAGGTGAAATTTGTTGTGTTGCCCATAGGATCGGTGCTGCTAATTTTTCTGCCCAAGAAATCATAGGCAAATTCTGTCGTAACATCACTGTCACTAGTTTTGCTGAGTACGTTTCCTGAGAAATCAGTGGCATATTTACTGGTATAGGTATAACCTTGCTCCTTATCTTTGGCGCTTAGTTCAGTAGTGATATTGCCGGTATAGTCATATTCATAGGTAGTGGCGTATTCCAGGCTGCGGTCTAGGAAGCCGCGTTTGACTATATTATCCTGCAAATCTTTATCTTGAAATGTGGTGATGGTTGGAGCATTTTTATCTCCTATGACTGTTTTAATCTCACGGGATAGATTTAATCTGTGGCAGTCTTTATATTCATATTTTTCCTGATAGCTGCCCACGGTTTTGGATAGTACCCGGTTGGCGTAATCATAGGCGTATTCGGTTTTGTTGCCGTTTCCGTCAGTTTTTTGGCTGGTCCTTAAGAGGTCGTCATACTTGTATGTTGACAAAACCGATTGGGTGGATTGATCGATTATTTCGGCTATGTTGCCAAGTTCATCAAAAACGAATTTAGTCTGATTGCCATTTTCATTTTTGAAAATGATGATATTTTCGTTGTCGTTATATGTTAGTTCTTTTGAAGTGTTATCAGGAAATACCGTACGGGTGATTCTGCCCAGAGGATCATATTCATATTGGGTTGTGTGGCCATTGGGGTCGGTGCTGCTTATGACTCTTCCCACGTCATCGTAGCTATACTCAGTAGTTGCTCCCCCAACGGTCTTAGTCTCCAAATAGGCGTCATTTTCATAGGTATAGGTGGTTTCGATAAAGTCGTCCTGGTCAATGTAATCCTTTAGGGTAAGGAGATTTCCAAAATCATCGTATTCGAAGCATTGTCTCTTTTTTAGTGTGCCATTTTCGGTGATTCTAGTTTCTTTAATGGCTTTGCGATCCGAGGTTAAATCGTTGACTTGTTTTATGGTAGTTTTTGCATCCTTTTTGTATTCCTTGGTCTTTATCAGGTTATATGAACTGTCATAAGTATATTTAGTCTCATACTCTGAGTTTTGATAACCCTTGGCAAGAGGACTTGTATAGGTAAGGATATTCCCATTGTTATCATAGGTATATTGTTTGCACACTATTTTCCCTATACTGCTATCCAATCCGAATGATTGGGTGGTTATTTTTTTAGGCAGTTCAGTAGTGGTATATTCATAATCAATGGTTTTTCTGGTTTTGCTAGCAGCAGTTACGGTTTCCTTTTTCTTTAAATGAGATGAAGAACTAAAACAATGGCTGGTTTGGGTCCCTATTGCATTTGTCACTGTAGTGGTATAATCACTGCTTGCGTTTAGATAACTGGCGCTGTAGTAATACTGGTCGTTTAAGTAAATATGTTTGCCAGCTTTTTTATACATGTTTTTTATGCGGTAGTACGTGGCAATGCCACCGTCGGCAGTTTCATATTCATATTTAGATAATAAGCCGGTGGGATAGGTTACAGTAGACAGGTCTTGATAGTTGCGGCTTTCGCCGTTATATGTTCCATTTACGCTTTCGTAGGTATAGGTCGTTATCCGTCCGTTTTGGTCTACTTTTCTTATTAGACTTCCGTTGCTATCCAAATATAGTGCGATTTTTGACTTATCCGGAAGGATGATATTATAGAAGTTACAGGTTAATTCAAAATTACAGAGTATGCGGGTGGTTTCTCCGACGCTATCTATGATTGATACTTCTTTGTTTACGGTGCCTACTGATTTGGTGGAGAATGTTATAGTGTTGCCAAAGCGGTCGGTTATGCTGCTTATATTTCCGCCGCTATCAAAGGTTTCTTTACGCCCGTCGCCGTAGGATAGGCCAGTTATTATGCCGGTGGTTAAGGTAACTTTAATATCATCAAGTTTATAATTACCTAACTTATAGGTTGAATTCTCATATACCAGGGGATAGGTAGAACCGTCAGTAAAGCGTACGTATTGCCCATCGCTCCTATACAGAACGCGGGTGAAGTTTAAGGCCCACCCCCTGCCCATATATTTCTGCGGCAATTTAGCTTTTTGATCGTTGCCGCTGTAACTTTCAGCAGAGTTGTAGGCCAGCCCCAGGTTAAGATCCAATCCATTTTTCCCGGGTAGTTTGGCCAGGGCTTCTTCATATGATAATGCGCCGGAATTCAAGTTTACTTTTTCACTAATTCCCGTTCGATATTGAAAGGGGGCATTGGGGATGGGAGCTACCGCGTCTTCGTCGGATGTTAAAGCTTTTTGTTCATCTTCAAAAACTATTTTAAGTTCTTCCTGCTTCTTCGTGATTAACTCCTCGATTTCTTGAACGCTCATAGAAGTCCTCTGCATATAGCCGATTATTGCTTCTTCTTTTACGGTGTAGCTTATTGCCAGGGCCTGAATGAGATTTTGCTCTTCGGAACTAAAAGATGATAAATCAACCGCACTGCCCTCTTTAGCTATGATAGAACCCATTTCCAGGTCTAAGGCTTTGGATACAATGTAGGCATTTACTATGTTTCGAGCCGGAAATCCCTGTTTATAGAGGTCTATAACTTGGGGTTTATCATCACTTAATGATTCGAATTTTGCAAGGTAGTTAGCCAGTACTCCTGCCTGCTCGGCGGCGGTCTTCTCGCTCTCAAATGCCAAACCTGCGGCCTTGGCTTCTTCCAGGGTTAGATTTAAGTTTTGCATTATTTGAGCTTTAAAAATGCTTTGTTTAAGGGTCAATCCGGCTTTCTCACAGGTTATAAGCACCTTTTCATCCAGGCTTAAAGTAAACTGGATTAGCGTTTTTTCCTCTTCGTTTAATTCTGAATATTTGTTTTTGGTATTTAATATTTCTATCACTTCGGAAGGCAAATACGAAAAATCTTCTTCGGGATTTTCAGGTATGGTTGTGTTCGTGTTTTCCAGCAACGGTGTTATCGATAAAAGACCCCCAGTTACTTTGTTTTTTAGGTTATCTGTCATAACTGCGCTCTCTTTTATCGCTAAAGCTATCTCTTGCCTGCTTGCATCCGGTTTTAAACCCTGATAGATAGCAGCTGCTGCTGTGACATATCCTGCTGCTAATGAGGTGCCATTTCCGTAGGTATAGTTGTTATCGGCGCTGGTGCTGTATATTTCTTCTCCCGGGGCGGCTATTGCCACCTGGCTGCCGTAGCTTGATGTTAAGGCTAGTTCTCCTAGCTGGTTTACTGACGCGACCGCGATCACATTGGAAAGTTGGTAAGCAGCCGGGTATATTTTGGTGCTGTCGCCGGTATTGCCAGCCGCACAGATGAAAAGTATATCCGGGTTTTGTTCAATAGCATCTTTTAAGGCCTGATTGTATTCCTGGCTTCCCCAGCTGCAGTTTAATATATTTACACCGTGGCTCTTGGCGTATTCTATGGCATCTATGGCATCAGAGGTGTAACCGATTCCGTTTTCGATGAATTTTAAAGGCATGATTTGGGCTTTGGCAGCTAGCCCGGCTATACCTTGGCCATCCAGGTTGGCGCTTATTATCCCGACGATTTGCGTGCCGTGGCTGGCGTCTCCTTCATCAAACACAGTTTCATCGTCATTATAGAAATCCCATCCGTCTATGATTTTGCCGATTAGTTCGTCATGGTTAACATCGATTCCGGTATCGATCACGCCAACAGTTACCGGTTCCATAGAATTTATTACGGTCCAATTATCTCCAATATTTAAGTTGTAAGAACCGTTTTGATCTCCTTCTGCAAGCGCCCACTGTTTGTCGATATCAGGTTCCAGAGGTGCTTCAAAGCTTTGCATTTGGTAATTGGGCTGGACATATTCCACATCCGGGTCTTTTTCCAGTTCTGCTTTGGCTTCTTTGATGCTTATATCCGGGCCTATGGTTATCTCCGCCATTTTTAATGTTTTTCGTTCCTTTTTTACATTTATGGTGATGTCTTTTCCTTTGTGTTTCTTTTCCAGAGCCTTATTAGCATTATTGATAACCTTATCGACCTTAGCACTGTTTTTGTATTTTACGATTAAATTGGGTTTAACTATGTTTTTCTTCACTATTTCTTTTTTCTCTTTTAATGCATTTATATTTTCTTGTTGAGTTATCGTTTCATTAACTTGATTTTGCCCGGTTGAAGATTGAAGGTCTTCAGAAGGGAGAGACTGAGTTGCAGGTTGATCATCGTTAATCTCATCTGACTGAGGTTGTTCCAGTGTATTCCCGTCAGAATCCTGGGTAATAAAGATATCCGGGTTGGCCGCTTCTTCTGCATATGTATATACATTGCCCAGTGGCATAGTGGTCATGACCTTACACCGAAAATCTAATCAGCCTGCGGTGTTAGTTTTGAAGTAAAATTTGGGTGTACCCCCAAATTAGGTCCAGATATAATGAGAAAAATTTGATCTTTA
>CAZWPO010000014.1:0-54042 GCA_964635975.1 uncultured Syntrophomonas sp.
GCAGAAATAACCGCACATCACAATGAAAAATGGTTTAAGGAGTTGAAAAAGGAATGATAATCATGGCGGGGACCGAAGGGCAACGAGCAAATACTACCATACCGGTATGCTATGCTTGCTTTTCAATAGATATGATGAAAGCCTTATAACAAGGCAAAAGCGGCTGTGCTGAAGCTATCATTTCAGCACAGCCCCCACTTTATCAATTAAAGAATAAAACATCACCTAATAATAAAAAAATGGTTGAAAATCAATAATGTAGCGGCAATCATGATAGTGCACTAGGGTGCTACAATTCCGTCATTCGGCATGCATTCTTGCATATGTGTATTGTAAGCATCAGCTCCCGTTCACACATCTGGTTAATGCTGTGTTATGAATTTAATAATTCTAACTATGGTAGGAGAAATGAAATGGCAGATATATCGTCTTCTATGACTTTACTTCAGATCGTCGAACTGCACCCGGATACTGTAGATGTTTTTCATGAATATGAGGAAATTACCGGTTCATGCTTGCTTTGCAGCAACCTTTTTGATTCTCTCGAAAGTGTTGCTGCTCAGTACGATCTCAATGTTGGCGATTTGCTAAGACGTTTGCAAGGAGCAAACGATGAAGAAAAGTAAAAATTGAAAAAGCGGGAACTAAAACCAGGAAGTCGGAGGTTAAGCGGGTGAATAGTGTTCCATTCGAAATACAATCATAATGATTATGATTGTATCGTATATGAATGCTGCTGATTAGCATATGAAAAAAACTATGGTTATAGTGCCTGACTATAGGGTAATAGGATATCCAAAAAACAAAAGCAGATTGATTTAAATCCATTAAATCAATCTGCTGGTTAAGAATGATAAATCTTTTAAGTGGTTATTTCACCAGGACGACATTTATAGCCTTGATTAAAGCGGAGGCGGTATCGCCTTCTTTAAAGCCTGCTTCTTTAAGGGAATCAGTTGTCATTACCGAGGTAACTTCATAATCACCAACCGATAGGGTTACCTGAGACATAACATCACCAGATTTTATCTTATTAATAGTGCCTGTTAACTGGTTGCGTACTCCAACGTCCATAAGTCTGTCCCCCTTTCTGGCAATTAGAACTTTTCAGATTTGGGAAAATCTTTGTCAACATATTATACCATATACAACCATGCTAATATGCGAACTAACAGAATTAGACACACATGCAATTAATTTTGGGAATATAGCCGATTTAACTCGCATTGTTCCTTACATTATTGATGATGATTAAATCAACTTCCGCGGTAACGCCAGTTCTTGTTAACCGGAGCCTTTGCTACATTTTCTATTGTGATTCTATGTTCTGCAATTATTTCTTTTATCAACTCCAAATCGTCCTCATTAACAATAAGTGATATTCCGCAGGAGCGGCTTAGAACCCGGGGAGTAGGGGAGATGGCATGATTAATACCACGATCCCTTAGAATCGAATTTAAACGCAATCCTTCGGTGTGATTAGGAAACAGAACATAAACTCGATAATCAGATTCCTGCAAAATAAATCCTACTTTCGCACCATTTCTAAAAAGGCCTCAACCCGGGTTTGCAACTGCCCGTAGTCATTCTCGCTGTAGTCGGTTTCAATGTGCAACATGGGAATGCCTTTTGCTGCCAGAGCTTCTTTGACCAGGTAGCTTTCGGTAGAATACAGGTTGCAAAATTGAAGCGTATAATCAATAACACCATCAACCTTATATTCTTCGGCCAAACGTATAATGTCATCAACTCTTCCTGGATTAGGTGTAAAACAGGCGCAATTCGTCTGCATGTAACGCTCAGCAAGGGCTTTCACCTGGTCTTCGATAGTTCCTCCCCGCTCATCTACCAGTTTTTCGAAGTAGCGGGTCCCGGTACAGGATTCTTCAACTACTACCGCAGCTCCTGCCGACTCTATAATGTGGTGCATTTTCCAATTGGGGATGGCCATAGGGGTGCCGCTTATCATTATGCGAGCTGCATCCTTCGGGAATACCCCTTGATTTTGGCTGATTCTTTCCTCAAGTTCATCGCAGAGAGCATTGGCCATCTGCGCGCAGCGAGCCGGGTCGTCATAAAAAGCTATCTGGGTTACCAGCAAAGCATCCTTCCCGCTTATTGGCACTGGAGTGGATTTGCGGGTGGTATAAAGACGCTGAAGGGCCCTGCGTTTGTTATTGATCAATTTAATACTATCCCCAAGGGCTTCCGGGCTTATTTTATTACCGGTAACACCTTCGACTATTTTAAGGAAGTTCATTATTTCATCGGCAAAAGCATCAAAATCTTTATCCCGTTTCATTTGCGGGATATCAATTACGTGTATAGGTACTTCTTTGGCCAGGATTTCCCAGGCTTTCTTTTTTCCATCACAGGTAGTCTCGCCGATA
This sequence comes from uncultured Syntrophomonas sp., assembly GCA_964635975.1. Classification (GTDB taxonomy): domain Bacteria; phylum Bacillota; class Syntrophomonadia; order Syntrophomonadales; family Syntrophomonadaceae; genus UBA5314. Next base: position 2,391 of record CAZWPO010000014.1, read on the forward strand.
TACATATCAGGGATTAAGAAAAACGGACAGGTTTTGTCTAAACGTGCTCCCATAGAAGCCTTGATCAAAGGACATGTATTGGCGGGAAGAACCTTTTCACCACCCGGCACCCAGAACTGTGAACCACCGCACAGCCCGGCTGCGATTCCTCCCGCAGCAAATATGACCTCATCGGGCACATAAACGCAGAAGGTGCCAAAAACCTTTCCGCCTGATTTCCTGTGTTCAATAAGCTCAGATGGTCTTACCCCATGAATCTCAGAAACTACAAAATCGTAGAAATCCATACCCCGTGGCCGGTTTTCCTGGCTGAGATAAACTCCGCCAAATGCATCTGGCAGCGCTTCGCAAAGCAAGTCATGTGTCTCCAGATCCATCCCTAAACTGCTCCACATTTCCCGATAATCACCCATCAATATATACCTCCTTATTTATGTTGCGAGCTAGTATCAATTCGATAGAATTGGTTTACTGCAAAGTGAGCACCAGACGCAAAAGCGGCCGTAAAAGAGCCTATACAATAACAAAAAGTTATCAAATATAGAACTAAATGCTATATTATTCGACAGATGTATTGTATTATCCTACCGGCAAGATATCAATCTTTAAAAACAAGGAAGCGTCTCTATGTTTTAGCGGAGAAGAAAATTGCGTTCACTTGTTGTGGCCTGTTTGTGTTCAATAAGACCTGAAAAATAGCAAGTGGGATGATTAAACTCTGCTCTGCAGGGCTTTATTGCTATTGTTAAATGAGTGATACATAATAGATGAAAAAGTAAGGAGTTATCCATTTTATGGAGCAGCTCAATTTGAGTCCCCGTTTATTATCTATAGCCAAAGCGGTCATGCCAGGGCTTGCGGCTGCAGATGTCGGTATGGATCATGCTTTACTGTCGTTTTATCTGCTGCAAAAAGGCATAGTACCCCGGGTAGTGGGCATTGAACTATCGGATGGACCATACCAGAGAGCGCTAAAAGCGATTGTCTGCAGCCCATGGAAGGAACAAATAGACCTGCGGCAGGGGAATGGCCTGGAACCGCTTAATCCGGGTGAAGTTGGAAATGTGATTATTGCGGGATTAGGCGGCGACAATATATCGGAAATATTAAGCATGGACTGGGAAAAGGCTGAGAGCTTTAAACATTATATTCTGCAGCCTATGAGCCGCGGCCGGGTTGTTCGAGAAACACTGGCTCGTCGCGGCTGGCCGATATTGCATGAGTATCTGGTGAGGGAAGAAGAAAAATATTTCATTATTATTGCAACCGGTCCCGGGTCCAAACCCTATACGCTGAGTTCCCTACAAGCTGATCTCGGACTGGCAATGCTGGATGGCAGGGAAGGAGAAGTGCTTTCATATCTAGAATTAGCGTTAAAAAAATACAAAAACATCATTTATGGCTATAAACTAGCTGGATATAAAGTTTATGATTCAAGGTATGTGGAAATACAGAGCAAAATAGTAGAACTGGAGGAGATAATTTGCAGGCAAAAGTAAAGGACATTACAAACATTTTGGAAGCCAATTACCCCCTTCACCTGGCTGAAGATTGGGATAACTGCGGCCTGCAGATCGGGGATCCGAGGCAGGAAGTTCACACCATAGGAGTGGCTTTAGACGCCAGCCCCGATATCATAGAACAGTCCCGGAAAGCCAGGGTGGACCTGCTCATTACTCATCATCCCTTAATATTTTCACCTTTGAAATCTATAGATTTTAGCCGCCTGCCCGGCAACCTCATAAAGACGATGGTAGAATCGAATATTGCGATTTATTCGGCTCATACCAATCTAGACAGTGCCGAACGGGGGATCAACCAGTACCTGGCCGAAAAGTTCAAGCTGAAAGAAATAAGCCCGCTGGCAGGAGCCGGACAGATCCCCCTGATAAAGCTCGTAGTGTTTGCGCCAGCAAGTCACTATGAAAAGGTGCGCCAGGCTATATTTACTGCGGGTGCGGGGCATACAGGGCAGTATGATTCCTGCTCATTTGCAGTCAGGGGTACCGGAACGTTTAGACCCCTAGAAGGGGCACGCCCTTACCTGGGTTCCGTAAACCGGCTTGAGGAAGTGGACGAGGTACGCCTGGAGAGTGTTTTCTATGAAAGCGAGTTGAAACAGGTTCTTGCGGCTATGTTAGACGCCCACCCCTATGAGGAAGTTGCTTATGATCTCTATCAGCTTGCCAATCGAGGGGGCTTATTCTCTCCAGGCAGAGTCGGAAGCCTTGAAAAACCGGTTAAATTGAAGCATCTAGCCAAGCAGGTAAAGCTGTACTTATCTATAGATAACCTGCGGCTAGTGGGAGATCCCTACTCGCTAGTGAGCCGTGTCGCGGTCATAAGCGGTTCCGGGGCATCATTTATCAATCAACTTCTAAAACAGGAAATAGATGTTTTGATAACCGGGGATTTAAAATACCATGAAGCCTGCATGGCCCGGGACAACGGATTATCAATTATCGACGCCGGCCACCAGGGGACTGAGCAGGTAATGGTAGACCTGGTAGCTGATCTACTCCGTGATGAAACGGGGCAGCGCGGTTTTTCATGCAGAATAATTAGCCTATATGAGGAAAATTGTATGAAGCATTATTGATCATTTTGCGATAACAGGAATAAGGGAAAAATTGTAGAATCTCTATATTCAGCTCCTGGCGAGGAAGGGAGAATATGGATGCTGAAAATAAAAGTCAATAGTATCAAACCCGGAGTTAAGCTAGCCAAAGATCTCTTTTCTTACGACAAACAACTTCTTCTTCCTAGCGGCACCGTAATCAAACAAGAACAGCTAGATTCTTTAGCCAAAAGAGGTATAAGTGAAGTCTTTGTTGCCGAAGAAACAAGCAGAAGAAAAAAAGAAAAACCTTTTGACGCGGTTTACGATGATTCGCTTCATGCGGTAAAAGCATTCCTGATGGAAGCCCGGCTGGGCAAAAAAGTTGAGCCGGAAGAAGTCAGTTTTACAGTCGATGCACTTTTTAATCAGGTTTTTGATGAACTCAACATCTTCCGGGATATACGCATGATGAAGGACCGGGATGAATACCTGTTTACCCACAGTATAAATGTAGCTCTTTTGGCTATGCTGGTCGGCCGGTGGTTGAGGTTCAAAGAGGATAAGATAAAGGATCTGGGTACGGCCGGCTTGCTTCATGATATAGGAAAGATCAAAATCAGCGACTCTATATTAAATAAACCCGGGAAATTAACCGATGAAGAATATGAAGAGATGAAGAAACACAGTAAATTGGGATTTGATTTCCTTAATGAGCAGGGTTGGGTTAAGTCTGACATAGCCGATGCGGTTTTACTGCATCATGAGAGAACTGATGGAACTGGATATCCCACGGGAGCCAAACACTACAACAACAATAGCTTTGCCGCTATAGTGGCGGTATGCGACGTATTTGATGCTATTACTTCAAATCGGGTGTATTCTCAAAAACGATCACCGTTTATTGCCGCTGATATTCTATGGGAGGAATCCTTTGGTAAGTTAGATCCCGCTATATCTAAATTTTTTTACAACAAAATCACTTCTTCTCTTATCGGCAGCCAGGTGGAATTATCGAACCAGCAGCGTGGGAAAGTTATATTTGTGGATGCATTTCAGCCAACTCGCCCAATCGTACAGGTCGAAGATGAGTTTATCAATCTGGCTTTGGACCGCTCATTACAGATTGTGGAGGTGATGGAGGGATAATAAAATAAGTTTGCGGCAAAATGCCTGAAATTAGGGGTTTGCTGTGAATAAAAACCTCGCGATTATGGCAGAATGTAAACATAACGGGCGTTTTCGAAAAAAATTTTTTAAAAAAAGCCAAAAAATTTAGGTTATATAGCAGGATTTGCCTTTTTTTTGAGGAATTTAAAAATGTGGTCAAAAAATTTTAAGGGAGGATTCTGTCGTGAACAAATCGGAACTGGTAAAAGCGTTAGCGGAAAAAGCGGAGATAACTCAGAAAGATGCAGCCAAAGCGCTGGATGCCCTGGTAGAAACCATTCAGAAAGCCTTAGCCAATGGTGACAAGGTGCAGGTTATAGGCTTTGGTAGTTTCGAAGTACGCGACCGCAAGGAAAGAAAAGTGATTAGTCCGGCCACCGGGGAAGAAATTAAAGTTCCCGCTACTAAGGTTCCGGCCTTTAAGCCTGGCAAATCCCTTAAGGAAGCAGTTGCTGTTGAAAAGAAAGCTCCTGCGAAAGCTGCGGCAAAAAAGAAAGCCAAAAAGAAATAGTGAAACCGTCAACATAAAAAGAGGCGTACAAAGAGTACGCCTCTTTTTTGTTACCAGTTCCACGCCTGGAGAACACGGGGCCGGGGCGGGGGGACGGTTCTTTTGCCTTTTGCACATTTGGGGGCGGCACATTGAGAACCGTTCCCAATGTGCCCATAAGACGTCCCCGTATAGCGCCCTGCTTCTCGCTCTTACCCTACGGCTACCCGAAAAAAGAAAGCTCTCTGGCCATGACGCTCACTCCTCCCCCGCGCCTTTGCAGGGAGCCTTTAATTAGCAAAGGACCGGACTGGGGCCCAAAGATAAGGTGGCCGAAGCGCATATATACATCCTCGAATACAGTGACATCAGTAAGCCCGAATTCATCCTCCAGGGATAGAAATACGGTGATTTTCCCGCTGCGGGTAGGCGGGCGGTGCGGCCTAAACAGCAGACCGCAGACTTTAACAGCTGCCTGGTGGGGAAGATGTTTTATTTCCCGGCTGGAAAGGATTTTCTGCCTGCGTAGTTGACTCCGCAGGGAAGCCATAAAATGATCGGCTATGTCTATCCCCAGCAGGCTGTACTCCATATGACGTTTTTCATCGATTGAAAAATCAGCCCCGGTGCCCATGTCAGAAGGCATCAGATCAAATTCCAGATCTGGCTGCTGCTCATCTTTTCTCAGATAAGGCAGATGAAAGAGCATTTGACGGCGTCGGGGCTCCAGGCTGTCTAATGCCCCGCATTTTACCAGGCTTTCAGCTGTATCAAGGGCTAGAGAGCTGCGCTTCATGAGATCGGCCAGGGAAGAAAAAGGCCGGGATGTCCTGGCCTCCAGGATAGAGCGGATTTCCTCTTTGCGGATTCCCTTTACCTGCTTCAATCCAATCCGGATAAAAGCACCGTCTGCGGCTATAAAATCCTGGCCGCTCAAGTTTACATCGGGAGGAAGAATCTTTATCCCCCGGGAGCGCGCTTCTGTGCATAATATATTGGCGGGATAATAGCCCATAGGTTGATTATTCAACAGGGCCGCGTAGTACTCTGCCGGATGGTGCTCCAACAGGTAGGCGGTTTTGAAGCTGGTGGTGGCAAAAGCGGCGGCATGAGCTTCACAGAAGCCATAACTCGCATAGCCGGCCATGCCATCAAAAATGGAGGCCGCGGTTTGCTCGTCAACGCCGTTTGCGATAGAGCTGGAAACAAAATGGCGGCCTATCTCCTCCATAGCCTTGTGAGAGCGCGCGTGGGTCATCACCCTGCGCAGCTGGTCGGCCTCTCCAGGGGAGAAACCGGCTATTGCGCCAGCTATCTCGATGACCTGCTCTTGAAAGAGCACAACGCCATAGGTTTTCTTGAGTATCGGTTCCAGCAGGGGATGGAGATAGCTGATCTCCTCAAGGCTCTGGCGACGGGCAATATAAGGCTCCACCATATTGCCTTTGATAGGCCCGGGGCGTATCAGGGCTACACTGGCGATGATATCCTCCAGTTGGCTGGGCTGAAGTCGTGGATGGAGAGCTCTTTGAGCGGGGCTCTCCAGCTGAAAAACGCCAATTGTATCGCCACGGGCGATCCTTTTAAAAGTTGCTTTATCATCGAGAGGGATAGCATCATAATCTATATCATATCCAGCTTCACGAATAGAACTGACGGCATCGTTCACAGCTGTAAGCGTACGCAGCGGCAGAAGGTCTAATTTGACCAGTCCCAGATCTTCCACATCGTCTTTGTCAAACTGGGTTATCACTGGCCCCAGTGCGGAGCGCTGCAGCGGAGTGAGCATGGTGAGCGGGCAGTCGCTTATAATGACCCCGCCCAGGTGGGTGCCTAAAAAACGTGGAAAGCCTGCTAGCCTTTCACAGATGTTTAAGAGGATCTCAAAGCGCTGTTCGTGCAGGGGGCTTTTACGCAGTTCGGGCAATTTATCCATGAGCCCTCTAATATTATCGGCATAACTGAAATAAGGGAGTTTTTTAGCTATGCTGCCCAGTTCATCTTCGCTGAAGGCCAGGGCCTTGCCAATTTCACGCAAAGAAGAACGGGCCCGAAAAGTGTTGTAGGTAGCCACCCGGGCTACTCTATCAGCTCCGTATCGGCGGTAAACGTAGTCGATCACCCGGTCCCGGTAGCGGGCTTCAAAATCTATATCTATATCAGGCAGTTCAGATCTTTCCGGGTTCATAAAACGTTCAAAAAGCAGGTTCCGGGCCAGGGAATCCACCTCGCATATGTAGAGGCAGTAGGCCACCAGTGAATCAGCCGCAGAACCGCGCCCGGCGTAGCGAATGCCTTCCCGGCGGGCGAACTGCACCAGGTCGTGAACCAGCAGAAAATAACCGGCAAAGCCCATCTGCTCAATTACTCTTAGTTCATGTTCCAGGCGCTCCCGGACCGGGTTCTCGATGCGGCCGTAGCGCTGGCGCGCGCCCGCGAAAGCTAAAGTGCGCAGCGCATAGACAGGACTGCCACCGGCCGGCTGGAAATCGGGAAAGTGAGGAGTTTTAGATTTGAAAACCGGCTCACATTCCTGGGCGATGTTTAAGGCATTTGTAAAGGCCCGGGGATAGTCTGCAAAAAGCGCTTCCATCTGGGGAGCCGCCTTCAGGTAATGTTCACCGTTTAAGGGGCGCTGGACATTAAGATCCTCTATTTTAGTTATAGTACGGACACAGCTCAAAAGGTCGTGGACGATAAAATCATGATGTTCTGAATAGTGAACATTATTGGTGGCTACTGGTTCGATACCCAGAACTTCGGCCAACTGCCGCAGATAATAATTCAAATGGCGGGTGCCGGGCAGCAAATTGTTTTGCATCTCGATATAAAAATTCTCTGGACCCAGCAAATCCAAGTATTCTCTAGCCCGCAGTTCCGCCTCCCGGAACCTGCCGCCCATGATCAGAACCGCCAGCTCACCGCGGCGGCAGCCGGAGAGCATGATAGTATCTTCAAGGCTTTGCAGGTCATTTAAAGCCACTGCAGGCTGCCCGCGCGGATGCGAAAGGTGCGCCCGAGTAAGCAGGGCGCAGATAGAGGCGTATGCTTTACTATTGCGGGCCAGCAGGGTCAAATGCGACCCACTCTCCATGCTTATTTCGCATCCCTGAACAGGTCTTATACCGGCTAAAAGTGCGGCCTGGTTAAATTTTACCGCCGCACACATGTTATCGTGGTCGGTAATCGCTAATGCCGGCATTTGCAGGTAAGCCGCCCTGCTCGTCAGATCTTCTATAGAACTGCCTCCATCCAGAAAGGAAAAAGGGGAGTGGCAGTGGAGGTGCGCAAAAGACATAGCTTTCATCCCTTTTTGTTTATGTGTTCCCTGAGTTTGGATTAAGGTCGAAGCCTTTTCGCCAGGGATCCCAAAGTGCCAGTGCTTTTTCACGGCGGTCAAGTTCCAATCCCTGGCGCAGGTGCCCGGGAAAACGATTTCTAAGGTTTAACAAAAGCTCCTCTACCCGATCCTCCTGCTCCTGCTCATTGAGAAAAACCCGGGAGACAAAGAGATCGGGCTGGCAGAAGGAGAGGCTGCTGATATCCTGCAAAATAATCTGCAGTGCGGAGCAGTCATCCTCAAGATATTCCCAGGGGAAAAGGCTTATGAAGATATTTAGCAGTTGTTCGGCTCTGAAACAATGGCTGGAGAGCTTTCTTTCTTTTTTTGGGGGGGCTTCTCCTGAAAGCATCTGCAAAATGATATACCGGCATCCGGCATGACGCTCTTCCAAAAGTCCCTCCAGCCGGCAAGCTGCGATTCTCAGAATTTTTTCCACCCTCAAGCGTTCATTGACACATCCCTGTAAATTTAGTGGATAAGTAATGCGAGAAGGGGGGTAAAGCCCGGTCACAGGGGAATTGTCCAGACCACTGATGTACTGCATAAACAGGCGGGGTTCCTGTATCTTCAGCCTGGCTAGCTGCGCGACGGAAAGGCAGTCAAGCTCCCCGATATTAGTAAATCCCAGGCGGGAAAGGCTTTTGATTGCCTTGACAGATAAAGAAGGCAAATCCGCCAGGGGCAGGGGGGCTATGAAGTTTTTCTCGCATCCGGGCAGGACTTTGACTGCTAATAATCCTGGTGCCGAAACGAGCTGGTAAGACTCCGTTGGGCAGCATTGCAGGGAGGATTGTATAGCCAGGCCAGCTAGAAGCCGGGAGGCAGCCAGTCCAGCCCGCAATCTGACCTGCCGGCTGTGAGAACGCATGAAACTGCTGATGTTCTGAACGATATGCAGTGCATTTCCGCAGCCGCTGAGATCGAGGTATACTGAGAAATTTTCTGCAGGTTCCACCAGGGGAGTGTGATGGCTGCACCGCTCGAGAAGCAATTTCCATAGACCGGGGTCATTTTCTTGCAGTTTTAAAAATACGATCTGCCGCATGCCTGTCACCGAACCTGTGTTCTGTAGTGAATCTATAATACAATAGAACAAATGTTCTGACAAGCAAAAAGAAAAGGAAAAAAATAGGGCTCCTTACCGGAGCCCGTAAGTGGGGAATGGGTTTATATTAGTATTCGAATACTTCTGGGGGAACATCCAGAACCGAGGTGTCAGCTGCATCAATGACCTCGGCTATGAAGTTGACCTGGGGCAGCTGGTTTAGGCAGTACCAACGGGCCGAAGCCACTTTGCCGATGTAGAAGTTGTAGTCGTAGTGGTCGGCGCCCAGTTCAGCAGCCTTCTTCTGCGCGATCAGAGCTTGATCCAGCAGCAGGTGAGCGGCATGCAGCTGGGAAGTGGCAGTCAGCACCCGGCGGGAATATACCGGTATCATTGAAGGATTGCTGCCTTTCCAGTCAATCAGGGCTTTCAGGATGCCGTCAAAGGCTTCCAGGGATTTGCCGAACTTGGCAAACTCTTTTTCCAGGCCGGCAGTATTCTGATTCTTGGCATAGAAGTCTTTCATATCTTTAACAAATGAGGCAAACACAGCGCCTTTAGCCATGCCCATCTTGCGGCCTACCAGGTCCAAAGACTGGATGAAGTTGGTGCCTTCCCAGATGGAATAGATCTTGATGTCGCGGGCGATCTGGGCTACTGGATATTCTTCGCAATAGCCGTATCCGCCGTAAGCCTGTATAGCTTCGCCACACAGCCACCAGCCTTCATCAGAGGGGTAGGCTTTGCACAAGGGAGTTACTACTTCAACATAAAGGTTGGCAAACTGTCTGGTCTCCGGATCGGGGTCATGTTCGCGAACATCGAAATAGTATAAGGCTTTCATCAGCATGGCCCGGGTGGCTTCCATATGAGCTTTGCCCATGAGCAGGGTGCGCTTGATGTCTTCGTGCTGGATGATGGGCACCCGGTTGCCCCTGGGATCGGTGAAGGGACGGCCCTGGATTCTGTCCTTGGCATAATCGCGGGCATTGTAGAATGCATTGGCGATGCAGCAATGAGCCATATGGCCGGTCTCCATGCGGGCTAGATTCATCATCTGGAACATCTGGGCCATACCTTCGCCCTTGCCCTCGTTCTCCAGGGGATTTTTACCCAGCAGCCAGCCGCGGCAGCCGTCGTTGTCGCCGAAAGCCAGAGCTGCGGTAACGGATGCATGCTGGCCCAGCTTATGCTCGGCACCAGTCAGGATAACGTCATTGTCACTGAGGCTGCCGTCTTCATTGACCCAGTATTTGGGAACAATGAATAGAGATATGCCGCCGGTTCCGCCTTTGGCCCCTTCTACGCGGGCCAGGTAAAGGTGGATCACGTTGTCGCTAAAATCATTGTCGCCACCGGTTATGAAAATCTTATTGCCCTTAATCTTGTAAATGCCGGGCTGATCGGTTGGATAAGCCTTGGAAAGGATGTCGCCCACGTCAGAACCTGCGCTGGGCTCCGTCAAGCACATGGTTCCGGACCAGGTACCGTCCATCATCTTGGGGAGGAACATTGCTTTGTGATCTTCCGTGCCGAACGATTGGATAAGGTCTGCCGCGCCGCTGGTCAAAAGGATGTAGGGATAAAAAACAGGATTGGCTGCACAGAGCATTTCCCATACTGCAGCCTGGAGGATGTGTGGCATAATCATGGCATCCTCGGATTTATCGATATTGCTGGTTCCCCAGCCTTCGGATTGCAGTTTCTTGAAAAGTGGCCCAAAGCTTTTGGGCAGGGTGACTTTGCCGTCGGCAAACTTAACAGGATTCTTTTCACCATCTTCGTTGGTGGGTTCAACCACTTCTTTAGCCATCTTGAGCATGGGAGCCAGGAACTGCTTCACGTCATCTTTGGAATAATAATCTTTGAACTGATCATAGTTGAAAACTTGTTCAGTTGGAAGCCATTCTTGAATAATAAATTCCAGGTCTCTCGTGTTTGAATAAGCAAAATTAGCCATATTTTCGCCTCCATATTTTTATGCATTTTATAGAGGCCTCCCCGGATATAACCCTGAATTTCCCCCTTATATTAATCTTCTATATCTTTGAAATTCGGCTTGTTTCCCGAGGAAGCAAAGAGCTTGTATCTCTTTCCTGTATGAAGTTGCAAATAATCTTCACAACAGAAGGGCCTTAATCAGGTTAAGCTCAAGGCGTCAATCTGATAATGGGGGTGTAAAAACGCATGGCGCTGCGCTCAACCGGATGGCCTAATCCGATTCCTGATCATTTTTTCACCTCCTCTTGCCACCGATATTAATTAATTAAAGCAAAAACCATGCCATTGACTGCATCGAGTTGCATGTAGCGGGTATTCGAGGCTTCTTAGACGGTCAATTCTATACAATATGCTTATTAAAATGAGTAAATATTGGCGATAGGGCAGGATAGTGATTTTTTTATCAAGTGCAGGTAAATAGGGGGTTATTAATGAAGGATTTTGGACATCTGGTAATTATAGATGATTAAGAATCATGAATATTGCATATTTGCAATACAATATTGCAATATAACAATATTGTTCCAATTTGCAGTTAAGCAACAAAAACCGCTCAATAAAGAGCGGTTTTTAGAAGTAAGCAAATCTGTAAGCGGAGTTCTGTTTTGATAGTCATCTGTCTTGGATGCCAGTTGCCTGACATCTCCAGCGACCAACCCGGGAACGAGACGGGCCGCCTCATAGTTCCCCTATTAGGTCTTGCACCGGGTGGGGTTTACCGAGCCGTTTAGTCGCCTAAACGCTGGTGAGCTCTTACCTCACCTTTCCATCCTTACCGGAAACAGAGACCGCAAGCCAGATATGCTTAAAAGAATTAGCTGGTTCCTATATTCCCAGATCTTAATTCTTGTTTCCGGCTTCTGGTCTCCATTTCCGGCGGTTTCTTTCTGTGGCACTAGCCTTGGGGTCGCCCCCACTGGACGTTATCCAGCACCCTGCCCTGCGGAGCTCCGACTTTCCTCAGGCAATAATGAATTGCCCGCGACTATCCAATTTACTTACTCAAGCTGTTTACAAAAGCCAATATCTGTGTTATTTATAAATCCCGTTCAATCAACCTTATTTGTTGAGTGTAGCGAACTGGGATTCTAGTGCCAGAAAGGTGCTTAACTTTCGTAAGTCGGACTGCCAATATAAGATTATTAACTTGATCAAGCATTCATATTATAATGAATGAGTTAGAGCTTGTAAAGCCCAAGGGCTGGTTTATTTTTATGAAAAATTTCTTTAACGGGAAGGAAATCAGCAAGCTATAGAGAATAATGTATGTGATGAAGACAGTCCGGCTCGGAAAACAGCTTTTTTTTAGTTTTATTGTTTTACTCGCTTGAAAGTAATACAATAATTTGTGGAAGTAAGCTCGGAGGGGGTGAAAAGGTGCTAGCGATTTTTGGTTCTGGAGCGGCAGCAGCAGAAGCAACGCCGGGAGGAGTAGCAGGATTACTTCATAATCCCCTGGTGATATTTGTTGGTGTATTACTGTTGGTTTACATTTTTATTAAGTTTTGCAACTTTGCTAAGGGATTCCAACTTTCGGGCGGATTAAAGAAATTCATATTCATTTTGACCGGTGTGGGACTGGTAGGCTTTAATGTTGTATATTCCATGGGCAACACTGCGATTGAACATGGCCAGGGCTGGGGCTTATCTACCTATGCATTGGTAGGTTCTCTGGTTTGGGTCTTAGTTTTTGCTTTTGCTCTTATGGCTGATACAAAAGCCGAGTAATTAAATATCTTGAAATTAGAAGGGGCGGTAGTAACCGCCCCTTTTGTTCACTCTTACGCCACGGGAGCATTAATCGGTTAGTCCGCCTCAATCATAGAGTTTTATGAGCCTTGATCAATATTTTCATTTTACTTAAATGAAGCGAAAGGCAATCGTATGCCCGGAGTGCTTATTTCCCATGACCGGCCATCAGTTGCTATTATTGAATGTTTGTAGACTTTTTTCCACTGCAACTTGCCGGGATGTGGCGCTTAAGGATATCATTTAGTAGTAAGTGATGGAAATAATGAGATGTACTGGGAGGTTATTTATTGTCAGAGTCAATTACAACCCGATTTATTGATAGCTTTTCCATGGAAAAGGGTCTGTGGAGCCACGAAGATTTTATGGTGGTAGAGCAGGCTTTTAAACTATTCATTGGAGGAGTCTACACTCATACTCTGTACTGCTGCCCTGACGATATGGAAGAACTGGTGGTGGGAAATCTTGCTTCCCAGGGGATTATCACCCACGCTGCTCAGGTAGAGTCAATAAGCATAAATGGCCAGAGCATTGAAGTTCAAATTAAAAACCATGAGCCTGCTGTGGTACGGGAAATCGAAAGCAAAGATGGTCTTTTTTGTTATGCCGGGGATGCGCTGGAACTAATGAGACAGCACCTGGACAGTTCAGAGCTGCACAAAATCACCGGTGGGGTGCACCTGATGAGCCTGGCCAGGGGAAGTCAGATACTGGCTACCCGACAGGATGTAGGGCGACACAACGCGCTTGATAAGTTGTTTGGATATTGCCTCTTAAACCAGATCGACATACAAGACAAGATCCTCTTGAGCAGCGGCAGGGTCAGTCACGAGATTATTCAGAAAGTAGTGAGCATGGGGATCAAAATTGTGGTGTCACGGGCTGCGGTCACTTCACTGGGTGCTCAGGTCGCCCTGGATAATGGGATAACAGTGTTGGGATTCACACGCGGCAGCCGCTTTAATATTTACTCCCATCCGAAAAGAATTTTATGGAAGTAGGGCGGTGAAAGAGTGTCGGAACAGGTTTCCATAATAGTGGTCGATCCTGAGCAAAAGGAAAGGCGAGTCTGGGCTGTTCGTGGTCAGAATTTGAGAGAGGCCCTGGTTTTAACTGGCCTGGATCCTGGCGGAACATGCGGCGGGCGGGGAACATGCGGGAAATGCAAAGTGCGTGTGGAGTCCGCTTCCTCCCCAATGGGTGCCGAGGAGCGCAGCCGACTGCTCCCGGAAGAAATCAAAGCCGGGGAGCGCCTGGCCTGCTTTATTGATGTAAATGAGTCTATGACTGTCCGGGTGGATTACAGTGAGAATATGAAGGGAAGTAAAATCAGGCCTCGTATGGCTGACGCCGGACGGGTAGATCCAAAGTATGTTGAAACCAGGCGTATATTTATCGAGGGGCTGGATAAGCAGAATCCGGTCCCGCTTTATGACCGGCTCAAAAAGGCTATGCCCGGTTTGATTATGAAAATCCCACCGGACAACTTGAACGACCTGGCTGCGCTCGATCGTCAGGGGCGGCCAACCATGGAACTATATGCGCTTATTTTTGAAGGACGTGAGGTCAAGTGTCTCTCCAGAGACAATGACAGCGCCTATGGCATTGCTTTGGATCTGGGCACTACCAGTCTGCAGGCTTCCCTGGTAGATCTGGTGGATGGAGAGGTCGTGTCCATTACGTCCCAAACCAATTTGCAGAGGGTGCTGGGCGAAGATATTATATCCAGGGTCTCGCATTGCCTTGATAATCCCGAAGGGCTTGGCAACCTTAACCGGATTCTTATAAACGGGGTCAATGCTATGATCGATGAACTGCTGGCAGAGAGCGGGATTCCCGCGGACCAGATCTTTGCTTTCAGCGTGGTGGGAAATCCTGTAATGCTGCATTTTTTCCTCCGTTTTAATGTGAACGGATTTGGCAGCATGCCTTACTACGGGATGTTTTACAGCGATTACCTGGCTTCTGCAGCCGCACTAGGCCTGAAGGCGAATCCAGAGGCTACTGTATTCCTACTCCCCCAGATAGGCGGATTCGTAGGATCAGATACTGTATCCGGATTGTTGAGTTTAAACGCTTTAAACGACCAGCGTTTTCTCTATATCGACATCGGGACCAATGGAGAGGTAGTGATTGGCAATCGCGGGCAGTTTTGGGCTGCATCGGCCGCAGCCGGGCCCGCTTTTGAAGGGGGCTCGATAACTCGGGGCATGAGGGCAGTAACAGGGGCTATTGACCGGGTGCAGATAAAAGATGGATCATTGAGCTATCATGTCCTTGGTGGGGTCAACCCGCGCGGTCTGTGCGGATCAGGAATAATAGATCTAGTAGGTTCGCTGCTTGAAGGTCAGTATCTTGACAGTATGGGGCAGTTTACATCGCTGTCAGAAGAGCGCTTGGCCATGCGGGCAGGTGCTCGCGGGCTAGAATTGCGTTTATCAGGAAAAAGTTACCCGGAAATTGTTTTTAACCAGGAAGATGTACGCCAGCTTCAGCTGGCCAAGAGTGCTGTTCGCACTGCGGCAGATATACTGCTTGAGAAGGCCGGAATGAATGCAAAAGACCTGAACGCAGTGTTTCTGGCTGGAACATTCGGATCATACGTCGATCCGGAAAAAGCAGTTAGAATCGGACTCCTGCCCAGAGTAGATGGCAGCATAGTCAAGAATATAGGTAATGCGGCTGCTGCGGGAGCGGTCAAGGCGCTGCTATCGCCTTTTCAACAGGAGGAAGCGAGAAGCCTGGCCGGTAGGATCAAATACATAGAACTGGCCAGCCAGCAGAATTTTTCAGACTTATTCATTAAGAATCTGAATTTTTAGTATTTGAATTTCATTAATAATTAAATAAAAGCCCGTGCGAGCAACCTAAGTGTTGATGCACGGGCCTTGTCTGCGCATGGAAACATTTTTACCTTACTTGATATCCAGATCATTTATTATTAATCCGGTTATGAGCTTGGGATAAAAATAAGTTGATTTCTGAGGCATCTTATCACGCGCATTGGCAACGGCAACGATATCCTCGACGCGGGTGGCGTTGAGTAAAAAGCCCAGCTGGAAGTGGCCGCTGTCAACCTGCTCGACCAAAAACTTTTCACTGCGGGTATAGCTCAGGTTGTCCTGGCTGCGCCTTTGCTCTTCACCGATGTTTAGGATCTGATCAAGCACCAAATAATCAAGAATAGCCACATCGAGGTCTTTCCAGGCTGTGGATTTATCCTGTGGCAGACGCTCGGCAACCAGATCCGGATCTTTTACTTTTAACATGAATAAGCCGCTTTTGGTATACAGGCCGAAGCTGTGAGCCTGCTTGCCACTGATTTCAAGTTCATTCATGAAAGCAGCCGTGTTGCTGCCCTCGAACGGTATTACCTCAAACAGCGGGCTCAGTTTTTCCATGAAATCTGCCTGGTTGAAATCAGGTATATTTCCCGCCAGCCGATGGGTTGGGAACACTACCAGTCCTCCATCGTATAAATTGACCAGCGTAGCCAGACAATAATCATATCCGGAATGGCCGGCGGCCTTCATAGATTTGGAAAAGTCAAGAGCGGTTTCATAGCGGTGATGGCCATCAGCGATATATATCTTTTTGTCTTCCATAAGGTCGACGATTTTCTTAACAAGGGCGGTATCGCCGATCACCCAGATGCGGTGGGTCTCATTGGCTTCATCAATGATGTCTATGTCTGGCGTGCGGTTTTTGGCATAATCAAGCATCAACTGGTCGATTAAATTATCCTCATCGATAAATACAGCAAAAATAGAACTGAAATTACTGTGCGTATGCTGCATTAGTTTAAAACGATCAGCTTTGGGTTTGGACAGGGTCTCCTCATGGGGAAGGATGTTGCCCTTGCTGTAGTCTTCTACCTGCAAGCCGCAGACCAAACCGCTGCGCACCAGTTTGCGGCCGTGATGCTCAAAAATCTGCTGGTAGAGATAGAGCGAAGGAGTCGATTCCGGAAGTAAGGTCTCATCTTCACGCCATTTATCCAGGTATTGCCGGGCTCTGGTATAACGGTTATTCTCATCGCTGTCCTGGGGGAAGATCAAGCCCAGCTCCAGGCGAATGATATTGGAGGGATGTTCTGCATAGTAGCGAGCCTGGGCGGTATCATCGATGATATCATAGGGGGGAGTCACAACTGAAGCCAGGTTGGCTATCTTTTCTTTATTGTAGCGTAGACCTCTAAATGGAAGAATTTTTGCCATTGTTTTATCAATAGACCTCCTTGGCGCTTAATAGGTTTCGATTGTTTCAAATTTTAGTATATGCCAATGGTTTATGCAATTCTTTTTTAACCCGTGTTTTGTTGATTTTTAGCTCTGGGAATGTCTACAATGAAATACTGAAGGATGTTGCCCGGGGAGGAATAAGATGATTGCCGATTATCATATCCATGCGGTTGCACATGGGGAGTATTATTATACTGATGAATGGCTACGCTGTTTTATCGCGCGAGCCAAACAGATGGGCATTGATGAAATAGGATTCTCTGAACATGACGAGTATCTGGAACGGATTGATCGTGATTTGATCCGGGTGCTGGGGAAGGAGTACCCGGAAATCGGGCTTAGATTAGGCCTGGAGATGGATTTTATCCCCGGCCGGCAGAACTATATAAGGGGCTTGCTGGCTCATAACCAGTTTGATTATGTGCTGGGATCAGTTCACTTTATTGACGGGTGGGGTTTTGACCATCCTGACCATCGTGTTCGCTTTGAAGAACTGGATATCGATGAAGTCTATGATGACTACTTCTCCCTGGTAAAGGAAGCCGTTGAGACTGGCTTGTTCGACATCGTGAGCCATCTCGACCTGGTCAAGGTCTGGGGGCACAGACCCAAGCGCCGCGACATTTTTGAATTTGTACAGCCGGTTTTACGGTGTGTTAAAGAGGCCGGGATGGTAATAGAAATAAATAGCGGAGGTTTACGCAAACCTGTAGGGGAGATGTATCCCTCCTTTGATATCCTTAAACAAATGGCCAAGATGGAAATCCCTATTACCCTCGGTTCTGATGCCCACCATCCCGACCAGTTAGGATACGGGCTGAATGAGGCAGCCCGGCTGGCACGTCAGGCCGGATATGACAAATTTGTAAAATTTGAATCTCGCCGCCAGATTACAGCCTGGTTGTAGCGAGAGATGATGAATAAGGAGAAGGTTTATGCAGAATATGGGGCTGTTGTTGGTAAGTTTGGGAATCGTACTGCTCGGGGCTGAGGTCTTTGTAAACGGGATTGAATGGCTGGGTAAAAAAATGAACTTGTCTGAAGGGGCAGTGGGCAGTGTGCTGGCCGCGGTGGGGACCGCTCTGCCGGAAACGATCATTCCGCTGATTGCTATAGCTTTCTCGGGGGGCGCTTCAGGCCATGAAATTGGCATAGGTGCTATCCTGGGAGCTCCATTGATGCTTTCTACTCTGGCTATGTTTGTGACCGGTATCGCGGTTTTGATCTTCAGTCGTCGCCGCACTCACGGACGCAAGGTTCTGGCCGACTATTCATCACTCAGACGAGATCTGCGCTTTTTTATACCAGTATATGGTACGGCGGTTATTGCGGGATTGATTCCTCCGGATTACAGAATATTTCAGATAATTATAGCGATATGCATGGTTCTCTCCTATCTTATCTATGTATATATCATGATCTCTCAGGAGAGGGATATTGAATCCGACGAGGACCTGCCCCGCTGCTATTTTGCCCGTTCGTATGAGTCCCCGCCCATTTTTTTGATTTTGCTGCAGGTTGCTGTAGCACTAGGTCTTATCATCCTTGGGGCTCGTCTATTTGTTGATTCGGTAGCCGCACTGGCGGTATTGTTCGGTGTGCCTGCATTCGTACTAGCCATTATAATCACACCCATTGCAACTGAATTGCCCGAGAAATTTAACAGTATAATATGGATTTCCAGGGAAAAAGACACCCTGGCCCTGGGCAATATCACTGGAGCCATGGTTTTTCAGAGTTCGTTGATACCGGCCATGGGCATATTGCTAACTGACTGGCAGTTGAGCAGGGGAGCGTTGATAGCTGCTGCTATAGCACTTGTAACCTCGAGTATCCTGCTGGAAGAAATAAGCCGCAAGAAGCACGTAACGGCAAGGACTTTATCCTTTGGCGGCTTAATGTACCTGCTGTTTTTAGGGTCCGTCTTTGTCGGCTGGATCAGATAGGGAGGAATTGGTATGAACGTTGAAGAGCGCCTGAAAGAGATGAATATAGTTATACCTCAAGTGACCAGACCGCTCGCATCTTATGTGCCGGCCATTGCTGCCGGCTCGCTGGTATTTGTATCCGGACAACTGCCAATGAGTGAAGGCAGCCTCCTCTATTCTGGTAAAGTAGGTGTGGATCTGAGTATAGAAGAAGGAGAAGAAGCAGCCCGTCAGGCCATGATTAACTGCCTGGCGGCTCTATTCGGCATGCTGGGAGATTGGGAAGCCCTGGACAGGATTGTGAAGGTCACGGGATATATTCAATGCCGTGAGGATTTTACCCAGCAGCCCCGGGTGCTGAACGGTGCTTCCAACTTGCTGGAGCAGATATTTGGGGATAAGGGCCTGCACGCGCGGGCGGCAGTGGGAGTAAATGCTCTGCCATTGAACGCTGCCTGCGAAGTGGAGCTCATAGCTAAACTAAAATAACTATTATTACCAACGAAAAACGTTAGAAAAAGCCCGTGATTGAGAAAGATTAGACCCCGATCGCGGACTTTTTTAGATATATAGATTTATTTTTTATATATGCTAGAATTCGGTCTCTAATTGTTCCAGAGCCGTGCGGGAACCCAACAAGATCAATGTATCTCCAATAAGCACCTTGTCATAGCCATGAATATTCATTCTTACCTCATTATCTCTGATAATTGCAATTACACGCATTTCCACTTCTTCCCGCCCAAAGATGCTCTTAATGTCTTGATTAACCAGTGGCGAAGTTTCGGCAATCAGCAGTTCTTCAAGCTGCAGTTCCTTATTGGGAATAGTAAAAAGAGTATCTACCAGATCCACGGTTACTGGTTTAAGCATGGACATGGCCATTTGGTGGCCGCCTATCTGGGTGGGTGATATAACTTTATCAGCACCGGCACGCCTGAGTTTTTCTACGGTCTCCGGTCGCTCAGCCCGGGCTACTATTTTAAGCTGGGGATTCAGATCCCTGGCTGAGAGGGCCACAAACAGGTTATAGGCATCCTCGGGAAGGGCTGCTACCACCCCCCTGGCTTTGTGAATGCCCAGGGTAATTAAAACTTCGTCCTCAGTAGCGTCGCCAAGGTAAATCAGGTGTCCTGCATCTTCCAGGTGAGTGGTTTTTTCTTCATCATTGTCAACCAGCACATAGGGTACATTCTCGTTTTTCAGGATGTGCGCAACACTAGATCCTACCCGGCCAGCTCCACAAACAATTATGTGGTTTTCCAGCTTCTTAATGGCCGCCAGGGTTTTATCATGTCTCAATATTCTTGACACCTGCCCTTCAACCAGGAATGAAAATATGGTTAATAAACAATAGGTTACCAGACCTACGCCTAAAAGCATTACCGCCAAAAGGAATACTTTGCCTTGGTATGTTACCGGCAGCATTTCTCCATACCCTGTAGTGGTTAGTGTTTGAACCGTCAACCAGAAGGAGTCAAATACAGACCATCCTTCAAAATAGACGAGACCCGCGGTGCTCAAGAAGATAACCAGCAGTAATTATACTATGGCAATTGTAATTTTCAGCCTGGATTCCAAGACAATTCCTCGATTCACTAGGATTGATAAGGAAACACTTCGGGGACCTTTTTCATTATAGCATAGCTTAACGGCGCCTAATCCCACTATCATGGAGGATATTACGATATTTTACCGACCAGGGCGTTGCTGAAACGGATATTGATCTTGCTGATAACAAAACAAGTCGCGAGGCTTGCAATTGCGCACACTATAAAAACCAGAAAAATCTGGGCAACGGGATTGATCGCTGTCATGTATGCCTTTGCAAACGAGTTGAGATAGAACAGGATCAATGGATGGACAAAATAGCCTCCGAAAGAGTACCTGCCGACCATATGCATATGACTGGTCAGATTGGGATAGCCTGCGGCAATAATACTCGAGATATAGTAGAGGAACAGCAGGGAAGCTGTAAGATAGAAGACCATTTCTAGATTTAAAGGCAGGGTGATCTGATAGTTTATAATGTAACTCCCGGCTGTGTTGTACTGAGCTGAGAGGAACATTTTGTAGAAAATGAATGCGAAAGTTGCGAGGAAAGCCAGGATGATCATGCCGGAAAAACGCCGTAAAACTTCCTTAATCTTAATGATATACAGACCGGCAACAGAACCCATGATGAAATAGAGGAACCAGGATGGGAAAATACGGTCCCGGTAGTCCACGATAGTTTTCAACACCGGTGAAGTAATATCGCTGTAAACCAGGGGTATAACATGATTGTATGCCCAAATGTAGGCGATATATAAAGCAAATGTCAGGCCTAAGAGCAGCGCCGGACGGTTGCGGCAGCTTAAAATCAGCTTTCTAAAAAGCGGGAAGACTAAATAGAACTGCAATACCATGACCATAAACCACAGGTGATAAAAAGCATCGCCAGCCAGAGTATGCTGGCCGATCCTGAATAAAGCTGAACCGGAATCGGGGGTGCCGGTGAGGAAGTGTAACCAGACAAAATAGAACACTGACCAGAGGAAGTAGGGAACGAATACGGAGGTAAAACGTTTGTGAATAAAATTGCCGTAAAACAGCTCCTTTTCCCCGTGATTATAAAAGAGAACCAGACCGGTAATGAAGACGAACATGGGAACGCCGAACCTTATTAAGAGGAGAAGAAAGGCGGAGCTCAGCCCGGAAGCGGCATCTAAATTGTCATTATACATGTAGCATGCCAGAGTGTGCTGGAGGACAATGGCCAGGAATGCAAGAGCTCTTAAAATTTCAATTTCGTCTAATTTGTGTTTGTGCATTTAATTACCTCGTCGATGATGGGTAGGAATTATATATTATTCTTCTTTGGAGAACTAATTCCTTCTCTATGATAATCGAAAAGTTAGCGGCAAACCTTTTCATAAATATTTCATTATTTAAAATACCTAAACTAGTACGATTTCCCTGTGATAAAATCTCATTAACAGCTGATCATGGATTATATTTTTATGCGCGAGGAGTTCATTATGAAACCTGTGTACATAATCGGACATAAGAATCCCGATCTGGATTCTGTTGCTGCAGCCATAGCCTACCAGTCATTTAAAGAGCAAAGCGAACCAGGTCATTACCAGGCGGCCATAGCCGGTGAAATAAGTGGAGAAGTAGTTTTTGCACTTGATGTTTTCGGTTTTGCTCAACCGCCTCTGGTAAAGAGTGTGGCCACGAAAGTGGAAGACCTATTGGATGACCAGGAGCTGCTGCATGTACACCCTGAAAGCAGCCTGGAAGATTTAAGCAGGGTCATGCGAAGCCGGAAGGTAAAAACGGTTCCGGTGCTGGATGATGCTCAGAAACTTCTCGGATTATTGACCATAGGCGATGTAGCCCAGATATTTATGGAAAACCTTGGCGATATGGTGAACGTGGTAGATAGCCCGGCCATCCTTGCCAGAATACTAAAACAGCCGGTTTCTGGCATCATGAAGAGCAGCGCCCTGATCCTTTTCGAAGCTGATGATGGTGTTGAAGAGGCCCGCCAGCAGATGCTGCGTACCCGCTACCGAAACTATCCGGTTATCGATGAGCACAACACTTATTTGGGTATGATATCCAGGTACAACCTGCTGCAAATGAAAAGGAAAAAAGTCATCCTAGTTGACCATAATGAACGCCAGCAGGCAGTCGATGGAATTGAAGAAGCAGAGATCATCGAGGTTATTGATCATCACCGGGTCGGTGATCTGCAGACTATATCCCCAATTTACTTTCATAATGAGCCGGTAGGATCGACATCTACCCTGATAGCCGAAAAATTTATTATGAGAAATGTCCCCCTGGACAAGGCGCTGGCCGGACTGCTTCTTTCCGGTATATTATCCGATACCCTGATATTTCGTTCGCCTACCACCAGTGTCAAGGATATTAGAATAGCTGAATCACTGCAGGTCATATCAGGTCTGGATCCGGGTGAATGGGGAAAGAAAATCTTCGCCCAGGCCATGCCGTGTGAAGGCATGGACGATCAGGATCTGATCAGCTCGGATCTCAAAGAGTACAGCAGCGGGGATCGGATTTTTGCTATATCTCAGATTGAGACTATCGATCTATCTAGCCTGGAGGGCAGAAAGTCTAGCTTAACGGACGCTATGCAGCAGATCTGCCAGGAGCGGGGCTATGTATTCATGGTTCTTATGTTGACTGATATTCTCGAAGAAGCCAGCGTTTTGCTGATTGCCGGAAGAGAACGGGCACTGGCTGAAGAAGCCTTTGGTGCTTCGGCCAGTCATGGCGGAACCCTTTTGAAAGGGATATTATCGAGAAAAAAACAGGTGCTGCCCGCAATTTATGAGATTATCAGGAAAAAAGAGATTTTGGGATGATTTATTACCTAATACAACAGCATATTTAGTTACTTAGTAAGACCAGTATTTACGGTCCAGGCTTCGGTAATGTACAGCTTCGCCGAGATGCCTGGTTTCAATATTATCAGAGGCCTCAAGGTCAGCTATTGAACGGGATATTTTCAGAATGCGGTCATAAGCGCGAGCGCTTAAATGCAGCCGCTCGAAGGCGGATTTCAATAACTTATAGGAAGATTCATCAAGCCGGCAGTGCCTCTTTATATCACCAGCTTCCATCTGGGAATTGTGGCTGATTCTTGTTCCTTTAAAACGAGCCTTTTGAATATCTTGAGCAAGAATAATCCGGTCTCTCATTTCAGTGCTGCTCTCGCCACCGCTGCCCTTCTGTAATTGTTCCAGTTTCACCCTGCCTACCTCGGCATGAAGATCCAGACGATCCAGTAGAGGACCGGACACGCGGCCCAGATATCTTTGTATCTGGGCGGGAGTACAGCTGCACTCCAGGTCAGAGCCGTAACGACCGCAGGGGCAGGGATTCATTGAAGCGATCAAAGAGAAACGCGCGGGATATGTATAGGTAGCCTGGGCCCTGGCTACGGTTACCACCTTGTCCTCCAGGGGTTGACGTAGCGCTTCAAGAACATCGCGGCTGAACTCGGGAAACTCGTCGAGGAATAACACCCCGTGATGTGACAGGCTGATCTCTCCGGGGCGGGGTATGCGTCCGCCGCCGATTATGCTGGCCATCGACGCACTTCTGTGCGGGGAGCGAAACGGACGTCTATCAATCAACGGATGCTCGGGATCGAGCAGTCCCGCCACAGAATATATTCTTGTGGTATCCAGGATCTCGCTGCGAGTCATAGGCGGAAGAATGCCCGGCAGGCGTTTGGCCAGCATGGTTTTTCCTCCTCCGGGAGGACCGATCATTAGGACATTATGCATTCCGGCAGCTGCAATAAGCAGCGCGCGTTTGGCACTTTCCTGACCTTTTACATCAACAAAATCCAGAGAATATTCAGGATCCGTCTCTTCATGGCAGCTGCCAGTGACCGGCATAGGGTCTTCTCCGCTCAGAGAACAGCAAAGCTGCGATAAACTGGAGAAGGGATGACAAAGCAGTTCATTAACCAGGCTGGCTTCCCGCCGGTTATCAGTTGGAATGACCAGGCGGCAGGGAGGACTTAAGCGGGCCAGTTCCATAGCCATGGCTAGAACACCAGGTATCATACGCAGATCTCCATTAAGGGATAGTTCTCCGCAAAAAAAGAGATCATCCGGAATCTTGTTCAGCTGCTCAGAGGCGATTAATATGGCCAGTGCTATAGGCAGATCGAATTGGCTGCCTTCTTTCTTTAAATCTGCAGGCGCCAAATTTACAGTAATTCGGCGATTGGGGAATTCAAAACCAGAATTCTTGATAGCCGGTCTGACACGTTCACGGGCTTCTTTAGTGGCGGCACTGGCCAGACCTGAGAGTTCAAAAGCAGGTAATCCGTTTTGTATATCAACCTCTACTTTAACGGGCCTGGAATCGATTCCGGACAATGCCAGGGAGTTGACTGTTGCCAGCACGTATTAAGCCTCCCCCATAAAATATATAGTAAATTATACACAATAAAGTTTAATAGTGGAAAAAAATGTTTTGCGTGGTATTATTGTCCCATATATCAGCTGTTCCTTTAAGATCAGCAGACCTGCAAGCTTGGATAGAATCAAGGAAGCATTTAGATACTTGCATATTCAGTATGGCTTTCAGGCATTATAAGTTTAAAAGATCAAGGGAGGCTTAAAATAATGAAGCAGGTCATAGGAACAATCGTACGCTTTGTGGTATCAGCATTAGTGTTGATGGTGGTGGGTTATTTACTGCCTGGAATCAGCGTCAGCGGCTTCACCGGAGCACTGATAGCCGCACTGGTTATCGCTGCTATAGGTTGGGCGATCGAAGCCGTGCTGGGGGACAGAGTATCACCTAGGTCGCGTGGATTGGTGGGATTTATTACGGCTGTAGTTGTGATATATCTTGCCCAGTTTATTATTCCCAGCTATTTGTCTGTTTCCCTGCTGGGAAGCGTATTAGCTGCTTTAGTTATAGGGCTCATCGACGCTTTTGTACCAACCGAGCTGCGCTAGTCTAATCAACATATTGATAGAAGGCTGAGAGCGGATCGCAAAGATCTGCTCTTTATCTGTCAGGCTTATTAAATATTATTGTAATATTCAGAAATCTGATTGATATTTACCTGCAATAAAAGTAAAATATATTGAAGTGAAAATAGCTTAGACTATAAAAAAATAATATTTGAAGTTTAATGACTTAGACTCTTATCCAGAGAGGTGGAGGGACTGGCCCGATGAAACCCGGCAACCGCCCATGTTGGTATGGTGCCAATTCCTGAAAGATGAGAGGGTAAAGACCAGAAAAGCCCTCTATTTTTATGAGGGCTTTTTTTATAAATAATTCGTTACAAAGGGGAGATAAACATGCCAGCTGACTTGAACAATGTGGTAAAAGAAAAAATATTGATTTTAGATGGGGCTATGGGTACCATGCTTCAAGACAAGGGCATGAAGCCGGGGCAGTGCCCCGAGCTGTTCGGTATCGAAAATCCCGAGGTGCTTCAGGACATACATTACCAATATGTTCATGCTGGTGCAGATATCATCGAAAGCAACACCTTTGGCGGCAATCGCTTTAAATTATTGGAATACGGGCTGGCCGAACGGGTCAATGAGATAAACGGAGAGTCGATCCGCATAGCCCGGCAGGCTGCCGGTAATCAGGCCTTGGTTGCAGCTTCTATTGGACCTACCGGCAAATTGCTCCATCCTATGGGAGCGCTGACTTTTGACGATATGTATGAAGCCTTCTCTGAACAAATGCGTGCTTGCGAAAAGGCTGGCGCTGACATTATATCCATCGAGACGATGACAGACATAGGTGAGATGAGAGCAGCACTTATAGCCGCGCGGGAATCTACGCGGCTCCCGGTTATAGCCCACATGACTTTTGAAAACGGCGGACGGACCATGACGGGTACCGATCCCCTGGGGGCCCTTCTAATATTAGAGGCTTTAGGACCCCTGGCTATTGGAGCTAATTGTTCAGGTGGAGGCAGGGAACTACTGCCGGTCATTGAACAGATGGGTAGATATTCTAGTGTTTTCCTCTCGGTTGAGCCCAATGCAGGGATTCCCCAGTTGGTGGGAGGCCAGACTGTTTTTCCGGATACGCCGGAAGAGATGGCAGAAAACGCCCTGAGGCTGAGACAGGCCGGAGCTAATATAATCGGCGGCTGTTGTGGAAGCACTCCGCTTCATATTCAAGCCATAGCCAGAACGCTCAAAGGGCTGTCCCCCGTGAGCCGGGGTGTTGAAAACTTGCGGGGCCTGGCTTCACGTAACCGTTATACCATGATTGGTGAGGGACATCCCCTGGCTTTTATTGGGGAGAGAATAAATCCGACGGCGAGGAAAGCCCTGGCCCAGGACATCAAAGCTGGGAAAATGTTGATGGTGGTTGACGAGGCAAAAAAACAGGTGGCTGCGGGAGCGCCCGTACTGGATGTGAATATGGGTGTGCCGGGTATAGATGAGCCTGAGGCTATGGGTAGGGCTGTGCTCAATATTCAAGCCGCGGTTGATGTTCCTATTTCACTGGATTCCACGAATCCACATGCACTGGAAGCAGGACTAAAGAATTTTGTGGGGCGAGCTCTAATCAATTCCACGACCGGAGAAGAGAAAAATCTGTCCACTATTATGCCTCTGGCAAAAAAATACGGTGCCGCGGTGTTGGGTCTGTGTCTGGATGAAAAAGGCATCCCTAGTACCGCTCAAGAGCGGGTGGCAGTCGCCGAAAAAATCATAAAAAGAGCGAGAGAGTACGGACTGCGGCAGGAAGATATCTACATCGATTGCCTGGTTCAGACTGCCAGTGCTCAACAGGGCCAGGTCATGGAGACTCTGGAAGCGCTGCGTGCCATTAAAGAAAAATTTGGAGTGGGAACGGTTTTGGGTGTAAGCAATGTCTCCCATGGCCTGCCGGCCCGCAATATATTGACGTCAAATTACCTGGCTATGGCCTGGGCGGCAGGATTGGATCTCCCCATTTTGAATCCTTTTGACCGGCGCATGATGGATGCCTGCAGATCAGCTGCAGTGCTTTTAAACCGCGACCCGTCCTGCCGGCATTATATCGAGGCTTACCGGGACGAACCATCTGACGGGCAGGCCGCATCTCCAATAAGAAGTTCTATTTGCCAGAACTGCAATATACCGGAGCTAATTAAAGGCAAAGAAGCCGGCTCACCTGCCGGAAAACAGCCTTCAGCAGTTGAGCCATCCACGCAGGCGCCGATTGATGAAATGCTGGTCAGATTGCAGCAGGCAGTTTTAGAAGGAGACAAGGCTGGAATCGAGCACCTGGTTAATCAGGCTCTTGAAAAAAAGACCTGGACGCCAATCGAGCTGGTCAATAAAGGCCTTATCCCGGGTATAGAAAAAGCCGGAGAGCTTTACGAGCAAAAAAGATACTTTTTACCCCAATTGATGATGGCTGCTGAGGCGATGAAAACTGCGTTTGCGCTTATTAAACCTCTGCTTAAAGGAGAAGGAGGAGCCTATCAGGGGGTGGTACTGCTGGCAACAGTAGAAGGTGATATCCATGATATTGGCAAAAACATAGTGGCAGTTATGCTGGAGAACTACGGTTTCAAAATAATCGATATGGGCAAAGACGTTAAAGCTGCTGATATTGTTGAAACCGCCTATCAAGAGAAAGCTGATATCATTGGTTTGAGCGCGCTGATGACTACTACTATGCCTAGAATGAAAGAAGTGATCGAGTTGATACGCGAGCGGCGAATGCCGTGCCGGGTCATGGTTGGAGGGGCGGTTTTAAACCAGGAATATGCGGATTCCATAGGAGCAGACGCCTATTCACCGGATGCCCGCCAGGCGGTTTTAGCGGCTAAAAAAATAATGAAAAAGCGGTAATAATATCTTCTTTACAGATAGGGTGAAAAACCCGAAGTATATATAGTGAGGCAATATAAACTGATGCTGGCTTGAGATAAATGAACAATAATACAGGGAGGGGAGCACGATGGCTGTCAAAAAAACTTACGAGGAAATCAATGAAAAAATCAGGCGGGGAAAGGCAGTAGTCGTAACCGCAGAAGAGGTTATCGGAATTGTTGAGGAAAAGGGCTTGAAAAAAGCAGCCCAGGAAATAGACGTAGTTACAACAGGCACATTCGGCCCTATGTGCTCTTCAGGTGCATTCTTGAATTTTGGGCATGCTAATCCCCGCATCAGGATGTCTAAAGTATGGCTAAACGGTGTGGAAGCTTATGCGGGTATAGCGGCAGTGGATGCTTACATCGGGGCTACTCAACTGCCGGATAATGATCCGGAGAACAAAGTATATCCTGGCAGGTTTATCTACGGCGGGGCTCATGTTATACACGATCTGGTAGCGGGCAAAGAGATCAAGCTGGAAGCTCTATCCTATGGAACGGATTGCTACCCCAATAGGAGAGTGGAAACTTATGTGAGATTGGAGGACCTGAACGAAGCCTTCCTATTCAATCCGCGCAATGCCTATCAAAACTATAATTGCGCGGTCAATCTGGGGGATAGGACCCTGCATACTTATCTGGGGGTGCTAAAGCCTCGCATGGGCAATGCCAGTTATTCAACATCTGGCCAGCTGAGCCCATTGTTGAATGATCCTTATTATAAGACCATCGGTATAGGTACCAGGATCTTCCTGGGAGGCGGAGTAGGGTATGTAGCCTGGAACGGCACCCAGCACCACCCCAATGTGCCTCGGGGCGAGAATGGGGTTCCGCTGGGAGGGGCCGGAACACTGGCAGTAATCGGGGACCTGAAACAGATGTCTCCCAATTGGCTGATAGGTCTCAGCTATATTGGCTACGGAGCTACTCTGGCGGTCGGCATAGGCATCCCGATTCCCATCCTGGATGAGGAGATTTTGCAGTACACTGCTGTAAAAGATGAAGATATATGGTGCCCGGTTGTGGACTACAATGAAGGTTATCCATATAACCGTCCCGCAGATCTGGGCATGGTAAACTACAAAGACCTGAGGTCAGGTAAAGTAATAATCAACGGCAAAGAGATCGTTACTACTCCCCAGTCGAGTTATGCAAGGGCCCGGCAAATTGCGGCGACGCTCAAGGAATGGATAAGCTCCGGCCGTTTTGAGCTGACCCTACCAGTGGCGGCTTTGCCTTCCGCTGATGCTAATATCGAGTTCAAATCTCTTCCTATGCGTAGCTGTGAAGAGCAAAGGAGGCAATAACATGAAAAGCAGGATCGTTTGTTACTTTTCGGCGTCTCAGGCTGACCAGCCCATAATATACCGTCTGGTCAAGGATTTCGATCTGATCATAAATATTTTGAAAGCTGACATCAATCCCCAAAAAGAGGGCTACCTGGTCATAGAGCTGGAGGGACCGAAGAAACAGTATAATGATGGGGTAAAATACCTGAAGAATCTGGGCGTTGGGGTCGAACCTCTCAGCGCAACCGTTCAATGGAACGAGGAACTCTGCATCCAGTGCGGAGCTTGTCCGTCTTTCTGCCCCACCGATGCCTTGAGTATTGATCGCGAAACGATGCTGGTCTCTTTCAATAACGGGGAATGCGTGGTCTGCGGCATGTGCCTGGAGTGCTGCCCAACCAATGCTATAAAAATGCAGTTTCATATCAAAGAGAACGTTTAGGTAAAGACGGATGACCGAAGACAGTAATCAAGGCTTCGTCAATCGGGCTTATCGTTCCCTGCATAGAGGGGACGACCTTGAATATTTTAACATCAGCCTGAGAGAAAGCGATCTTAATATCGCTGTTGACCGGGCCAGTTATTCCGAAGACTTAAAAGAATTATGCAGAAGAGAGCTGGCCCGGCTGCGGGGCGAACTCGAGGACTATATCTACTGCCATCCTGAGTTCAGGACTTCCCTGGTCCCGGTTCGACTGCTTCCCGCCGCACCTGAAATAGTAAGGATTATGGGGAATGCTGCCAGAATCAGCGGCGTTGGCCCGATGGCAGCGGTTGCAGGCGCTGTCGCCCAGGGGGTAGGGGAGAAGCTGAAAAAAGAGGTGCAGGAAGCCATCGTTGAAAACGGTGGCGATATTTTTATGGATATCTGCAAAACCAGGACTATAGCAGTGTTTGCTGGCAAATCCAGATTCAGCTATCGTATCGGTATAAAAGTAAAGCCGGAAGAGAGCCCTCTGGGAGTATGCACCTCCTCAGGAACGGTTGGACCCAGCATTAGTTTTGGAACCGCTGACGCAGTGATGATCAAAGGAGATTCAGCTGCGCTTGCGGATGCTGCCGCATCTCGGGCCGCCAACATGGTTAAGAGCGAGTCCGACCTGGTCAAGGCTATCGAGTCAGTAAAGGATATCAATGGCATTCGAGGGGTTTTAGCAATTAAAGGCGAGAAAATGGCAGCATGGGGACAGATGGAGATTGTATCACTTGAATAGGAGTTTGCACGACATTATTCTATTTATCCCTGCAACTATTGGCTCATTACTCCAAAAAAAAGCAGCTTCCAACAAATTCAAAGTCATGGGGCAGGATTTATTGACCAAGTGTTGAATATAAAGTTCAAATCAACCATCTGGTTGAGACCGAAGCAGTGTTCTCAGAGTCCTGCCTTTTTGGTAAACAAGCTAACAGGACAGATGTTTGCTGCTATGATTGCTGGTCAGTATTAAAGATATATAAGTGATACGACCGCATTACGATGGTCTATGCCGAGAGACCGGATGTTTGAGCAGGAGGAGGAGAAAAAACCATGAATGCGCAAGCCGTTGCCGATTATCTTGTTGAGTGGATCAGGGAACAGGTAAAGCAGGCAGGAGTCCGGGGCGTCGTGTTTGGCTTGAGCGGAGGAATTGATTCCGCCGTGA
Source organism: uncultured Syntrophomonas sp. (assembly GCA_964635975.1). Lineage (GTDB taxonomy): Bacteria > Bacillota > Syntrophomonadia > Syntrophomonadales > Syntrophomonadaceae > UBA5314. The sequence continues at coordinate 33,229 of CAZWPO010000014.1, forward strand.
CCGCGCTTTTAGCCAAAAAAGCTTTTCCGGATGACTGTATGGCATTAATACTGCCCTGTGCCAGCGAACTGCAGGACCGGATCGACAGCCAGGCACTTGCTGAAGAGTTCAGCATCTCCCACCGGGTTATTGATCTGGATAACGTTTATCACGCGTTTTTAACCCTGGCTGAATCTTACCTGCGTTGTGATGGGCCAAAAGCACAGCTTCTAAAAGCCAATATGAAATCCCGCCTGAGAATGGTCGCACTGTACTATTCTGCACAAGCGCGCGATTACCTGGTGCTGGGGACCAGCAATAAGAGCGAAATAAGTGTGGGGTATTCGACCAAGTATGGTGATAGTGCTGTTGATATTCAGGTGCTGGGAGACCTGCTCAAAGATGAAGTCTATGAACTGGCCAGATATCTAAATATTCCGGATGCCATTATGAAAAAACCCCCTTCCGGAGGACTATGGCCGGGGCAAACCGATGAGGATGAGCTGGGCGTCACTTATGAACAATTGGACAGGTATCTGCGTTCTGGCGTGGGTAAAGATTCTGTTGTAGGCCGTATAGAAGAACTAATAAAGAAGAGTGAACATAAACGCAGCCTGCCTCCTATTGCTTTTGTACCCGAGGAGTTAAGGCTATAATAATTAGCATAAGCAAGCTAGTATAACATTCTGTATATTCGCGCCCAAAATTTGGGCAGATTTTTCGCATTACTGCGTTGTCGTCGATCGCAATACGTCCAGTTTACTCACTCCGACGCCTTGTGCGTCAAAAAATCTGCTCCAACTTATGAACACAATATACGAAACGTTGTACTAGAGCAGGAGGAATGGCATTGAATTCCAGGAAACGCATGGCTTTCATCCGCATGGCATTCGCCGTGATAGCAGTATCAGCAATAGCTTATATGGCCTGGAACCAGTTCCCAATGTTCGATTTTTGGACTATTATCGCGTTTTTTGCTCTATATCTGTCCTGGTCTGTTATCGAAACCATAATCTATCAGCCCCCGGATTCTTCAGCTCTTCAGGACGATGATCGTCAAACTTATGTTTATATGCAGGTTACGTCACTGGCGGTGCTCTTTTTTGCATTGCTCGATTTTGTATCGTTCCATTTGACGCGGTATTACCAGTTGGAACCAGAGATCATCTGGGCGGGTTTTGCGCTGTTTATTATTTCATTCATCATACGTTATCGTGCTATACAGATGCTAGGAAAGTATTACAATCCCAGGGTGGCTGTTTACGAGAGCCATGAATTAGTCACCGAAGGCCCCTACGGATTCATAAGACATCCACTCTATTTGAGCGCTTTTTGCAGTGAAGCGGCTATTTCTATGATATTTAATTCCTGGGGGGCTATGCTGTTAGTCCTGCTGGGTGTGCTGCCAGCATTGATATACAGGATCCATGTTGAAGAAGAATTTCTCCAGGAACACTTCCGGGACAAATACGGGGAGTATAGAACGAAAACCAAGCGGCTGTTTCCGTGGATATGGTAAGCAAGCTTAAGGAGGTATTAGCAGCGTGTCAGGTCATTCAAAATGGGCGAATATAAAGCATAAAAAAGCCAAATCTGATGAAAAAAAGGGTAAGGAATTTACCAAAATCGCCAAAGAAATAACTATAGCAGTCAAGACCGGCGGCGGCGGTGATCCTGATTCCAATGCCAAACTGAAGCTGGCTATTATGAAAGCCAAGAACATCAATATGCCTAATGAGAATATTCAGCGCGCCATAAAAAAAGGAATTGGTGACGCAGGAGCAGAGGCAATTGAAGAGATAGTTTATGAGGGTTATGCGCCTGGAGGTATTGCGGTAATGCTTGAGATCGCTACCGACAACCGGAATAGGACCGCTCCCGAGATCAGGCATATTTTTTCCAAGAATGGCGGTAATCTTGGTGAGACCGGGTGTGTAAGCTGGATGTTCAAAAGAACAGGAATAATTCGTATTGCCAGAGAAGACCTGAAAATTGATGAAGAGGATTTTATGCTCCAACTGCTGGATATGGGTGCGGATGATATACGCGAAGAAGGCGATTTCTATGAAGTATTGACCAGCCCGGATCAGCTGCTGGATATAAAAGACGCTATGGATAAGGAAGGGTACCAGATCGAAGACGCTGATTGGGATATGCTGCCGGAAACGTCAGTAGAGATTACCGATCCCGATATGGGACGTAGGATTCTCAAGCTCATTGATTTGATGGAAGACCACGACGATGTGCAAAATGTTTACACAAATATGAGCATTCCTGATGAAGTCCTGGAGAAAATCGGATAACTGGATCGAAATAGTAGATGAAAAGGAAGCCTTTGGGCTTCCTTTCAGGGTGTCGAAGAAGTTGACACCCTGGCAGAGCGAGCAAAAAAGGTGTAAATCGAGGCGCTCGAAAAACCAGTGATTGAGGCGTACTTATAGTACGTTGATTGAGCGGGTTTTTCGAAGCAACAAAGATATACGCCTTTTTTGACGTTCTGAAAGGAAGCCTTTGGGCTTCCTTTGTTGTTAAATAATGTATAAAACCCTGGAACCATGGGGAAAATACCATCCAGGGGTGATCTATGTGAGCAAAAAGACCACCATTATTATCGGTGCTTTTTTAATTATTGGGTGCACAATTCTGGGGATGGGCATAGGAAAATTGTTTACCAGGCTTGATGATATCACCCAACAGCAAAAACCGGTTATCAACGCAGCTGAAAAGGAAGCCCTGATTCAGCCTGATACTCAGGTTATTTTTGAGCAGCTTTATGAAAATTGCCAGCACACGGTTATTTCTTCTTTCCCCGACAGGGAGCAGATAAACGGTAAGGGAATAAAAGAGCTGCAGGGAGCATACAGCCAGGCCAATGGATACTCCATGGAGTGGATGAACGACACTTTTGTGATTCGTCAGATCATCAATGACTGGTGCCCGCAGGACAAAGGAAAACTGCGTTTGAAAGAATATCAGAACCGGGTGGCAGTTTTTCAGGGACCGGACGCTGCCCATGACGTTCTCTTAGAAGTAACATCTATAAACATGACGGCACTACCCGACGAAGTGCGCAAGAATATCCGGGAGGGATCCATGGAATTTATAAGCCGTGAGGAGCTCAATGATGCTCTTGAAAACCTGGACGAATATTTATAACGAAAAGACCTCAAAAAGCCAGCATCGGATTATAAGCCCCGCCTGTTGCAGCTGCTTTATTGAAGCTGCTTAACAGTTTCTTCGAATGCTTAAGATTATGCGCGAACAGGCGTTTGTCTGCGAATAAGGCGGTATTACCGCCTTATTTTTCTTTATAGAGCTGTCAGCTAATTTTCAGGGCTTAAATTTTCAAGTAATATTAGGTGTAGATAGCAAAAAAGTGGAGAAACGATATGCTGGTTATGGGGATAGATCCTGGTACGGCCACCACTGGTTTTGGAATAGTTGAGGGCCAGGGAGCCAGGGCTAAAATGATAGACTATGGAACCATTCTGACTCCGGCAACCATGCCTATGCCGGAGCGCCTGGTCGCCATCAACCGTGAAATGACAAATTTGATCGAAAGGTATAATCCGGCAGCTGTAGCCATTGAACAGCTGTTTTTTCACAAAAACAGCAAGACGGCTCTAAGCGTAGCCCAGAGCCGGGGGGTACTGGTGATGACTGCGGCACGGGCCGGTATAACAACTGCTGAATATACGCCTTTACAAGTTAAACAGGCTGTAGTAGGATATGGAAGCGCCAGCAAGAAACAGGTGCAGCTGTTGGTTCAGGCTATCCTGAATTTACCGACTCTGCCCCGGCCTGATGACGCGGCTGATGCTCTGGCCATTGCTATCTGCCACCTGCATTCTTATCGGATGAATGCGCTTTATGGGGGAGAACGTTAATATGATTGCCTTTATCAGGGGCCAGGTTTTTTCAACTTTGCCTGACTCAGTACTCGTAGACGTTAATGGAATTGGCTATCAGGTTTTTATCTCCAACCGGGATATCAACCGGGCACCTGCTCCCGGGCAGCAGGTGTTTTTGCATACCTTTCTTCAGGTTTCCGATAGCGAATGGAAGCTGTTTGGTTTTTTGGTCAGAGAAGAATTAGAGCTTTTTTTACGGCTTCAGTCGATATCGGGTATGGGAGCACGAACTGCACTCAGTATACTCTCCGCTATGACACCGGAGGAATTCTACAGGGCAGTTGCCAGCCAGGATGAAAAAAGCCTGGTCCGCATTCCCGGGATTGGTAAAAAGAGCGCCCAGCGATTGCTTTTTGAAATGAAAGACAAGGTGGGGGATGTGCTTCTCCAGCAAAATGAAGCCACCCGGTCTCATGACCGGTCTCAGGCCGAGGAGCTTTTTGAGGCTCTCGAGGTGCTGGGGTACTCACGCAGCGAGATCTTGCCTCTGCTGGTTCAGCTGCAGGAAAGCGGCAATATGACATCAAGAGTCGAGGAGAACATTAAGCTGGTCTTGAAACTGAGGGCTTTACAGTTTCGAAAATAGATCGGAGGATACAACTTGCACAGCGATCGTTTAATTTCTGCCCAGATAATCAACGGTGATGACTATCAGGACAGCTCCCTGAGGCCATTGCGACTGGCTGATTACATCGGTCAGGAGAGGATCAAAGAAAACATAGAAATATTCATCACTGCTGCCAGGGAACGTCAGGAGAGTCTTGATCATGTTCTATTAAACGGGCCTCCGGGATTGGGAAAGACTACCCTGGCCAGTATAATAGCCAATGAAATAGGAAAGCCCATCCGCAAAACATCGGGACCTGCCATAGAAAGACCCGGCGACCTGGCTGCTATCCTGACTAATCTGGAACCAGGAGAAGTGCTTTTTATTGACGAAATACACCGCTTGAACCGCAGTGTCGAAGAGATACTATACCCGGCCATGGAAGATTACGTGATTGATATAGTGATAGGCAAAGGACCGGCAGCGAGGACTCTGCGCCTGGACCTTCCTCCCTTCACGCTGGTGGGAGCCACCACCCGCCCGGGGCTTTTGAGCTCGCCTTTGAGGGACCGCTTCGGGATCAATTGCCGGCTCGATTTCTATGAAGCCGAGGACCTGACCATGATCGTACTCCGCGCCGCCAAGATACTTCAGGTTTCGCTCGAACATGAGGGCGCCATTGAAATAGCCCGCAGGTCCAGGGGCACCCCCAGGGTGGCCAACCGCTTGCTGAAGAGAGTTCGCGATTACGCTCATGTTAAAGCCGGTGGAGTGATAGATAAAACGGTCGCCCGAGCCGCCCTGGATATGCTGGATATAGATGAATGCGGCCTGGACAACATGGATAGAATGATATTGGAAGCAATAGTAATAAAATTCGGCGGCGGCCCGGTAGGTCTGGAAACCCTGGCAGCAGCTGTATCCGAAGAAGACGATACTTTAACCGATGTTTATGAGCCTTACCTGCTCAAGCTGGGTTTTATCCAAAAAACGCCCCGGGGCAGGATCGCGACTGAGAACACCTACCGGCATCTGGGCTTATCCAGGCCAAATGCTCAGGAACATGGCGGATTGTTTGATGAGAGAAAGTTTTAAATGAGGTAAGATGATGCCGCGTTTACTCCTGCACATATGCTGCGGTCCCTGCGCTACATATCCCGTCCCGGTGCTGCGCGAACAGCGATACGAATTGACCGGGTATTTTTACAATCCTAATATCCACCCCTACAGCGAGTATCTGAGACGGGAGGAGGCCTTGCAGGCTTACGCCGCCCGAGTGGAACTGCCCGTCATATATGACAAGGCGCACGATCCTTCGACTTACCTGCGTGAAACCTGCTTCCGGGAAAGCCAGCGTTGCCAGATCTGTTATGCCTTGCGTCTCGAACAGGCGGCCCGGGTGGCGAGACGGGGCGGCTTCGATTATTTTTCCACCACTCTGCTGGTCAGTAAAATGCAGAAGCATTCCTTGATTAAAGAAATAGGCGAGGCAGTTGCTGAGAAATTCAAAGTCCCCTTCTTTTATCAGGATTTCCGAGAAGGATTTTCCCAAAGCGGTAAGTTATCCAGATCTATGGGTCTGTACCGCCAGCAGTACTGCGGCTGTATATTCAGCGAGTTTGAACGATATGGAGGAGCCAGGCGCCTCAAGGAAGCGGGGAATGAGTAAAACGAAAGTTTTGGGTGGGGATGGAGGAATTTTATGAATCCAGTCAGCACCATGGCAAAACTATTAATAAGTATGGGTGTTCTCATTTTGGTGGCAGGTGTGATTTTACTATTGATGAGCAAGATAAATCCGGGTTCGTTCAGGCTACCCGGTGACATCTATATAAAAAGAGATGGGTTTTCCTTTTACTTTCCCATCGTAACCTGCCTGTTGATAAGCATAATTTTGAGCATACTGCTCAATCTTTTCGGTAGGAGATAAATCCTGGTAAAGGAAACGGATATGGATATATACCAGCTTAGCAGCTACATGTTTGATTTGCCAGCGGAACGGATAGCCCAGTATCCGGTAAATCCTCGCGACCATTCCAGGCTTCTGGTAGTTGATCGCCGTTCATCAGGTATGCAAGATAAGCACTTTTACGACCTGGTTTCATTTTTAGAGCCCGGTGATTCTCTGGTTCTTAATGAGACCCGGGTTATTCCTGCCCGTCTGCTGGGCTATAAGGATACCGGGGCCAAAGTCGAGATACTTTTGCTGGGCAAAAATGATAACAAATGGAACGCGCTGGTCAAACCGGCGCGCCGTTTAAAAAAGGGGCATAAGGTCTATCTCTCACCCGGGCGGCCCGAATTAATTGAAATAGTTGACGAAACCGGCATCGATGGCGGCAGAGTGGTGGCTTTTCGCAACTGCAGCAGCGATGAGGATATAATTGAACAGATGGGCCATATTCCACTTCCGCCCTATATCAACCGTCCTGATGAAAGCGATGACAGGGTCAGCTATCAAACTGTTTATGCCAGGCGAAGAGGTTCTGCAGCCGCACCCACGGCTGGCCTTCATTTTACTCCTCATCTCCTTGGACAACTGGAGGGCAAGGGAGTCAATATGGTAAAAATAACTCTGCATGTAGGTTTGGGCACGTTTCGTCCCGTATCCAGTGAAGATATCAGGCAGCATGTCATGCACAGCGAACATTACTATCTAGGGCAGGAAGAAGCCAGTATTCTGAACGCGACACGAAATGCCGGGAAAAAAATCGTGGCGGTCGGCACGACGGTGGTCAGGACGTTGGAAACATTGTATAATGGTCAGGGTTTTCATTCGGGAGAGGGAGAAACCAATATTTTTATTTATCCCGGTTATAAATTCAGGGCAATCGATGCGTTAATCACCAACTTTCATCTGCCAGGATCGTCACTGCTTATGCTGGTGAGTGCTTTTGCAGGCTGGAAGAATGCCCGGGAGGCATATCAACACGCTCTGGATCATGGCTATCGCTTTTTCAGTTACGGAGATGCCATGTTGATTATATGAGGAACAGGTGAAGCAATGTTCGAATTTAGAATCATAGATGAGGACAGCCGCAGTTCTGCACGCACCGGGTGCTTTAATACTCCCCATGGGGTCATAGAAACGCCAGTGTTTATGCCGGTAGGAACTCAGGCAACAGTAAAGACATTGACTCCTGAGGATCTATATGAGATCGGAGTAGACGTAATACTATCAAATACATACCATCTCTATCTCAGACCGGGAGCCGATTTGGTCAGAAAAGCAGGCGGACTGCATGCCTTCATGGGCTGGGAAAGAAGTATTTTGACGGACAGCGGCGGCTTCCAAGTTTTTTCCCTTAGCAAATTGCGCAAGATAAGCGATGAAGGTGTTCTTTTTGCCTCCCATATAGATGGATCGCGACATTTCCTTTCGCCGGAGACAGTTATCCAAATCCAGGAGGCTCTGGGGGCAGATATTATTATGTGTTTCGATGAATGCGCACCCTACCCTTGCAGCTATGAGGAGGCCCTGGATGCTGTGGAACGGACCGAGCTGTGGGCTAAGCGCTGCCGGGATGCCTTGAAAAGGGAAGACCAATCCCTGTTCGGAATAGTCCAGGGCAACATTTTTCCTGAACTGCGGGAGCGCAGTGCACAGGGGATGCTGGCCATAGATTTTCCCGGTTATGCTATCGGAGGCTTGAGCGTGGGGGAGCCCAAGCCAGATATGTATAGGATTCTATCTGTTATGGACAAATGCCTGCCCAAAGATAAACCTCGTTACCTGATGGGCGTAGGAGCCCCTGAAGATCTGCTTGAAGCCGTGCGCAATGGAGTTGATATGTTTGACTGTGTACTGCCGACTCGTCTGGCTCGCCATGGCAGCGCTTATACCAGGCAGGGCCGTATCACGGTTAGGAATGCGGCATTTGCAGATGATTTTTCTCCTCTGGATTCGGCTTGTTCATGCAATGTCTGCCGAAAATACAGCCGGGCGTACATCCGGCATTTAATTAAGGCCGGTGAGCTCCTCGCCCATCGCTTACTAAGTTATCATAATATTTACTTTCTCAATGAATTGATGGAAAATATAAGGAGTGCCATAAAACAGGATGATTATGCATCTTTTTACCAGCGTTTCCTGCAGAACTATATAGGTGACGAGAAGGATTTTGCGTGCCGGTAGCGAATCTATACAAAGTTTGACACGTATACCTGTTTCCTGCCGGGACTGAAAAATTCCTCACAGGTTAAGCGTATGTGAGCAGAATACTGCCTTTGGGGAAACATATTTTATCTTAGTAAGGGGTGAGAATGGATATGAGCAACACTCAGGGTTGGACGAGTATAGCGCTTTATTTTGGTCTGTTTCTAGTGCTTTTCTATGTCCTGGTGGTCATGCCGCGCAAGAAACAGGAAAAAAGGCATAAAACAATGCTTGAAGAACTTAAAAGGGGAGACCGGATAATCACTATCGGCGGGATCAAAGGCCAGATTTCCCAGGTCAAGGATGACGTGATCGTGCTAAAGGTAAGCGAGAATACCGAAATAGAGATTATTAAGAGAGCGGTAGCTATGAGGGACGAGGAAAAATAAATGCTGGGACTTGAGGATGTCAAGAGTAACCCTCTGGTTACGACTTTTATTCAAAAGGGCAATGACTATCTTGAGACACTCGGTTTCGGAGACCATGGCTTCCTACATGTGACTCTGGTTTCTCAACTGGCAAAAGAGATAATGCAAAAGTTGGGTTATAGCAGCAGACTGGCAGAATTAGCCGGTATTGCAGGCTATATGCACGATATCGGTAATGTCGTTGAGAGAGAAACGCACAGCCAGAGCGGCGCGCTTCTGGCCTTGGAAATCCTGCGTCGCATGGGTATGGATGCTGAAGAGATATCATTCATATCGGCAGCCATCGGCAACCATGATTCCGGTAGCGGGCACCCGGTCAACGAGATTGCGGCAGCGCTTATTCTAGCTGATAAGACCCATGTTCACCGCAACCGGGTGAGAAATCTCGAAGTGGCCGCCTTCGATATTCACGACCGGGTCAATTATGCGGTTATGTATTCCATTCTTAACATAAATGAAGATGCGCGCTTAATAACCATGGAGCTTAGCATAGACATAGAAATATGCCCGGTTATGGAGTATTTCGAGATCTTTATGAGCAGGATGCTCTTGTGCAGGCGGGCAGCGGCGTTTTTGGGCTGTGAATTTGAGCTGGTGATAAATGGAGCCAAGCTTATATAAATAGATGAAAAGTTGTGGGAAGGAGGCTATTTGGTGCAGAAAAATACCAGTATAGCAATTATTCTGAGCGCTTTCGTGATTGTAGCTTTGTTGGGCTATGTGTTATATAACCCGATCAAAAACAATCTGAAACTGGGAATGGATTTAAGAGGCGGGCTGCGCGTAGTATTGCAGGCCCAGGAATCTGAAGGCCAGGCTGTAACCAAGGATACCCTTGTAAAGGCAGTTGCTATTATGAAGGACCGTGTTGATGCGCTGGGAGTTAAAGAAACCAATGTTTATTCCCAGGGTACGGACCGGATAGTTATAGAGATGGCAGGGGAAACAGATCCGGAAGCCGCCATCGATGTGCTTGGCAAGACAGCACAGCTGGAATTCAGGGATGAAAAGAATAAAGTTTTGGTCACAGGCGACCACTTGAGCAACGCAGCTGCCGGTGCACACCCTAGCGGCAACGGCACGTTCGTTGTAAACATCGAGTTCGACAAGGAAGGAGCCGAGCTTTTTGCCAAAGCCACTGCGGCCAATGTAGGAAAACCATTGGCAATCGTACTGGATAATGAGGTGATAAGCGCCCCCAGGGTCAACCAGGCCATAAGCGGTGGGGAAGCCTATATAGAGGGCAGCTTTGACGCTAAATCGGCTAATGATCTGGCGGTACTGCTCCGTTCAGGCGCTCTGCCAGTTAGCTTGAAGGTCATGGAAAAACGCACAGTCGGGCCTACACTGGGCGCTGATTCCCTGGATAAAAGCGTTAAAGCCGGCATTATAGGCTTGATAGCTATTCTGATATTTATGCTGGGTTATTATCGCTTGCCCGGCCTAGTCGCTGACTTGTCCATGGTCTTATACTCAATATTAGTAGTGGGGACTATGTATTTCCTGGGATCGGTATTCACTGTGCCTGGTATAGCCGGTTTTATTCTATCCATAGGCATGGCGGTCGATGCGAATGTTATCATATATGAGAGGATTAAAGAAGAACTGAGATCCGGGAAGACGATTCACGCCGGTATTGACGCCGGCTTCAAAAGAGCATTCTGGACCATCTTCGATTCCAATATAACGACACTTATTACGGCTCTGATCCTCATGTATTTTGGAACCGGCGCCGTAAAAGGTTTTGCCATCACCTTGACCATAGGGTTGGTTGCCAGCCTGTTGGTGGCGCTTACCTTTACCCGCTTCTTGCTGGCGGCTTTTGCTCATGTGACCGATAATAAAAAACTATATGGGGTATAAGGAGGGGAGCCAATGAAGCTGATTGAGAAAAGGAATATATTTTATATCATTTCGATAATATTAGTCCTGGCCAGCCTTGTATCTCTGGCTACCCGCCAGCTCAATGCCGGGATCGATTTCAAGGGCGGATCTATAATGCAGTTCAAAATGGATCCAGCCGTTACTACAGCTGATGTGCGCGCTGCCCTTGAAGATATCCAACTGGGCAAGGAAGCCGAAATACAGCAGAGCGGGGAACAGTATATAATTCGCACCCCGGAACTCAGCCAGGAGCAGAGCAAACAAATAACCAGCACATTACAAACTAGATTCCCAGGTACAGAATATCTTTCGGCCGAGACAGTTGGGGCAGTTATAGGCAAAGAACTCTGGCAGAAAGCTATCTGGGCTACAGCCCTGGGATGTCTCTTAATGCTTATCTATATATCCTTCCGCTTTGAGTGGAAATTCGGAATAGGTGCCATTGCTGCCGAACTGCATGACATTATCATCGTTCTGGGAATATTCTCGTTTTTCCAGTGGGAAATCAATACCTCTTTTATTGCGGCGATCCTCACCGTGGTTGGATATTCGATAAATGACACCATCGTTATCTTCGATAGAATACGGGAGAACCTGCGCAGCAAGAAGAAAGAGGATTATGCGATCCTGGTTAACCGAAGTATCCTACAATCGTTGAACCGTTCCATTAATACGGTTCTGACCTGTGTATTCGCACTCGTCGCCCTGCTCATTTTTGGCGGCGTTACCATAAAATATTTTGTGATAGCGATGTTAATCGGTTTTCTGGTAGGAGCTTATTCATCCATTTTTGTGGCCAGCCCGGTCTGGTATGAACTAAACGAAAAATTCCGCTAAGAATAGACTTATACCCAGCTATACGACCAGCACCGAAGGTGTTGAACAAAAAGAGGACTTCACATGCTGAAGTCCTCTCAGACTGTCAAAAAAGGCGACTAGCTGTGTCACTACACAAAGCCCGCTCGGTCACCGTATCCCATATACGGCTCAATCGCGGGCTTTATTTGTTCCTTGCTATTCACCTTTTTTGCTCGCTCTGCCAGGGTGTCAACTTCTTTGACACCCTGAGGACTTCACATGCTGAAGTCCTCTCAGACTGTCAAAAAAGGCGACTAGCTGTGTCACTACACAAAGCCCGCTCGGTCACCGTATCCCATATACGGCTCAATCGCGGGCTTTATTTGTTCCTTGCTATTCACCTTTTTTGCTCGCTCTGCCAGGGTGTCAACTTCTTTGACACCCTGAGGACTTCACATGCTGAAGTCCTCTTTTTATGCAATTGTTTCTCATGTATAGTGTATATCTCACCCGTATGTCGTTCACAAACGAGTTCTTAATGTTACAATAAACAAAATCCTTCTTGGGAGTGGGAGTATTGCGTTTTTCCGGTACTATTAAAGTCAATCCGGCCGGGCACCTTGAAGTAGGAGGGGTGGATGTACTGGACCTGGTTAGAGAATTTGGAACACCTCTCTGGGTCATGGATGAGGATGGATTCAGGCAAAACTGCCGTGAGGTAAAAAATGCTTTTAATCAGCTGGGAGATTCACTGGTTGTTTACGCTAGCAAAACCCTGAGCAACCTGTCGCTTACCAAAATAGTAGAACAGGAAGGCTTAGGTTTGGATGTTGCCTCCGGAGGGGAGTTGTATACTGCTATTCAGGCTGGTTTTCCTTTGGAAAAGGTATATTTCCATGGTAATAATAAAAGCCGGTCCGAAATGGACATGGCTATTCGAGCTCAGGTAGGGCGAATTGTTGTCGACAACTTCTATGAACTCCAGCAGCTTAACCGCCTTTGTGCCTGCAAAGGCAGCATGCAGGACATTTTACTTCGCATTACCCCTGGAGTTGAAGCACACACCCATGATTTTATCAAGACCGGACAAATAGATTCAAAGTTTGGCTTTACCCTGGCGGACGGGCAGGCCGGTGAAGCAGTGGCAGCGGCCATTCAATGCCGCAATTTAAATGTGGTTGGTCTGCACTGCCACATAGGCTCACAGATATTTGAAATGGAATCATTTAAAGATGCCGCCTTACTAATGATGGATTTCCTTAATGGCCTTAAAAGAGATTATCAATTTGAAGCCCAGGAGCTTAACATGGGGGGAGGATTTGGGATATATTACTATCCTGGGGATAAACCTGCAGAAGCTGGTGAATGGGCTCAAGCTGTTGTTGCGTCCGTCCAGGAAAAATGCCGGGAATATAACCTTGAAGTGCCGAGAATTATAGTTGAACCGGGAAGAGCTCTGGCGGGTCCAGCGGGCATTACTCTTTATACACTTGGATCTTATAAAGAAGTAAAGGGTGTGAGAAAATATTTTGCGGTGGACGGAGGAATGGCTGACAATCCGCGACCCGCTTTGTACGGATCAAAGTATCAGGCCTTACTTGCTAACAAGGCTGGTATTGATCCTCAAGAAGTCGTTTCTATAGCGGGAAAGTGCTGCGAAAGCGGAGATGTGTTAATATGGGATGCATACTTGCCTGTAGTAGAGCCGGGAGACATACTGGCTGTACTGGCCACGGGCGCTTATAATTATGCCATGTCAATGAATTACAACCGTCTGCCCAGACCTGCAATGGTGCTAGTAAGAAACGGATCTGCCGAGCTTATTCTAAAAAGAGAGAGCTATGAGGATCTCATTCGCAATGACATATTATTAGAACGACTTTAAAACGGGAGAAACAAACAAGAAGCCCGTTCAATCCACCTTATTCGTTGAGCGAAGCGAACAAAGATCCTAGTGCCCGAAGGGTGCTTCGACTTTATTGCTCGCTCTATGTTATTCTATACCTTATTTCTCCATACCCTTGGAGAGCCGGTAGGCTTTTAGATCGTCAAGATAAAAAGGAATGATCGAAACCACCACATTTCGTTTCTTGAGCATGGCATTGGCAATAAAAAGACTGGTATTATTATGCAGGGCCATCTCCCAGCGATGAGAGACAAAGAATTGCGGCAGCAGAACAGTGATAACGTCGCCCGGTTGAGAAGCGTGTTCTTCTGAATCGATATATTCGGTAAGCAGTTGAACAATTTCACGATAGGGAGAAAATTTGATGATTAAAGGTATATCCGTGTTGAGCAGAGCCCATTTGCGCCTTAGCTTGTCAGCGGCGCCTTCATATATTTCCACATGAAATGCTTCGACATTGGGAGTGATACTTCGAGCATAGCGCAGAGCCTTTACCACCATAGAGTTGAGACTATCAATGGGCACTATTACATGATGAGAGTAAGTAGTGGTAAAAGAAAGCTCGGGAAGGTATTCATTGGGAATATCCAATTGCTTCGCAACTGATCCATAGTGTTTTTTAATCTTAAGCATACCCAGGATGAGCAGGGGTACCACGACCGCAACGACCCAGGCACCTTCGGTGAATTTATTATATCCAACAATGACAACTGTAGTTAGAGTCGCTGAAGCTCCAAGACCGTTGACCAGGATTTTCAAACTCCATCCTGGAGAACGCTTCTTCCACCAGTGAACTACCATACCCATCTGTGAAAGCGTAAAAGAGGTAAACACGCCCACTGCATAGAGGGCAATTAGTTTGTGGGTATCGGCCTGGAAAATAATCACAAGGATAACGGCCATTAAAGTCAGCATGATGATGCCATTATTAAAATTTAAGCGGTGGCCACGCATGGAGAGCTGCCGGGGGGCGTAGCCGTCCTGGGCAATTATCGAGAGCAGGGTAGGGAACCCGGCAAAGGCTGTATTAGCAGCCATGGCTAGAATAATGGCCGTAGTGGCCGATATAATATAGAACATAGCGCTGCGTCCAAAAATGCTTTGAGTTAACTGAGCCAGGATAGTTATTTGGTCTTTAGGATATACCTGGTATAACTGGGCGAGATAAGCAACGCCGCCAAAACATACGATTATTGCACTGGCAAGCATTACATAAACAATTTTGGCATTTCTTTTTCGAGGTTCTTTAAAATGCGGAACGGCATCAACAACTGCCTCAACTCCGGTCAAAGCAGCACAGCCGGATGCAAATGCTTTGAGCAGAAGAAAAATGGTTATTGCTTGTGTGCCAATATCAATATTGGAAGCGATATGGGCGGGGGCGTCAGTTACAATTGTACTTGAGTGTTTACCGATGCCTGCCACAATGAGTGCGACAATTGATAGAATAAAAGCATAGGTGGGAAAGCTGAAGATTCGCGATGACTCGCGTACACCTCTGATATTGCCAACAGTTAGAAGAAAAATGAATAAGACCGCAATCCAAACTCGCTCCGGGTATAGGCCGGGAAAAGCCGATGTAACTGCTGCGGTTCCGGCTGTGATACTTACCGCAACCGTAAGAGTATAATCCACCATTAATGAAGCCCCGGCAATCAGACCAAAAGTAGGTCCAAGATTTTCTTTCGTGACGATATATGCTCCGCCCCCGTTAGGGTAGGCATCTACTATGTGTCTGTAGGAAAATACCAGGATTAATAGAAGTGCAATTATGGTTAAGGAAACACGTGGCATCCAAAGAAACGAAGCAAGACCTACTACGGGATATAATACTAACATAATTTCTTCCGTAGCATAGGCAACTGAAGATATGGAATCGCTGGCAAGTATGGGCATGCCCCAGAAGACACTTAACTTTTCATCACCCAGTTGGCTGCTGGCCATGCTCTTGCCAAAGATGAACCTGCCCAAACGCCGCATTAACAACAACGTACCTTCTCTCTTTAGAAAAATGGGACCCCGGGTTTAGTTAAAGAATTCGATATTAAGCCAGGGGGCGGCTGATTAAAAAGGACAAAACTTAGTAAATTATGGGGCACTGAAAATATTATAGCCTTCGTACGCTACTTGTAAAGAGTTATTTTATTGTCTCATCAAACAATGAGGTTTAATCAGCGTGGAAGATATATTATTCTTTGATAATGCGTGGAGTTAAACGAGATGCTTCACAATTTAGAAAGCCGGACCTTGCCTCCCGGCAGTGGAGGTGATTTATAATGCCTCAAGGATGTCAACAAGAAATCTTCAACGATACTGCAAGCTGCTGCACAAAACCAAGGGATTAATAAATGCTGATGAAAGCTGTCTTTAAACCCCAGAATATGTAAACAAATGTTAAAATATGCCGACAAATACCAGCGAGTATGAACATAAACATGAATATTATGGCAAAATTAAAAATAAACAAAAGATTGCAAAACGATATTTAGAGACTTAAGGGGGGATTCTAGTGAATGAGATCCATGTCGTTACTTGTTTCCTGCAATGGGAGGGTAAGGTGCTTCTATTTAAAAGAAGCGGGCAGGTTGGAACCTATCGACAAAAGTGGGCTGGCATCAGCGGTTATTTAGAAGAGCCAAAAACGCCCTTTCAGCAGGCGCTTAGTGAGATAGAAGAGGAAACCGGGTTATCCGCAAGTGACTGCGTTATTGCTGCAAAAGGAGAGCCGATAAAAATCATCGACCGGGAGATGGACAGAACCTGGGTGGTTCATCCTTTTCGATTCTTATTGCATGACGCTGGTGGAATTCAGCTGGATTGGGAACACAGCGAGTACAGATGGATCGAACCAGATAGTATGGCTGGATACGATACAGTCCCCGGTCTTTACGAGGCCTGGAGCAGAGTTAAATGAATAGTATATACACTCAAATCGAATTAATGAAAAATGATCGCCGTCTTGGTGCCAACCAGCTTCTCGTCCAGGCATTACAGATTCTTAAACAAGCTTCAATGGTATTGCCTGCATGCAGCGAAAAAGAGCTTTATGCCAAACTATTATCGATATCCAATGACATAAAAAACAGCCGGCCCACCATGATAAATATTAAAAATGGAATGCTGTGCCTTGAAGGAATCCTGGAAGAAATCCTGAGCAAAAGCAGTGATTGTTATGAGATGCGAAAGTTGTCTGAGTACGGTATAAGCAAGATGCTCGAGTATCTTGAAGAGTGCAGTCAGGCACTTGCTGTAAATGGGGCCAGCCTGCTTAAAGATGGTATGACATTAATGACCTGCAGTTATAGTTCCAGTGTATTGCGGGCACTAACTCTTGCTCACCAAATGGGGATCAGTTTTACAGTATTCGCAATGCTTTCAGAATATCAGGGACAATCATATGGGGTATCTCTGCTAAAGCAGTTAAAAATGCAAGGCATCCGCGGTACCCCGGTAACAGATTTAGACATGGCCGACTATCTGATTAAAAGTGATAAGGTGATCATCGGCGCCGACGCATTATACATCGATGGATACATAGTTAACGGATTTCCCAGTCTGGAGTTGGTCGAGACAGCATATACAGTGTCACCGCAGATTCCAGTCTGGGCACTGATCGACGGTCTTAAGATAGCCGGAACAGATGAATCCATGACTGTTGAACCCGGATTTCAAAAAATACCACTTCACCTATTTACCGGAATAGTCAGCGAGCATGGAACCATACTGGATAATAAGGATTTGAAAAATTTAATGCTGTTAACGAGAAACCAGTGGAAAATTAATATTTCCTAATACCTATCGCTTGACTCCGGGTTTTTATCGGCATATGTTATAATTCTTTTATCTGTACTTGGAGGAACTTGGAGTGGAAATAATTACTTCCCATAATGCCCTGGACTTTGATGGATTGGCCTCCATGGTTGCAGCAAACAAGCTGTTCCCATCTGCAATAAAGGTTTTCTCTGGAACTTTATCTAAAAATGTCAAGCAGTTTATGGCCTTATACAAAGATTCTTTGATGATCTATACACCGAACCAGGTTGATCTGTCGCAGGTAAAAAAGCTCATAATAGTTGATACCGCTAACGCCAATCGCCTTGGTCAGCTTTCCGACCTGGCCCGTTATGCTGAAATCAAGCGCTATATTTATGATCATCACCCGCCCTCGCCTGATGACCTTGCCGGTGATATGGTGATGGTAGAGATGGTTGGAGCCGCTACGACCATTTTGGTTGAGCTTTTAATGATCAGGAATGTTAAATTATCTGCTTTTGATGCCACTATATTGGCACTGGGTATTTATGAAGACACGGGAAGTTTAGTATTCAGCTCGACCACTTCCCGTGATGCGGAGGCGGTGGCTTATCTGCTGAAGATGGGCGCCAACCTTTCCATAGTAGCCAATTTTATGGAGCGGCCATTCAGCAGCGAACAGAGGGTGGTTCTCCAGGAACTTCTCAATAATGCGCGTCACTACAATATCAGCAATATGGATGTGGTCGTTGCCATCTCAGAAGGGGATGCCTTTATACCCGGACTGGATGCGGTGACCTTCCGCCTTTTTGAAATTGAAAACTGTGATGCAGTCTTCGTTATAGCCAGGATGGACAGGAAATTGAACATCGTAGCCCGCAGCCGCACTCCTAATTTGAAAGTGAACGAATTGCTTAAACCATTGGGCGGTAATGGTCATGAAAAAGCCGCTTCTGGAGTGGTTAAGGGGAAAAATGCCGAGGAAGTTTTAGCATTGATCATAGATGCTCTGGGGGTGGGAGTAACTCCCGGCCTTCTGGCCCGCGACCTCATGTCAACCCCGGTTAAGACCGTACCCATCTCTATAAGCATGGAAGAAGCGGGCAAAATAATGCTGCGCTATGGACATACAGGAATGCCCGTAATGGACGGAGATCTAATGGTAGGAGTAATATCCCGGCGCGATGTTGATAAAGCCAAAATACACGATTTAGACCATGCTCCCGTAAAAGGGTTTATGAGCAGCCAGGTCTTGACGGTGGAACCAGACACACCTGTGGCTGAGATCCAGCGCCTCATGGTGGAGAAGGATGTCGGCAGGCTTCCGGTTGTAGAAAATGGTCATCTGCTGGGAATTGTGTCCCGGACTGATATTCTGCGTACCCTGCATGGTAAGGACACCCCTGAAGACCACGAACTGCTCTACGACGGTTACTCATATGAAGAGAATAATGTGCAGGCATTGATGCGCGACCGGCTTCCTTCCCAGCTGATGTCTATCCTGGAACTGGCCGGGCAGCTAGCTGATGAAATGGGGCGCAAGGTCTACTGCGTGGGAGGATTCGTCCGAGATCTGCTATTACGGGTCCCTAACTATGATGTGGATCTGGTGGTTGAAGAAGAGGGCGCCTCTTTGACGCGTGCCCTTGCTCAGCGCCTGGGAGCCAAGGAGAGAGTTCACGAACGCTTTCGTACCGGCGTGGTGGTTCTGGCAGATGGGAGCAAAATCGATGTTGCCACTGCACGGACTGAATACTATGAGTTCCCGGCCGCGCTTCCCAAGGTGGAAAAATCATCGATACGCGAAGACCTGTACCGGAGGGACTTTACGATAAACACCCTGGCTATTTGCCTGAATCCAGGTAAATTTGGGGATCTGATCGACTATTTCGGCGGACGTAAAGACCTGGAACAGGGTTTGATCCGTATACTATACAACTTCAGCTTTGTTGAGGACCCCACCCGCATTCTAAGGGCGATACGCTTCGAACAGCGTTACCGTTTCCAGATGGAGGAAGACACCCTGCGTTTTGCCCGGGATGCTATCGAGAGACGCCTGCTGGGCAAGCTCTCATACAAGCGCATACTGCAGGAGCTGATTTTGATTTTGAGCGAAAAAGATCCGATCCCGTCACTGCAGCGCATGAGTAAAGTCGGAGTCTGGCAATACATTCTTCCCGAGGTGCGGCTCAGGGATATTGACGCTACTCTCTTCAAGCGGGTGCCTATCGTAAGCGCCTGGTGGGAGGAGCGCTATCAAAAGATGGGGCTCAAACCGTGGCTTATCTATCTGCTTCTGCTGCTAGCAAGGTTGAATGAAGAGCAGGTTGTGTCTATCGCCGAACGCTACCGCCTGACCGGATACGCGCGCAGGTGTTTGCGGGATTCCAGGAACGTGGAGGAGATTATAGCCATTCTAAACGATCCCCAAAAACAGTTCAGCGATATCAGCGAAAGAATCGGCAGTTGGAATCCCGAGAGCATAGTCTATCTGCTGCTCAATATTCCCGGTGAAGCTACCTGGGACCGCTTGGTCACTTATCTGGACGCTAAAGAGAGTGTTAAAGTGGAGATTAATGGAAATGATCTCAAGGAATTGGGCGTAAAACCGGGCCCGCTATATAGTACAATATTAAACCGACTTTACCGGGATAAACTAAACGGAGTAGTGAAAAATCGTCATGAGGAACTCCAGGCAGTTCATGCCTGGCTGCAGGAGGAAATATAAATTGGACCAATTGACTAGCTATCTGGAATATAAAATAATCATTTTTCTAATATTACTGCCAGGCATACTAATAGGACTTACTTTTCATGAATGGTCGCATGGTCGAGTGGCATATAGTCTGGGAGATCCGACACCGTCTGAGCAGGGCCGACTCACATTGAATCCTCTGCCCCATATTGACTGGTTGGGTTTTTTAATGATTGCTCTTTTTCACTTTGGATGGGCAAAACCGGTGCAGGTTAATCCGTATCGGTTTAAAAAGGCAAACGTTAAACAAGGCATGATGCTGGTGTCACTAGCCGGACCGGGGATGAACTTCTTGATTGCAGTTGTAGGCGCTATATTTTATCATCTGTTTAGTAAATCCTTCTATAGCAGTGAATGGATCTCATGGCTATTAGTAATACTCGCTTGTTTGGTATACATTAATCTAATACTGGGAGTGTTTAACTTGATCCCGGTTCCACCTCTGGATGGATCCAAAATTTTAGCCGGACTTTTACCTGATTCCGGAGCCAAATTTATTTATTCACTAGAGCCGTATGGAATGGCGATATTATTACTGATAATATTTACTAATATTGCTGATTTAATTCTTTTCCCTATGGTTGGATTCTTTATGAATAATCTGCAAGTTCCAATACCCTTCTAAACAAGGAGGTTTAAGTTTTGAACTACATGGTGGACCTGGAGACCTTTCATGGGCCGCTTGACCTGCTGCTCT
>CAZWPO010000014.1:54142-78800 GCA_964635975.1 uncultured Syntrophomonas sp.
TTGAACTACATGGTGGACCTGGAGACCTTTCATGGGCCGCTTGACCTGCTGCTCTACCTGATCGACCAGAACCAGGTGGACATTTACGACATCCCGGTTGCCAAATTGAGTGACCAGTTCATCGAGCATATACAGGATAGCGGCGATTACGATCTGGAGATGATCGGCGATTTTTTAGTTATGGCCTCCTACCTACTGCGCCTCAAGGCCCGCATGTTGCTGCCGGTACACCTTGATGAGGAAGAAGAATCTGATGTCGACCCTCGTGAAGAACTGGTGCAGCGCCTGGAAGAATACAAGAAATACAAGGAGGCCGCTGAGCTTCTTCTGGACCGGCAAAGAGGAGAGAGTCAACGCATATTTTTCCGGGGCGGTGATTTTGGAGTAGGTGAAAACGAGGTTCTCAAGGCTGACATGCGCCTGCTCATGCGCGCTTACCAGATAGTGCTGGAGAGGATGGACCAGGAGAACCCGGAATTACATATTCCTCAAGAAGACGTAAATATCCAGGAAAAGATGAGTGAAATACTACTGATGCTCGAGGACCGCGGGGGAAAGTTGAATTTCCTGGATATTTTTTCGGGAGTTCATCGAAAGCGCGAAATGTTGGGGCTTTTTTTAGCACTGTTGGAACTGGTCCGCCTGCAGAAGATTCAGGCCGTTCAGGATCAAAAGTTTGGCGATATCAGATTAGGTTTACGGGTGGGGATTAAAGATGCTGTTGAGGGAAGAGATTAAAGCTGCGGCTGAGGCTATTCTATTCGTCCGTGGAGAACAGGTCTCAATCGACGAATTGGTGGAGATCCTGGATGTGCCACTTTTGGATTTGAAGGGCATTATGCAGGAATTGATCTTGGAGTATAATGAGAAAAAACGCGGCATTCAGATCGTGAGCGAAGACTATACCTTCATGATGTGCTCCCGTAAGGAGTACTCTGAATATCTGACCCGAATGGATAAGACTACTCAACGGCGCTTGAGTCCCGCGGCGATGGAAACCCTCGCTTTGATAGCCTATCGTCAGCCGATTACTCGATCAGAGATCGAAAACATAAGGGGTGTCAAGTCAGACCGGGTGGTTAGCAACCTCCTGGAGAAGGGCCTGATCTGTGAGGCGGGGCATAAAGCTGTAATAGGCAAACCGGTACTATATGCTACTACCCAGGAATTTTTGCGCATCTTTGGCCTGGCGGGGCTGAGTGATCTGCCCCGTTTAGAGGAGGAAAAAAAGGATGGCCGAGAAATCAATAGAAGAACAGGTAATGATCGAAGCTCAAAAGGCAAAGCGTCTGGCTAGATATATGAGCAGCACCCAGGATCTGGTAGAGCGGCAGATCGAAAAGGCCAGGGAAAAAGGCGCCTTTGACAATTTAGAAGGAGCCGGAAAACCATTAAATTTAGAAGAGAATCCGTTTGAGCCACCAGAAATGCGCATGGTATTAAAAATACTAAAAGACAATGATTTTGCTCCCTACTGGGTTGAGCTGGGCAAGGATATAGACGCCGGTCTGGAGAAAATTCGCCTGGAGCGAGAATCATTTAAAAGTTATACGCGTATAACCCTGGGGCAGAAGCGCAGCAGCAGCACCCTGCGTAGATATGAAATCAGAAAAGCGGGTTTTTATATTGAGTGCCGGGAACGTCTGGCTGAAATAAATAAAAAGATCCTTGATTATAATCTGCATTGTCCGACCTTCAGGGCTGGTCGCGCCAACTTCAGCGTAGACGATGAGATGTACAAAATCATCCATGATATAGAACAATATATTGAGGATTTGACAAAAGGTTTTTAGTATAAGCAGGGCCAAGCCGCCTGCATAAGCCGGGGACAGCAGGGCAAAATAGGGAAAACAGGAGAAAATGCCTTGCTATACCGGTTTTTTTTAGTTAGTTTTATATTGGTTTTTCTGCTGCTCATTTGCGTTTATATCAGGGGCGCTATAGCTGCCAGGATGATATGGGCAAATGGCCAGCCTCATATATTTGTCGAGTTAAGCAATCCCCGTATGGGCCTTAAACATTCTTTCAAATATTCTGGGCATGGTCTGATTTTGCCAGCCCTGGAAAACCTGCCTCAACTGCTATCCTCTCTGGACAAGGTAATTACCAGGCTGAATCATGCAAAAAAAATGGGTAGTTTGTGTATAAAGCTCCTGGTAATTCAGGAACTGGAATGGAAGAGCGTCTTAGGATGTGGTGACGCGATGGGCACTGCGCTGGCCAATGGCAGTCTATGGGGATTTAAAGGGATGCTGATAGCTGTTGTAAGCAGTAAAACCAGGGTGGAAAAGCTTGATCTAATGGTTCGCCCTGACTTTACTCAAAAATGCTTGGAAAGCCAACTGCATTGTATATTCAAGATGCGGATAGCGCATATTATTTTTGTAACCGCATATTTTTTGGGACTCGGACTTAAAAGGCAGATTGAAGAGAGTTTGCATAGTTTACAAAACCGTTGGGGGTGAATAAATGGAGGCACAGCAAGACAAAGGAAGCACCAGTCATCCGATTGAAGGGCTGATGAAAACAGCCATGCAGAGCATAAAGGAAATGGTTGACGTAAATACCGTGGTTGGCGATGCTGTCGAGACGAACGATGGGAGCGTTATTATTCCGATATCGCAGGTTGCCTGTGGATTTGCAGCCGGGGGCGGAGAATACGAAATAATGGCGGGCAATGGCAAAAGCAGTGAGATGCCTTTTGCGGGCGGCAGCGGAGCGGGCGTATCTGTTAGACCAATGGGTTTTCTAGTATGCCGGATGAATGACGTGCGCCTGATATCAGTTAGCGGCAATCACCTGGCCGAAAGAATCGTGGACATTGCCCCGCAACTGCTCGACAAAATAGAGAATGCCCTGCGCAGGAATGCAGGTGGAAAAAATGGTAACCACCTTAACAGCGAATATCAATAAAGGCTTGTCAAACAGCTATTGATCCAGTAAATAACTATACTATACTTTGTCTACTGCAAAAGGACACCGGCGTTACGGCCGGTGTTCTATTTCTTGACCTTAATTCATACCCTTCATAAATACTGAGGGGGTGAATTTATGCTCAATGTTATATGGCTGCTTCTGCTGGCCGGCGGTATAATTGTAGCTGCTTTAACAGGCAATATTGAAGCTGTGACTGGCGCAGCCCTGAGTGCAGCACGAAGTGCTGTTGAGATATGTATTGACCTGGTAGGAGTTATGGCCTTATGGCTGGGGATGATGAGAATCGCGGAACGGGGAGGGCTGGTGCGTAGAATAGCGCGCCTGCTAAGGCCGCTGACGGTCAAACTTTTTCCCAGCGTACCACCTGACCACCCGGCCATGGGGGCCATCATTTTAAACCTGAGCGCCAATATCCTCGGACTGGGGAATGCCGCCACTCCTTTCGGAATGAAAGCAATGAAACACCTTCAGCAGTTGAATGAGGGTAAAGATGAAGCTTCTGCGGCTATGTGTACTTTTTTAGCCCTCAATACATCCTGCATAACGCTCCTGCCTGCTACTATAATAGGCGTAAGGCTTTCCTTTAATTCCGCCAATCCCGTCGAAATCGTAGGGCCTTGTATCTTTGCTACATCTATTTCAATGTGCATGGCCGTCGTCCTTGACTACTGGTTCCGACGCTTCAGCCGCTGGGGGAGGAGAGCCTGATGCTTTATTCCCTGCTGAGTACTGTATCCAAATGGGCTATACCTTTTCTTCTGCTATGCATACCCTTGTATGGTTTTTTTCGTAAAGTGCCCGTCTATGAATCATTCGTTGAGGGGGCTGAAGAAGGATTCACCACCGCTGTAAAGATCATTCCCTTTCTAGTAGGGATGCTGGTAGCGATCTCGGTTTTCAGGGCATCAGGGGCTCTGGAATTGGTCAGCCGCGCACTGGCGCCAGTGACCGGATTCATCGGAGCGCCTTCTGAAATCCTACCACTGGCTTTCATGCGACCCCTGTCAGGTAGTGCAGTACTTGGATTGTCTGCTGAATTGATGAAAGTATACGGCCCGGACTCATTTGTAGGCCGCCTTGCTTCAGTAATGCAGGGAACAACGGATACAACTTTCTTCGTTTTAACCATTTATTTTGGGGCAGTCGGGATCAAAAAATACCGCTATGCCCCGATTACTGGCTTAACTGCCGATATCACCGGATTTCTAGCGTCGCTATACATCTGCCATAAGCTGTTCGGGTAGAACCCGCTTCCACGACAGATTAGACCTTGCCGGTCTAAAAAAGGAGGAAAAATGACCTTGGTAGGGGAAACTATACCGAGAAAGCTGTCAAAGGAGGATAAGCCATTGAGAAGCGACATTGAAATTGCTCAAAGCGCAGTAATGAAGCCCATAAGCGAAATAGCAAGGGGTTTGGATCTCGGCGAAGACGATATTGAATTGTATGGCAAATATAAAGCCAAGGTGTCGCTGGATGTCCTTGAGCGCTTAAAAGATAAACCCGACGGAAAGCTGGTTCTCGTCACGGCTATAAATCCAACCGCAGCTGGAGAAGGGAAGACCACCACAACCGTAGGATTGGGGCAGGCCTTAAACAGACTGGGAAAGAAGGGTATTATAGGATTGCGCGAACCATCTTTAGGCCCCAGCTTTGGAGTAAAGGGGGGAGCGGCCGGAGGCGGTTATTCTCAGGTGGTTCCCATGGAAGATATCAACCTGCATTTTACCGGGGATATTCATGCGGTCAGCACTGCCCATAATCTCCTGGCCGCCCTGTTGGACAACCATATTCATCACGACAACCGCCTGCAGATAGACCCACGCAACATAGTATGGCGCCGGGCTATGGATCTTAATGAAAGAGCTTTGCGCAATATTGTGCTGGGACTGGGCGGGCGCATTAATGGCGTTCCCAGAGAATCTGGCTTTGATATAAGTGTTGCTTCCGAGGTTATGGCAGCCCTGTGCCTTGCCAAAGATCTCATGGATCTCAAAGAGCGCTTCAAACGTATAGTGGTAGCCTATAGTTACGACGGAAAAGAGATTACCGCCGATGACCTGAAAGCTGCCGGTTCGATGACTTTACTGCTCAAAGACGCGATCAAACCGAACCTGGTCCAGACGCTGGAAAACACGCCTGCTTTTATTCATGGCGGTCCGTTTGCTAACATTGCTCATGGTGCCAATAGTATCGTAGCTACCCGTATGGGGCTGAAGCTTGGAGATGTAATGGTAACCGAGGCTGGTTTTGGTGCGGACCTCGGAGCGGAAAAATTCTTTGATATCGTCTGCCGCTACGGGGAATTCAGACCCGATGCGGTAGTGCTGGTGGCCAGCATTAAGGCTCTAAAAAACCATGGAGGATTGAGTAAAGACCAGTGGCAGGAACCGAATCTACCCGCCCTGGAGAAAGGACTTGCCAATCTTGAGAAGCACCTCGACAATGTGAAGCGTTTTGGTCTGCCGGTGGTGGTAGCTGTAAATGAATTTCCAAGTGACAGCCCGCAGGAAATTGAGCTTCTTTTGGAAAAATGCAGGAGTCTTGGAGCAGACATGGCTCTTTCCCGGGTCTGGGCTAAAGGCGGGGAAGGTGGTTTGGAACTCGCGGAAAAGGTTTTAGCCGCTGCTGAGAAAGCCAATCAGTTTAAATTCATATATGACCTGGATCAAACCTTAATCAGTAAAATAGAGACTATATGCCGGGAAATATACGGAGCAGATGGGGTAAATTATTCGGCTGCCGCCATGCGTACTCTGGACCGTCTGGAAAAGCAGGGTTATGGGAATCTGCCGGTATGTATGGCTAAGACTCAGTACTCCCTATCAGACAATGCAGCCCTGTTAGGACGACCGCGCGGATTCGACATCCATATCCGGGAAGTGAAGCTTTCTGCCGGAGCCGGGTTTATAGTCCCCCTGGCCGGGGATGTGATGACCATGCCGGGTCTAGGCAAAACCCCGGCTGCTGAAAAGATCGATATTTTAGAGGATGGGACTATCGTGGGACTTTTCTAAGAGCATAACGCACGAGTAAGTGATACTGAAATCAAGCTGTGCAAAAAGTGAATATGAACCGGTAGTTTAAGAAACTGCCGGTTTTATTTGTACATCTTCAAAACTGCATAAATGGTAGATCCCCGGAAAAGCTAAACCTAGATTCAATCATATCGAGGAGGTTTTATGCTTTTGAGTGGGCAGAGTGCTAATCTTCTGATGTTCAGCGCTGAATATGACAAGGCTCTGGCTGCATTTATCATTGCCAATGGAGCTCGTGATATGGATGTTGAAGTTACTATGTTTTTTGCTTTCTGGGGGTTAATGCTGCTTCGAGACCCTGATAAGTTGACACTCGAGGATAAAAGCATCTATGAAAAGATGTTCTCGCTTGCCACCCCGGCCGGGCCTGAAGGACTTCCTTTATCCAGAATGAATATGGCGGGTTTAGGCAAAGTCATGTTGTTAGAAATGATGGGGGAAGAAGATGCTCCGGGACTACCGGTTTTTGTGAAAGCAGCTCGTAAGAAAGGGGTGCGGATGTGTGCCTGCCAGCTGTCTATGGAAATAATGGGATTCAGGCAGGAGGAACTCATCGATGGGGTTGAAGTGATGGATGTGCAGGCGTATTTAAAGGATGCAATTAAGGCTGATATGCAGCTTTTTATCTAGCTTGCTTAATTAGTGTCAATACTGAATGCCGCCTCGTATTATGTATGAGAACAGTTACTAAAGTGATGATATTGGGGTGGAGATAATCAGGCAGCAAATCTTTAATGTTAGACAATTTAGACGCCATATTATGGGCATAGATACTAAAGTGCCTCTGCGCAGGAGAAAAAAGAGCACCTTTATAAATTTTGATAATGCCGCAAGCACTCCGGCATTGGAGCCGGTGTTTAATAAGACCCGGGAGCTGCTCTCATGGTATTCCGGGGTTCACCGGGGTACGGGCTACAAATCTATGATATCCACCCGGGCTTTTGAGCAGGCCCACGAGGTTATATCCACCTTCGTTGGTGCGGACCCTATCAGGGATACGGTCATACTGGTCAAAAACACCACCGAAGCTATCAACAAACTATCCTACCGTCTCAATCTATCCCCCCTGGACATAGTGATAAGCACCATGATGGAGCATCATTCTAACGACCTGCCCTGGCGCAGGAACGGGCATGTATACTACGGAGGGCTTGATGACAGGGGGCGTCTGGACCTAAAAGATATGGAAAAAAAACTTCGGCTCTGGTATCCGAGGGTAAAGCTGATGACCGTATGCGGAGCCTCAAACGTGACCGGTCATATCAATGATATTTACTATTTGGCCGCTCTGGCTCACGAATACGGTGCCAGGATACTGGTGGACGCAGCCCAGTTGATCCCGCATCAAGCGCTGAATATGAAATCTCACGACCAGCCAGACCATATCGATTACCTGGCTTTCTCCGGTCATAAAATATATGCTCCCTATGGATGCGGCGCCCTGATTGGACACCGGGATACTTTTCTGAAAGGTGAGCCGGACTATGTGGGCGGAGGAACCGTATACATGGTAGCCCCTGGCCGGGTTGTTTGGGCGGGACTTCCAGACCGCGAAGAAGCCGGATCTCCCAATGTGGTGGGGGCTTTTACACTTGCTGAAACACTCAAATTCATCAAAGGATGGGGAATTGCAGGGATAGCCGATTATGAGCAGGAACTATGCGAATATGCGATCCGCCTCATGCGAGGTGTAAAAGGGATTACTATATATGGCGATTTCCCCCGCGTTGGAGTGATCAGTTTTAATGTGAAAGGAATCAATCACAGTTTATTGGGTGCTATTTTATGTTATGAAGAGGGGATAGGGGTACGGACCGGCTGTTTTTGCGCCCAGCCATATGTGAGGTATCTTCTCGGTGAGAGCTACGCCGAGCTTGCTCATGCCAACGAAATTCATGCCTGGCAGATGCCAGGCATGGTGAGAATAAGTCTTGGCGCTTACAACACTGTAGATGAAGTAAATAAAATGGTGGACCTGCTCTCCGATATAGCTTCAAACCTGAAAGACTACCACAAAGACTATGTCCTTGATCTCGAGATCGGCTCATACCGACCGCGGTCTTCTTCATTGAATAGTTTTGATCCGGGTATAAATAAACCGTCAATTATCTAAATCAACAGAATAAACATTAGTTGTTATTTGTTGAGTATCAGAGAATAAAGCTCAGCCCGGGTTTCAGCTTTAGTTTCAAAAAGCCCCCTGACTGCTGAAGTCACCGTTAGGGCGCCAGGCTTTTTTATACCTCTCATAGTCATACACATATGCTCAGCCTGGATCACTACTGCGACTCCATACGGATTGAGGGTCTTATTGATACAATCAGCGATCTGAGAAGTCAAACGCTCCTGCAGCTGGGGCCGGCTGGCATAGACTTCGGTCACCCTTGCCAGTTTGCTGATGCCCACTACTTTACCTCCTCTGGGGATGTAAGCAACATGTGCTTTCCCGTAGAAAGGCAGCAGGTGATGTTCGCATATTGAATATAGGGGTATGTCCTTTACCAGTACCAGCTCATCATGAAACTCGGTGAAAGAAACATCCAGGAGTTCATGCGGGTCTTCATTGATCCCTGAAAACACTTCTTCATACAGGCTGGCCATCCGACGCGGAGTATCCAGCAATCCCTCTCTAGATGGATCTTCTCCGATAGCCTCCAAGAGCATTTTTACCGCAACTTCTATTTTATCCTTATCGATTCCTGGTTTGGCCATTTTCTTCCCACCTTTAATATTTAAATCGGCTCGTCAATTTCAACAATCAACATAAGTCTATAATAGCAGAAAAAAACACAAAATATTTGTGGATGATAATTGGTCAGCAGTTTTTTGCATTCATTTGAGTGTTCAAAAGGGAAAAAGAATAGTTATGTAGAAAATTATTCTTCATATTCCTGAATTTATGAAGGATGGACTTTGATTTGAGATTAGCCAAGTTTTTAGCGCAGGCCGGAATAACTTCCAGGCGAAAGGCTGAAACGCTAATTAGCCAGGGGCGAGTTAGCATCAACGGCGAAGTTGCTCTTCTGCAGGGAACCAGGGTCGATCCTGAGTCGGATTTAGTGCTGCTGGATGGGAAGGTGCTGAAGTTTGAGAGTAAAGTATATATTCTCTTAAACAAACCTCCCGGTTATTTAAGCAGCCTGAGCGATCCGCAGGGTCGGCCAACCGTGGCTGACCTGGTAAAAGGTCTGGGAACCAGGGTATACCCGGTAGGAAGGCTGGATTATGATACTGAAGGTCTGCTGTTGATGACCAATGACGGGCAATTCACGAATTTAATGACCCATCCCCGTTACGGAATAAAGAAAAAATACCAGGCCGCTCTTCAGGGGCGCATCAGCGAAAAAGCCCTGCAGCAGCTTCGCCAGGGAGTGCAGCTTGATGACGGGATTACGGCTCCGGCTTCAGTTCGAATAATAAAGAACGACGAACAAACCAGCCTGGTTGAAATAGAAATTGGTGAAGGGAAAAAGCGCGAAGTACGCAGGATGTGTGCGGCTGTAGGTTTTCCGGTAATCACCTTGAAGCGAATTTCCTTCGGCTTCTTAAACCTGAGGGGCGTCCAAAAAGGAAAGTACCGCTTTCTTACCCCTGGAGAAGTAGGCCGCTTGAAGTCTTCCATTACAAAATCGTGAATGATGAAGCTGTTTTCTATCTTGATATGCAATTTTTATTGAGTTCAGGAAGGTAAAAAGATTTGAAAGCTCAAAGCCCCTATGGCCTGGGGAAAATGGATGAACTTTATTCCCGGCTGGAGAGCCTGGGCTGCAGGGCCCGGGAATGGACGCTGGTAGTCTTCGCAGGCGACAACGGCATAAGCCTTGAACGCACCAGCCATTTTGCCCCGCTGGGCTCAGATCAAATAGTGAGAGCACATCTGTCGGGTACCAGACCTACTGCCAGGCTCCTAAAACGCCTGGAGAAGCGAGAGTGGATCATTGACATAGGTTTATGTGACGATGTTAAACACCAAGATGTGGTTTATAAAAAAGTCAGCCGGGGAACCCGGAATTTTGTTGAGGAGGATGCTCTCGAGCGCTTTGAGGTTGCCGCGGCAATATCGGCAGGCAGTTCCACCTGGCAGCTTATCAGTAACACAGGACCTGATATTGTTGGACTTGGAGAAATAGGGGTAGGCAACACCATATGCGCAGCAGCACTGGCAGCGGCTGCTACCGGACTGCCTGCCCAGTCTCTGGTTGGGCCTGGCACATCGGACAGAGATAAGATGTATAAAAAGGCCGACCTCATAATGCAGGCATTAGAGCACAGGCATCCTCAAGCTAATGATGTTATGGATTTACTGGCTCGATTTGGCGGCCTCGAAATAGCTGCTTTAACCGGTTTTATATGTGCTGCTGCCCGAACAGGAACTCCGGTGATGTTAGATGGATTTGTTACTTCTACAGCCGCCCTTTTAGCCAGTTTTATGGAAGAAAAGGTCCCTAGCTTGTTGATATGCCCGAGCGTTTGTTTGGAACCGGGACACGCGATAATCCTGGATCGGCTAAACCTGGAGCCGGTATTGGATCTATCTATGAATCACGGAGAGGGATTGGCGGCAGCCCTGGGTCTTTTTATGGCCGAGCTGGCAGAGAGCTTTTACCATTGATGGTATGGTATTATATACTAATATTAGGGGGAAACGCTGTATGGGCAAACTCAAACTACGGGTGCGCTTTGATTATGCAGGAAAAGGAAAGTCCGGAAAATTGTTCGGAGGCAAGAGCAGTGCTGAAATGGCAGAAGCTATACGACAGCAAAAAGCCACGCTGTGTAGGAATGTGCCTATCCAGGGGATAAGCATCGAAGATATCGACATGAGTCAGGAAGTCTATACCATATATGAGGATGTAAGTGAAAAGGGGCTTAGTTTTGCTCCGGTTGTAATAACTTTTTCCGCGAATTCCATTGAGGATGCAGTTCGGTTTACAATGAAAGAAGAATTCCGGAAGATAGAAGCTATTGAACCTGAGGAACTGGTCTTGAACCGTCTGGATATGGAAAGGCTTTTTATTAAGGTTAATGATGAACTGGCCAATTACCGACAGGCACTGGAGAGAAAGATGGACAGTTGGAAATAAGTGTAAGGGGGCCTGGGGCATGGAAAAAATCAGTCTTGAGACTATTGTAGAAAGGGTTAATGATATACCTGCACTACCCCAGATAGTATTAAGAGTAATGAAAATGACAGACGATCCTGATACCACCGCTCAGGATATCAACAAAGTCTTAAATCAAGACCAGTCTATGACCGCCAGGGTTTTGCGTCTTGCCAATTCCGCCTATTATGGTTATGCGCGCCGGATAGCATCTGTCACGGATGCTGTGGTTCTGCTGGGGTTTAATACCATACGGAGCATCGTTCTTGCTGCTGCTGTGAGTGAGATGCTGAACAAGAAGTATGAGGGGTATGCTCTGGAAGAAGGGGAGTTATGGCGTCATTCACAGGCCTGCGCTATAATCGCCCGCACAGTTGCCAGGCGGAGCAAATTTATGCAGTTGGATGCTGCCTATACAGCCGGGCTACTGCATGATATAGGAAAGGTCATACTAAACCACTTCATGAAAAATGCTTATCATGAGGTTGTTGACCTGGTAGAATCCCGGGAAATGCCTTTTATGGAGGCGGAGGAGGAGATTTTGGGATTTACTCATGCCCTGGTCGGATCCAGGGTGGCTGAGAAATGGAATCTTCCTCCTCAATTGGTAGAGGCCATAGCATATCATCATTATCCCGATAAGGCTGTTACCAATCCAAAACTTACGGCTATAGTTCATCTTGCTGATGCTATCTGCCTATCGATGGGGATCGGAATGGGCGTAGACGGACTACTGTATCCTGTTTCCGCAGGGGCACTACAAACGTTGGGCCTGACTGAGCAGGACATCGAGTCCATGATTTCGGAACTGGTGGATTTATTATCTGATCCACAGAGCCTTCAGTAGATATCCATATCATGTCTGTCTGTGATAGACAGTCATAACGCTATAAGTGTACAAAACGAGAATACAATTATATGATATTGGCTTGTAAAATGTCCAATATCATAATTTTTTGTTGATTTTCGCCCGTTTCTGTTATACAGTACTGAATAAGATATTTAGAGCGGGAAAGGGAAAAGAATTGGGAAGTGTGGCTGTTTTTGCCGGGGGCTTTGGCAGTGGCAAAAGTGAAGTGGCTTTAAATTGGGCTATGGAGAAGGCTCAAGAGTCGACCCGGGTCACGCTTGTCGATCTTGACCTGGTCAATCCATATTTTGTTTCCAGGGATCTGAAAAAGGAACTGAATCACAAAGGCATTACGCTGGTTGCTCCTTCAGGAGACCTTTCTTTTGGTGATGTTCCCCATATACCTGCCAACATACTGACACACCTGCGCCAGGACAACGATATGATCATCGATTTGGCTGGCGACGAAGTCGGAACGGTAGTTCTTGGATATCTAAGTACCTGGGTTAAACAGAGAAGCTCAATAGATCTGTATCTGGTCGTTAATCCTTACCGGCCTTTTGCTGGAGACTTGGACAGCGTTCAAGAGCTGAAGGCGGGTCTGGAAAGAGCGGGCAGGATGGCGTTTACAGGGATTATAAGTAATCCCAATCTGGTTGAAGCCAGCGACGTCAGCACAATCATGGAAGGACACCAAAGGGTGCAGGCCTATGCCAGGGCCATGAACCTGCCGGTTTCCTTTTTAACTGTTCATGAGAGGTTTTATTCTGAGTTGTTTCCGATTTACGGCTCTCTACTGAAAAAGATTCGTCTTTATCTGCGGCCTGATTGGTTACAGGACTTATTCGAGGGAGGCATGTAACATGGCAAAAGGCAGGCTCACATTTGATCATGAGCGCTGCAAAGCATGTGAGCTGTGTATTACGTTTTGTCCGCAGGGTATACTCCAGCTGGATAATGATCAGCTCAATGAATTGGGATACCACCCGGTAACCGTGAGTGATGAACAGAAGTGTACTGGTTGCGCTATATGCGCTATCATGTGCCCGGATATGATCATCGTAGTCGAAAGGGAGTGATACATATGGAAAAAGTATTGATGAAAGGCAATGAGGCCCTGGCCGAAGGAGCTATTAGAGCAGGATGCAAGGCTTTTTTTGGCTATCCCATCACTCCTTCCAGTGAACTGGCCGAATATATGGCCCGCACCATGCCCAGAATCGGCGGGGTTTTTGTGCAGGCGGAAAGTGAATTTGCAGCCATCAATATGGTATATGGGGGAGCTTCCACAGGAGCACGGGTTATGACCGCTTCTTCAGGCCCCGGCTTAAGCCTGAAGCAGGAAGGGATATCTTTTATTGCCGAGGCTGAACTGCCCTGCTTGATAGTAAATCTGTCCCGCGGGGGCCCGGGCTTAGGCGGTATTCAACCATCCCAGGCTGACTATTTCCAGGCGACCCGCGGCGGAGGTCACGGCGATTATCGTACCATAGTTCTCGCACCATCCGGCGTTCAAGAGATGATGGACTTTGCTTTTCAGGGATATGACCTGGCGGACCGCTACCGCACCCCGGTTTTGATCCTGGCCGAAGGCACTCTGGGGCAGATGATGGAGCCTATAGTCATGCCCGAACCGGTTACCGAATTTGTGGACAAGCCCTGGGCTACCACTGGATGTGTAAACCGGGCTCCCAATGTTGTAAACACACTCCATCTATCGCCGGAATTTCTAGAAGAAAGAAACATACACCTCAATAATAAATATAAAGAGATTTGTGCTCAAGAGCAGCGGGCTGAGACCTATATGGTGGAAGATGCTGACCTGGTGGTTGTGGCTTACGGCATAATCGGTCGCATAGTCAAACGCTCGGTGATGGAAGCTCGCAAACGGGGACGAAAAGTCGGTTTGATCAGGCCGATAACTCTGTGGCCCTTTCCGGAGAAAGTCGTTTCTGAGATCGCTCAGACTGCCAAACGCTTTTTATCCATCGAGATAAGCATGGGGCAGATGATTGAGGATATTCGCCTGGCTGTGAACGGAAGGGTGCCGGTGGATTTCTATGGACGCATAGGAATAACTCCCAGCCCCGAAGAGCTATTCCGGCAGATAGTGGCAGTTATGGAAAGGGAGGGATACTAATGAAAATTGTAGCGAAAAGACCGGAGAGTCTTAGAACCACCCAATTCCACTATTGCCCTGGCTGTACTCATGGCATTATTCATAGAATCCTTGCTGAATGCCTGGATGAGATGAACCTGAGAGAGCGGGCTATCGGAATCTGCCCGGTAGGTTGCTCCGTGCTGGCCTATGATTATTTCAACTTTGACACTTTAGAAGCAGCTCACGGCCGGGCTCCTGCTATTGCCACCGGCATAAAAAGGCTGCTGCCCGACCGCTGTTTAATCACTTACCAGGGTGACGGGGATCTGGCTTCTATTGGAATGGGGGAAATAGTCCATGCTGCTCACCGAGGGGAAAAGATAACGGTTATTTTCGTGAATAATGCTATATATGGCATGACCGGAGGGCAGATGGCGCCCACTACACTCTTGGGACAGGTGACAACTACCTCGCCTTATGGACGATCGATTGAAGGCGCAGGTTATCCGGTAAGAATGGCGGAACTCCTATCCATAACCGATGGAGCAGCCTATATCGCACGTACCGCTGTCAACACTCCGGCCAATGTGAATAAAACCAAAAAGGCTTTGAAAAAAGCTATTCAGACCCAGATGAAGGGACTGGGCTTCACCATGGTGGAAGTTCTTTCCACCTGCCCGACCAACTGGGGTTTAAGCCCGGTTGAAGCTCTGAAGTGGGTTGGTGAAGAAATGATACCCTATTACCCGCTTGGTGAATTCAAGGTCAAGGAGGAATAACGGCATGGCTAAAGAACAACAAGTTTTATTTGCCGGCTTTGGAGGTCAGGGTGTTCTTGCTATGGGCTTGTTTGTTTCCCACGCGGCCATGCACATCGGTAAAAACGTATCCTGGGTGCCCTCCTACGGGGCCGAGATGCGCGGTGGTACGGCCAATTGTCTGGTAACCATATCAGATGAAGAGATAAGCTCTCCCTTAACTGAAAATCCGACGGCAGCTATAATTATGAATCGCCCTTCGATGGATAAATTTGAAGACAGGATAAGGAAAAACGGCACTCTGGTCATCAATACGTCCCTGGTAGATCGGGATCCCAGGCGCAGTGATTTACAAATCCTGGCCATGCCGGTCAATCAGGTTGCCGAAGCGGTCGGCAATCCTCGTGGTGCGAATATGATCCTGTTGGGTGCTTACGTTGCTAAAACCGGGATTGTAAAGCTGGAAGATGCTATTGATGCCTTCCCTATAGTATTCAAAGGGAAGAGCGATAAGGTTATAAGCAATAACCGAGAGGCTTTTCTCATTGGGGTGGAATATGCCCGGGAAAATTGGTAATAAAGAAAAACTAGAGCTTTTAAAAGATATACTTGCGTCTGAAGAAAAAATTGCGCTAGCCTACTCTGGTGGTATGGACAGCGCATTTCTTCTCTGGTGTCTCACCCGCTTTTTTGACCGGAGCCAAGTTTGGGCCGTTAATTTTGTTTCAGAGATTGTTCCGAAAGGACATTTTCTCCGGGCTATACGCTTTGCCAAAGATTTTGGGGCTCGAATGCTGATTATTCCAGGGCCAGAAATGCACGAACCGGATTTTATCAAAAATGATGATTTACGATGTTACCACTGCAAAAAAGGACGCCTGGCTTTGTTGGAGACACATAATCTGCTGCGGGGATTTCGAATCTCCGACGGGACCCAGTATGATGATTTGGGCCAGCACAGGCCAGGAAGAAGAGCTTCGGAAGAGCACGGTGTATTCAGCCCTTTACTTGAAGCCGGAATTGGGAAAGAGGACATACGCAGATATGCAAAAGACTTAAATCTGCCTATAGCCGATATGATGCCCGAATCATGCCTTGCTACTAGGGTTGCCAGCGGAGTGATTATCGATCCCGCCCACATTGCAGCCATAGACAACGCAGAATACCTGCTCAAGAAGCTGGGTTTTAAACTGGTAAGAGTAAGGACATCGATCGACAGGGCGCGTCTGGAGTTTCTTCCTCAGGATATCGACCGGGCCAGAGGCATGGCAGATCAGATTATTGGCACACTGGCAGACATCGGCTGGTATAATGTTGACGAAAGGCTAAATATTTACGGGGGATTATAAGGAGTATGAATAGAGCTAGACTCATGAACCTGTTAGAAGAGGTCAGCAAGGGGGAAAAGACTCCTGCCGAAGCCTGCGAAGAAATTGGAATAATGCCATACGAAGATCTGGGCTTTGCCAGGGTCGACCATCACCGCTCTATGCGTGATCATTTCCCGGAAGTGGTATTCTGCCCGGGAAAGAGCGATGAGCAGATAAAGCGCATTTTTTCCGCTCTGGCGAAAAAGAACGAGAATGTGATCGGGACAAGAGCTGACAGGTCAACATACCTGGCTTTGATAGATGAGCTGCCCGAAATCCAATACAGCGAATTGGGCCGGGTGCTTTATCTGAAGGGGGAATTAAAAAAAACAGCCGGTTCGGTGATGGTGTTGTCGGCAGGAACTGCTGATATCCCGGTCGCTGAAGAGGCTGCAGTTTGCCTTGAGCTCATGGGTGTCGAGGTAGAAAGGGCTTATGATGTTGGAGTTGCTGGGCTGCACAGACTTATAGAAGTGCTGCCCAGAATCAATTCCGCTCAGGTGGTCATTGTCGCAGCGGGAATGGAAGGAGCCCTGGCTAGTGTAGTCGGAGGGATGACCAGGAAACCTATAATAGCCGTTCCTACCAGCATCGGCTATGGCTCAAGTTTTGAGGGTCTGGCGGCACTTCTAGCTATGTTGAATACTTGTGCGAGCGGTGTTGCTGTGGTGAATATCGACAACGGATTTGGAGCAGCCGCCATGGCCTGCGCAATTCTAGGGAGCAGCATGGATAAACCTTCTAGCCAGGGCATAATATAGTGTAAGCCTTTGCCGGGGGGTTGTTAAATGAAACGCTTTGTAATTCTGGTTGAAAAATACCTGATTCGTATTGTGATACTAAGCGCAGTGGCGCTGGTAGTTGTACAGGGGATGATGACCCGAGATGATTATCGATTTTATCTAAGTGTCGGGGAACGTATGGAAGGGCAGAAATATGAACAGGTGCTTGGCAAGGATGGAGAATCTCTTTCTTCCAACTCTCAGGAAATTGCTGCTTCGCAGGCCCAGACCCAATCACCGGATGCGGTTTTGACAATATCGCTTGATAAATTTTCGTCCTTGCCCAGGGCATTCGTCCTGGTCAACCATAGAAAAGCGTCTGATTTCAGTGAGAAACAAGTGCGTCTGGAGCTCATGGCTGGAGACGTAGTAGAAATTGATGCCACCTATTACAATTTCCCGGTAGCATTTAAAGTTACAGATACATCCGCAAATATCAGCAGTCCACAAAAAAACCAGACCTTCCAGACCAACCAGGGGATAGTAATGCTCGGTAAAGTAGTAGTAAAATAAGCCTAGATCAGAAATATTAGTTTTGAGCGGCCGGGGAACAGCCCCGGCAGTCTCCTTTAAGCGATCTATGACTATTGAAAGGCTGTCTAAATAAATAATACGATCATAGTTGCGATTTTACGAGCAGCTTACGGCGGGGAGTGTGTAGTATGGAAATAGGAAGTAAAGTGGTGGCCACAGCCGCTATTAAGATGGCCATGACTGCCTCCCGGGCAGAAGAGACCCAACTTAAGAAAGACCTCTGGGATGAATATGCAGTTAAAGCAGTTGCGGTGGATTTCGGAGGGGAATTCATCAGCTCGGTAGGGAAGATCGTTGAAAGATCAGTAGTGGCCGCCAAGCGGGAGGGGGTCATTAAAGATACTCACTCCGATGAAGGGGCTATAGCTGGAGCGGCACGTGAAGCGGTCAACCAGATCATGAGCAAGGCCCTGGGATTGAATGTAGGCGGGAAAATCGGCATCGCCCGCCATAAAGACCATGTCAGCGTCGCGATTTTTGCCGGTATTGGCTTGCTGCATCTGGATGAAGTTGCCATAGGCCTTGGACACCGGGCGGCGTCGCCTGGCAGTGAGAAAGGGTGGTAGCTGTGCTAATTCGAGGTATTCGTGGAGCTACCACAATCACCAGGGATGCTTCAAGTGAAGTATTGGCAGCGACATCTGAATTGCTGGAGAAAATTAGCGAGAGCAACGGCTTTGAGATCTCTGATATCGCCAGCGTGTTTTTTTCGGTTACAAGCGACATAAAATCGGACTTTCCGGCAGTTGCCGCCAGGGCACTGGGATGGGACAGAGTGCCCATGTTATGCTTTCAGGAAATCGAGGTCCCCGGATCCTTAAAGCTGTGCATTCGGGTGCTCATACATATCAATACAGAGAAAAGCCAGGAAGAAATCCGCCACATATATCTGAAAGGCGCAAGAGTTTTAAGGCAGGATTTAGCTGATGCTACGTAGATCAATCAAAAAGTTCAAACCTTAATTAAAGGTCACCCGGAGGCGAAGGGCAAGGCCGTTTATAGCCTGCGGAGGCAGGCTGGGTATGGGGACGCGCCTCGCCTTCGGTCAAGGAATGCCCCCGATGTGCTAGATTGGGTGGGATCAATTAAACGCCGCAGACATTCGCTTTTTTTGTCCCCCTTAGTGTTTATTCTCCCAAGGCTTTGATGACCACTCTTTTGCGTCTCTGCCCATCGAACTCGGCATAGAAGACTTCCTGCCAGGGGCCCAGATCCAGGTCTCCTGATGTAATGGGAATTATGACCTGATGATGAATAAGCAGGTTTTTTAGATGCGCGTCACCATTTACTTCTCCAGTACGGTGGTGATTATAGTCCAGGCCCTGAGGAGCAAGTTTCTCCAGCAAAATATCCAGGTCTTCAAGAATGCCAGACTCATTGTCATTGACAAAAACTCCTGCTGTAATATGCATAGCGCTGACCAGAATCATCCCCTCCTGAATGCCGCTCTTCGTGCATATGCTCCGAACCAGGTCGGTTATGCGCACGTATTCGCGTCTCTTCTGGGTATCGAACCAAAGATATTCAGTATATGACTTCATGCTCCATTACCTCCATGATCAACATCCGATTCATTACCTGTTTGTTATGTCATCTCTACGCCAGTTCAGATCATATAGATCACTGCGCCTCTGTTTAAGAACCGGGATCTGGCTGCGGACCTCATTAAGAGCTGATAGATTCAGGTCCACTACCAGGATTTCCTCGTCATCCCCGGCAGATCCGACAACTTGGCCCCATGGATCCACAAGCATGGAGTGCCCCCAGGCCAGGTAGGATGAATTTCTGTTAAGAGCCGGGGAAGCAGCCGCAACGAAAACCTGATTGTCAACTGCCCGGGAGCGCATTAAAAGCTCCCAGTGCAGCGGCCCGGTAGTGCGGTTAAAGGCCCCTGGAACCACCAGGATCTGAGAACCGCGCAGCGCGGCCAGGCGCGATAGTTCCGGAAAGCGAATGTCGTAACAGATAAGTACTGAAAAACACAGCCCGTCATGTTGGAAGACGCATAGATCCTTACCGGAGCTCAGGCTGTCCGACTCTCGGAAGGTTATACTACCCGGGATGTCTATGTCGAAAAGATGCATCTTGCGATACTGCCCCAATAACTCTCCCCGGCTCCCGAATATGAACGATGTATTGTATATCCGGCCTTCGTTATCCAGTTCCGGAATGGATCCCCCTACCAGCATGACCCCATACAAGGACGCTAACTCACCCAGAAGAATTGTAGTGGGGCCTCCATAGGGCTCAGCATATTCTCGAAAACGCCCGGCTTGATAAGGAGCATTAAAAATCTCCGGTAGTACGACTACCCGGGCGCCCTGAAGGGCCGCTTCTTTTACCATCCGGGCAGCTTTGCCCAGATTTGTACTCTTATCTTCTTCAACCTGCATCTGCAGTATAGCCATTTTAAGAAAATCACCCATATGATAACCTCCGCTGTCGACAATGTACTGGCTGATTAAAAATTGAGGCGGAATTCGGCACGAAAATAATTGTTAGAGAGCCTGCCAGGAAAGCTTTATGCCAACAATATAGCATAAATGGCACAGCAAGCCAAAAAATTAAGGAGGGAAGGCGATGTTTGCTTAAATATTCTTTAATAATATGCACTAATTCTATAGAATATAGAACAGGACAAAGCTTAAAGGCGGGAAAAGGAATGAAGCCTTACAAACTGGCTTATCGAAAGAGCAAGGAAGAGAACACCATGGTTGCAGTTAAGGGTCTGCGGACCGAGGCAGTCATCGGGGAAGGGCAC
Source organism: uncultured Syntrophomonas sp. (assembly GCA_964635975.1). Taxonomy (GTDB): domain Bacteria; phylum Bacillota; class Syntrophomonadia; order Syntrophomonadales; family Syntrophomonadaceae; genus UBA5314. Next base: position 74,376 of record CAZWPO010000014.1, read on the forward strand.
TGCACCATAATCGCTGGACCCTGTGCTGTGGAAAACCGTGAAGACTACCTGGCTTTGGCATTATTTTTAGCCGATGCTGGTGCGAACGTCTTGCGCGGCGGCCTGTACAAACCACGCACCTCACCCTATTCTTTCAAAGGATTGGGCAGCGAGGGATTAAGCGTTTTACAGGAAGCGCGAGAGATTACGGGATTGCCTACGGTCAGTGAGATAATGGATGTTCGTGATCTTGATATACTGTACCCCTGCGTAGATGTATTCCAAATCGGGAGTCGCAATATGCAGAATTACTCACTCCTGGAGGAGATGGGTAGAATCGATAAACCGGTTATGCTAAAAAGAGGACTATCCGCCACGATAGAAGAATGGCTGCTGGCAGCTGAATATATATTGAGTGAGGGGAACCACCAGCTCATCCTGTGTGAACGCGGCATCCGGACCTTCGAGCCATACACTCGCAATACCATAGACATCAGCGCTGTCCCCATAATCAAGGAACTGAGCCACCTTCCCATTATCGTCGATCCCAGCCACGCCACGGGAAAGTGGAAAATGGTCACTCCAGTAGCCAAGGCAGCGATCGCAGCTGGTGCAGACGGCATAATGGTTGAGGTGCATCAAGATCCCGATAATGCTCTCTCTGACGGAAAACAATCGCTTACCCGCGAGAATTTCCTGCAGCTCTACGGCAAGATAAAGATACTGGCTCAGCTGGAAGGAAAACAGCTCTAGGGTACTCGGCACAAAAAATGTATGATTAGGGCTGGCAGCTCTATGCGCTTCGTGTTATTCTTTATAATGTAGGATGGTAGGCTCGCGATTGAGTCAAAAAATGTAGTATGGCAGGACGGTGGGAAATATTTACCATGGATTAGTATGCCATTGGTGATAATATTCGCCTGTGGCTTTTTATTTTCCCATCCCCGCAGCGAAAAAGGGAGGAAGAGTTTCAGATGATTATTGTAATGGAGAAGAATGCGGCCCAGGACAGGATTGACCAGGTGGGTGAAAAATTGAAGAGCCGCGGCTTTTTGGTCCATCTATCGCAGGGCGTGGAGAGAACAATTATCGGAGCTATCGGTGAAAGGACCCAGGCGGACATGGACCTGTTTGAAACCTTGCCCGGAGTGGAAAAGGTGGTCCCGATTCTGCAGCCTTTCAAACTTACATCTCAGGAGTTTAAAAAGGAGCCCACCGTAGTCAAGGTCGGCGATCATCTGATCGGCGGCGGCAATTTTCAGATAATAGCCGGTCCCTGTGCGGTGGAGGGCCGAAAAGAGTTTTTAGAGATAGCCGGCATGGTTAAAGAAGCAGGAGCCACCATGCTTCGGGGAGGAGCATTCAAACCCCGCACATCACCTTACTCCTTCCAGGGTTTAGAACAAGAGGGACTGGAGATTCTGGCTGAGGCCAGGGCGCTTACCGGACTTCCGGTAGTTACTGAGATAGTCGATCCGCGAATTGTGGAACTGGTGGCAGAATATGCCGATATGCTTCAGGTGGGAGCCAGAAACATGCAAAATTTCTTTCTTCTCAGGGAATTGGGCAAGGTTGAAAAGCCTATCCTGCTAAAGCGTGGGCCATCTGCAACCATCGAAGAATGGATAATGGCCGCTGAATACATCATTTCTAGCGGCAATCCCAACGTTGTCATGTGCGAGAGGGGCATCCGCACGTTTGAGAAATACACCCGCAATACACTTGACTTGAGTGCGATTCCCTTGATCAGGCAGTTGACCCATCTCCCAATTATCGTCGATCCTAGCCATGGAACTGGCAAATGGAAACTGGTCGAACCTATGGCCCTGGCCGCGGTTGGAGCAGGATGCGACGGTTTAATCATTGAGGTGCATCAGAATCCCAGTGAGGCCATGTCCGATGGACCGCAGTCTTTGACGCCGGATAATTTTAAAAACCTCACCAGAAAGGTAAAGCGATTGAGAAAAGCCTTGAATGAGGTGGAAATGGACCAGGAAGATTAAATATGGGAAAAAATATTTTGATCATCGGATTGGGGCTTATCGGAGGTTCCCTCGGGCTGGCACTGAAGGACAGTCCCGGCCTGGGAATCATAATGGGTAGTGATATGGACAAGGAATCGCTTGAAAAAGCCTTGTCTATCGGGGCCGTGGATAAGATTGTTTCATTAGAGGAAGGTGTGCCGGAAGCAGAGATAATTTTTCTCTGTACGCCGTTGGGTACTTACAAAGGCATAATCGACCAAATCAAGCCATTTCTGAAGCCGGGATGTCTGATCAGTGATGTGGGCAGCACCAAATTAGATGTAATGCGTTTATTTGACACTTTGCCCCCGGGTGTTTTCGCGATTGGGGGGCATCCTATGGCGGGTGCGGAGACCCAGGGAATCAACGGGGCCGACCGCTACCTGTTTGAAAACGCTGTATATATTTTGACCCCCCGAACTGACACTCCTCCAGAAGTCCAGGACATGCTGATCAAGATTCTTGGTGTAAGCGGGGCGCGAATGGAAATTATGGATGCCAGAATCCATGACCAGGTGGTGGCCACTGTAAGCCACATACCACATCTCGCTGCCGTGGCCCTGGTACAGCTGACCGAAGGATCTCAGCAGGGATTGATGATGGCAGCGGGGGGATTCCGTGACACTACCAGGGTAGCTTCTTCAAATCCAAATTTGTGGGAGGATATAGTATTTTCCAACAAGGTGCCCTTATTGGAGCAGTTAGATGGATTGATAGGTAGGTTAGCTATAATCAAAGATGCTTTGCAGAATGATGACCGGGAGTGCCTGCGGCGGGAACTGCAGTCAGCCAAAGATATCAGGGATTCTCTGCCCAGAATCCGCAAAGCCTTAATACCTTCATGTTATGACCTGGTCTGTATAGTGCCAGATAAACCCGGTATTATTGCCAGGCTCGGATCCATACTATATGGTGAAGGAATCAATATAGTTGATATAGAAATACTGAGAGCGCGGGAAGGCGATGGGGGGAGCATCCGTCTGGGTGTACCTACCCAGGAGATGGCTGAAAAGGCTGTAGAAGCTCTTCAAGCTCAGGGGATTAAATCCTGGCTAAGATAGGGGACAATTATGCAAATAATATTACCGGCCAATAAACCCATAAAAGGGGAGATCACCGTAGCCCCGGATAAGTCCATATCCCACCGGACGGTTATATTTTCCGCTCTGGCCAATGGGGAGGGAACCGTTAATAATTTTCTCAAGGCGGCGGATACATTAAGCACCTGTAATTGCATGCGCAGCCTGGGCATCGATATTAAAGAATGGGAAGGCAGAATGATTATTCGGGGTCAGGGCCTTTACGGACTACGCGAACCGCTGGACATTTTAGATTGCGGTAACTCAGGCACTACCATCCGGCTGCTGTCAGGCTTGCTGTCGGGACAGCCATTTTTTTCAGTTCTCAGCGGAGACAATTCGTTGAACAAACGGCCTATGCGGCGTGTGATAGAGCCTCTCAAGATGATGGGAGCTGATATCTCAGCCCGGGCTGACGGAAACTACCCTCCACTTGCGATCAAGGGCAGCAGCAATCTGAATGGACTAAGCTATAGCATGCCGGTAGCCAGTGCCCAGGTAAAGACCTCTTTGCTCCTGGCCGGACTTTATGCTGGTTCTACTACGCATTTGCTTGAACCAGAGAAGTCTAGAGATCATAGTGAGCGAATGCTCTCTGCCATGGGGGCTGAGCTAAAGGTGGATGGATCGAGTATTACCCTACAACCGGGCAGGGAATTAGAAGCCCAGCAATTTGAAGTGCCAGGCGATATATCATCAGCAGCGTTCTTCATGGTAACAGCCGCTATCATTCCCGGGTCAGAGCTTCTGATCAAGGATGTGGGAATAAATCCCACCCGGGCTGGTGTGATCGAAGTGCTTGAGGATATGGGGGCAGATATAAAAATTGAGAATTATAGGGTCATCGGCGGAGAACCAATCGCTGATATTATTGTCATAGGATCCAGTTTAAAGGCTGCTCAAGTAAGTGGAGAAATAATCCCTCGCCTGATAGATGAGATTCCTATTCTAGCCGTTGCCATGGCGATGGCGGAAGGTATATCGACCGTCAAAGACGCATCCGAGCTCAGGGTGAAAGAATCCGACCGCATTGTTGCTATTTGCTCTGAACTATCCAAAATGGGCGTTAACATTGAAGAAACGGAGGATGGCTTTAACATCCATGGAAATCCCGATGGCTTCAAGGCTGCTGTCGTAGACAGCCGGGATGACCACCGCATAGCCATGAGCCTGGCTGTTGCTGCGCTGAGGGGAGACGGAGAAACCACCATATCCAATTCCAAAGTGGTAGCGATCTCCTTTCCTGACTTCTGGCCTTGTTTAGCCAGGATAGCCAAAAATTAATATTTTGGGCATACTATACCGGGACGGACAGACACACAAGGGGACGGTTCCCTTGTTTG